>DATIWJ010000073.1:0-86667 GCA_035519415.1 Pseudolabrys sp.
CCGCCTGATGCTATGCGAACGGCATAGTAAATCCGATCGTGGCTCGCGGTCTGCTGACGTAAGACACTCGTGTATTCCGCTTCAGATTTCCAAGGGCCCCACGGCAGGTAGTCCCAGATTTGAATCGCGGCCTCGCTTCCATGTGATGCCTCGAACAGATCACCCGCATGCCGTGCTGCGTCAAGTGGCTCCAGCGTCACGTAGCGACCAACGAGAGCAGTGCGGGCTGGCATTAGCGCAGACGGCAGGTGTCCGACTTTGGCGCCAGACAGCGGTCGTGGATACGGACGCTCAACATTTTCAATCTCTGTCATCACTCGCTGCCTTCGTTTTGGTTTTCTGAGAACGGCTCCAACGGCCCATCATCCGCTCATAGGCCTCTCCATCAGTGAAAAGCTCAGCTTTGTCCATGTGGATCCGTCCCATGTCACAGGGTGACTTTGCAGCATTGTATTTGCGGGAACCGATTGCTTGGAAGATGTCCCGGGCTCAACACCAATGTCCGCTTTGGGTCAGAAGGCGACATGTGCGCCGCAAAAAGCCATGTCCGCTCTGCCCCCAATAGCGACCGCGAAAGCGGACCTTCGCGAAAGGCTATGCCGCTCTACCCCTAAGAGCAGACATGTGCAGTGCGATGGCTCATGTCGGCTAAGGGCCAAAAGCGGACATGAGCCGCTTTCACTCGATTATCTCATCGGCGCGCCCGATAAGCGTGTTCGGCACCGTGAGGCCGAGTGCTTTCGCGGTCTTAAGATTGATGATGAATTCAACCTTGGTGGACTGTTGGACAGGTAAGTCAGCAGGCTTCTCTCCTTTGAGAATTCGGCCTGTATAAATGCCGACCTGGCGATACGTCTCGGTTTGGCTTGATCCGTAACTCATCAGCCCGCCAGCTGTTGCTCCCTCGCGCCATGGGTAGATCGCCGGCACTGAATGGCGCGCTGCCAGCTCAACGAGTTGGTCGCGGTGTGCGAGGAAAAATATATCGGGACCGATCACAAGGCCACCAACTTGCAGTTCGAGCAAGTTTGCGTAGGCCTTATCAAAATCGTCGGGAGCGCTGGCACGCACAAATTGAAGCTGCAGCCCGAGGGTGCGCGCCCCCGCTTCGAGGTCTTTCAACAAGGGCTTGGAATGAAGCTGATTCGTCGGATTGATGAGCAAAGCAATGGCGCCGGCCTTTGGGATCAATTCGTGCAGCAGCTCAATTTGTTTTCCAAAAGTTGATGAGAGAAGCTGACTCACGCCGGTCAGGTTGCCCTCTGGGCGACTTAGGCTGGCGACAAGTCCTGCAGCAACTGGGTCGACCCCGGCCTGGAAAACGATTGGAATGACTTTCGTCGCCGACTTAGCTGCCAGCGCTCCAGGAGTGCCAGCCATTGAAACGATCACGGTCACCTGACGCTGAACAAGATCGGTCGCCAACTCAGGCAGACGTCCGTTTTGATTGTGAGCGAAGCGATATTCGATCCTAACGTTCTGCCCCTCGACAAAGCCTGTCTCTTTGAGACCTTGACGAAAGGCGTCCAAGAGACGGGATGACTCGCCAGGCGCCCGGGAGTTGAGGATGCCGATTGTAGGCATCATCGATTGTGCACGCGCTGCACGCGGCCAAGCAACGGTAGTGCCGATTAGCGTGATGAACTCGCGCCGCCTCATTGTCGACCACTAAGCCCCTCAACAGGGCATCGTAGCGGCTCAAACCTGTGCCGGGGAAGGCCCGCCCATGTCCGCTTTGGGTCACAAGCAGACATGTGCGGCGCAAAAAGGTATGTCCGCTTTGCACCCGAAAGCGACCGTGAAAGCAGACATCCGCAACGGGTCATGTCTGCTTTACCCCTAAAAGCGGACATGTGCGGTGCAGTAGCTGATGTCTGCTACGGGCCAGAAGCGGACATGCGAGCGGCTAACGGAGCATAATACTGTTGCGGCAGTAACGGCGGCGCTTTGTAGGGTTCCGGGAGTCCAATCTTTTGCGCTCCAAATGGAAGCGCACCCGGAACGATCATAGTATCCGCAAAGAATAGCAGGCCGGTAAGCATCAACCCAACAACCAACAAGTACGAGAATATCGGCACGCAAAAACCTCGTTGTTAAAAACCCCTTGGCTTTCGTCTGACCAAGGGGCTCCGGGACACGTGGATGTCGGGGGGCTTGGGAACGGGGAGTGACACCCAAATGCTCGAAACATACTAATTCACAGTCCGCTAAGCGGGGCGTTGATCCAGATCAACGTGGTCTGGTTATTATGGGCGCTCATTTATTTTATGCTGAAAGATCAATGGCCACCTGACAAATGGCTGCCAGTATCAATTGCGCCATCCGATAGCGACCTTGAAGTCTGTGTGATGGACAAGCGCGGCAGCCACGCGCTGGTGTTTCCGGTCCGCAAAAGCGGAACTGACTGGTTGGATGCTTCGACGAAAAAGCGCATCGACATAGAGCCGACACATTGGCGCAAATGGACCGACCACCGCTAAATTAAAAAGCCTTGGTTTCATTCTTGTCGTAAGCGGGCAAGTGTTTTTGTTTCAACTCCTCCTCAGCGAGAAGGCGCGCTTCCATTGCCCGCTTAGTCGGATCTGTTTCCGTTTTCAGCAGTTGTTTGAGCCTGTCGATATTTGCTTGGATAATCCTTCGCATATTTTAAAGCCTGCGCCTTAATGGCGGAGCTGTCGAGGCTTATATCTTGTGACTGACATTACAATTAGGACAATAAGACCGACCCTTTGCATGCCCGATGTCCGCTTTGGGTGGTGGATTCAACCGGTCGACGCAACACTTCTATCTCATTCTTTCTACTGGGGTTTGAATCCCAAGGCGTTGCGCACATCGCCTGCGATCCCAAAGTCCCTGGTTTTTCTGCCGCAGCGAAGTCCTCGAAAAACCCTCGACGTATCGGCATACACTCCGTCTTTCTCCTTCAAGATAGAAGTGTTGCGTCGACCGCTTGAACCGGCAGCCACTCGCAGACATTGCGAATTAATCTGCGAGTTAATGGCTCATTAGGCTTTCGCGTTACGGTAGAATTTACGTTTCGTTTATAGGATCAACCGGTCAGCTTCCGATATTTGCACAAATCTGAGTACTCCTGTGCTGTCGCAAAATCTTATTTCCGATCTGGAAAACGCAGTCGCAACTCGGTCAGTCGAAACCGGAACCATATTGCGTCGGGTAACTGACCTCTTCCTGGTAAATGCAGGGCACTATTCCGCTGATCAACTCGAGTTATACGATGGCATTTTAAAAGTGCTCATTGCTGCTGTCGAAGTCAGTGCTCGCACGGAGCTTGCCCAGCGACTTGCACCTGTCGACGGCGCACCTCCCGATACAATCCGAACACTCGCGCTTGATGATGCGATTGAGGTCGCAGAACCTGTTCTCTCTCAATCCAGTGCGCTGGACGACGAAACTCTTACCCAATGCATCACAATTAAGGGGCAGGAGCATCTACTTGCCATTGCCACCCGTAACAAACTTAGCGAAACAGTCAGTGATCAGTTGGTAACGAAAGGTAACATTGAAGTTCTGCGTACTCTGGCCAGCAATCCAGGCGCAGCAATCTCCGATCTTGGTTTTGGCATTCTCGTTAAAAAAAGCACCGACGATGACTGGTTATCAGAACGTGTCGCCCGGAGGATTGATATTCCGGAGCACCACCTTCGCGAACTCATATCGAAGGCATCGGAAATCGTTCGACAAAGACTGATCGCGGATATCCCGGAACTTACCGAAACAATCAAAGACATTTTACCCGATAGTGCATCGGCTGCCGGACATCGGACCCCGGGCTTATCCAAAGACTACAGGACGGCCGAGCTCGTTATTAAATCACGACCACTTAACGAAGCGGCTGTGAACGAATTTGCAAAAGCAAAAAAGCTCGAAGAAGTTATTGTCTCAATTTCAAAGCTGTCTGGTCTTTCAGCGATCGAAATTGAACGGTTGTTTATGAACACTTGGTCGAGCCCGGTTGCGGTAATTCTCAAGGCAATCGGTTTCCACTTGACGACAGTGGACGCGATTTATCGATCACGACTGTCGAGTGGTGAGGTAATTCGCGACGATTTGGTACAGGTAAAGGCTGAATTTATCGCGCTCCGTCGCCCCACCGCGGAGCGCATCATGCGTTTTTACTGCGCGAGAAAAGCAGCCAAATTATCTGATCTCTCATAAGAGCAAGATTCGGGAGGCGCCGTCTTAACGGTGACCCGTTTTCCGGATATGCTCAACCTCCCCACCATATGGAGGCTCGTGGCATGATTACCGAGATTGTGTTGTTTCGCTTGCCCGAAGGAATGAGCCGCAAAGATGCTATTGCGAAATATCGGCTGTCGATCCCGACCTGGCAGGCCAACCCAGATCTGATCCGTAAAGCATTCTTGTTTGATGAATCCTCTCGGCGCGGAGGCGGAGTCTACCATTGGAAAAACATCGAAGCTGCAAAGTTAGGGCACGGCCCGGAGTTTCAAAAACGGATTCAGGCGACCTTCGGAAGTCAACCGGAGTTTCAGTATTTTGAAACGCCCATCGTGCTTGACAATACGACAAAGCAGGTGGTCGACGAAGCAGCGTGATCACCCCAGGTAAGTGGGATACATCCGAATCGCGCCGCCTTACGCTCCAAGCGCGCATTAGTCGGCGCAGGGACCGGCGCCCGCTTCAATCAAAGCTGCTTTGTGTGGACTAAAGATACCGTCATAGTCCGTCATAGTTTGACCACGGCTTGAATGGCGGGGAACGTTTGTATTTTACGAGCCGCTTCAACTCAATCACCGTCGGAATTGTCTGCGGCACTGGAGCAGCCCTATTCTGGGCCGCCGGATTTGCTGCAACGCGCCACGGCCTCGACGCCGGATTCTCACCGGCCGATCTCACTATTCACCGCTTTCTCTGGTTCGGTCTTGCAATGCTGCCATTCGTGGCGCGGGCCGGCATCAAGGACCTTAACGGCGTCGGGTGGGGCCGAGGTGTTTTGCTGGCGATCCTTGGTGGCCCAGGCTTTGCGATCATCAGTTTTGCAGGCTTTCTGCTGGTGCCACTTGGGCACGGCGGGGTAATTCAGCCATCATGCGCAATGTTAGGGGGAATCGTGCTCGCAACGTGTCTGCTGGGCGAGAAAATTCTGGCTGCGCGCGCTATCGGCGCGCTGATCATTGTCTGCGGGCTGGTGGTGATCGGTGCTGAAGCGGTGACCACAATCGGCATCCATGGAGTCGCCGGCGATCTCGTATTTGTGCTTACGGGTCTTATGTTCGCTACCTTCGGTACGCTGCTTCGACTGTGGCGCATTGCCGCGATCCCTGCGGCTGCAGTCGTTAGCGTGTTGTCACTCGTCGCTGTGCCTGGCCATTGGGCTCTGGGCGGTTTCGACCACATGATTGCGCTGGGATGGCGGGAAAATTTATTGCAGGCAGTGTTACAGGGCGTCCTGGCCGGCCCAGCAGCAATATATTTGTTCGTCCGTTCAATCGCTCTGTTGGGAGCCGGAAGGGCCTCGGTATTTCCCACACTGGTGCCACCATTTGTATTGCTTATTGGGTGGCTCGCACTCGGTGAGATGCCGAGCGTCTTCCAGTTAACCGGTCTGGTGATCGTACTGTTCGGTTTCCGGCTAGCGCAGAGGGCTGCGTGATGGCGGCTTCACCCCAAAAGCGACATTCGTTAGCGCAATTCAATCCATCGATCGGCCGATTATCGTACACTGGTGCAGCGAAACTCCCTGCATTTGTACAAACCTCATGGCGGACCACTTGAGCGTTTCCAGATCCACAGCACGACCAGCACGATCAGCGATCCGACAACGGCGGCTACGATATCGCGCAGTGAAATAGCAATCTTGTCAAGCCCCGGAAGTAGTCCGAAAACGCGAAACACAAGACCCCCGACGAGCGCGCCGGCAAGCCCCAGACCCAGATTGCGGAACACGCCGAATCCTTGGCGATCCCAGGTGATGAGCAGCCCGGCGAGCCCGCCGCCGATCAGGCCGACGACGATCCAGACGATCAGTTGGTCGACGGAGGGCATGACAATCTCCTACGGTTGTCAGAATGTAACTGGCCACAACGAATTCTCCGACGGGAAGACGTTACGGGCACGGATGTCGGAAACCATCGTATCCGAGATAGGTTTGTGTCGCGGGATCATAGGATCGAAAACGCTGCATACAGTACGCAATCGGGTCGCCCGCGACCGCCGGTGCGGGCTCGTAATACCCGGCCGGACCATACCTGCGCCGCTGGCCCTCCGCGCCAATAATGGCACCGGTGGCTGCACCGACCCCAGCGCCAATTGCTGCGCCGCGGCCGCCGCCTGCGACGCCGCCGATAATGGCGCCTGCGGCGCCTCCAAGTATCGCCCCGCCAAGCGGATCCTGGGCTGCCGCCTCACGAGCCGGTATGGCCGCAGTCAACATCAATAGGGTCACTACTCCCAATGTGCGAAACATGTAGTTCTCCTTCTGTGGTTTTTGGAGCAACAGGCGCGCGTTCAATGTCCACTAGAAACTGGACATAGGCAATGTCGGTGGCCTGTCTTCCATTTGGGATCCTTCCGTGCTGCGGTTCCGACCGAGCGCATAACCGCATGGATGGTCGAAAGTTATAAAAGCTCCCAGCTCCGTGATTCGATTCCGAATAATGTTTCTTGGGCTCGTAAAAAGCGGAATCGACCTTCGCAGCATCAAACATCTGGCCGGCATCAAATATGGTGCGATCTCCGTAAGCAGCGATGCCCTGTTCGTATTGCACGTACAAAACCGATGCAGGTCAGTCGTGCTGTCCTAAATGCAATGCGGCTTTTAAGTAGAAGTCATAGATCAAACACCGACATGATCACATGCTTGCGTCTTCTCCGCTTAGACGCCACGATCACGGTTGCGTGCTGCGGGAGGGGCTATGATTACCATTCCCGAACTGGCGGCGGAGGCATTGGGGTCTCACCTCGCCGCGCACATGGGCCGCCGGTTTGGCTCGACGGACTCGGATTTAGTTGAACTCGTCCAGTCCGCTGCCAGACTTGCCATCGATTGCATCGGCAACAGTGACGCGCTCTATCACAACGTCGAGCACACGATGCTAGTGACTCTCGTCGGCTACGATATTTTGCGGGGACGAAGGCTCCTAACTGAGACAAATGCCAGCGATTTCGCGCACCTTATCGTCGCCTGTTTGTTTCACGACATTGGTTACGTGCGTGGCATACTTAACGGCGACGGCGATGGCGGCTACATTATTGACGCTAAAGGCAACAAGATCACGCTGCCCCGCGGCTCGTCAGACGCCGGGCTAATGCCGTATCATGTCGATCGATCAAAACTGTTCGTGATGGATCGCGTGGCCAAGATTAAACTGCTCGATGCGACCCGCGTCGCCAGTGCCATCGAATTCACGCGTTTCCCGTCATCTGACGGTATTGACGATAGCGACAGCGAAGAGGGCTTGTTGGTACGCGCCGCCAATCTTATTGGACAACTTGGCGACCCTAATTATCTCCGCAAGGCTAATGCACTTTATTGCGAGTTCGAAGAAGTTGGGATGAACAGGCAACTCGGCTACACCTCGCCCATTGATATCACCGATCTCTATCCGCGATTCTATTGGAACAGTGTATCAGCGCAGATCCAGAGCGCGATCCGATACCTCAACGTCACGTCGAGCGGACGGCGGTGGATCGCAAATCTCTACAGCAATGTTTTTCGTGCCGAGCGCGAACTAAGTCTGAGCGGTCCACAACGTTAAGACCGAACTCACGGCGGCCTCGCCCTAGACGGCACCGGCTACGTCGGTGCTGTAGCCATCGGGTCGTCAACGAACTCGGCATCACATTGGCAAAGGTCGCAGCTTGAGCGACGACAAACCGGCCACCACGTTCAGTGCGATCGAGCCCTGAAGCGAAAGTGGCTGAAGCGCGATGGTGCGGTTAGAACCGCCAAGAAGGACGTTCGCGCCAGCGCCGAGCCCAAGGCCAACGTCAGCGGAAGCGCCGACATATTCGCCAGCAAGCGCACCAATGGGCAGTCCGGTGGTCGGTGCGAACACGGCCCAGCCCAACACCCCACCAGCGCTGATTCCGACGCTCAGACCTACAGTGCTTATGGCACCCGCGTAGGCTTCGCGTGGCAGCGGTGCATTCGGGGTGAAGAGGCACCGCATCGACTGGTGACCGACTATGATGAAGCCGACATTCGGGTCGACTTGGCAAGAGAGCCCACCCACCTGCGTCCACGATTGCGGCGCCTGAGCCGCGGCGGGCATGGCGAGCGTCGCCGCCAGGGCGAGCGTCGCAAGCAATAAACGGTGGCAATACATGATCATCCGATCCTTCTGTGCACGCCAATCATAGCATCCGCATACGCATTCTAGAAAACTTTCACTCTATTTGGCGATTGATGGAAGAGGCCCAAATGGGTCTATAGGGGCCTTTTCCTCAAGTTTTGCTGCCTGCAGGCACGTAAGCAATTCAACATAGCCTGGAGCACCCCCGGTTGTTGTTATTTGAATGCAGCGCGCAGCATCTGATTGCTTGAATTGCGCCCATAGTTTTGCAAGTTGATCACGTGCCGCCTGTTCGTCCTGCATGCACTTCGCGCGAGTTTGCACCGAACCTGATGCCCGGCAGGTCGTAGTGATGTCGAATTTTGGCATCTCTCTTTCCGCGGCCACGGTTATTTGCGAACCGAGAACACTGACACATAATGAAAGCGGGATTTTACATTGCATGGGACGCTCTGAGCCGTTCCTATGAGCACCTTCTGATGGCCAGATCTGTCTTCCCGACCTTTCCGTGCGGAACGCGACGAAGTGTACGAATTATTTTGCCCGCACAGCAAGGAATATGGTCAACATTTGTTATTGCGCGAATTTAAACAAGCGATTGGGGGTGTCCCAGAAAAGCTTGCGCCGGTCGTCGGAATTCGGGAACAGCTGACCGGCTAATTGAACCAGCGGTCCATAATCCTGCCGCTCCCGCGCGCGCAGATAAGGCCAGTCCGACGCCCACATACAGTGATCAAGCGTGAACGCGTCGACGAGCGTTCGGACAAATGGCCAGCAGTCCTCGAACGGATAAGACCCCTTGGTAAATTTCAAATAGCCGGAAATCTTTACGTTCACGCGTCTGGTCTTCGCCAATCGCAGCATGGCCTGAAATGCTGGCTGCTGGATTCCTGCCGGCGGTGTCGGCCGTCCGACATGGTCGATCAGGACCTTTACTGGAATCTTTTCGATCCACGGTGCGAACATCAGCAGTTGATCATTCTCTACCTGGAGATTGAAAAACATATCGAGATCGGCAAGCCGCTTCATCAAGCTGTCGGCTTGCCTGTAGTATTCGTTGCCGTGAAATGTCGGATTGATCGCCGCACCAACGATTCCACGCGCCTGGATTTCCTTTAGCGTCGCGACGTTCGCCTGAAGATCAATGATGGCGATACCCTTGAAGCGGCCCTCGCCTTTCGCAATCGCATCGAGCATGCAGGAATTGTCGTTGCCGTATCCGGAGTTCGGCTGCACCAGGAGCGCATGCCTGACCCCATAGGTTTTCATGACCTGAATCAATTGTGCCGTCGTGCCAATTTCTTGCCCGGCGGGTTTGTAGGCGATGTCTCTGCCGTACGGAAATTTCACCGGATCCAACACATGCGCGTGGCAGTCGATCTTGGGTTCGTCAAAAATGTGCATCGCGTTGATGCGACCTCGCCCTTGAAAGACTGGATACGTATTCAAGGCATGAGGATGCCTAGCACTGTCCGTTTCAGCAAGGCAAAATGCCGCCATAGGCTGTCGATGTACCTGCACGAGCAGTTCGGACTGGGTAAACTCAACCCAGGGAGCGCGTGCATTCGTCGAATAACTCATCGACCGAAAACATTCGCGGGATCAGCTTCTGGCGGAAGCTGTAGTCGATGATGATCTTCAGGGAGCCGCGATTGGCCTCGACCCCGAAACGCCACGGATCGAGTGGACTGCCGTCCGGCGGCGGCGGTACCGCGCGCCGGCTCTCGTGCAGCATACGGTAAATCTCTCTTACGAGATCGGGGCGGGATTTTGAGATGGTATTTCGAATCACCATCATATGGTTGATCGGGATTCCTTCGTGCATTTCTGCCCATCGGTGCGCCACTGCATCGGCATCGGGAATAAGGTGCGCAAGCCGCGGGTCAGGCAATTTATCGCCAACAATGGCGGCGTCGAGATCGCCATCAAGAAGCATCTGCACCAATGTTTTGCCCTCAGGTGCGCGCGTAACAAAATCCGGGTCCTTGAACTCGGCGAGGTGCGGATCCTCAAACGTAACCCAGTGGACTTTCGCGGGATCAACGCCGTAGTCATCATTGAGAAAGCCGCGTACCCAGGCGCCGGTCGTCTGCGTATAGGCGCGCACACCGACGCGCTTGCCCTCAAGATCGGATGCCCTTAACGGGCCGCGTTGCGGATTGTATGCGATCGTGTGGTGCTGACCGCGGCCCAGCACTGTTGCTGGAATGAGCACATACGGCTTGCCATAGGCCTTCGCCTGCAAATAGGTGACGATCGCCAGTTCGCCCACATCAAACTTGGCCTCGCGTACAAGCGGCTTGAAGGCCGTGTTCGAAACTTTCACGTCGGCGAAGTCAAAGTCGACAAGACTGGACGTCACTTCACTCTTTTTGAGTGCCATCGTGTTCGGATAATCTCCGAGCAGGGTGTACAACTTGGTTTTTTCCACGGTCCGCGTCACACATTGACTCCTCAATCCGCGAGCATCGGGTAGAGCGTCTGCGCAGTCTTGGCAAAGATGCAATCCTGATCGGCGTTCGATAAGCAGGATAGCGATTGTCGTGCCATGGCCAGGAGTTGCGGCAGGCTGCCTTCGCTGGAAGGATAATTCGATCCCCATGCCAGCCGCGACGCGCCGAACTCGGAGACGAGCCGCGGAAAAAACGTCTCCGGTGTGGCTCTGCCACGGCGGGATTCGGCGAAAATGCGCGGCGTAAGTTTGAGATAGACATTGGGGTGGCGCGCCAGCGCGAACAGGCCGGCGGCAGCATTATAAGGCGGCCCGTCGGCCAGGTCGGGTCGCGCGCAATGATCTAGAATGATGCACACCTTCGGAAAGCGCTCGGCCATGCGCGTTGCCTGCGAAATGGCCTTGGCTGACATTTGCAGGCAGATCGAAAGCCCGAGTTCACTCGCGCACGCCCAGGCGGGATATGACTTCGGGTCATCGAGCCAGTTGGCTTGCTCGGACATGGTGCTGCCGAAAGTGAAAAGGCGCATGCCGGTTAAGCCATGGGCGCGCCAGTGGCGCATACGTTCCGGGGCATCGTTCGCAAGCACGTCGACGGAAAACACGCCGGTGAAGCGCTTCGGGTAGGCAGCCACCGCGTCCGCGACATAGGAGTTGTCGTGCCCGTAACAGGTCGAGGCTTGCACGATCGCAGCCTTCTGTACGTCGGCCATGTCCATTGCGGCAACCAGCTGTTCTAGCGTGACAGGCCGCGTGCGCGACCAGTCGGATTGGTGGCCGCCCAGCGGCGCCAAAGGGTAACGGGCGGCATCGCTGGAGATGATGTGCGGATGGATATCGATGGTGGTCGTTGGCATAGTGGCTGTCTTCCGTAGGGCAATGAGTCGTCACCGTAAAGCGGCATCGCCGAGAACCAGCAGGGAAATACATGCGCGGGTGCGGCTCGAACACGCCCAAAGGATATTGTTACTCAAGTCATGCCTTCCATCTCCGGACCAGTCGCTTCTGGCCATGAACGCAAAAATGCAACCCTTTGTCATCCTCACCGCCAGGCGTTTGATGCAATGTACGACGTCGGTTCTCTTAGGAATGTCACTCGCCTTCATTGTTACGATGACGGTCACGGCGGTACGGGCCGACACATATCCGTCGAAACCGGTGCGCATCATTGTGCCTTACGGCCCCGGTGGCATCGCCGATGTGACCATGCGACTTGTGGCACAGGATCTTAGTAAACGTTTCGGCCAACAGTTCTTTATTGAAAACCGGCCAGGCGCCGGTGGCGTTGTCGGCATGCAGTCGGCTCGGGAGGCGCCAGCCGACGGATACACTCTTGTCATGGTGGGCGGCGGCCTCACGATAGCAAAAGCGTTATTCAAGTCCTTACCTTACAACATTGAGACTGATTTCATCCCGATCTCGACTACAGCGTCCTATGGGCTTGTTATCACGACGAAAGCCGGATCACCTTACCAAACGATCAAGGACGTGATCGCTAACGCCAAGGCTCATCCCGGCACGCTGAACTTCGGGACCATCAACGCCGGCAGCGCGCAAAACCTTTCCGCCGAGCTCTTTCGGACCATGGCCGAACTCGACGTCACAATCGTTCCATATAAGACGACGCCGGATCTGGCGAATGCCGTTTTACGCGGTGACGTCGACGTCGCTTTCGAATACTTTGTCGGATTCCAATCGCCTATCACTAGCAGCCAGATGATTGTCCTTGCCACCACCGCACGCGAGCGCGCGAGTAATCTGCCAAATGTTCCAACTGTGATCGAAAGCGGCCTGGCTGGCTATGAGGTGACAAGTTGGAATGGGCTCGCTGTCCCCAAGGGAACGCCTGCTGATGTTGTCACCGAGCTCAACCGCGCAGTGGACGAAGCACTTAAGTCTCCCGAGATACAAAAGTTTTCAAACGCCGCCGGTATGGATGCGCGCGGCATGTCGTCCGATGATTTGCATCGTCGAATCAAAAGCGACGTCGTCAAATGGTCGCGGGTGATCGAGAAAGCAGGCATCAAGAAGCGATAATTGGATGTCCTGCCGTTAGCCCGGCTCCATGCCACGCTTTTTGAAGGCTGCGCCTGCTTCAGGGCTGGTCAGGAATTTGACCAGCGCCCCCGCCGCCTCAGCTTCCTTGCCACCAACGATGATGCCGCTAGAGAACAGGGTAGTCTGTTGCACTTCCGCCGGCAGCGGGCCGACATAATCGACGCCGGGAAAGTCCGCAAGCTCGCTGACCTGCTGGAACCCGATCTCGACCTCGCGGTTGGCGATGATGCTGCCGACGAAGACGCCGGTCGGCGTCTGTTTGAGCTTGTCTTTGACTTGCTCAGCTACGCCAAGCTTTTCAAACAGGTTGATGACATATACGCCGCTCGGGCCGGTCGAATAGCCGATCGACTTGGCGGCCAGCACGGTTTTCTTTAGCGCCTCAGTGGTGCTGATGTCGGGCTTGGGCGCGCCCTTTGGTACGCCAACCGCTACACCAGATTTGGCGATATCGACACGACTGCCGGCCACAACCTTGCCGGCTTTGATTTGCGCATCGATCGCCGGGGCGGCCATGATGATCATGTCGTAACTTTCGCCAGCCGCGAGCCGCTTCTGGACATCTAGCGTGCCGCTAAAAATGGTCGTGACTTTGTGCCTGGTAGCCTTTTCGAATTGCGGGACCAATTCGCGGTAGGCCCCCTCAGTCGCCTGGGTGGATAGAACCTTGATTTCAGCGGCATTGGTGATGTCAGGCTGCATGAGCGTCGCCGTCGTGCCAATAACAAGGAAAAGACTTTTCATGTACTCCCCCTATACAGAAAGCCCCACATGAATTGGTTGCCGCGCGTAAAGCCTGCGCCTATTCGGCTGTGACGACAAGGAGTGGCCGCGCAGACGCGACTGAAGCGCGTTAAAATGTGCTTACCAAGATGTCCTGGACTGCGGCCGGCTGATTAGTCGGCCGCGAACGGTTTACCGCTATAGCTACGTCTCTTCGACCCGGATCTTGGAGATTGATCGGATGCGCGGATTTCTTTGGCTTGTCGTATTGTCTGGCGTAGCTCTTTGGCTGGACGATACGTATTGTAGCGGTCAGTACACGCAGGCCGCCATTCAAATGGTCAACGAAATGACTCTTCATATGTAGGTGGTCGGCCGACGCTCATATTTTATCGGCGGGCACCGAGCGACGTCACTCGATCATCTCAATTGTTGTGTTCGCGCGTATCTCGAAAACGCAACACGCAATTTGTAGTGCAGTTAGCGGCGCAGCCGACCAGTCGGTCGCGCGCTGGTCGGATTATACCGTCTTGATTGTGAGGATAACTGCAATTCTGACAAAATCCGGACAAGAAATTTCTCGGTAATTCCGTCGGGCTAATTGGGACTGGGGGAAGTCAAGTGAACAGCGTATATCAGCTGCCACGGCGGTTGCCCGTGGGGACGAAGTATATTGTTGAGAGCTGCGGGGAATTCGTAAGGCGGTTCGTAGAGCTACCTAACGGCGCCAGGATTCCGTTGCGACAGCGAAAAGCTCCGAGGGTGCATTTGCACCGGAGTGGTCAGCGCCCTGCTAGGTCCACTCTATCCCCAGTAGCGGGAATTCGTGGCACGCGGGGCGGTCAGAAGACCAAACGCCCGGCCGACTGATAATGCTCGACTCAAATCTGCAAAGCCAGGTTGGGCTGGATCAATTGCTCTTGGTCAGTAGACCTACGCCCTATAAGAGGGAAATCGACATGAGCGGGCACATTGGCGTAATAAAGTCCGGCTTGGTCGTCGGCATCGTATTGGGCGGCTATCATTTGTGCTGGGCGGCGCTGGTCGCATCAGGATGGGCCCAGCCAGTCATCGATTTCGTATTCTGGATGCATTTCATCAAGCCAATTTACACTATCGAACCATTTGCGATCGCAAGAGCGGTCATTCTAATCATCGTGACCGCCGCTATTGGGTTTGTGATCGGATCGATATTCGCGTTGGTCTGGAACGCGCTACATAAGGCTTGAGCGGCCGCCAGAACTAGACGTCCTCATTTTGATGCCGAAACGAGGTGGCTTTATTTTGGCCGATACAATGCGTATTCTGCGGAAAGCGATTTCCGAGGGCCGCCGATGACACGACTCTTGCTTGGATTTACGCAACGACGAAAAATACCAACATCATTCGCTATCGCGCTTATTCTATCTGCAACCGGAGCGTCGGCAAAAGATAGACTTGATGCTTCCTTTTCGTGGACTCAAGATCAACTTTTGCAGCTGCAGTTTTCGCCAAAATCCTATCAACAAAATCGGGTGGGCCTCATTTTTAGCGACCCGAGAAGAGCGGGTGAAATTGAAAAAATCCTGTTTGACGCGACTTTCAAACCAAAGAAAAGACCGTTAGAGGCAGATTTCATTGTCGAAACAATCATAAAGTCCACAAAAACGAAAAGGGAGATTGGCGAAAGTGCTTCGTGTGACTGGAACGATAACAAATCTGCCGCAGAATGTTGGGTTGAAGATGACGGTGGCGCATTCAAGATAATCGCCTCTTGGCGAGCCAGGGATTCCAAATCGGCTGTTCTTAATTTTGTTATTCAACCAAATTCCGAATATAAAATATTCAGAATTGCAGCGGAAAAGGCATTTAAAGTTGAAGTGAGTACGTCCGGTCCCGTTGTAGAGTCACCAATCACCTTCCGATAATACTGAAGCGGATCGAGAATTTTAAAGCCATTCAATTCCTCCGCCCATTGTGGAGGCCAAAATTATTGCGACAGAGGCCGAAACTACAATAACCCAAAGGAAGACAATTGCCGCGCTAAAGATCCGCTGTGAAATTTCTTTGATCATTATTGCCGCCGCATCTCGTTATCGGCGGTAAGAATGCTGTTGCTTGGATGCGGATCGCAACCAAACTTACTCATTAAGATAAAACATCAACGTTAAATTCCGACACGTAATTCGCCGTACACGAGTTAGAGACATTATTTAATTCGATCAGGACAATGAGATCAGCGTTTGCTCCGCCGCTGCTTTTCCCGCCAAATAGCCAAGTACGGTGGCGGTCAACAAGCCGTTGCCAGACAAATAGCCTTCCGCGGTCGAGCCGGATACACCGGCTGCGGCGCCTCCGGCCGCGAACAAATTAGGAAATATTGTTCCGTCTTTACGTTTGACACGACCGCTTAAATCGACCGCAAGCCCACCCTGCGTATGAAAAAGTGCTCCGGTAACTTTGACCGCACAGTACGGCGCCCCGCACAATTGTTCCGGTCGAAATTGGCGGTCATATCGATCCCGGCCGCCGTTCAATTTCAGTTTTTCAGCGTCATTCCATTCGGCGACAAAAGTTTCAACGGGAACATGCATCGCATTTGCGAGGTCGGGAATGTTTTTTTGCTTCAAGATTGCGCCGGCGCGTTCCGCTTCACGGAAGTCCTCGAATTGCCGCGCCACGTTTGCGATCCGTTCGTTAAAAACGGTCCAGACAAATTGCCCTGGCTGTCGCAATACTTCGGCCGCCTGCTCTGAATATCCACGCGTTTCGTCGCAAAACCGGCGACCTTCCCGATTGATCTGAATGCCGCCCCGCATGATGACCGCCCAGCTGATCAAGATATTATGAGGCGTGGCAACCGAGCCGTGACCCTGGTAGCCGCCGAGATGTAAAAGTGCCGCGCCGAGCGCATCACCCCAAATGATAGCGTCACCACGATTGCCCGGGTGGCCGAAATAGAGCGCATTGGCCATATCCGGGATGTGACGGCGGACTAGATCCGGATTTCCGCCGAAACCACTGCAGGCGAGTATCAAGGCTTCACAGCCGATCTGTTCGCGCCCGCGTTCACGGTGCACAATTTCGATGCCACGGACGCGGCCGTCGGGTTCGACAAAAAGACGCTCCGCGCTACGTTCGGTCAGGATCATGATATCGTTCGCTTCGGCAGCATTGCGCAGCCGGTCAACGAACTCCCGCCCAGTCCGACTCGGCAGGCCATGCATGCGCAAGGCCGAATGACCCGGATAATTGAAGTTATCGACCACATCGAATGGAAGTCCGTGGCGATCCGCGAGCCATTCAACCAGTGGACCAGCCCCACGCGTTACCGCGTCCACGACGATGGGATCAGACTGGCCCCTCGCTTTATGCTGGATGTCGTCGGCAAAAAGCTGCGGACTGTCTTTGATCCCCTTGACGCGCTGAAAGCGGGTTCCCGCGGCAGGGATAAGACCGGCTGACAGCGCCGTCGAACCTGCCGGTACCGCGTCGCGCTCGACCACAGCCACATCAATCCCAACCTCCTTGGCTGCTAGCGCAGCGCATAGCCCTGCAGCGCCGGCCCCGATAATAAGCACCGGCAGCTGGGCTTCGAACTTTCCAGAGGCCGCCGCGACTATTGCGTTCATGACTTGCCAATTTTGTTTCTTGCAACCGATGTCCGCACCTTTTCGGGGCCAACAGCAAGCATGAAGCCGTTCATTGCGTGCAAGCAAATTTCGTATTTTAGTGGCACACCGAGATTGGCGGCCACCTCCCCGCGCGTTTACGGTGCGTTGCTGCCTTCGATGGAGAAGTCGCGACCCGCGCCTCCACCACCGCCGCTGCTGCTGCCGATCTCCATCACCCAGTAGCGGCGGCCGCTGGCGGACCGCGCAGAGGCAACGGCCTGGCATCCACCGAGCATCATGTTCGCGCGGTGCTGCTGCGATTGCGTCCACACGCGCCTCGCACATTCCTCTGTTTCGCACCCGACCGCGACATTCTCAGCGACCGCGCCCGCCGGCCCGCGATACCGCATGAAGCCGGCATGATCGAGGCTATTGCGGCGAGCCATATCGTTGGCGTGTCGCTGAGCGAGCGCGTAGAGCGCGGCACAATCGGCTTGACACAAGCCAGCGCCGCTGGCGCTGAACAACAATGCGAGCCCAAAGCGGACGACACGAAGTTTCATGTCACGAACCTCGCATCTCAGCGAGTCTCCAGGATTGTAATCGACAGGCATGCGATCGCAAATTTATGCGAGATGACGATAGCCTTCCTGCCATCACCACAATGTATCGGCGCGCGTAACATGCCCGCCAGGAAATAGCAGCAGCTATCAGAACAGCGGAATCACTAACGGGATTGTGCCTTGGAAGGCGGGGGTAGCGGGGGTAACTGACCGAATAAACGCCTGAACTCCGGCTCCCCGATAAGCTGCGCCTTGGTGTAGGCTTCGTTGCGATCCACTTCCTTCCATGCGCCCCTGACGAACGCCCACGCGCGGGTTTCGCCGATGATTGTCGGCACGCCTGCATAGTTACAGTAAAATGGTTTGTTCATTTCTATAGCGGGTCAGGATGTTATGCCGGCGGCGCGACGTCGGTTCGCGGGGCGATGAATGAATCGCGAAACTGCCAGGCCGCTCTGACGTCCAGATGCCTCATCGGAGCCTGCGGCCGGAATACCGAGGCCATGTACGCCAGATGATTTGCGCTGGCTGCTGGAAGTTCGGAAATGGCTAAATACAAATACTCGAATTGCGGACGAGAGATTATCGCTGATGCCCTGCTGAGCAATCTTCCTTACCAGCGCCGATCTCGCCAGATTTTCGTGGTCTGCAATCTCGCGCAATCCATCCCAAAATGGCTCTTCAAGCGACACGCTCGTCTTGCGTCCGTCGAGGACAATTGAGCGTTTTATAATTTTCACCGTGGTACCCCCCTCGCCGTCTATTTGATGCCGACGACCTAGGAGAAAGCACCCCGGGCAGATGTGATGCCCATCACAAAAAACCCGATTTGCAGGTATGCGCCTTCAGCAGATATTCGAATGTCGACCAGGAGCGCAAACGGACGTGCAGGGCAAAAAAATCAATCTTTAGTCGAGTTAGCTGCGATCTGGTAGCAACATTTCAATCGGGAAGACGCTAGCATGGCCGAATGAGCAAGCGTCTCGCGGACGTGATTTTGGAAGTGTTGGATGAGTTGGGTGCAGACGAAGCGCATCCCCTGCACAATTCGGTATTTAACCCGCTTATCGAAAGGCGTTGGAGAGACTTGGTGAAAAACCTCGATTCAGCAAAAGATTTTCGCCAGACGATAAATGCTGAGCTACGGCGTTTTGGTCCGAAATCGACCGAGTGGAGGCCCAAGTTATTTAGAATGCATGGCGGCGGGTACTGGTCTGTTCGAAATGACGCTCAGCGCGGCATTGAACAACAATGGCATAAAGAAGTCGCAGAGCTTTGGATTTTGGCTCACACTTAGTTCGACAAGGCATGGGCCGGCCGGTGCCCGCTGGGGCCCATTAGCGAACACCAGGCGTGAATTGGCGATGCCCCCTACCTCCACAAGAGCGGGCAGTCGCTTCACACTGGCTCTTTAAAGTACACACACCATTTTGGCCTGAATCGTTTCGCTACGTTAGGAGAACAGTTGATCTTGCAGGACGTGGTCACGCAATCCATCAATTTACCGTTCCCCCCGCTCGAATCTGTTTTAGGTGCTGCGAATTTTGCTGCTGGAGACAAGTTTGGCGGAATAACCTGCTTGGGCTCGCAGAAACCACCCCTTCCGCTGATAGTGGCACGGCATTGTTCGACGGTGACGAAGCCGCAGTTAGTACCACCGCCGGTGCTATCGACAGCACACCATTTATAAGGATCGGCGGAGGTCGCGCCGACCGTGAAGAACATTGATGCGGTCGCCACAACGCCCGCCATCGATACGCTGACACGGCGGAGCCTCTTAATTTGTGGTGCATACGCGGCGAACGGCCACGCGGCCGCCGCGCCGCCAGGCAAAGTACTGAACTCGCGTCGTCTCATTGCCCCTCCATCGCTCAGGACAACGCATCGTACCAGCTCAAAGCAGTACCCTTGAAGGGGCGGATTATGCCTTCCGGCGGTCGCAAACCGATATATTTTTGGCAGCTGCCAATTAAACCTCTACTGTTACAGCACTATTCGAATTTGATCATTGCCGTGATCGTGGCGGGGCCCGCAGAAACACAACATCATGAACCCGTCAACGCGCAGTTTAATCGTCGTCGGCCAGGGCGCGGCAGGACTGGCCGCCGCGCTGGCGGCCGCCGAGATGGCGCGCGCGCGCAACTGGCCAATCAAGGTCACGCTGGCCGACAAGGCCGAGAAAGACGAAGCCGGCGGCAACACACGTTGGTCGCCATCGTACATGCGGATGGCTTCGCCGGCCCGTGTAGAGCCGGGCTTTGTGCAAGACTTGCTGGGGGCGACCAAGTTCCAAGGCGACGAAACCTATTTCGCGCGGCTTGCGGCGGAGGCTCCGGCGACGATCAAGTGGATCGCCTCGTACGGCGTCGAATTCATTCAACCGACATATTATCTGGCGAAGGGTCCCCCGCGCATTCAGCCGTCCGGCGGCGGTCCGACCCTCGTGAAAGACCTGACCCGCGCGGCCCGGCAGACAGGCATTGCACTCCATCACGGCTGTGCGGCGCGTGAAATCGTCAGTGAAAATGGCCGTATCAGTGGCCTCATCATCGAGCAAGGCAAATCACGCGAGACTTTGCCGGCCGACGCCATCGTGCTGGCTTGCGGCGGCTTTCAGGGCAATGGCGAGATGATGCGTGCACACTTCGGTGATGGAGCCGAGACGATGCGGCTGATCTCGCCGGGCACACGTTTCAACACCGGTGATGGCATACGCATGGCCATGCAGCTCGGCGCCGATCGTTCCGGCGACTGGAATGGTATGCACGCCGAACCGATTGACGCGCGCAGCAAAAATTCCGCACCGGTCGTGCTGGTCTATCCTTACGGCATCGTCGTGAATCAGAAAGGTCGTCGTTTTTTTGATGAGGGTGGCGGTCTCGTGCACGAGACTTGGGAATGGTTTGCGCGCGACATACACTTCAAGGTCCCGGGCGCAATTGCCCATGCGATTCTCGACAGCCGCCTGCTGGAGATTGCTGATTATCAGCGCGCCATCCGCTCCGAGGTGCCGCCGATACGCGCCGAGACACTTGCCGGACTGGCGAAGCTCATCGACGTGGATGCGGACAATCTGGCAGGCACGGTGGCGGCCTATAACGCTGCCTGCACAGGCGATCCGAAACGGTTCGACCCTACACGCTGTGACGGGCTCGCTGCCGATCGCACGCTCAATCCGCCGAAATCGAATTGGGCGCGCGCAATTAGTGCGCCGCCGTACCTCGCTTATCCGCTGGTTGGCGCCGTCGCCTACACCTTCGGCGGGCTTGCAACCGACGCACGCAGCCGCGTGTTACGCGATGGCACTCCGATCCCGGGCTTATTCGCTGCCGGTGAAATTACCGGCCATTTTTATGCGACGGCACCGAATGCTGTTTCCGTCCTGCGCGCTCTTGTATTCGGCAGGATCGCAGGGCACGAAGCGGTTGCGAGTTTGGCGCCGGGATAGTCTGCGAGCGCTGCGTCACATTGGCACAACTGAAACGTCATCTCGCTGCTTACTTCACTTAAGGTTCGGGACCGTAGGAACGACGCTGAAGCCGCACCATGCCATCAATCCAGCGGTCTCGATCTTCCGTTTTTCTGCGAATGTAGCCCTGCACTTCGGCATGAGGCAGGATCAGGAATGTTTCACGCCTGAGACCTTGGATCGCAGCCTGCGCAACTTGCTCCGTGGACAAAATGCCGTCTCCAGATTGCGGCCCCAGGGGAAGGCTGTGTAGCAGTGGCGTGTCCACGGCCTGCGGACAAAGAACTGATACCCTGATCCCATCATCTTTATGAGCGATCGCAATATTCTCTGCAAAGCCAACTGCGGCGTGTTTCGTCGTCGAGTAAATCGCGCTTCCAATTTGAGTAAGCAGACCCGCAGCCGATACGGTGTTGAGTAAATAACCACTGCCACGCGCCTTCATGCGCGGTATAAGGTGACGTGCGGCGTAGACGTGCCCCATTACATTGATAGACCAGGCCCGCTGCCAAAGTTCGTCGGGGCCTGCAGCCGCATTTTCTACACGCGGTTTGAAACCGAGCGCCACGCCTGCATTGGAGCAAAAAAGGTCAATCGGCCCGAACTGGGACTCAGCCTTTTCGATTAACGATTTGACGTCCGTCTCCTGTGCCACATCGCAAAGGACTGCGGCGCCCGCGTTCTCAGCCGCCACTACTTCGGCGGCCTTTCGATCTACGTCCGAGACGATAACCTTTTTCGCGCCGGCTTTGTGAAATGCCTCGCAGAGTGCGCGTCCTATCCCGCTGCCTCCTCCGGTTACGACGACGATTTTGTCGAGCAGCTCCATTTTCTCTTCCTTGTCCTAGCCGGAACATTCGTTCTGGACATAAATCATCAAATGGGCCGTCTGAAGCAGAATACGCTTCCGGATCAATCTCTGCAGTTGAAGCGAGTGCGACCAGCGTTACGTGGTCAGACACCGAAAATCTTTGAATAGCGCGCCTTGATCTCCTCGCTCTGCGCTTCCACCGCCACGGGGTCGCTCTTCATTGTCTTGATCGCGGAGAGCGGCGGTCGACCCGGCCTGTCTTTAACCTGTGCGTGGAATGAACGATGGGCAAAATCGATGAAGATTTGCTGACCCTCAACGCTAAATAAAAAGTGCTGAAATAGCCGCGCGGCATTCGGGTGCTGTGAGTTGCGGAATATGCCAGTCTCGACGATGATCTGCGGCGTGCCTTCGCTCGCATATACGACTTCGACCGGCCGCCCTGCATCTTTGTACAAAGCAAGGCTGTAATCGTTGCCGTCGGCCTGGACGGCGCGTTCGCCGGACGCGATCTTGCGCGGCGGCTCAGCCGCCGATTGCAGCTGTAATACCTGCTGTTGCGCGAGCTTTTCGAAATATGACCAGCCGAGATCGCGCGAAATCTGGTAGGTCGCCGTCAGGATCGCCCCGCTATAGCCCGGGTGACCCTTAGCGATCTTGCCTTTCCATTTCGGATCGAGCAGATCCGCATAACTTTTCGGTGCGTCCTCAGCCTTGACGAGCTCGGTGTTGTAGCCAATCACCGAGAACCACGCGCACACCGTCGCACTGGTGCCATCAGGATTTATCTGCTCGCGTGGCAGATACCTGGTCATGTCCTTAGTCACATATGGCGCGATCCAGTCCTTGCGTTTCCAGAAAATGAAATGCGCGGGGTCGGTGCTGCAGACAAGATCGACCGCGTTGATACGGCTTTCCTGCTCCTGCCCGATTCGCTGAAAGATTCGCTCTGCCCCGGAGCGCTCGACGCGCGCGGCAATACCCGGATATCTCGCCTCGAACGTTCTCGCTAGTTTCTCGGATATGTTCAGTTCGAGCGCACTGTAGAACGCAATCTTGCCTTCCTTGCGCGCGGCTTCGATCAATGCCGGGCTAAGCGTTTCAGCTTCGGGCAGAGCGGCCCGGACCGGCTGCGCGAAAACCGCACTTCCGACTCCGGCGACTGATGCCTTTAGCATTTCACGTCTGGACAACTTCCTCGACATGGTGGTCGTCCTCGTACTTGCCATCGTCATTCCGAAAGCGATGATTTTAGAACTTTACCACAGGCAATAATTATGGCGACCATAGTTCGATCAAACAATAACCGGGAGATTGGCAATGACTGTGCGAGTGGAAAAGGACGGACCGGTGTGGACGATCATTCACGACCGTCCCGAGGCGCGTAACGCCATGGATCCCAAAAGCGCAAATGCGCTGACAGCCGCATTTCTTGAATTCGATTCCGATAAGGATGCCTGCGTTGCGGTGTTCTATGGTGCAGGCGGCGCCTTTTGCGCGGGCTGGGATCTCAAATATGTCAGCACACTGAACGCGGATTATCCGCTCGGCGAACTCGATATTCCTGTTGCTGGGCCGCACGCTAACGGCGGTGAAATCCCTCGCGGCCCGCTGGGCCCATCTCGACTTGAGTTGGATAAACCGGTCATTGCGGCCATAGAGGGCCCCGCGGTCGCCGGAGGGATGGAGTTAGGCCTCTGGTGCGATTTCCGAGTCATGGCGAAAGATTCGTACTTCGGCGTCTATTGTCGGCGTTGGGGAGTTCCACTGATTGACGGAGGAACCGTGCGGTTGCCTCGCATTGTTGGGCAAGGTCGAGCGCTGGAGATTATTCTCACGGGACGCAAAGTACCGGCGGAAGAGTGCTTGAGCATTGGCCTGTGCGAATACGTTACCCCCAAGGGAGGCGCGCGCGAGAAGGCGGAGGCGGTGGCGCGGGAGATCGCGCGCTTTCCCCAAGTGTGTGTGCGTGCCGATCGACGGTCCGCTATCAAGAGCCATGGGCTTGGCGTACGCGAAGCGCTTATTCAGGAATGGTACAATGGACGCAAAGCGCTGATTGAGGATGGCGTGGCTGGAGCGAGCCGTTTCAAGGACGGCCTCGGTCGGCATGGCGATTTCGGCAAAATCTAATATTCCGGTAGCTGGGCTCGCCCATGGGCCACAGTCCAATAGTGCCCATATGAAATAAGATTTAATTGGCCGACGCACAGTTGCAGGAGATTGAAATTGGGCCACCATGTGAAGCTTGTTGCCGCCATCGCTTTCGCGGCGCTGGGTTTTGCGCTGCCGATAACGGCCGCTTCTGCCGCATCACAATCGCATTTTTGCCGAGCTTACGCCCGCGATTACTCCATGCGTTATTCGGCCGGCGGCGCCATGGGCGGCGTTGTGCGCGGCGCGCTCGGAGGGGCGGCCATTGGCGGAATCGTGGATGGCGGCCGAGGGGCCCGGCGGGGCGCCGGCGCTGGTGCGATTGTCGGCGGAGCGTCGCGTGGCGTTCAAAGGTCTACGCTGTACAACAGCGCCTATGCACGTTGCATGCGCGGTCGATGGCCGTGAGTTTCTGATAAGTCACCCGCTAGATCGGACTGCGCTACAAAAATCCCCATTTCCACGCCAAGATAGGAATGACAATAATAATTCCGATCACGATCCCGATTAGTTTCAGTTTGAAGACACGAGCCTTATCCACTTGCGGTGGGTCCATTTTTTTCCACTCAGGGCCCCGGACAAAGATCTAAAGCGGTGCAGAAATAAAGCGTGTAGCGCGCGACTTTTTCGTTACCCGTGCCCGCCGCGGTCTCCAACGCTGCGTCAGAAACCTCGAACGTGAGAATCTCATCAGCAGGCTCTGGCTCGATGATGGTGACACCCATGGCATTACCCCTTTCTTTCCCCCGCGATCTCCGCGCTGATCTTACAAAACCAGGAGGTCATCTCCACGTCTATTTTGCTCCGGCTGCGATGCACTCATTTACGAAACGGGAGCGGTCCTCCATCTTTATCTTTTGTTGATCAGCTCGCTTTTCGCACTCGCGCATCTTCTGCGCTTTGGTGCTTGGCATCATTTTCTCGGGCGCGGAAGCCTTCATCTGCGCTGAAGCGGCGTAGGTGTAAGACACCGCGAAAACGGTCAGCGCGACAAGAACGAGCGTCGGACGGTGCCGGTTCACGCATGTTCTCCTGTCCGTCACTGATAAAAATATCACGTTGTGAGCGTGAACGGAATGTCCGGTTTGGGCCACAACTAGTAGACATCCAGCCACTCACTCGATCACCTCGTCGGCGCGTGCGAGCAATGGTGGCGGCACCGTAAGGCCGAGCGCTTTGGCTGTTTTAAGATTGATCACCAGCTCGTATTTGGTCGGTGCCTGAACTGGCAGGTCGGCGGGCTTTGCACCTTTAAGAATGCGGTCGACATACCCCGCCGCGAGGCGAAACTGTTCCACAAGGTCAGGTCCGTATGACGCGAGCCCACCGCCGATCGCTATGTAACGAAAAGGATAGACCGCCGGCAGTTTGTAACGGGCTGCAAGTGCGACGTACAGATTTCGGTTAACCGACGCCGACGCACTAGGCGTCACAATCAGACCGCCGTTCGGAGAGTGGGCAAAGGCCACTATGGCGCGCTCGACTTCTCCGGCATTTTGCGTGCCGATCGGGCTCACCAGGACCCCGAACGACTGCGCCGTGGCCTGGATGGCGCCAAACATGGCGATCCCGGCCGGATTGACGGGATCGCGGAGCACAGCAACGCGCGTCACACCCGGCGCAATTTGCTTGAGGAGTTCCAACCATTTTCCGCCCAGGCTGTACTCATAGATCATAAAGCCGGTCACGTTTCCGCCCGGCCGCGAAAGAGAAACGACAAAGCCTGCACCGACGGGATCAGTGACCGCCGCGAACACTGTCGGCAAGGTACGGCTCACATTCTGCACGGCCGTCAAGCCCAAGGTCCCCGCCGCCAGGAGAATATCCGGCGAGAGCTCAACTAACTCCGCGGCGTATTTGCGTTCAAGCTCGACAACATCCTCGCCCCAGCGGGTCTCAATGCGGACGTTGTCGCCCGCGCTCCAGCCCAAATCTTGCAGCCCGCGCTGGAATGCCGCGAGCCGCGCTTGACCTTCTGGATCGTTTGCGCCCCGGTTCATGAGCACGCCGATCAGCGGCGTCGCCGCCTGTTGCGCATGCGCGGCGAGCGACCACGTGACTGTCGCACTGCCCGCTAAACCAATGAAATCGCGCCGCCTCATTGCCGCCCCCGCGGCTGCCGGACAAGGCACTTTTACAGGTTCAAACTAGCACAATAACAGGGTGCGGATATGCCATTTCAGCTGGCGGCCAGATTGCCCCCGCTGCTACAAAACTCGGCGTGACAATAACGAATGGGGTTGGCGGTGCCTGAAGCGGTCCTTCGTGGCGTTTGCATCAATTACGACGTCATAGGCAATAACGGTCCGTGGATCGCCCTCACGCCCGGAAGCCGCCGATCTTACCACGAATTGATCGACTTGTCGGAAGCTATCGCAGCATCTGGCTATCGCGTTTTGCTGCATGACCGACGCAATTGCGGCGCCTCCGATGTTTCGTTCGACGGCTCTGCGTCCGAACACGAAGTATGGGCCGACGACCTCTACGCGCTCGGCAAAGAGCTCGGTGCGCTGCCGATGCATGTCGGCGGCTCCTCAGCAGGCGCACGCCTGGCGATCCTTTATGCCATGCGGCACCCGGATGGCTTGCGCGGCTTGCTGCTCTGGCGAGTCACCGGCGGCCAGGAGGCGGTCGATCGGCTAGCCGAGAACTACTACGGACAATTCATAAGAATAGCGCGCTCCGGCGGCATGCAGGCGCTGTGCGAAAGCGAGCACTTCAGCGAATGCATCAAGGCTCGGCCATCGAATCGCGATCGGCTATTGAAGACCGATGCCGGACAATTCATAAACGTCATGACGTATTGGCGGGAGTGTTTTATTCAATCGGCGAGTTTGCCGATTGTCGGCGCCACCGAAGCCGATTTGCGTGCAATCAAAACGCCGGCGTGCCTGATAGCCGGCAATGACGTGATCCACACGCCAGCCACTGCGCGCAAGGCCGCTAATCTCATCCCCCACAGCGAACTGCACGAAGACGTGGTCGAGAAGCGATCGGACGACAATCTGTTGAAGGAGTGGGACCGCAAGGAATGGCGCGAAGCCGAACCACGCGTCGCCGCCATATTTGCCGCATTCCTGAAGCGAGCCGCAAGCAAATAAACCACGCTATTTTCGATCAAGAAGGAAAGCCCCTATGAGTCTTCAGATTCGCCGCGTTGTGACCGGACACAGCGCGGGCGGCCGCGCGAAAGTTGAAGTCGACGAGATCGCCAAGAACGTCATTTCCAACCGGCCGGGGGCGTCGTCCTGTGTTGTCTGGTCGACCAAGGGCTTTCCGGTCGACAATGACGGCTTCCAGGACCCCACGTCCGGGTCGTTCAAGACCACGGTCGAGGGCGGCACCGTGTTCCGCGTTGTGCGCTATCAGCCGGGTGTCACCGCGCGCAATCACCGCACCGACTCGATCGACTACGCCGCCGTTATGTCCGGCGCGATCGAAATGGAACTTGACGACGGCGTGGTGGTGAAGTTGAAAGCCGGCGACGTGTTGGTGCAACGCGGCACCATCCACAACTGGGTCAACCGCGGCACCGAAGACTGCGTCATCGCCTTCGTACTGATCAGCGCCAAACCGGTGATGGCAGCCGGCAAACCGCTGCGAGCCGTCGGGTAACCAACATCAGTTCGGTTCAATGCCAGCGGCCTTCACCGCTTCGCCCATCAGTTTGACTTCCTGACGGAAGTAGGCGGCGGTTTCGGCAACGTTCCGATTGTCCGGAACGTAGCCGTCGCGCTGCATAGCAGAGGCGACTGCCGGAGCCTGCAAGGCCGCACGCACCGCTGCATTGAGCTTTTCGACGATCTCAGGTGGTGTCTTCGCGGGCGCGAAGATCATCCCCCAGGAACCGATCGGTTCGAAGCCGGGCAACATTTCCTTCATGAGCGGCACGTCCGGGAACGCGGGAAACGGCTTGCTGCCCGTGAAGGCGAGCGCGCGCACACGTCCATCCTTGAGCAATCCCAAGACCGAGGGCGGCGTTACAAACATTACTTCAATGCTGCCGCTGAGCATGCCGGTCATGACTTCCGACGCCCCTTTGTAGGGAACGTGCTGCATCGTGATCCCGGCCTTCTTGCTGAAAATCTCGGCCGCCAGATGCAGCCCGTTTCCCACGCCCGGAGAACCGAACACCGCGCGATCCTTTTTCGCGTGATCGAGAAATTCCTGCAGCGTTTTGTAGGACGATTTTTCGTCGACCAGCATGAATAGGCCGTCGAGAACCCCAATCGTTGCTATCGGCGTGAGATCAGTGAACACGTCGTACCCTAGATTTTTGTAGATAAACGGGGTCGGCGCAATTCCGTTTGAGGAGAATAGCAACGTGTAGCCATCAGGCTTTGATTGGACCACCGCCCGCGTACCGATTGTTCCGTTGGCGCCGACGCGATTCTCGACAAAAAATTGCTGCCCGAGGTCGAGACTAAGCTGCGCGGCGAGCGTGCGCGCCTGAATGTCCGGGCCGCCCCCCGCCGCATAACCAACAACCACCCTAACCGGATGGTCGGGATATTGCTGCGCCTGAGCCGTTACCGACGACAGCGACAACGCCATAGCCAAAAATAAAAGAAATCGAAACATCGACCAAACCGCAGATTTCCGAGCGATGGAGAAACGTAAATCTTTGCCAGCCCAGACGCTAGGCCTGGCGGCACCTTCGACGACGACCTGCAGGATATCTTACGCCATCAGCGATTGTCTGATTGCCAACCTTTTTTACCGGCGATATCGCTCATTGCCAGCGTCGCAATTGGGAGTCTATTCTAACTGCGTAGTCTTGACGCCTGAGTGAGGCATTGTTTTATGCCTAAATTCTTTGCGGTTCCTGCGTTTGCATGGTTGGTAATTTCGGCTGCGTTCACTGCAGCCCTGGCGCAGCAGCCGACACAAGCGCAGCGCGAGGCCATCCGCGAATCGTGCCGCTCCGACTTCATGGCCAATTGTTCGGATACTGAGCCCGGCGGCAAGGATGCGCTGGAGTGCCTGATGCACAACGACGCCAAATTGTCAGCCTCTTGTAAGACGGCTGTGGAAGCCGTCGCGCCGGCCGCCGCAGCGCCGACCGCTCCCCCTACTCCAGCCGCTTCGGCCGCTCCAGCGGCCGCTAGCCCGATGCCGCAGCCTGCAGCAGCGCAGTCGCAAGAGGATCAACTCAGACTAGTCCGACAAACTTGCACACTAAATGATTTCGCCGCGCACTGCTCCTGGATTGCGCCGAGCAGTCCTGAGCTGCTGCTCTGTCTGAAAGCGAACGCAGCCGAATTGTCGCCAGCCTGTCAAAAGGTGGTGGAAACTCTTCCCGCCGCAGCAAATCCAGCTGCCACTGCAGCCCCTCCGGCAGAAATTTCGCGCCCGGCTTCGCCATCGACAAGACCCGTAAGTACACCGAAGCCGGTACGCACAAGCGCGCCTTCGCCTCCCGCGCCAGCGCAGACGGCGACCGCAGCAAAAAAGCCAACCGCCAAGCAACTCGGTGCCATCCGCGCCGCCTGTCGATCCGATTTCATGGCCCACTGCTCGGGCGTGCAGCCCGGAGGAGCCGCAGCACTGGAGTGTTTACAAAAAAATTCCAGCCTGCTTTCGACAGCATGTCACAGCGCTGTGGCGGCGATCGACCGAAATGCTCCCACATCACCTGCGGCGTCGGCGGCGACTCCAGCGGCCCCAGCGGTAGCTTCGCTTGGCCCAATGCCACCGATGCGGCCCCGCATGGCGCTTGCGATATTGCGAATCTGCGATGCCGATCAGCGCTCGCTCTGTTCAGGCGTCGAGCCCGGCGCCGGCCGTTTGATTTCCTGTTTATCGGAGAATGCCGCGTCTCTCTCGCCGCGCTGTTATGCGGCACTGAGCGCGGCCGCCCGTCGATAAATGGCAGACGCTTCAGCCCGGAGCCTCCCGGCCCGCGACTTCTTCTTGCCCATGGACCATCGACTTGGCCGACACCATTGTTAGCGCACCGCATGCCCCCATTGGGTCACCGCTGCGGGTCTGGTACCTCCTGGCTGCGGCTGCGGCATTCGGCCTGATGACGGCGGCGGTCGTAAGCCCCAGCCTTTGGTTTCTCAACTTCATGCACGTGATGGCGGGCGCGCTATGGACCGGCATCGACCTGTTCATGGGCTTCATCGTTGGCCCGGTTATGCGCCGCGTCCCCTTCGAGACCCGCCGCGCCATGATCGGTGGTTTGATTCCTCGTACCCTCATCCTTATGCCCACGCTGTCCGCCATTACATCCACCACGGGCTGGTTCTTGGCGGTGCGGATGGGGTTTCTCGATCTTGCCTATCCCGAATTCTGGTGGGTCATTGCCGCGCTTGCTATCGTCACTGTGTTGACGGGTCAGGGGCTCGGCTACCTGCTACCGACCAATCTTCGGCTCTATTTCGAGGTGCAGAAACCGCAGCCGGATATGCAAAAGATCGCGCGCTGGATGAAAACCTATTTGCGCGTGGTAGCGGTGCAGGGCACCATGCAGGTTGCAATCATTGTGGTCATGGCGCGCTTTGCCACGGGCTTCTAGATCGACGCAATTGTCGTTTTTTCATATCGTGAATATGCTGGAACGCTAAAGAAAATAGATCAAAATTCTGCTGGGGGGAGCTGCGTTGATGGTTCGTATTCGGACGATCTCGATCTTATGCGTCATGACACTGATCGCCACGCTGACAATAACCGGCGAAATAGCCTTTTCTCAAAACGAAGCGACTTCGGCAAACTTCATTATACCGGGCTGCCGTGCATTCTTGGGACCTGCTCTGCAACAGGACCGCTGCGTCGGGATCGTCGAAGGAATTATTTTTGCGAGCAAAGGCATTGTCTGCCCTCCTAAAACATCAACGACCGTGCAATCTGTCCAGATCGTCGTCAATTACATCGACACCCGACCCGCAAGGCAGAACGACAGTTTTTTCACGTTGGCTTTGGACGCTCTAAAGGCGACTTGGCCCTGTAAGAAATAGTCGATACGCCTCGCGCCTCGCGATCGGACCGAGCGTCAGGTCGGCCGTGTGGAATGCTATGGCCGCAGCGGGGTCTCTTTCCATTGATGCAGGCTTTCGGCGATCACCTTCATCGCGGTCGTTGCCGCATTACTTAAGTTGGCATAGCTGACGATTTCGCGGCTCACTCGCTCACCTTCAGTGCGCAGCATTTCGCGCACGCTTTCCAGTTCGCGAATGACCCGGTCAATTTCTTCGATCGACGCGCCCGATACCCGCCGGATGAGCTCATTCGGCCGTTCCATGACCGGATCGTTGCTCAACTCTGCCTCACTGCGCTGCCGGCGCAGGAACGCGATGTGACCGGCATCGCCCGGTTTTTCCGGTGTACGCCGGTTCTGCGGAGCAAATATCTCCGGACCAGACTTGTTCGCATCAAGCCAGTCGGGTCTCACGATCGTCATTATAATACCCCCCTGCAACGCCACAGCTACGTTGATACTCCCACCACGGCCAATTGCCTCACGCGACTGAGGCGGTATTGGGGCGCATTTCTGCAGGAATCCGATATCCACCGAATTAAAGAGGCAAGCACTAGAAAGCGTGATCAGTACATCTGCTATGAGTCAGAAGCAGTTGCTGCGAATTCCAATAAAACTGATCAGCTCTTAAGACCACGCAGCGGTAGCTTCGGGGCCTTCGCTTCGCATCTTGTCGTCAAAGTCCCGTACGGAGTGCCGACGCGTTGGAAGGCGCCCACGGGTTCAGGCAAGGCATCGAACGGCCCTCATGTCCGCTCGGGTCACAAGCAGACATCACCTGAAGTCCGCGTCATGTCCAATTGAACCCCCGAAAACTGACATTTTTGTTTAATAGCGAATAAAGTTTAGCCGCACGTTGCCGGAATTAATTTCATAGAATAGGACGGCCAGCTTTTGGTGGCGTGGCTCGAAAGGAGGTTCAAGTGCAAAGCGTGGCTCGTTTTGTCGAAGCGATTGTCTTTAATAGCCGGTGGCTGATAGCTCCGTTTTTGTTGGGATTGATCGTCGGCCTCGCTGCGCTCGCGCTTAAATTTCTCATCAAATTATTCGACTTCGTCATGCTGATCCCCGCGACTCCACCCGCGGATGTGATTGTCGGCATCCTCACGCTCGTGGACCTCACCCTTATCGCCAATCTCATCGTTATCGTCATCTGTTCGAGCTATGAGAATTTCCTCACTCAAATTGATCCTGCGAAGCACCCCGATTGGCCGGAGGGATTGATTAAAATCGGCTTTTCGGGCCTCAAACAGAAGCTGCTTGGCTCGATAGCGGCTATTGCTGCAGTCAATGTCCTGGAATGGTTCATGGACATTGAGCGACATGCCGACAACACAAAGTTGGCCTGGGTTGTCGGCATTCTGCTGGCTTTCGCAGTCTCGATGCTCATTCTTGCAATCGCGGACCGATTAAGCCACCTCAACGAAACAAGCGCGCCAACAAAAGCGACCCGTCAACGTTAGAAACAGACTCACGAAAACGTCCTGGCCTCACCTTCAACGCTCGCCTCACGGGGACACCATGGAAAAACTGGTCGACATCTTTTGCCACGCCATCCGCATCACAGATCCGCTTTCAATCAAGATTGCGGTCGGGGTCATCGGCGGTGGCCTGCCGCTGCTCTTCCTGTTCGCGCTTTTTGTCATGCTCGGCGAGCTCGCGGCGGGGCTGCGAGAAAATACAATGCCGGTATCTCATCCGCCGGCCCCTCGCAAAGAACGCGCTGGACGACGCTCTGCTGCCACCCGTAAGTAGCTGAGACGCACGAACGGCAGCGCAGACAGCCGGTCATCTAAATATTGCCGGTTAATCGAAGGATAGCTCCGATAACGGCATCCGTAGAGGTCGAGATGACGCGTGAGACAAAATCAAGCTGCAAACCCAGTTGCGACCCCAGCAACGGCAGGAGAATGAGCAACCCAATAAGAATCATCATCCCGTAAGGTTCAAGACGGGCAAGTCGTATTGCCAATGCATTGGGAAGCAAGCCCACGGCGATGCGTCCCCCATCAAGAGGTGGGAGGGGAAACAGATTGAAGACCGCGAGAACGACATTGAGGATAAGCGCGTTCTTCAGATTCAACGCAGTCCACCGAGCTATTGTGGCCGGCAGATAGGCGATCAGATGAAAGCTCAGGGCGGCAACAACGGCCAGCCCAATATTCATTGCGGGACCCGCCGCCGCGACAAGCACCATGCCGATACGGGGGTTGCGAAGGGCCCGAAAGTTGACTGGCACCGGCCGGGCATAGCCAAACAAGAACGGCGACCGAGCGAGCAGCAAAAGTCCGGGCAGAACAACTGTTCCAAAGGGGTCTATGTGCCGAAATGGGTTGAGGCTGACACGCCCAAGCCGTGACGCCGTTTCGTCACCGAGGAAGCGCGCAACATATCCGTGAGCTGCCTCGTGGAACGTGATGGCGATAAGAACCGGCAATAGCCAGATCGAAACGGTATAAATCAGGTCCATGTCAGCGTGTGTACCCAGAAAACACGATGCACGCCATGTCCCACGGGTACCATCTATTTGAATGACCGGTTGTAACCTACAGTACGTTTATGGGCAGACGGCTCGCTTACTGGTTCACTGTGATTGTCCTGGCGGCGCTTTGCGTTGTCGCCCTCTATTTCAATTTTTCTCGGTCGACATCAGACGACGGCAGCCCTTCCCTGTCTCTACGATTTTCATGGGCCAGCATTCCAGCCTGTGCGTCGATCTCGCCGGCTTTTGCATTAGCGGGCGTTCCTGCCGGTACCAAAAGTTTGAGTTTCATGATGACCGATCTCAATATGCCGACGTTTCACCATGGTGGTTCAACGATCACGTATAATGGGAACTTGGTGAGCCAGGGCGCCATCAGCTATACAGGTCCGTGCCCGCCTCGCGGCGAGCGCCACAACTACCGCTGGACGGTGCGAGCGCTTGATGCCACGGGAAAAGTTTTGGACAAAGCCACCGCAGAGGCGATGTTTCCGCCGTAAGCGGCGTATTGCCCTGCGGGCATATTGTGCCCTACGTGTGACAATACCAATAATGACGCTGCCCTACACGGCCCGTTGTCACGAACGAACTAAACTGCGTACGCAGCACTTTTTGCCTGTCGGCGCTGACGTATTCCTGTTTGGAAACGGCGACGCACCTGTTCCTGGGGGGCTGCTCTGCATTCATCGACAGGGAGGGAGCTGCAACTAGCAGAAACCCAACCATGCACGTTGCAGCTGCAAGAAGTGCGATGAGGTTTCCCCATTTCATCCGACGGTCTCGCTCTTTTGCACTTTGCTTCGTTCTCATTTGAATATTCGCGCCAGTCGTACAAAGGGTTTGTGAGCTAACTCACATAGCGCCTTGAATTGTTTCGGCAGGCATCGCAACGCCATACGGCGCCGGTGCACCAGGAAAGGAAAAGAGGGCGAGCTTTCAAAGCCCGCCCCTGTTTCTCTTCTTTGTCCTCAGTAGTTACGGAGCATTTCGTTGTAGCCGAGGCTGCCACCGCCTGTGCCCGCCGGGGCGTTCGTATTGAACCCGGGCTCGGACTTCGCAGCCATGGCGAACGAATCCAGGCCGGTCTGACGGACGGCAATTTTACCGTTTTGAGGAGCGGTCGGCCTGTTTCCGAACACCAGCACGTTGCCGGTGCCGTCACAGGCGCAGAACGACTGGGCAAATGCGGGCGTCGCGAAAACAGTGAATGCAGCCAGGACGGTCAGTAACTTTTTCATTGTGGTTCTCCTGTGATTGGGACTGCACAGGAGATTGCAAAAGCCCACCGCTTATTCCTGCCAGCGAACGGCTAGGCACCCGTCTCAGATAACGTTTTTCTGAACATAGATTGAAAGGTCGCGCGGGAATAAATCGCGCGAGCCTCTCAACTGACCACGAAGACAAGGATAGCCGACTTTTCGCACCAAGAAGCGCGCGGTCAGCGCTGTCAAATTCCTCACGGGATCGCAGTACCTCCGCGCTGACCTTCTTCAATGAGCAGCGCCGGTGCAGTGTTACTGCACCCTTACGACACGACTCATAGATAAACGGAAAGCACCGTTCGCTGGGGCAGAGGCGCGCTAAATTCACCAGGAGAATCTGATGAACGCTCCGACATCTGCGGCATCCGCCAAGAAGCTGGAATCGGGTACGGCAGAAGAAATCTGCAATTTGTTAGAGCAAACCGTTCTGAAATATTTTCCTCAGAGTGAAAATGATGTCGATCGACCGAAGCCTTGTTCCGTCCCCTTGGTCCCTCACCGACAGAAGGAATCGCCAGCTTAAGTCCAGCGCAGTTACTGCGTATTGGGTGCGCTTGTAGCGGCAAGATTAATCTCCGCTATCGCGTGACCGCCGTAACTCCTGAAGCGAGTCGAAACAACTTTCATATTCAAGCTTTGAAACTCTTTCGGAAGCACCGACCTGAGCTTCGCCGGGCTAATTGCGCTTTGGAGTGCATTGAACGCTTTCTTGTTTATGTCCATCTTTGCGACGTTCAGATTGGCATTTGTTAAAATGGCGTTTTGCCCCTCCATCTTTATCTCAGGCTCGGCCATCTTAAACGTGACATTTTCGCCATCTTTTTTTACCAACCGGACCGGCAGACTTCCACGAAATAACTGACTGCCTTCCATTTTCTTGGTGACATTTCTTACCGTACGCATGACCGGCACTTTAAAGTTTAAAATTCCAATTTTTTTCTTCTTCCATTCGATTTCTGATTTTGGCGATCTGGCGATACATGACCAAATATCGACACGGCCATTGATAGACATCATAAGGTGATCATCGACTGGCCACAGCGCAGTGCTTTTGAGAGAGACAACCGGACTCTGTCGATCAGCGCCTCGGTTGGCGCAATTGTCTGCAGGGGGCCTGAACGTGTCCATGAGGTTGGGGAATTTTCGCTGCAGATCTATCAGATCGACAAAAATTCTGGCATCCACCGTCCGCTCATTTTCAACGGCGCTAACGGTAATTGTCGAACTCGCACTCACCGTTATTGGTATGCCATTTACGGTATTCGTTATTGCGATTGGTCCGACAGCCAATTGAGCGGCGGCTGTGGTCGCAGGACCAGCCACGAGCAATGCAGCCCAGAAAAGTGCCTTCATGCCCCGCCCCACTAACCAGCAGTTAAATGGTCGCCCCCCAAAGAATACCGCAAATTAGCGCTGGGATACCTCCATTGTGCCGGCTATCCCCTACAAAAAAAGGCATTGCAGCGCACTAGCGCCGTGGTTCGGGCAGCATCGTTGGAATTTCGAAATATCGGCAGGATCCAGGCCCGGCGGACGAGCGGCGCCCCTAGGCCGGGCGATGTGCCGGCAACGCCGACCGTTTGCGCCGGCTTGCATTTGGCGGCGGCCGGACGGCATTCGGAATTTCGATATCGACCTCGAGGGTCGACACCTTGGCGCCGCGGTTCATTTGCACGGTGACCCGGTCGGGATCGATTTCGACGTGCCGGCCCACGGCTGTGAGGATCTCTTCGCGCAAGATGACGAGAAGATCGGGCGAACCGCGGGCCGTTCGTTCATAAGCCAGGAGAATCTGCAAGCGGTCGCGCGCCACTGGGGCGGACCCACGGCGCTTGAACAGGCTGAACAAGTTCATGCCGCTCTCCGCCCGAACAGCTTGCCAAGAAAGCCCTGTCTGTCGGCCGGAATGGTCATTTCAATATCTTCACCCATGAGCCGGCGGGCTGCGTCACAATAGGCACGCGCGGGCCCGCTGCCGGGATTGTTGAGCGTCACCGGCGAGCCGAGATTCGAAGCGCGTAACACCTCTTCGCTCTCAGGGACGATGCCGAGGAGCGGGGTGGACAGAATCTCAAGAACATCGTCGATACTCAACATCTCGCCTCGCGCGGCGCGCGGCTGATCGTAGCGGGTAATGAGCAGATGCTTGCCCACGCGTTCGCCGCGCTCGGCCCTGACGGTCTTGGCATCAAGGAGGCCGATAATGCGATCTGAATCGCGCACCGACGACACTTCGGGGTTTGTAACAATGATGGCCTCATCCGCAAAACGCATTGCGAGCGTAGCGCCCCGCTCGATACCTGCGGGGCTATCACAGATAACCCAGTCGAACATCTTGCGGAGCGCGGTTATCACGCCCAAAACGCCTTCTTCGGTGAGAGCGTCCTTGTCGCGGGTTTGGGACGCGGGTAGCAACGCAAGTCGATCGAGCCGCTTGTCGCGGATCAGAGCTTGCGGAAGCTTGGCAACACCCTGCGTCACGTTGATGAAATCGTAGACCACCCGCCGCTCGGCGCCCATCACGAGGTCCAGGTTTCGCAGGCCGACGTCGAAGTCAACGATGACGACGTTCTGTCCAATTTGCGCCAGCGCCGCTCCCAAGGCCGCAGTCGATGTGGTCTTCCCGACACCGCCCTTCCCGGAAGTAACAACTACGACCTTGGCCATTGTATGCATCTCCTGAGTGATCGCATTCAGTCCAACGCGGTGATCTTCAGCTCATTACCTTCAAGCCACGCCTGGACCGCCCGGTCGCGCAGGCCTTTGTCCATCGATTCCGCAGTCATGTAGTAGCCATCTATTGCCAAGAGTTCGGCTTCGATCCTGCTGCAGAAAATGCGGGCCCGCGTATTGCCATTCGAGCCCGCCATCGCGCGCCCGCGCAGTGCGCCATAAATGTGTATCGATCCACCCGCGATAAGTTCAGCGCCGGACCCCACCGATCCGAGGACTGTCACGTCGCCATCCGGAAAGAAGATCGATTGCCCCGAGCGTATCGGTTTATCGAGCAGGAGCGTGGCGGGTTTACGAGTCGAGTCCGGCACCGGGGCTGCCACTGGCGCCTCGACAGCGTCGATACTCATGCTTGCTCCCTTGCTGGAACGCACCAATGGCGGCAAACCATCGCCGGTCGAAGCGGCCTCGACATTCTCGAGCCCCATAATTCGCACGCCACGCTGTTCCAATTCAGCCAGCAGGTGTGCGATTGCCGATTTGCTGAGCTTTACGGCAGATAGGTCGAGAACGACTGGCGGCCCGATAAAGAAACATCCCGCGCCCTTGATTTTTTGGTCAATCTCGGCGACCCACTCGATAATTGGCGGTTTGGGCGCAAGCACCACGGCCATGTACGAGCGGCAGACAAACCGCGTTGCTTGCCCGGGATGAACGTCGGACGTCACGGTCACTCCTGGATTTTTACGAGTAAAGGCGCGCAATGCGTCTCATCGCGTCGCTTTTCTTGTGGCAACGTCATTTATCTCCTCTGGAACACGTGAGGCCCGCAGCTCGCCCGTCGCGATTTAAGCGTGAGTCGCGCGATTGTTCTGAAGTGCGATGCTACCGGCCAGGGAAATGTTTTTGGTAGCAGCCGCCAACGAAAAGGGCTTTTAAGCCGCTGGAACTTTGTAACCCAATGGTCGCATCACTAATTGCGGCCGGCGCGCGAGCACGAAAACGTGATCCCCTACCGCTACTGATTTACCTTTGCAGTGTCCTCGACCGCTCGGATCCAAAAAATTTGAGGAGTCTAGGTAAGCACATTTTAAGTCGCGGAAACTCATGATCACAAAATGCTGCGCGTGTTATCGACCATGCTGGCCTTTGTCGTCAGCTTCGACGTTCTTCTCTTCGACGGCAAATATACAGATGCCGTCCACGAAATAGCTGTGGTCGCTATTCAACATTTTTGATCGGCTACACGACGACAAGTGCGCGCAAAACGTGAAGGAACGTTCATGCAATTTCGTACCATGAGAAACCCCTCGGAATGTGCGCCCTTACCCCAGCTCGCCAAATGTCCCCAATGTGACGAGCAGCTGATCGCGCCGGAATGGTTGGAGTACTTTGGCGACAAGAGTCGCGTGCGCCACGTCTGGAAGTGTGAGTCTTGCGGTTACGTCTTTGAGACGACCATGTCTTTTGCGGCGGATCGAGGACGCCGTCGATCCGACCGGCAACGACCCTTGACCAGGACATGGTGGTGGTAGGGACCTCTTTCGGAAGTTGGTACAATCTGAACCACACAGCGAAGGCGATCACACTTGTCCTCGTGACTTCGCGATGGTCGCTGCCGTGCGCGGCAGAACGATCTTGAATTCAGTAAACTCGCCTGGCCGGGTGTCGACGTCCACAGACCCGCCGTGCTGTTTGACGATGATGTCATGACTGATTGAAAGGCCCAGCCCGGTGCCCTCCCCGGCCGGTTTGGTCGTGAAGAACGGATTGAACATTTTGTCCCTCACCTCCCTCGGAATGCCGGTGCCGTTATCGCGAATGCTGATTTCGACGCTGTCGCCGAGATCTTTTGTTACCGCCGTGAGTGTAGGTTCGCAGTCGCCCCCATTCGTTTCCGCTTTGCGCTTTATCGCCGCGTAAAACCCGTTTGAGATCAGGTTGAGCAGCGCCCGTGTAATCTCCTGCGGAAAGAGATCGGCCTCGCCGGCAGCCGGGTCAAACGACCTCTCCAAAGTGATATTGAAGCCCTGCTTTTCGGCCCGCGCCCCGTGATAGGCAAGATTGAGACTTTCCTCGACTAGGGTATTGATCTCGACAGGCCGACGCTCGCCGGTGCCCTCACGCGAATGCAACAACATATTCTTGACAATCGCGTCGGCTCGCTTGCCGTGCTGCACAACCTTGTCAAGATTGCCACGCAGCGTCTCTGTTAGCCCATTAATCTCGTCGCGCGCCTTGTCGTCGACCGATAGACCGCTCAGGACGTCCTGCAATTCATCGATCAATTCGCTGGAGAGCCCCGAAAAGTTATTTACGAAATTGAGCGGGTTCTTGATCTCGTGTGCGATGCCGGCGGTCAATTGGCCAAGTGAGGCAAGTTTCTCCGTCTGAACCAGGCGATCTTGCGCAGCGCGCAAATCCTCCAGCGACCTGGCCAGTTCGCGCGTACGAGCCTGCACGCTTTCGAACAAGCGCACGTTCTCGATCGCAATAGCCGCCTGGTCGGCGAAGGTCGTGGCCAGCTCGATCTGCTTGTCAGTGAACGGACGAACGTCCGTGCGCGTCAAGCTCAGCACGCCGATCGGAACGCCCTCACGCAGCATTGGGACGGAGAGAACCGTGCGATAATCGCCCAATTTCTGCACCTCCGCCAAAGTGTACTCTGCATCGGCCTTTACATCGGGGATATGGACTGCGCGGCCTTCAAGCAAGGCGCGCCCGAACGCCGAACCACGTTCGGCCTTGATTGGAATATCTTTGACGTAGTCCATGAAAGCGCGAGGGAAGCCGTGGGCCTCGGCGCGATAGAAGGCTCCATCTTTCTCACGAGTAATGACGGTTTTGTCGGCATCGCAAAGCCGTGCAGCTGATTCAACGAGGGTTTGCAGTACCGCCTGCAAATCAAAGGTCGAGCGACTGATAACCTTGAGCACATCGGCGGTAGCGGTCTGCTGCTGAAGGGATTCACGCAATTCCTTGAGTAGCCGTGTGTTTTCAATTGCGATCACGGCCTGCGCGGCGAAGTTTTGCACCAGCTCAATCTGCTTGTCGCTGAACGGCCGCACTTCTTTGCGATAGATAGCGAACGCACCAACAAAATCACCCTCCCGTAGCATTGGCACAACAAGCAATGCCCGCATGCCGGCAATATTAACCGAGCCGACCGCCAAGGGATGGCCGGTCAAGTAGGCAGAATCCTTTCTGAGATCCGCTACCTGAATTGGTTTGCGTGTTACGGCGACGCGAGTTGCGGGGACATCCTGACTGAGCGGTATCACGGCCGTTTTCCATTGCTCCGTGAAAGACTCGGGCATATTTCCCTGAAACGCGGCATTGCGGAGACCGCCCTCTTCGTTCAGCCACATTGCGCCATAATTTGCATCGCAGATCTGCGTTGCGTTCTTTAGCATCGCGTTGAATACGGGCTCCAATTCTCCGGGCGAGCTGCTGATGACCTTAAGGACTTCGGATGTCGCGGTCTGTTGCTCCAACGATTCCCGCAGCTCATTGAGCAATCGGACATTCTCGATCGCGATCACGGCCTGGTCGGCGAAAGTCGTCACAAGTTCAATTTGCTTCGCGGTAAATGGGTTCACCTGATCACGGGTGAGCACGAAAACGCCGATCGTCGTGCCCTCACGCAAAAGCGGCACACCTAGGCCGGTTCTGTGGCCGAACGCCTTCTGGTAACCGGTCGCCTGGTAATCGGAATCGGCCAGCACGTCCGGAACATGGATTGTCTTACCTTCCAGTGCGGTTCGGCCCGTGATGCTGCTTCGATCCAGTTGCAACGGGTGTGCGGACGCGTACCGCTCGGCCTCTTGCGAAAAGCCATAGTTAGCGGCAAGCCGGTATAACTCCTCCTCGCGTTGAAAAATGACGCCCTTGTCGGCTGCGCAAAGTTGGGCAGCCGACTCGGTCAGCGTATCGAGCACAGTCTGCAGATCGAAGGTCGACCGGCTGATGACTTTGAGAACATCGGCGGCAGCGGTCTGTTGCTGGAGGGATTCGCGAAGCTCGCTGAGCAGGCGCGTGTTCTCGATGGCGATAACAGCCTGCGCGGCGAAATTGGTCAGTAGCTCGATCTCCTTGTCGGTGAACGGCCACACTTCCTGGCGATAAATAACGAGCGCGCCGATCAGCTCCTTTTCCTTGAGCATAGGCACCACGATTTCTGTTCGGGCGCCCGCGGAATCGACAAGAGCGACAATGCGGGGATCGCCCTTGCGATAGCTTTCATCCACCTGAAGGTCGTGGATGTGGAGAACTTTTTTGGTTCTGTAAACGCGATCAAGCGGAGCGCCGGGATGATCGCGCAGATGGACCAATGGGTCTTTCCTCGATCGGTCCGCATATTCGGAGTCTCCGTGCACCGCAACCGCACGGAAGCCCTCTCCTTCGCGCAAGAATAAATTGCCGAACTTGGCCTGGCAAATGCGCGTTGCATTCTCCAGCATCGCGTTGAATACGGGCTCCAATTCTCCGGGCGAGCTGCTGATGACCTTAAGGACTTCGGATGTCGCAGTCTGCTGTTCCAAGGATTCACGCAGCTCGTTGAGCAATCGGGTATTTTCGATGGCGATGACCGCCTGAGACGCGAAGTTTTTGACCAGCTCAATTTGTCTTACCGTGAACTGTCGTATCTCCTGACGATAGATGCCAAAAATGCCCACAAGCTCGTGCTCCTTGAGCAATGGCACAAGCAGCAGCGTACGTGCGCCCGCGTGTTTGGCGAGTGGATCGTCGGGGTCTTCAGTTTGCAGATCGGCAATATGGACAATTTGCTTTGTAGTCGAGAGGCGCGTTAGAGCGAGTGAAACAGCGGGTGCCAGCGTTGGCGACCGTTCAGCGTACTTTAGAAATCCGAGTGGCGCATTGTGAACGGCAACGCGCCTAAATTGATCTCCTTCGCGAACCAACATGGAGCCAAAACTTGCCTCGCAAATTCGTGTCGCGTTCTCGAGCATGACCTCGAAAACCGTCTTTAACTCGCCAGGTGACGAGTTGATGACCTTGAGAATTTCCGAGGCCGCCGCCAACTGTTGCAGCGCCTCATCACGCTCGCTGGTGAGTCGCGCGATACTCGTTTCCTGCCCGGTAGCGAGAGAACCGCGCCGACGCGCAGCCCTTGGCCGGCGCGGCAACGTCTTGCGGCGCCGCCCTTTAGCTGTCTTGCCGCCTGCTTTGTCGCGCCGTCTCATCGCCTCCCCCGAGGCTCAGAACACGGTACAAACTAGCACACTCGTGGGAGTGGGATATCCCCACTCACTGGCGTGGCCACGGCTCCAAGTCAACGCACTCAGAAATTGGTATTCTGAATAGCTCTCGGACGTTCTTGGTCAGCACTTGCGCCACGTGGTCGATTGAACACGACCGTACAGGCGGGGCTGAGCTGCCGTTTGTTTTGGGCTAGGCAGAGGGTTACGCGGGTCGCATCCGGAATAGCGCTTAGGCAAAGCCGCATCACATCCGGGGTGCAGGCATCGACATCTGCCTGGCTATAGGCGATTGTCGGGAGCGGAGCGATAGCCGCGAATACGAATGCGCCCGCAGCGCACGCAAGCTTACGCATGACAAACCTCCTAGACGACACACAGAACTGCCTTCCGTTCTGTGGTGAATCCCGCGGCATATTTTCGAGTCGGCGCGACCGCGTAAGGCTCGATATTTGTAAGCGCCCGCTTGCGCTGCGACGATCTGATCCGCCAATTAACCTGACCAGGTAACGTTAAAGCTGAGAGCACCTGTGCTGCTAAAGCGGACAGAATCACCAAGCGAAACTTGTCGCCTTGGCGGTTTCGAGCAGGTCATCGGAGAATGGGGACTGTAGACGCGCTTTGGGTCAGGAGCGGAAACCGCTCGCCTCACTCGATTACCTCATCGGCCCCCGCGTCGAGCGGCAGCCCGCCCATCTAACGTATCGGCTCATTTTTTTTCTTCTCGAACGGATTCAACTTCCGCAGTTTCTCGAGCAGACCGCCGCGTTGCGGCGCGTTGGGGTTGCCCTTCTGTGGACCGCGATTCTGCTGCTGCGGACCGCCAGGCTGCCGGGGATTGTTCGGCCGCTGGTTGTTCAGCCGCTGCCGGTTCGGTCCGCGCAACTGCCGACGCTGGATCGTCAGTCGACGGCCGATATTGTGCGTAGCGAACAGCCGCTGCACCACACCGCGGTCGCGCGCCGCCTCCTGCGGCGAGATTTGAAATGGTAGCGCCGCGAACTGCCCGCCCAGGCCCCGGCGGATGGCAAATGCGCTGGACCCTTGTGTCAGCGCGCCGAGCCGCGCACCCTGCGGGTTGAATACCTCTATCCGGCCCACACGCCCATCGGCATCCGGATAAAGTTTGATTTTGGCCTCGCCTGCCGCAGCGTTGTCCGGAACATCGACGACCCCGGTTGTGCCGCGGATACCGAGATTCGCAGTCGGTGTCGAAATCGTCATATCGCCGGTCTTTGCCACCAGACTGGCGACGAACGCGACTGTGCCGCGGGCAATATTGAGCACAGCTTTATTGCCTTTGGAGCCCTCCTCGTAGACGAATTCGTTGACGACGACGCGCGCATTCGCAGTGAGGCTGAGGGTCGTCTCGTCGTCGAAGGTAACGCCAAGCGATGAGTTGGCGCCGGTTTGCAAGACGTCTTTTTTGTAGATGGCGTCGCTCACGTTCAGCGTGGAAGGCGGCAAGTTGCCGCGCGTCACTGTCGTAATGCCTTGCAGTGTCGCGATCTGGCCCACCGGATCGTCGGCGTCCTGACTTGCGGTTGTTTGATTTTGCGCGCGCGCCACGAATGGCCACGCAATCGCGCCGGTGACAAGTGCAATAAACTTGCGGCGCTTCATTCCCATTTCCATTCCCATTCCCATTCTCAAACTTCAGGAGCGCATCTTAGCGACTCAAGCAGAGATATTGGAAGCGTTTGGCAATGTCGGGCGTTGGATCAGACTTTGCGACAGGCCCTTGGCATGTCCGCTTCATCCGAAGAGGGGACATCCGTCTGCGCAGTTTGGTAACGGCGAGAAACGCTGGTCAACAGAAGTGGCGCGCTGGGCAACGCGTTGTCGCGTTTTCACTATTGGCCCTGCTTGGATGACGGCGTCTTTGCTGAACGAATGTTTCCCCACGGATCGGCAGATTTTTTCTGGTCGGGAAGTTTTTCAATCGTTGATCGATATGCTTCGTCGATCGCTTTACGCTTTTCTTTCTCCTCAGGGCTCAGCGGACGCTTGTCAGCATCGAGGTTTATCCCGGGCATAAACTGCTGCTGCGCGGAGGCGCTCCCGGTTAACGCAATGATGAACACAATAGAACCGAATAACCTGGAGAACTCGCGACGTCTCATTGCCTTCTCCCAAGCTCAGGAAAGGCATCGTAGCGCCGCAAACAAGCACTCGGAAGGGGTCGAACGCGCGTGGCATTAATGTCCGTTTTTTGCCACAAGCCCCCAGCCTTGCGGAAGGACATAAATTTCTGTCAGCTTCTCCAAACTTAAATGGATCGCTCTGGTAGGCAGATCGTGAGATTGCTGAAACGCTTGTTGCGCCGTTTGCTGGTCCTGGGGTTGGGCATACTCACAGTCTGGCTGATCGTTTTTGTCTTTCGATTTACGGACCAGAGGCTCCCGTGGGTGCTGGCTGTGGCCCTCACTTATGGCTTTGCGGCATACATCATCTTGCCGCGTGTCGTTCGTATGGGTCTCAAAATCCTCCAGCGCAAAAGCGTCCCTCGTTACACAATTACCGGCGACGGCTTGCCCGGTGACCCGGTCAACTTGGTGCTTACGGGCACACACCAACAGCTTCAGGCTGCCTTTACAGCTGCGGGCTGGCCAGGAGCTGATCGGCTTGGTCTGGCAAGCTCGTGGGGCATGATCCGAGCATTCTTATTGAACTCTCCCTATCCGACCGCCCCGTTTAGCACCCTCTATCTTTTTGGACGCGGCCAGGACATCGGTTTTCAGAAGGCGATCGATAACAGTCCACGAAAGCGCCATCACATTCGATTTTGGGCTTTGAGTCTCGCGCACGCCGAGTCAGCACTTGGAAAGGCGAGCTTCTGGCTAAACACCGACCGCCCCCCTGACGGTGCGCGCGTTCACTGGGTCGGAGCAGCCACAAAAGATACCGGCTTCTCCTTGACCCAGCTCACATTCCAGATCACCCACGCCACAGACTCGGATACGAATGCCGAGCGGGATTACATAATTGCCGAGCTAAGAAAACACCAAGTCATCGGCGAGATTACTTCATATCAAGCCGGCCAACACTTGGGCGCCGATCCCGTCAATCACTACGTCACCGATGGCGAAGTGACGGTCGCGAACCTGGTCTGACTGGCGGAATCTTCGTGCATTTTCTCACCCCGATGTCGTGATTGTGATGCAGTCTCTGCCCGATTTACGGCCGCAAGTACGGCCGACCGCCTGTACACTGAAGCAACGGTTGCTGACTTCAATTCTCAAATGATCATCCTTGGAGAGGTGACGTAATCATGTGCGACAATCACGAGCATTTGCACCGCAATGATTTGGGCCGGCGGAATTTTCTGAAGGTTACAGGGCCGCGACGACCGCGCTCGGGCTTGCCGGCATTGGTTTTTTCACGGGTCCTGCACGCGCTGATGCGCTGACCAAGGCACAGCGTGACAAAATGACACCGAGCCAGATTTTAGAACTAATGAAAAAGGGGAATGAACGCTTTCGGATGGGTGTGCGGAAAAACCGCAATTATCTGAACGAACAAAGGGCGAGCGCCACGGGACAGTATCCTGCAGCAGTGCTGCTCAGCTGTATCGACTCGCGCGCGCCGGCCGAAGTGATTATGGACCTGGGAATTGGCGACACCTTCAACTGCCGGGTAGCCGGCAATGTAGAAAACCAGGACATCCTCGGCAGCATGGAGTTCGCGTGCAAATTGGCCGGCGCGAAGGTTGTCCTTGTGCGAAGGTTGTCCTTGTAATGGGTCATACCGCTCGTGGCGCCGTCAAAGGCGCCATCGACAACGCCGAGTTAGGTAATCTCACCGGGCTGCTGGCTAAAATCAAACCCGCGGTGCAGGCGACAACCTACAAAGGTGAGCGTTCGGCGAAGAACTACGCCTTCGTAGACGCGGTTGCACGAAAGAATATCGAGATAACTGTGGCAGATATCCGGAAAGATAGTCCTGTGCTCGCTGAGCTGGAAGCCAAAGGCATGATCAAGATCACGGGCGCCATTTATAACCTGGAAACGGGCATCGTGGAGTTTTTCGGCTAATTTTCAAAACGCCGTCAGGGTAAACGTGGCACCGCTCGTCAGGTTAGTGTCGGCGGGCTTCTCGCTCCGGGCTGCGCGCGCGCAACAGCCTGAGCTTGGCCGTCCCGGCAGGACTGTATTTACATTCACAAGCGTCTCGCGTGCATTGAGCGAGGGGCAAGTGCGGCACGTCATTCCCTTGATATTCCGTTCCCTCCTGCGCCGTCACTGCGTCGCAAGGATGACCACCCGGCAAGATGCGAACGCAGCGCAATAAGCCGAGCCTGTGTGTGTTTCGAAAGGCTCTAAGAGACCGCGCGATTTGCTTCGGCATCTTTTGCATCGGTTGTTCCGGCGGCAGTGAATATCAGTACGCCGTCGCTCTGTGTAATCAAACTGGCTTTCTTGCTAATCGTTAGGGATAACATTTGCGAACGCGCCGGTATTCCGCGCATCTCGGCACCTCCACTTCAGTGCCGTATCTGCACAGTATGAGATTTCGCCGGCGGTTGAATCGAGCCCGTGCTCTTCAGGGCCTGACTGCGCCCAACAGTATACTGGGCAGTAATTTCGGATGCGCCCGGAGAAAACACGGTCCAAATCGCAGCCCCGAATGCCAGTAAATAGAAGGCAAGCCAAACCGCAGCGACGGTCACTACGCCCGAATAATGACCATCGACGATATTACGCTGGCGATACTTTAAATCGCCGTCTGCGTGGCCGCGTGGTGCCGGAGAGCGCATTTCCATTCTCCATCGCGAGATTGCTATCACCTGTTAAGGACTTCGAAGGTGAGGCAGATCACACACGGCGGCCTTCGAACTTGTCGCTACGCGGCTACCGGCACCTCTATAGGAAACCGTACAGATGACGCATCGATGTAAAAATCACGACGGCTGTGGAGAATTAAATAAACAAAACGGCATGTTGGCAGGCGCCACCCACGGCAACAGGCGATATCCGCCTTGGGCCAATGCCGGACATTTCAGGCCACGGACCGATCTGCTGTAGATTACCCGGTATGGGAATCGCTGATCCACGGCGAGGTCATTGCGTGCGCACGACCGGGGGCGCACCTCGTATTCTATATAGAGAGAAGCAAATAAGAGCAGGTCGAGGGTTAAATCGGTGACCCGCGATCAAAAAAAGCCATCCACGCGCGATCAATCCACGACGCCTTTTATCGAGACAGCGATCCGTTTCGGTGCTCTCGCTCTTCTCCTTTATTGGTCCTGGATACTCGTCAACCCCTTTGTTCCGATTGTTATCTGGAGCGTGGTGCTGACAGTTGCGCTTTATCCCGTTTTTGAATGGATGTCGTTCAGACTTGGCGAACGTCGTCGATTGGCCGCCGTTCTGATTACGATTCTAACTTTGCTGATTGTTATCGGACCGGCAACGTGGCTCGCATTGGGCCTGGTCGATAGCCTTCGCGTGATTTCCGAGCAACTTGATCCTTCAACCCTGACGATCCCTCCACCGCCACCATCGGTGAAAGATTGGCCTCTGATCGGCGATCCGATCTATCAATTTTGGGATCTGGCATCGACCAACATGCAGGCCGCCCTGGCTAAAGTTTTGCCGCAACTAAAACCGCTGGGCAGCAGCTTGCTGCGCATTGGTGCGGATACCGGTCTCGGTATTATAAAATTCCTCACTTCGATAATTGTCGCCGGATTTCTCTTTTTGCAGGCACCAGCATTCGTTGATGCCGTCAAAAAGTTTTCCCGCCGACTCAATTCGGCTCGGGGTGAGGAATTCGTAAATCAAGCCGTGGCAACCATTCGTGCGGTATCGCGCGGTGTGATTGGCATTTCTGTTCTGCAAGCGCTGCTGGCGGGTATCGGGCTGGTGGTTGCCGGCGTTCCGCAGGTAAGTTTGATTACTTTCGGTGTCCTGGTCTTCGGAATCATCCAGATTGGTCCGTCAATTATCCTGATTCCGGTCATCATTTGGAGTTGGACGGCGATGGAAACAACGTCAGCGCTGTTGTTCACGGCTTACATGGTGCCGGTCAATCTGATCGATAATTTTCTGCGGCCAATCGTCATGGGCCGGGGCCTGAAAACTCCGATGCTCGTTATTTTGATTGGTGTCATCGGCGGTACTCTTAGTTTCGGCATTACCGGTCTTTTTCTAGGCCCAATCGTACTCGCGGTAATTTGGGAACTTCTAGTCGCGTGGATCGGAGAACAGGAAGCGGCATAGATGCATCACCGGTCTTCTGGCAAAATATCCTTGATCCGCATCGTGTGGGCCGCAATGTTCTCAAGATCGTAAGACAAGTGCACTCGGGTGGTCGATGCCGGCCGCTTTGCAAGTGAGAGTCCCTGACGCCACTCAGTCGCCGGACGGATTGGCCGGGGTACAAAGCCTCCGCCGCAGTTCGGGCAGACATTGTGCAACTTGGCGTCAGCGCAATCCGCACAGAACGTGCACTCGTAGGAACAGATACGTGCGCCCGTTGCATTTGGCGGCAGATCTTTGTCGCAATATTCGCAGTTTGGGCGAAGCTGTAGCGCCATGGGTGTCTCCGTCGCGAACCTTATTCGATCACCTCGTCGGCAGCCACGAGTAGCGACGGCGGCACGGTCAGCCCAAGCGCCCTGGCTGTCTTAACATTGACGAGCAGTTCGAACTTGGTCGCCTGCACGACCGGCAGATCAGCGGGCTTTTCGCCCTTGAGAATCCGGCCAACATAAACACCGGCCTGGCGATAAGATTCGGTGAAGCTCGTGCCGTAACTGATCAGACCACCAACGACTGCGTACTCACGCCAAGGGTACACGACAGGCACAGAATGGCGCTTTGCCAACGCCACGATGTTATTGCGCCGTCCTTCGTAAAACGGGTTGGTCGTGACCAACAGCGCCTCTACTCCCCGTGACCGCAACGACGCGAATATCGTTTCAAGATCGGCATCAGTCCCGGCATCCAAGATGATGAGTTTCTGGCCGTTCGCATCCGCCGCAGTCTTCATCACTGGCAAAGCTGGGGAAATGCCGGGACTTTTGGAATTCACGAGAACTCCAATCGTCAACGCTCGAGGAACGAGCTCACGCAAAAGCTGCAATCTCTTGGCGTCGAGTTCGTATCCCAGCAGGCTCACGCCTGTGACATTGCCGCCCGGCCGGTTGAGCGATGCAACCAGGCCTCCCTTCACTGCATCGGACCCCGAGGTGAACACTATAGGATCTGTGAGGTCGCGGCCTTTGCGGCCCGCCCGGATGCCTCACCGCCGGTGGCCGCAATGACCGCGACCGGCATATTTACGAGTTCCGCTGCCAGCAATGGCAGCCGCTCATAGCTGCCGCCGGCGGAACGGTACTCGATCGCCACACTGCGGCCGACGACATAGCCGGCCTGTTCCAGGCCTTGGCGGAATGCGGCCACAAGCGTCGGGCGTTCATCTGGCGACGTAAAGCTGAGATAGCCGTGGACAACGAGCGGCCATGCCGCCGCCATACCTCCAAGAAGAATAATGAAGTTGCGTGGTCTCATTGCCTCCCCCGAGGCTCAGGACAGGCCATCGTACCGGCTCAAACCCGCGCCGGGAAAGGGCCGATAGCGCGACAAATTGGATACTCTGCCTCATATTTGTCACGTCCGGGCGCGATCATTCCAAACGCAAATCGGGCCAGGGCCGATGTATTTCTCGGGCGAAATTGTCTTTTTCATCAGCTTGCTGGTCGGCCTCATGTTTGGCTGCCTGGTTGGCACGATCGTCAGACGAACAGGCTTTGGCCTGGCCGGCGATATCTCGGCCGGCGTCATAGCTGCCTTTATCGGGTGTTGGCTGATGCTCGCCGCACGCGATACGGCCTCAGTAACCCAACAAGCTAAAGTACTGGAAGGCGTCGAAACAAATTTGCCGCCAAACTATGAACCGGTCGTGCTGCCACTCGCGCCGCTACGTCCTCTTCTTAAACCGATTGTCTACCGTACGCGCACGGAAATCTGCGACACGCTCGCTGAGGCGGCGCGCAATAACGATCTGCCGCCGCATTTCTTCATTCGTCTTTTGTATCAGGAAAGCAGTTTCAGGCCCTACGTCATCAGCTCGGCCGGGGCGCTCGGCATCGCGCAATTCACGCAAGAGACCGCCACCGACAGGGGCCTCGATAACCCGTTCGACCCGGTCCAAGCAATTCCGGCGTCGGCAAGCTTGCTACGAAATTTGTCCCAGAAGTTCGGTAACCTCGGCCTCGCCGCCGCTGCCTACAATGCGGGACCGAAGCGCATCCAGGACTGGCTTGCCAAGAAGGGCCAGCTTCCGCAGGAGACACAAGACTACGTCAAGACGATTACCAGCTGGCCGGTGGAAACTTGGATCGTCGCCCAAACCGGTAGCCCGGCGGTGAAGCTGCCACAGCTTGCGCCCTGCCAGGAACTGGCTGGCCTGCTCGCCTGGAACGGACCCGATGAGATTCCTTTGCCACCGCGCAACCCGCGCACGCAGGAACCGCCGGAGCGTGTAAAGGTTGCGCAGCAATCCGCTGGAGCACGGAGCAAGCCGCTTCATACGATCAGCCAAGCGGTCAAGCGCGGTCAGGACGCCAAAGCGGCCGCCAGCGGTGGAAACTAAAATTCCGGTGCTATTGTCGCGCTACGCGAACGCGGCGATCACCGCAGGCACTGGCGGTCGTGCCGACCTGGGCGTGACCATAATCTGAATTACACCAGCGTCCGCCTTCGAAGAGGCCGTGCGCAGCGGCAATCTGACCGAGAACAACACGACTGGGTAACTTGCAGCGCCGATCAACCACGCCGCGTCGAAGCTGGCACACATCCAAAGCTTTTCCGCACGGATGCTCGCTCGAAGGCGAGCATCGGCCAGGCCGAATGCCACCCATGAACAGCACGCGAGCGCCATAATTGTTTTCCAGGTCATCGATATAGGCCTGAAAACGTGCGGCATAACGGACCCCAACGCGGGCACGCGCCCCGGTTCTGCCAGACACAATCATGCCAGTTGGATTGCCATTGGCGTCGATCACACGCGACGGGTGCAGCGCGGCCGTCGTGATTTTGGTCTCCGCCGCGCGCTTGGGCTCGCTCTGCGGCGACGCAGTCGCATCGAGGGCAGTGCAACTGCCATCATCGTCGCATGTGATCGCCGACGAACCATCCTGGCGAGACGGTTGGCCGACATCTGCCGACAACAAGATAAGTAATCCGAGAGCAGCAAGGATGATGGGCTTCATGCTCTTTTCCTACTGTCGCTGCGAGGCCGTTTTTCTACATTCCCGGATGAGCGCGCGCACCGACCCACGGTATTCAGTCGCGTCAACGCCCTCGATGTATTTCTTGTAAATCCATCGGCCGTGGTCCCGCCGCCGCAAAACCATTCCCCAGAGCAGACGGCCTGTAATTGACCGCCGCGGAATAATGACCGTCCATAGATGCCAAACCTCCTCGTAAGGAGGTCTTTGCTTCGAGGCTAGCATCCGAAAAACGTCGTGCTTGCTTGCGATAATGCGCAGCATTGCGGACCGATCCGTTCGGCCCGCACCATAGATTCCGTTCATGCGTTTTCAATCGGGTTTCAAATTTACCGTAAGGAAGAAACCTTAACGCCGCGGCGGCGATGCGTTGGCCGGCATGTGCGGACGATTCACGGAGGTAAACGAAGAAATTGACGTCGCGATAAACTGTCGCCTGAACCAGCGATCGGTGGCGATTCTTTTGCGCGTACGTGAGAGCCCACATCATCACCGGCAACGATTATGAGTGAGTCGTCACCAAAGGCGCGGTAACATCACACAGACATGTAATTTATCGTCGACACCGGGGTCGAAACTCGCACACGGCTAGTCTACTGCAATCCAATGTTCAGGGCGGCTGCGACGAAGCTCTTCGGTCAGCCGTTTTATTTTTAATTCCGCAACGTCCCGTTCGCTTTTGAGCAGAGCATCCAAAACTCCAATACGTTTCTCCAGCTTGCCGCGACTTTCTTCGAGGGCTTTTATCTTGCTCTCCTGGCTTGAAGCCAGAGCTTCCGCTCTTGCGATCTTGTCTTCCAAAATCGATGTCTGCTGGTTAAGCGCGCTTCGATGTCGCCTCTTTTCACCTTGAACTGCCGCCACCAACTTAAACCGCTCTGCCGAAGCAGTTGTCAGCTCTGAATTCAGCAATTCAACTTGTTCCAGCGCCGAAGCGACGTTGCTCTCCCTGACATTGAACGCTGTTTGCATCGCGAGCAACCGATCCGCTAATCGGCTCGATTCCCGGAGAGCCTTGTCGAGCTGCTCCCGCAAGTCCGCTTTTTCATTTTCTATAAGCGTGATTTTGTTTTGTGCGGCCGCAGCGTCTGTCTTGTACTGTTCTGTCGTCTCCTGAAGCGTCGAGATGATCCGATTGAGACGATCTATCTCTTCGCATGCGGTCTGCAGCTCGTTGGCCTGCTGTTGCTGTGCATTATATAGCTCAACAACTTCAGTGAGACGTCGGTGCAATTCTGCGGATTGCCTGGCTATCGTATTTTCCAGAGCGCTGATGTCAGCGTACGGAGCGTCCGGCAGCGTCGGCCAATGCTCTCTTCCGATGTCAAAGACAGGTTCGCGAAATTTCATATTCGATCGTTTCCGGGCATGGAAATGTGACCACGCAAACGGGCATCGAATCACCTTTCACTGAAAGCGGCTTGAACTTCGGACGAACCCGTTAACCAGCGCTTAATAAAGGGGATCGGCGATATCTGCTTGGCTCCGCGAGCGGCCCTCACTCAGCTCTCCAAAAAGAGGACGGGGCTGTTCGCCCCGCCCTTTTGAACGCTACCAGTAACGACGGCGCCAATAGCGGTGGCGCCAATAGTACGGCCGCGGGGCGTACCCGTAACCGTAGTAGCCACCATAGTAGTTCGGTTGCCACCAGCAGCGGCCGTAAGGGCCGCAAACCCAGCGGACTTGTTCGACATTCGCGGCGGTGTTTGACGAGACCGGTGCAATCGGCATTGCAGATGCGGCGGTCGCTATGAAAGCACCGCATATTGCAGTGCCCGCAAAAATCAGCCTGATTTTGCTCATGGGCATTCCTCCGTAGGCGCGCCCTTGACGCACCACTCTACGGAAATTGTTGGCCGGAGTTGGTCAATTCGCTGAACCTTTATTCAGACTGACAAATATTTTATGAGCGAAACGCAGCCAGAACGACGACATTTGCAAGTCAGCCCCTCTGCCTCGCGGGAACCGAGTTAGCAGAAGCGCATTGTCGTTTGTGGCCCGCGATCAAGTGCGTGTGTCAAATGACACAAGGAGACAAGTCATGGACTGGAATCGAGTCTAAGGAAACTGGAAACAGCTGAAAGGCAAGGTCAAGGAGAGGTGGGGCAACCTGACCGACGACGACTTGGACAAGATCGCGGGCCGCCGTGATCAGCTCGAGGGGAAAATTCAGGAGCGGTACGGTATCGCGGAAGATCAGGTCAAAAAGGACGTCGACAATTGGGTTGACGCACAGACGTGGTGACAACCAGCCCGCTTCCCGAGACGACACTAATGGCGGCTTTTCCTGACGCCGGAATTTAGCTGATTTTTACGCACGACGCTGGAAAATTTGCGCCAATCAGACGCTGGCAATGCGTAAAAAGGCGCTCGACCTGAACAGGAGCGAGCGGCATGTCTTCCATCATTTGCGGCGCCGTCCTGGTTTTCGTCAGCTGCGCCAGTTTCTGGTATTTTCTGCCACGCAGCGGTCAAGAACATCCCCTCGTCAAAAATTCAGGCGTTGGCTCGATGATCACCCTCACGATCATGGTCGTACTCACGATTGGCGTGGTCCTCCTGTTCGAAGGACTTCTCGCTTAGTGCATGACTGGCAGCAAGGGGCCTTCATTTGATCACCTCATCGGCCCCGTCATCCGGTTAATTGCCGTCGCTATTCGTAACGGCTCAAAACGTGTATGATTGTAAGGTCCAAAGTTGGCCAATTTCGGCCGCCGACACCCCGAAGGATCAGGCGGGGATGGATGGGTCAGAAAGTCTTCGACCTGTTTCAAGCGGCCGCCTTTGATCAAAAGGCGGTCAAGCTGCTTTGCGTTGCCTACGAAAGGGCTCGCAAGTCGCTACATGACACGGGCCAGCCAGACATCGTGAACGAAATTATTGCACAGCGCATGATCGCGCTCGCCAAACAAGGCGAGCGCGATCCCGACAAACTCTGTGAAGGTGCGCTCAAGGCGCTCGGCAACAAGGCCGTGTTCGAGAAATAGAGGCTTGCGACCGTTAAGTCACGCCGCCGCGGTCGACAGATCGATCACCCGTTTCACCTCGGAAATCTTGTTGGCAGGGAAGCCGCTGATGTCGGCGTGCTTGCGGATCAACGCCGCATCTTTCGCCAAATAGACGCAGTAGATTTTGTCTTGCGTGACGTGGGACTCAACCCCCACTGGATGTCCGGGCCGAGTTCACGAAGGACAGAGTTCGACTTTTCGGCTGCGGCCCGCATTTCTTCGCGCGCCTGTGTGCCGACACTCGGCATTTCGCGCTTCGATAACAAAGCGCTTCACAACATATTCTCCTGTTTTGTGATTGCGCATTATAAATCCAGGCAAGCCCCCATACATCCTCTAATCGGAGAGTATCCGGCAAAGAGCCTCGCTATTCGCTCACTTCGACGTCCTATGCGCTATTGCTGCCCCAGGCCCGGTTGAAGTTGTTTGGCCTGCGCAATATCGGCCTCGCTCCCTGCCAAGTCACCATTCTTTTGTTTAGCGATGCCGCGGTTATAGAAGGCGGCGGCGTTTTTGGGATCGAGCTTGATCGCCTGGTCGTAGTCGGCGATGGCCCGCTCGAAATCGCGCTTTGCACTATAAGCGTTGCCACGATTGTTGAAGGCTAGCGAGTTTTTTGGGTCAAGCTTGATCGCCTGATCGTAATCAGCGATGGCATGTTCGATGTCTTCTTTGGCGACATACTCAACGCCGCGATTGGTATAGAGGAGTGAAAGAGCACGACCTCTAAATTTTTTTGACGTGATCGCGCTGCTGCAAGCTTCTATGGCAACTTCGCCGGAGGAATTTTTACAAGTCTCCCTGTCGTCGGCGACGGCAGGTTGGTGAGAGAATCCTGTGACAAACAAAATGACGAGAAATGCTGTGAATGTTGGAGACCGCATGTACGCCCCCTTTTTTAAACCAGCACTGTTCTAGTGTATCAAGCCGCTCATGGGACGTCACCGTGAATGCTCTCTTCAATACGGCGCGCCTCGGTCCGCTCCTCGGCTGCACTATTGGCAAAACTTAGGCTCATCTCGATATTTCCGCGCTGTTTGGCTTCGTCAGCAAGAGCTTCGTATTGCGCCGCTCTTTCCCAACATTCAGCCGCCCGTTGCAAGGCCTCGGTGCGCTTTTTAGCCTCGTCGGCCATTGCCATCGCTCCTCTCGTCGCGAGCAAACCCTGGCTTAACGCTTATTCGATCACTTCGTCGCCGAGCTGAGCTCTTTGAAAAAAGTCGCCACGCATTGTACCAAATCGAATGCCTTGCCGAAACCGGGGCCGATTTGGCCGTGCCTGGCAGAATTATCGTGTAGGCTGTCAGGGATGACACGCAAACACCTCCAGATTTCGCCCTCGCGTACCCTCTTGAGCTGTGCCGGGATCCTGCTCGCGGCAGTCCTGTCGCCCGCCGCTGCACAGGACATCCGTGGGTTGGAAGCCTGCACGGCCGAAAAGCAGATGGAACGCCGCACCGGATGCCTGCAAGCCAACATCGAGTTTCTTCAGCAGGCATTGACCAGACTGACTCGCGAGACCCAGGACAAGATCGCTGCCGCCGGTCGCGATCTCGCTGCCGCCCGGGCCGAGATCGCCGAACTTAAGTCAAACCTGTCGAAGCTGAACGGCGAGCTGGTGCAGATGAAGGCGAAAACGGAACCCGGCAGCAAAAAGTAGACAGCAAGGCTTGGGCCGGACGCGGGACGTTAAAGCTGCCGCCGTGATGCGCCGTAGTTTATTGCGATCTGAAACAGGAATGCCTTGGACCCGTAGTCACGGCTACTGTTCACGGAGCCCTCAAGACGGGCAATCTCGCATTTCAAATTTTCAATTTCAGAGGTGTCAAGATTGACGTCTCCGACTGCAATTTGTGCTTCGGCTTCCAAAGTTCTCAAAAATTGCCGAAGGCGCACGAGATCGGCATCGACTGGCGGTTTGACCATGCGGCAAATCATAGCCGCTCTCGGGCCGGCGAAAAGCAGTTTTCCACTTGAAAATTCGGCGAGCGCTAAATGGTCAGTTCGATACGACGACGCGATTTTCCAGCGGAGTCCGATCGTAAAGGTAGATCAAATCGTCGTTGACGAGGCGGATGCAACCCTCAGAAAGCCGTCCGCTGCCGGCCAAAGCGCTGGCGCCATCAATACGGCGGTCGTCGTTCAGGTAGATGACGCGGGCACCGGGCGGACCCGATTGCTGGTTCGGCTGGTTTCCTCCCGGCAATTCTTCTTTTCGCACCACGTGATAGAGCCCTGCCAACGCGGTGCACTCGGTGCCAACGCCAATGCGGTAGCGCATCGCGGATACGTTCGGCCGGACCACGTAGAGAAAGGTCTGCAATTTATCGACAATGATCGTCCCCACCGGCTGGTTCGTCCGGTAGTAGACCAGCTGCCGGAGAGAGACGTAGTTCGTCTTGTCACCCGGGTCTTCGGGGATGACCGGAACACTTCGTGGGTTCGGGATACTCCGTACATCGGATAGAATTCGCGGCCAGAGGGAATAGGCCGCAACACCGCCGCCAAGAATAAGGATGGTGGCGAACGCACCAACAGCCATGCGTGCCAGCCTCCGGTTATCCTTCAACGGTGGCATATCCCGGTAGCCCCCGGGCGGCACCTCGTAGGTTTCGCGGGGCGGCGTCCGCCGGGGCGGTGGGGCGCGGCGCAGCGTGTCTCTTTCGACGCGCTGGATTGCCGCCTCAAGCGCTGCGCTTTCCGCTCGCAGGTCCGCCTGCGAAAGTGCCGGATCGCCTGCACGGAGTTTATCGGCCAGCATCTTGCGGGCGCGATCGTAAAGAGCACGGCGCTGTTCGCCGGTATTGGGATCAAGCGACGCGATCGCGCGGGCTAACAATGGAACGTAGTCGACCATCAGTACACGCTAACCATTCAATTAGACGCAGAATTTAGCATATCTAGCACCCGGACGCCCTGCTCGCTAAATCACGATCCCGATACGATCAGCGGATAGGCGGGGCATAGAGAATACCCCCCTTGCTCCATAACTGATTGATACCGCGCGGAATGACCAGCGGCGAGCCGACGCCCACGGTCCGCTCGTAGACCTCGCCATAGTTTCCGACGAGCTTGATGACCCGGGCTGCCCAATCTTTGGTCAGGCCCATCCGCTCGCCGTAGCTGCCTTCTGTTCCGACAAGACGTCTCACGTCCGGCTTTTCCGATTTCAAAGCCTCGTCGATATTCTTCGACGTCACGCCGAGTTCTTCCGCATTGACCATGGCGAAGTGTACCCACTTTACAATGTTGAACCATTGCGGATCGTCCTGACGCACCACTGGGCCAAGCGGTTCCTTGGAGATGACGTCCGGCAGAATGGCGTGCTCGTCGGGTTTCGACAGCAAAAGCCTGATTCCAAAAAGCGCAGAGACGTCTGCCGTGAGCACGTTGCACTGCCCGGAATCGTACCCCTTGATAGCAGCCTCAAGCGTCGGCGAGGTGACTGCCTCGTATTTCATTTTGTTGGCACCGAAAAAATCGACGAGATTGAGTTCGGTCGTTGTTCCGGTCTGCACACATATCTTCGCGCCATCGAGGTCGAGCGCGGTTTCCTTGCTCATAGCCCGAGGTACGAGAAAACCCTGGCCGTCGTAGTAGCTCGTTGCCGCAAAAGTCAGTCCAAGTTCGATTTCGCGCGACATCGTCCAGGTGGTGTTGCGCGAGAGAACATCGATGTTGCCCGATTGCAGCGCTTCAAAGCGGCGGGTGGCGTCTAGCGGCACATAGTTGACCTTGCTGACGTCGTTAAAGATCGCCGCGGCGATGGCGCGACACATATCGACGTCAAAGCCGCTCCAGTTGCCGTTGTTGTCCCGAGCAGAGAAACCATAAAGGCCTTCGCTGACGCCGCAATTGAGCGCGCCGCGATCCCGGACGGCCTTGAGAACCTGGGCATTCGCTGCCGTTGCAAGCGAAAGCAAAACGACTACTAATGCCGTAACCGGCTTCCAGCGCTTCATGGGCATTTTACGTCTCGTTGTTTGGAATGTTGTACGGCAATTGCGGGTCTTGGGCCACTAGGCAACGTCCACGCCATCTGGATGCGAAAAAGCTACGAGTGACAATACTGGTAGGTACGCCGCCCGAGCCGCCCCGTCCTCACATACGCGCCAAAGCGCGTTTGCAGCAACCTTTGCTTTTTGGCGGCGTCATACTCCTGTTTGGCCACGGTCACGCAAGTCTTCCGGGTTGTCTCCTCAGCACTCGCCGATGACGCATGACATGCAATCAGAATTATCCCGGCCGCTGCGACGTGGATCCCCTGCTTCATTCGAGCACCTCACCAGTCTGCTTTTAAAGCATATTTTCGCCGATCAGGACGGCGCGAACATTCGGGCAACATCGCCAGCCGGCAGGATCGCAATACCGTATGTCACACAACCTCTTTCGTCCCGGGGCGACGCATGCTGTTGTAAAATATAGTTGGCAGCATATCGTATAAAAATTGTCCTTTCCCGATTTTACCAGGAGATGGCCATGAGGATGTCTTTGGCGCGCATCGGTGGATTTATTGCTGCCATTTCTCTTGCACTTACAGTTGCAGGCTGCGGCTATAACACTATTCCAACGCTGGAGGAGCAGGCCAAGGCAAAGTGGGGAGACGTACAGAATAATTATCAACGTCGCGCCGATCTCATTCCAAATCTGGTGGCCACCGTACAAGGTTACGCCAAGCAAGAACGGGAAGTCCTGACCGCGGTGATCGAGGCGCGCGCCAAGGCGACACAGACAAAGGTGGACGTTTCGCAATTGACCGATCCCGAAAAGGTGAAGCAGTTCCAGGACGCGCAAAACCAGCTCACTGGGGCCCTCGGCAGACTCATTGCGATCAGCGAGAACTATCCTGATCTCAAGTCCAACCAGAACTTCCTGGCACTCCAGTCTCAGCTTGAAGGTACCGAGAACCGCATCGCGGTTGCTCGACGCGACTACATCGAGGCGGTTCGCGTTTACAACACGGAGCTGCGGACGTTCCCCGGTATTATTTGGGCCAACACATTCTTCCGCGGCAACAAGCCGATGGCGGAATTCACGGCGAGTGAAAATTCCGACAAGCCGCCGCAAGTAAAATTCTGACGAGTTTGGCAACAAGGCAATCAAAATGATCCCGGGCCGTATGTCTTCTTCCCTTGGTGGAAGAAGTACGCGCCTTGTTGTTGCTATCGCCGCATTGCTATGTGCGATCGCCACCGGCTTCGCGCTCAATCTTCCGGCACTCACGGGCCGTGTGGTCGATCAAGCCAATATCATCCAGCCGGCGACACGTTCCGCAATCGAGCAAAAGCTCGCAGATCTTGAGGTAAAATCCGGCATCCAGATTGCTGTTGCCACTGTTACATCCCTCGAGGGACAGGACATCGAGCCCTACGCGAACGAATTGTTCCGAAGCTGGAAGCTGGGCGAGAAGACGAAGAACAACGGCGTGCTGTTGCTCGTCGCTCCGAATGAGCACCGCGTGCGGATCGAAGTCGGTTACGGGCTTGAAGGCACGCTTACCGATGCCCTTTCCAAGGTCATCATCGCCAATGCGATCACGCCGCATTTCAAGGCCGGCGATTTCAGCGGGGGCGTTTCGCGCGGTGTCGATGACATCATCACGGTCTTGACGACCGATTCATCGGAATGGCAGCAGCGCCCCTCTTTGCGGCTCGACAATCAACAGACGACCGATCCGGCCAGCTGGCTTCTGCTCTCCGCCTTGATCTTTCTCATCACGTTGCTGATCGTTTCGCGCACCTTTCGCTGGCTATTTTTCAACACCCTTCTCAATATCCTTGTCAGCTCTGGCGGTGCGAGAGGCGGCGGATTCTCGAGCGGAGGAAATTACGGGGGTGGGGGTGGTTTTTCCGGGGGCGGTGGGTCGTCAGGTGGCGGCGGCGCCTCGGGGAGCTGGTAATGACCATATCGAAAGAGGACCACGACCGGATCGCAAGCGCCATCCGCTCCGCCGAGGCAAAGACCTCCGGTGAAATCGTGTGTGTGCTGGCGCAGACGTCATCACATGCGACGGGGCTGCCGATTTTTATCGCCGCCGTGGCCGCACTCGCCCTGCCCTGGCTGCTTCTGACCTTCCCCGCGATCACGGTTTACCGAATTCTGTTGCTGCAAATCATCGTCTTTCTGACCCTCTTGGTAGTGCTTTGTCTGCCGCGCGTGCGCGTCGCATTGATGCCGCACAGGGCACGCCGCGCTTTTGCCTATCGGGTCGCCATGGAACAGTTCGCCAGCCGCGGTCTGTCGAGCAACAAGAACCAGTCCGGAATATTGATCTTTGTTTCGCTCGCGGAGCGTTACGCGCGCATCATTGCCGGACCAGAAATCGCCGCGCGGGTACCACAAACCAGATGGCAAGCTGCGGTCGATGCGCTGATTGCACACACGCAGAACGGCCGTATCGCCGATGGCTTCATTGCCGCTATCGGGATGTGCGGCGACGAATTGGCAAGACACTTCCCTCGCACGGACAAGGGCCGCAGTGATTTGCCGGACCGGATTTATCTGATCTAGGCATCTGCGGGCGAATTCGTTCCGGCAAAATTCAAATTAAGCGCGGTTCCCTATTCAGGGAACGTTCATCCGGCCTTTTCGTTCTAGTTGCCATGAGCGACCGCGCAACGACCAAACTCATCGGACTGTCAGTATCGGGCATATTTCTTGTAATGCTATTGCTCAACGCCGTCATTCCATAGTCGCGGACCTGTCTGCCACTGGTGTTTGGAACCGAAGGCCCGCTGACGGACCTGTTTCGCTGTGCATTCCAGAGGAGGAAACACGTCATGTTGAAGAAACTGGCTTTGGCCGGTACGGCCGTAGCGCTGTTGATGTCGACGGCGAGCGCGGACTATTACATCGTTCAGGAGAAGGCGACGAAGAAGTGCAAGGTCGTGGAAACCCGACCCACCGAGACGACCTGGATCCAGGTCGGTCCGGCCGCTTTCAAGACCCAGAGCGACGCCGAAAAGCAAATCAAGACGGTCTGCGTCGAGAAATAGTTACAGCTCGCAATAGAGAATTGGGGCCGCCGCCACGGCGGCCCTTTTCCTACGATGCGTTTTGCGAGCAGTTTACCGAACTTTCGAAGACGCTCGAGCCATGGTGCCGTTGGCGAGTTCCCGATAGAGAGTTTCGTTCATTTGCTTCGCGCGCTCAGCGAGCGTTCCGTCGGCAATCAGCGTGTGCAGATGTTCGGCGGCGACAGCGCTATATGTACTAAGAACTTCCATTTCGATGGCCGTCGGCTCATAGACTTGGGCAAACAGAGTCGAAACAATCCCAACCAGTCTTCTTTTGTTGGCCATCAACGGCGTGCTCTGGACCGACCGGTATCCCGCTGATTTTGCGTCCTTGCGGAAGGGAGCATATTCCGGATCCTTGTCGACATCGACGACAACGACCGGTTTGCCGAGCCGCAGAGCCCGCCCGCACGCACACCCGTCATCGGCTTTGACGCGCCGAAAGGTTTTCAAAAAAGGCGCCGAGAGGCCGCGCTGAGCGACGATCACCAGCTCGTCTCGAAGCGGAAGCTGAACGTTACCGTACTCAGCGCCGTGCAGAGCGACAACGTCATCAAGAATGGTTTGAACAGCGGTTTCAAAGGTACGCGTCGACAGCAGACGCTGCGTCAATTGAGCGAGCATTCTAGGACTTCGATCGGCAGTCAGCCGGGGCCATTTTGCTCGGTGACGAAGCGGGCCCTACCAGTTCCTCCAGGAGAGCACGAAGGTTCGGGGGCGCGAAGGGCTTCTGGAGCACAGGTATCTTCTCGTGGCGGGGATCAACGAGGTAGTCGTAACCCGTTACAAAGGCGAACGGGATGCCCCAACCCGACAAATGATCTACGGTTTCGGCGTAGTAGCGCCCACCCATATTGATATCCATGAGAACGGCGTCGTAGTTGCGCTTCGCAAATTCCTCGCCCGCCATCGTCACCGTGTTTGCGACGCCGGAAACGCGGTAGCCGAGCTCTTGCACCATGTCCTCGATCATGAGGGCAATCATTGCCTCGTCTTCGATAATGAGAATGCGTGGCGGATGGGAGGGGATCTCGCGCGTCCCGCGCGCATCGGCTGATACAACAGATGCCGGAAGGCCGGCAGCGCCATCAGGCGCGATTGAATTCCGTTGCATCGGTCATCCCCGTCGTTATCAAGTTGCCCAGAGTTCCAACCGAAACGCGCCACGCGAACGGAAGTTCCACCCACGGACCTTCGGAACCAAACGTTGCGGCAGGCATTGAGTGGCAATGCGTCTGTCCGCGGAATCGGTATGAAAAAAATAGAGGAGTATTTGCAGCACGCTGCCGAATGTCGCGAAATGGCGCGCACGGCATCACCCGCACACCGGCAGCAGCTCGAACAAATGGCTGAGACCTGGGATCAGCTTGCTGGCGCGCGCAGACATCAATTGGAAAAGCGGCGCGTTTCCGCTGACGTCGAAAAGACTAAAGTCCGGTAGCGACCTCTACCTCTGCACCGTGTAAACGAACAAAAACCATAGGGCGGCGAACCAGACAGACGCCAGCACCACGATCACTAAGCCGATAGCAACTCTGCCCCACATAAATTTGGTCCATTGACGCGCCTAGTCGATAACCTCATCGGCGCGGGCAATGAGCGGCTGCGGCACTGCGAGGCCGAGCGCTTTGGCTGTCTTCAAATTGATCGCCAGTTCATATTTGGTCGGCGCCTGTACCGGAAGGTCGGCTGGCTTCTCGCCTTTAAGGATACGATCGACGTAACCGGCTGTACGCCGATATGCACCGGTCGCATCCGGTCCGTAAGACATTAACCCACCCCCGGCAACATAAACGTGGAAAGCATAGATAGCGGGCAATCGAAACCGAGCAGCCAGCGCGATGATCATGTCGCGATGCGCGCGTGCCAATCTGCTCGACGTCACGATCAGCCCGCCGTTTGGCTCACGCGCAAACGTCGTGAGGTCGCGCTCGATTGCGTCGCTGTCTCCCGCATCGATCGGCTTTACATCTATCCCGAGCGCAGGCGCTACCCCCTGGACAGCGCCAAGTTGTCCGCCGCCACTCCGCGCGGTGGGATCACGGATGACGGCAACCCGAGTAGTTTTCGGGGCGATCTCCTTGACCAGTTCCAGCCATTTCGCGCTGATACCGAATTCGAACTGGGTAAAGCCGGTGGTGTTGCCGCCCGGCCGCGCCAGGCTGGCGACCAGGCCCCCACCAACCGGGTCCGTCACGTTCACGAATACGATCGGCACGGCCCGGCTGGTCTTTTGCAGCGCCGCAACGATCGTTCCGCCGGCCCCCACGACAATATCCGGCTGCCTGGCCATCAATTCTCTGGCGTAGATTCGAATGACATCCGCCTCGGCGTCTCCCCGATGCACATCGATGACGACGTTGCGGCCTTCGACCCAACCCAACTTCGACAGCTCGTCGCGGAATGCAGCAATCTGCACCCGCCCTTCAGGATCATTATCGGCATAGTCGTGCAGTATCCCAATTCGGCGCAATCCGGATTGCGCCCGAGCCGGGAGCGGCCACGTTATCGCCGCACCGCCAAAAAGCGTGATGAACTCGCGCCGTCTCATTGACCCCCGCCCCAAGGATCGTAGCCGGTTCACCACCACAGTGGAAAGAGCGGTCGACGAAAATCCCCGTCCGACCTTAGTGCAGGGGTCACCTCATTCAACCACCCTTGTCGGCACGGACCGGGGTGGCCGGCGTGATCGCGAGGGCAAGCACTGCGGCCGCCTGCAAGTTTGAACGCCGGCCTCACTCCACGCGCGCGGCGCGCGCCGATCGCGTGATCCTGTGCGGGCGCCGGTATTGATCCATAACCAAACGGCAAGCCTGAGTGAGCCGGCCTCTGTTATCCAGCAGACAGTGAAATACGTCGTTGCGATTGGGAATGGCCGCCCAGCACACCCTGAAGGCATCGCCGATGCAGGCCTGCCGCTCCTCAGTGGTTTCGGCGACGGCCGAAGAGCACAAGACGGTAGTCACTAAAGCAGCAGTTATCGGGGCAAGTGCTTTCATCGGATTCCGTTCAAACCATGCGCGACGGGGCGGTCAGAACGGAAGCGGCCCCCGCCGTGGCAATTGTGGCTTTTCGCCACGGCTGAGACCGCAAGCAAAGCGCCCCCTCGCCCGCTCGAAAAGCACCATAAAGATGAAAGCCCGCAGGCCCTATGACCGCAGAGCAACTGTGGACAAAAATATTTGGATGCCGTGGAACTCGGGTCCGGGCGGCTGGCCGGCTTGCTATTCGATGACCTCGTCGGCGAGTGCAGCAACGTTTGAAGAAATCTCAAGACCCATCGCTTCGCGGTCTTGAGATTGATCACGAAAATGTACTTGTGCGAGTCTTGGCCGGTTTTATTGCAAGCCGAAGCGAGCAAACTCTGCGGCGATATCCGGCTTTACCGCCTCGGCCGCGCGAATATCGTCGTCGGCGCCGGCATCATCTTGCTTGCGTTTCACCAGACCGCGGCCGTAAAGAGCGCTGGCGTACTTCGGATTTTTGGCGAGAGCCGCGTCGAAGTCTGCGATGGCCTTGTCCAGCGCATCCATCTTCAAATAAATCAGGCCGCGATCGCCAAGCGTGCTCGCAGCATCCGGCCGCACGCGCAGGGATTTGTTGCAGTCAGCCAATGCCTCGGACAGCTGTCCAACAATGAACCGCGTCCAGCAACGATTGTGCAAGGCGATCGGATTGTCGGGGGCGAGCCCAATGGCAATGTCGTAATCCGCGAGCGCGCGTTCGTACTGTTCTTTTTCCTTGTATGCATTGCCCCGATTACTGAACGCGACCGCCATTTTCGGATTGTGCTTGATGGCGTCGTCATAGTTTTCGATGGCGCGGTCAAAATCGCCTTTCGCCGCATATCCATTGCCGCGATTATAAAACGCCACCGAGAGACCATTCTCGTTGCCCCTGCCGGACTCGATCAGCCCTGTGCAGCCGGCAATTTGCTGATCCGCTGATGTGCCGTTCTTGCCGTCGCACCACTTGAAATCTTGCGAAAACTTCGCGTCGTCGCCGGGCAATGTCACCTTGTAGGAAAAGGAAAATGTCGCCCCGCGCCAGCACGTGCTGACGATCGTAAATCCAACGATCGGCATCAGCAAAACAATCAGGATGTTGCGAAGGCGGCCAGAACTTTGCGCTTGCGTGTGCCCGCTTTGCGGGGCCGCATAGGCCGCCCTGCGCCCAAACTCTGGTACGTTCTGTGCCATCGGCACAAAACGTAACAAGTCTGATTTAACGAATAATTTAAGCAATGTTTTCTGTTGCGGCGGCATCCGGTCACTTTGCGTTAATGCTGCCAGACGCCGCTAAGTGGGTTTGCGATCGCCGCGCTCCAGCGCCCTCGGGGTTCCCATTGCAAAAGCCGCCTGCGGAAATTCCTTTCGATCTCAAATTTCCTGGAGTGTCTGACAAGCGGAGGCCCTCGCCGCAGCCAAGGCCGACTGCGCTGCCATCAGCCGCACTTGCGGATGGGGTGTCCAAAGAGGGGCACCAACACGGTTCGCTGATCGCCGACCATTTTTTGAGTTCTTGCGCTATCGCGAGAATTTCGCGATAGAACCGATTATATTTTTTTGTTTCGCCGTACAATTCCGCATTGAATTGACCGAGCGCGAGCGCGGTAATCGCTCGATCAATTACGGCGCTGTCATCGTTCCTAAATCGGCACCTTTCATCGACAGCACAACTCTAAAGGCCTACCTTTCATGTATCACCAAGCCTGCCGCCAAAGCGTCGTCCGTTTGGCGGGTGCGCCGGTGATGAGCGGGCGCCGGTGTGACCGGCGCGGCGCAGCACCGGCACTATTCGAGACCCCGACCGTGCGGGCCCATTCCAGCTCCGCGCGCGTGCGCGCCGGCGAATGTTTCACCGCCCGTATGCGTGCTCCCATCAGCATCGGAAACGTGACGATGGAAATTTCCCAGAGATCCACCGCGTAAATCCGCCGAATGCGCGTCTTCGAATCGATGCGCGCCTTCGCCGTGCGAAAACCGATCGATAAACCGTCGATGGCGCCGACGCGCAGCAGTGACAGCAATTCGCGTCCGCGCGCGACTTCCGGAATGAGACGCCCGCGCGCGAGCAGCCCGCGGTGGTCCTCGCGCAGATCGAGCCAGATGCCGACCGGCTCGGAAGGATCGTGCTGGAACAGCATCGGAACGCGGCGGATGCCGCGCGCCGCAAGCGTCTCGGCAAATGCGCCGCGCATCACCATGTCACGCGCCTGGTCGACTTCGCCAAACAGGCTGGCATAGCCCTCGACGGTGCCGTCGGCATCGATGGTGGTGCGCGGCGCGAAAACGGACGCGGCAGTAGGTTCTGATAAAGGTGCGAGCATTGGAATTCTCAGCCGCAAGCAAAATTCGGCCGTCACCCGCGGGCTTGACCCGCGGGTCCATGAAGCGTTTCCGCCTGCGGCAAAAATTCATGGATGGCCGGATCAAACCCGGCCGTGACGAGTGGAGAAGCGGTGGCTGGCTAGCGCTGGGCGCGCATGTCCTTTGATGCCGCCGTCGATTGATTTCGGTCGCGTGAGACGCGGCCGAGCTGGTCGAGAAATTCGCGGAATATATCGAGATGATCGCGCCGCTCGTCAGTCTCGCGACGGACAGGGCGCAGCACGTTGTTGAATGCTTCCATTAATGGCCTCCAAAAATCTCGTTGAAGCGCGCGAGCTCACGCACGAAATCGTCAAAGCGCCGGCTGGCGGCGGTAAGTTCGCGCAGTGCGAACCAGGCAAGCGCGCTTGCCGACATCGCCCATAGCAGCAGGGCCAGATGCGCAAGGTCGCCGCGCTCCGTGAAAATGCGGATGAGATCAGTCATGGCGATGTCATGGCGATGTCGTAGCAACCGCCCTCGTGGCGGATATTGTCGCGATTAGCGGATCGCGGTGATCACAAAGGCGCGGATGCGTCCGTCGATGGGGCCATTGCCGAACCTGCGCGCCAAAGCGTCGGCCGCCGCGGTCGTGGCCTCTTCCAGGCGCGATTTGTCGCGCGCTTCAATTTCAATTCGCAGCGGCGTACCCTGGCAGTATCCAATTGCGACGTCATGCGGCGATGGCGCCTTGCTTCGGGCATCCAAGGCGTCGATCGACAGATTGGTGAAGCCCGCGGCATTCAGGTCCGCACGAATCCGCTCGACATCATGGTAGCCGTGCGGCGTGCGTGCCATGAAACGCGGCGGGTCGGCAGGAAAGACCGCTGCCAGGGCTTCAGTGACAGTGTCGGCGAAATCGTTTTCCGAAATGCGATCCCACACATTGAACACGAATTGACCACCATCCTTCAGGACCCGGTGCGCTTCCTTGTAGCCCTTGATCCTGTCGGGAAAGAACATCACGCCGAACTGGCAGGCTACAGCATCAAAGTGTTGATCCTTGAACGGCAACGCGAGCGCATCGGCCTGTCGCCACTTGATCCGGCCACCGGGCTGCCGCGCCTTGGCATGCTCGAGCATTGGCAGGTTGAGGTCGGTCGCGACGATGCGCGCCGGAATTTGGGAAACGACTGCGCGCGCGAGAACTCCGGTGCCGGCAGCCGTCTCCAGCACATCCTTCGGATTGGTCTTGGCGAGCCGCGCCGCAAGATCGCGCGCATAGGATTCGAAAATAAGCGGGACCATATACCGGTCGTAAATCTCCGGGATCGATCCTGTGAACTGCTTATCGGTCGCGACCATTTGCGCCTCGCGTCAATCCGCACAGGCCACTTTCCAAGTTAAGCACGGATTGTGGAGGCTTGGAACGAAGTCGGGACGACGGGTTCGATAGTCTGTTATAATTATACCTTACAGGAACGTAGTCTTGCGGGGGCACATGCAAAGACGCGAATTCCTTGCCTTTCTCGGCGGCACGGCAGCGTGGCCACTCACGGCACACGCGCAGCACAACGCAATGCCGGTGGTCGGCTTCCTCAATGGCGCCATCGCCGAGAATTATACCCGGTTCGCAAGTGAGTTCCGCCGCGGCCTGAACGGAATGGGCTTCATCGAAGGCCAGAACGTCATCGTCGAGTATCGTTGGGCGGAGGGCCATTACGAGCGGCTGCCCGAAATGGCGGCCGATCTGATCCGCCGCGGTGTGACTGTCATCGCGGCCACCAGCACGCCCGCCGCGCTTGCAGCGAAAGCCGCCACCAAGACGATCCCGATTGTCTTCACCACGGCCAGCGACCCGGTCGGCCTCGGGCTCGTTGCCAACCTGGCGCGGCCCGGCGGCAATATGACCGGCGCGACGCAGTTGAACATGGAACTCGGTGCGAAGCGGCTGGAACTGCTGCACCAGCTATTGCCCAAGGCAACCACCATCGCACTTATCGTCAATCCTACCACCCCCCCGGTGGCCGCTGTCCAAACCCGCGATGCGCAGGAAGCGGCGCGCGCACTCGGCCTGCCGCTCCAGATTCTGCAAGCCAGCACCCTGGCCGAGTACGAGAAAGCCGTCGCGGCCCTGCCGAAAAAAACCAGCGGACTCGTCATTGGCGCCGGCGATTCATTCTTCCTGAGCCAGACCGCAGAATTCGCGGCAATTGCGCTTCGCAACGGCGTGCCGGCGATCTCCAACGGGCGCGAGTTCGCTGTGGCGGGCGGTTTGCTCAGTTATGGAGGCAGTGTCGCGGATTCCTATCTTCTTGCCGGCGTCTACACCGGCCGTATTCTCAATGGCGAAAAACCAGCTGATTTGCCAGTCCAGCGATCCTCGAAGGTCGAGATGTTCATCAACCTGAAGACCGCCAAGACCCTCGGCATCACGGTGCCGCCGGGGCTGGTGATCGCTGCCGACGAGGTTTTCGAGTAAGGCGCTGCGCAACTGGCAAGGGTTGTGCGCCTGTGATTGGATAAGCTGCTATGAGTGCCGCGGACGAGGATGGCCCGTTCTTTATACCCTTGCGCGGAGGCGCGGATCGACCCGCGCCTCAGCGAGCGGCAAAACCCGAGCGGCCTGCCGACGCCACAAGATTGACGCTCGCGCGCGCCGGAAAAACCGCCGAGGGCGAATGGTCGGCGGATGATTACGACGTGCTTGAGGGCAACCGGCTCATCGGGCGCATCACACTGAGAACGCAGACACCGCAAGGCATGCCGTGGTTCTGGATGATCACGGCGCGGCCGGATAGCGCGCAAAACCGCGGCTATGCCGTGAGCCGCGAGCAGGCCTTGAAAGAGCTGCGGGCCCGCTGGGCGAACCCAAGCAAGTTCTAGCAACTAGAAAAGCGGTGTGTCCCGGATGCGGTGCAGCGCCATAGCGCGTCGAAGACGCGCGCAAACGCGCTTATGGCGGTGCACCGCTGATCCGGGACCGTTACGAACGCAAACGCTGGAACGGTCCCGGATCTGCAGCGCAGCGTTTCACGCCGCGCTGCGCCCGGGACACGTCGCCCATGGTAAGAGCCCGGATCTTCGCGTTCGCGGAGAACCGCGCCAGTGCCGACGGCAAAAAAATGACGCCCGACTGCGCGGATCAGCAACGGGCGTCATGTGAGGCCTTTCGTTGCGCTCGTTCCCGCGCAAACGGGAACCGGCACATCATCAAGGCTTCAGCGTGAAGACTGCTTCTGCGCGACCTGCTTCTCGAGAGACTGTGCCGCTTGCAGATGTTTCTGCAGCACCGGCAACGACTCCCTGGCGAGCTGGCCGGCCGGATCATTCTTCCCGGATTCCTTTTTGAATTCCTTGATGTCTTCCTGGTGGTCGCTGACCATCGACTTCGCAAACGAGCGGTCGAACATCGCACCCGAAAGCATCTTCAGCTTCGCGTAGGTTGCCTTCGCGCCGAAGCTTGAACCGGTCGGCGGCAAAACGCCGAGCTTGCTCGCAACTTCTTCGGCCTTGGCTTTGTGCTCGCTGTGATCCTTCACCAGCATGGCGCCATATTGCTTTACGGCATCGCTCTGGCCTTTTTCCTGCGCGAGTTTGCCGGCATCGATTTCGGCGATGTCGCCCTCGATCGCCGCCTTGATGAATTTCTGGCTGTCTTTATCGGCTTGTTTGGTTTGCGCCATCGCGCCGGTCGCTGCGAGCGCGCCCGCCAGCCCGATGGCCAGCATCGTCGTTTTCCTGATCATAGTTCCACCTCGTTCTACTTGGAGTTCCATGGTTGCCTCGCGCGACGAGGCTCCAGGAATGCAAACGGCGGGCCCTTGATCTTTGTTCCTATTGCGGCGGGGGAAACCTGTCGCCGCCCTCGACCGGGCCGTAGCCCGTTGCCAGGCGTTTTTCGTTGATACTCAGGAACTGCGCCTTGCCGACGCGCTCCCACAAGGCTGTGCGGTCGGCGCTGAGCGCTTCGATCTTGTCAGTATCGGCGGCAAGCATCAGGCCCTCGCCGAAGGCGGGCGCGAGCCAATGGGTCAGCGCACAGGCGATGCGCGCCGCCAGCGGCAGCACACTCTGCCGCCAGAAGACGCGATTGGCTTCCTGGTAATTCGAGTAGGTATTGTCGCCGGGAATCGCCAGCAGCATTGGTGGCACGCCAAAGGTGAGCGCTATTTCGCGCGCCGCGGCATGCTTTGCTTCGAGGAAATCCATGTCGCTCGGCGACAGCGACATCGGCTTCCAGTCAAGCCCGCCTTCGAGCACCAGCGGACGGCCGGCATTGGCCAGACCCTGATAGTGTTCGGCAAACTCGTTCTTCAAACGCTCGTATTGCAGCGCGGACAGGGTCGCACCCTCGCCACCGTCATAGACCAGCGCGCCGGAGGGTCGCGCCGCATTGTCGAGCAGCGCCTTGTTCCAGGCGGCGGCCGCATTATGCGTGTCGACGGCAATCGCGGCGGCTTCGAGCGGCCCCATTCCATAGTGATCGTCGAGCGGATTGAAGAACGTCAGATGCAGGATCGGCGGCAGCGGCGCGCCTTGATCGAAGCGCACGGTCGAGCCGCCAACCGTATAGTCGTAAGCCTGCGGCCAGCCATCCGCGCCCGGTACCAGCTTCATGCGATCGGGCCGCAGCGTATAGAGCTCGCGCACCTGCGCATCGCCCTGCCCGCTGAGGCCGACCACCTCGATATAGGCATTGCCGGCAAGCAGAAGATGCGAGGTGACGCTTTCGAGGAACGACGCGCCATCCTGCCGCGGATTGGGCCGCCGGATGAGCGCGAGCAGCGGATGCGTGTCGTGCTCGACGGCGCCTTCATACAGGGTGAACGACAGCGATCCGACGCTTTCGGCGATCAGCCGCACCGCACGATAGACGATGGCGTTGCGCGCATAGCCTTCGCGCGCCAGCGCCGAATAATCGCGCGGCGTCCAGCGCGGCCTTCCGCTATTTTGAATCGCGAACAGACGCCCCGCGCGCGAGGATTTGGATTCGGATGGATTGAAAAAACTTTTGAGATGGTTGAGCATGAAATTCCTGTCACCCGGCGGTTGCGCGCCGGGACGATGCATCGGACTAAGATTGTCGTAATAAATACTACCTCGGCTTGAACACGCCGCGATCGAAAGCGTTTAGCACTGTTTTCGCTATCGGCGCTTGTTACCGCTGAGCAGACTAAAAATATTTAACATCGTCACCGACAAGGGAATTGCGCAGTCCCGCCGTCACTGGAAATCCATAACCGCGGCCTGGAACTTCAAGAAAGAGTTTGCCCGACTTGTGATAGTTGGTTGCGTAGATCTCGCTTCCGATCATTTGAAGCGCAAGCACAATAGCCTGTATTGAATCGAGCCCCACCGCCGACGCTTTGCGCTTGACATCTGGCCAGTCAATCTCAAAACGGCATGACCACTCGCCACCTATGCGTTCCGGTGCAAAAATCCGGATGGGAATTGCAATATTTCCACTTTCTCCGGCAAATTTCAGAGTGCGAGTCGCAATCAGCATTCTAACGCCTCAGTAGTTCAAGGGCGGTATCGGTAGGCCCGCCAAGCAATTACCATACCGCAGTGCGGCTTGCGCATAACAAGCCCTTGACCCGGCGCGACGACAAATTCGCGTATCGATTAGATAGAGACTATCGCAATCTATTCGGAGGCTTGGCGAAATACTTTGAGCAACCTTATCTTGTTGCCGGCTTCCAGTCCTATTGACACTTGTTCCTCGCCTTCGAAAGCAAATCGACCTTGATCGTCGCGCAACTGGTCCGGCCGGTATCTGCGCTCAAGACGCTCGAAGAACCTGTAGAACGGATCGTTCTCGTATCCCGGCCGCCAGAAGCGCCGCCAGTCGGGGCGCAAAAATCGATTGGCGTCCGGCCGAACGCGATACCTGAGCTCGCGCTCGGTTAAATAGTCTTTTGATATTGTCATTGAGTATTGTTCTGGATTGCTATTCGTGTGCGCGCTGCGCACGCGGATTCGGTCGCTGCGGCTAAAGCCTGCGCACGCGCGGCTCGGCCTTGGCGCCAAAGGAGAGCGCCGTCACCGCCCAGACCAGTGCGTCGAGGCGATCCGGCGAGCGGCCCGACGACAATCCATCGAGGCCGAAGTCGCACATTTCATCTTCCAGCGCCGGGAATGTGCCGGCGTGTTTCACGCGGCCTTGCTCGTAGAGCTGCGCCACTGGCTCGGCGCGCAGATATTTGCCGCGCGTTGCGCGCACGGTCATGACCGGCACCGACCGGTCGGCGGCACCAATGACGGCGCGCACCATGTCGCCGCCGAAATTGACCTCGGCCACCAGCGCGTCGGCGTTGAGACGCCGCCACAGGGCGATCGCCTTCATCGCCCAGGCTTGCGGCGAAAGCCCCGCCGCAGTGTCATCGGCAAGCACATAGATGTCGTCGTCTTCGCCGCGTCCCGCGGCCACCAGGCCGCAGGCGCCGGCGCTGCGTGCTGCGGAACCGGGCGGATCGACCGCGACCACGATGCGCGTGAGCGCGGGCGCGCCGTCCACACGGCATAACTCCAGTTGCGCGCGGGACCACAACGCATCGTTGCGCTCATCGATGATTTCGCCGTCGATTTCCTGCCGGCCAAGCCGCGTGCCGCCATAGCGCGACAACACTGTTTCGAGGAATGCGGGTGCCAGATTGTAGGCATTGGCCGCCGTGCCGGCCCGCGTGATTGCGGTGCGGGGATCGGCAATCAACCGTTTGAGAAGCGCGATCGGCCGCGGCGTGGTGGTGATCACCTGCCGCGGCCGCTCGCCAAGGCGCAGCCCGAATTGCAGCATATCGAAAGTTGCTTCGGCATGGCGCCACTTGGCGAGTTCGTCGCACCACGCGGCCGAGAATTGCGGTCCGCGCAGGCTTTGCGGATCTTCTGCAGAAAAAATTTGCGCGACGGCGCCGTTCGGCCATTGCAGCCGGCGGCGCGCGGGGATCCAGAGCGGGCGTTCGGCCTGCCGGTGCACGGCGAGCAGGCCGGAGATCCCCTCCACCATTACTTCGCGCGCTTCGTGTTCGCCCTCGCCGATCAGCGCAATGCGCGCGTGGGAATCGGCAAGTGCGGTGTGCCGCACCCATTCGGCGCCGGCGCGGGTTTTGCCTGCGCCACGCCCGCCGAGAACCAGCCAGGTGGTCCACGCCTCGCCACTATTGGCGCGGCGCGGCGGGCGTTGATGATCGTGCGCGAAAGTATCGAATTCGACGCGGAAATCATCGAGCCAATTCAGCGGCAGGCGCGCCAGCACCCTCGCTTGCGCCTCGTCGCTCAGCGTCGACCAGTCCTTCAATGCGGCGCGCAAGCTCGCGGCGGAACTGGTCAAGGTCGTTGGGTACGGGGTCGGTGTCGGCTGCATCGGCGAACGTGGTCTGGTCTGTCCTGGCGATCATTGCGATCTCGCGCAGCGCCTTGTTGAGAGCGGCGAGAATACGCACCGTGCGCTCCGACTGAATTTCCTGCGTCGGGCGCAGCGTTTTCTGGATGGTTTCGATAGTGTCCATTTGCCTCTGCACCGCGTCATAGACACGAACAGCAAGCGCAAGGGGCGGCTCGCGTCTCGGCGGGTTTGCCGTTGCCGGATCCGATCCACCGTTTTCCGCTGGAGGATGTTCCGGAGCGGGGTTAGGCGCCAGCGGCAAACCCGCATTGCCGGCAATGCTGCTGTAGCGCCGTCTCACCCAAGCTCCTTCATCCCTGCGCGCATAGAAGGCGCAGCGCGAAACTCCCATTTTTCTGCAAATTTCCGAAATCGGGGTCAGCGTATCTTCGTAGAGATATCTGCCCTCGGCGAGCACCTCGGGCGGAAGGTCGATCCTTGCCGGCATGTCGGTTATCCAAAAAACAAAGCGCCGGGACAATCCCGGCGCCGAAATCAACCACTGCAAATCTCACCACGTCGTCGCGATATAGGCCGCCGCAAAAAGCACGATCACCGCCAGCGTGCTGATCAGCAACACATAACGCACATTGTGGCCGGTGACGGCGGCACGCGCCTCATTGGTATGTTCCACGATACGGTCGTTTTCGACATACGGCATTGTTTGCCCTCCGTCAGCAGCACGGTGCCGCCAACCGACAAACAACGCGCGGCTGCCAGCGGCTGTTCCGCCATTCGCCTTGAGCAACAGATGCAAATTTGGAGTGTGCGCAATCTCTACCTGAGCAGCGTGACGCTGTCAAGACTATTTTCCTAGGAATTTTTACAGGCATGAATAACTACGAACAATTATGAACAATGCACGATGCATGGAATCTTTGCGGAAAATCCAATAGCTTGTGCGCCGGGTATGGGGACCTCGCGTGGACGAAAAGCGGACCAAGAATTCGGGCGTGATGATCGTCGCGTTCGCGGCGGTTGCTGCCTGGCAGATCTATGACATGGCGACCGCGACCGAGGCGCCCAGTCGCGCGCTATCGATCCTGCAATATGTGTTGCTCATCGGGCTTTTGCTCGGCCTCATCGGCGCCCTGCTGAATTTCCTGCGCTCGCAGTAGGTGATTGGCTCAAACTTCTGAGGTTGATGCGGTCCCGGGTCCGCAGCGCACCACTGCGCCATAGCGCGTCGAAGACGCGCGTGAATGCGCTTATGGCTCCGTGCTGCGCTGCGCCCGGGTTACGTGCCCCGGACGCGGTGCAGCGCGTAAACGCGGTGCACCGCTGATCCGGGGCCGCTATAGATGGAGGACGAGACGCTTGCCGCCGGACGCTCAGGCGCGCTGTCAGCCTCTCACGTGCGCGGTGAGTCGGAGCGGCAGCTGCGCGCGCCCTGATCCCACAGCCAGCCGCAATGTGTGCAGCCGCCGAGGCTGAGCCCCAGAAGAACCAAACAGATAACCGCGGCGATGCGCTTTGGCATGAGGCGACAATAACTGATCGCGTCCGCCGCCGCGAGGGTGAAGATCCAATTCGGTGAGGATCTCTGCGCATAAAGACAAGCACGTGTCGTTATAAGCACATCATAATCATCCGGACGCCTACCGTTCGACCAGGGGATATAAATGCGAATAGACGATATGCGTTTAGAGGATGTGGGTAGCGTTGAATGCCCTTTTTTCTATGGACGAAAGCCTTATATGAACATCGGTACATGAATGGCACTCTGGTTGGCGCATCGCGCCAGACGAAAGGCATCTGGGTCCATGTCAATCCGTCCTATCAAACACGTCCTGCAATCAAAGCCGACCATCGAAGGCGCCGGCGTGAGGTTGCGTCGTGCATTCGGTTTCGGCGATACCGCGGAGACCGATCCGTTCCTGTTGCTTGACGATTTCCGCAATGACCGGCCGGCCGATTATCTCGCCGGGTTCCCATGGCATCCGCATCGCGGCATCGAGACAATTACATATGTATTGTCGGGTACGGTGCAGCACGGCGACAGTTTGGGAAATCGCGGAACGCTCGGTTCCGGTGACGTGCAATGGATGACCGCGGGGCGCGGCATCATGCATCAGGAAATGCCGCAAGGCGACGAACTGGGACGCATGCACGGGTTCCAGTTGTGGGCGAACTTGCCGTCTTCACTCAAGATGACGCAGCCGCGCTATCAGGACATCAAGGGGGCCGAGATTCCGGAAGTCATCGACGATGACGGGACCCGCGTGCGCATCGTGTGCGGCGAGTTCGGGGGCAAGAAAGGGCCGGTCGACGGCGTCGCCGCTGATCCTCGCTATTTCGATGTGACCGTGCCGCCGGGCAAGTCCAAGACGCTCAAGGTCGAGGTCGAGCGCCACGCTTTTGCTTACGTTTTCGAAGGCGACGGCACGTTTCGTGCCGCATCGCAGCCGATTGGCGTACTCAGTGAGAAGCATGTCAACGGCGACGAGATCCTGCTGCGCGAGAAAGTCGGCGACCGTTCGCTGGTGCTGTTCGACCGTGGCGACGAAATCACGGTTCAGGCCGGCGACAAAGGCATCCGCTTCCTGCTGGTGTCGGGCAAGCCAATCCAGGAACCGGTCGCCTGGTACGGCCCGATCGTCATGAACACCCAGGCCGAGTTGCAGCAGGCCGTCTCCGACCTGCGCAGCGGCACCTTCATCCGGTAGCACCGAAAACTGTCGGCCGCGTGCGGCTCGTCCATTCCGCGCATCCTAAACTGTCGTCCTCCGCCACCGGGCCCGCGCACAGCGCGGCCCGATGATAAACTCCAGCGGAGGACCCAGCTCTTACGGCATTAGAGCTGTTTCGAAAGAAGCGCTGGATCCCCGCCTTCGCGGGGATGACGGCCGGTACGTCTTCGACGCGCTATGGCGCAGTGGTGCGCTGCAGACCCGGGACCGTAACGATCGCTAAGCCCTCATGTGAAACGGCCCCGGATCTGCGGTGCGTCATTTCAAACCGCACCGCGTCCGGGGCACGCGTTTGCTGCGTCCCGGTCCGGCAAAACCTCACCAGGGTGCATTTCCGTCCATATTGTGGGCTTCCGCCCACGGCAGCGGTGGTGATAGCGTTTGCGCTCCGGGAACATGCTGCAACTGCCGTCCGCCTGTCCGCGCCAAGAACGGACAGCGGAACGGCCGACGGGAGGACAATCCATGAGCCTATCGCGAACCTTTCAATCATTGGGCGGCGCGTTTCTCAGCGGCGTCCTTGCCGGCGGAGCGCTCCTGCTCGGCGCAGGTTTTTCTCCGACGCAGTCGGAAGAACTGCGCATCGGTTTCATTGCACCGATGACCGGCCTGTTCGCGCAGGTCGGCAAGGACATGGTCGACGGCTTCCAGATGTATCTGGACGAGCATGGCAACAAGCTCGGCGGCATGGACGTCAAGTTCATCCTCGAGGACGACCAGGCCAAGCCCGACCTTGGCGTGACCAAGGCGAAGAAGCTGGTGCTGAGCGATCAGGTTCAGATGTTCGTCGGCGGCGTGCTGGCCTCCACCGGCTATGCGTTGGCGCCGGTGAGCACCGAAATGAAGACCGTCTACATCCCGTCGATCCCGGCCGCGGACGATCTCACCCAGCGGCAGGCCGACAAATACCCCTACCTGATCCGCACCGGCTGGTCGTCGTCGCAACCGCACCACCCGCTCGGGCAGTGGGCCTGCGACCAGGGCTACAAGAAGATCGTCACCGTCGGCGCCGACTATGCCTTCGGCTACGAGTCGGTCGGCGGATTCCAGAAAACCTTCGAGGATTGCGGCGGTAAGGTCATCCAGAAAATCTGGCCGCCGCTCGGGACCAAGGATTTCGGGCCGTTCATTCCGACCATCAAGGCGGATGCCGACGCCGTGTTTACGCTGATGGTGGGGCCGATGGCGCTGCAATTCCCCAAGCAGCTGCGTGCCTCCGGTTACAAGAAGCCGATCATCGGCGGCGGCACCAGTTATGACGAATTCGCCCTGCCCTTCATGGGCGACGAGGTCGTCGGTGACGTCTCCGCGCTGCAATACAGTGCCGCGCTGACGATGCCGAAGAACGAAGCCTTCGTGAAGGCTTATCGCGCCAAGTACGGCAAGGTGCCGTCCTATTTCTCGGAAAGCAACTACACCACCGCGCAGCTGATCGACGAGACGATCAAGAAGACCGGCGGCAAGTGGCCGGGCGCGGAGCAGTTCATCAAGACCATGGCGGGCCTGAAGATCGACGCCGTGCGCGGGCCGGTCTCATTCGACGAGATGCGCAACCCGGTGCAGGACATCTACATCAAGAAGGTCGAGAAGAAGCAAATGTTCGGCTACGACAAGCCGGAGCTCTGGAACACGGTGATCAAGACTTACCCGAATGTCGGCCAGTTCTGGACTTACGGAAAGGACAAGTTCCTGGCGCAGCCGGTCTACAGCCGCGATTTCCCGCCGTGCAAATTCTGCGAGTGAGAAAAGCTGGTCCCCACTTGGTCATTGCCGGACTTGACACGCTGCAAGTCGGGTAAACCCGACTTGCAGCGATTTTAATGCAGAACCCGGGCAAGCCGAGTTCTGATGCAATCCATGAGGCGCTGCCACCTGTAAAGCATATCGCGGGTCCTTGCCGAGTTGCCGCTCATCATGGATGCGCGGGTCAAGCCCGCGCATGACGCCGAGCGAGAGAGCGAGCCGCCAAACGAAAACCCCGGCATCACGCCGGGGTTTTCGTTTGTCTATTGATAACCGCACCTCCCGTCATCCCCGCGAAGGCGGGGATCCAGCTCTTTCGTCTTAAGAGCTGGGTCCTCGGCTGGAGTTTATCATCGGGCCGCGCTGTGCGCGGGCCCGGTGGCGGAGGACGACAGCAGAGCGTTGAAAACTCACGGGCACGGGTGCGGGCGGCCGTCATTGCCCATGAAGGTGCCGGTGTTGGGATTGTACGATCGGTACCGCTGCATGCAGTAGGCGACACCGTCGTCGCCGCCCTCACCGCCATAGGGCGCGGCATAGTAGCCCGGGCCCGGCGCGTAGTACGGCTGCGCATAATACGGATAGTAGCCGCCGTAGTAATAAGGAGCGGCGAGCGCGCCGCCGATCAGCGCACCGGCAGCCACTCCGGCGCCGACACCCCAGCCCCATCCGCCGCCACGCCATCCCCAGCCGCCGCCGCGCCAGCCATATCCATATCGCACAGTCTCGATGGCGCCGGGTGCTGTGGTCCTGATCGCGGCAGCGCCGCCGATCGGAACAGCGGATGCGAGGCTGGCGTAGGACGGCACAGCAATAACAACCAGGCTCGCCAGCAGGAGTCTCTTCATCGTCTTGGACATGGCAACACCTCTTGTGGGCCGCAAAGGCCAAAGGCAAACGTAAGCCCTGTTTCACATAACTACACGGCGAAATTCTGACGGAGGTAAATGGGCCCGAAAACGGCCCTGGTTCCGGAAAGCGTGTTCCGGGTGCGTGCAGGGGAAAGCGCGGTGCGAAGCGAGCTGCCGTGCACCGGACGAGTTGCAGTACGAGGCCATAAGCGCGTTCATGCGCGTCTTCGACGCGCTATGGCGCAGCGGTGCGACGTTGATCCGGGGCCGTACGGGATGAGGGCATAGAGACTGGTACGGTCCCGGGTCTGCAGCGCACTACTTCGTATTGCGCTGCGCCCGGGACACTGAAGACCGTGCCCCGGATGCGATGCAGCACGGAGCGACAGCGGAGTGATGCATCGCTGATCCGGGGCCGTTGCGGATAAGGGCACGGAGACTCGTAAGGTCCCGGGTCTGCAGCCCAGCGTTTCACGCCGCACTGGGCCCGGGACACGCATGTTCTCTCCTACCGTCATCCCCGCGAAGGCGGGGATCCAGCACTTTCTTGCTTCATTAAGAGCTGGGTCCTCCGCTTTCGCGGAGGACGACGGTGAGAGTTGCTCAACCTGCACCGCCCCTCACAAACTCCCCCAATTCCCCGTGCACGCGGGTAATCACGCTGTCCCATTCGCGTGCGGCGCTCTGCCGGAACAACCGCGCGGTCGGATACCAGGGGCTGTCCTCGCGTTCGAGCAGCCAGCGCCAGTCGGGCACATAGGTCACCAGGACCCATACCGGCTTTGCCAGCGCGCCGGCAAGATGCACAACGCTGGTATCCACCGACACGACCAGATCGAGCTGCGATATCAACGCCGCCGTATCGGTGTAGTCGTCGAGCACCTCGCCGAAGTGGATAATCTCACTCCGCTCGGCGAGGACACGCGCGTCGTCGGCCGCGACGTCCTTGTGCAGGCTCACAAATGTCGCGTCGATCTCCAGCAGCCGCACGAAATTGCGCAGGCCGATCGACCGTTGTTTGTCGAGTTCATGGTGCGCGCTGCCCGACCAGGCGAGCCCGATGCGCGGCCGCGTTTTCGCTGCAAGCCGCGCTTCAAGCCGCACGCCCCACTCGGCCGCTTTTTCCGCCGGCACGCCGAGATAAGGCACCTGCGCCGGAATTGTGTCGAGCCGCGTGCCCATTGCCAGCGGCAGGCTGAGCAAGGGGCAATGCAGATCGAACCCCGGCAGGGCATCGCCGCTCGCGACGATCGCTGACGGTCCGTCGAGACTGCCCATCAAGCGCGCAAGCGGCTTGCGCACCTCGAGGATCACACGGGCACCGCGCGCGGCAACGAGCGGCGCATAGCGGCAGAAGTGGATCGCATCGCCGAAGCCCTGCTCGCCGTGCAGCAGGATCGTCTTGCCCGCGATGTCCTCGCCGAGCCACATCGGCTGCGGAAAATCGCGCCGCGCCGGCGCCATGTCCGCCTTCTTCCAGCGCCATTCGTATTCGGCAAAACCGCGCGCGAAGTCGCCGGTGAGCAGCCGCATCGAGGCCTCATTGCAATGCGCAATGATATTGTCCGGCAGCAATTCAAGTGCGCGCGCCGAGCACGCGAGAGCCTCGTCATAGCGGTCGAGTTCCTTCAGGATCTTGCCGCGATTGGTGAATGTATTGCCGTCGTCCGGCCGCAGCGGCAGCAGGCGATCGTAACAGGCGAGCGCCTCGTCGAAGCGTTTGAGCTCATGCAAGGCGTTGCCGCGATTATAGAGCGCGTCGGCATAGTCCGGCCGTAACGCGAGGGCGCGATCGTAGTCGGCCAGGGCTTCGGCGTGCCGCTTGATGGCATCGAGGATCACGCCGCGTTTGTTGAACAGCTCCGCATCGTCCGGCCGCAGGGCCAGCGCGCGCGCAAAGTTTTCCAGTGCCTCGTCGTGGCGTTTGAGCTCGGCGAGCGTGATGCCGCGGTTGGAGATGGCTTCGACAAGGTTCGGTTGCAGGGCCAGCGCGCGGTCATAGCTTGCCAGTGCTTCCCCATAACGCTGCAGCTCCCGCAATGTATTGCCGCGGTTGCAGTGCGCCTGCAGCAAGGCCGGCCGCAAGGCGATGGCGCAATCGTAGCTCGCCAGCGCCTCATCATGGCGGCCAAGCGCGTGCAGGCTGTTGCCGCGATTGCACAGCGCATCGGCATAATCCGCCTGCAAGGCGATTGCCTGCTCGAAGCTCGCGAGAGCCTCGCCGTGCCGGCCCATCTCCTGCAAGACGACGCCGCGATTGTTGAACGCGCCGGTATGGTTCGGCCTGGCGGCGAGCGCGCGATTGTAGCTTGCCAGCGCCTCATCGAAGCGTCGCAATGCGGTGAGCACATTGCCGCGATTGCTCAGCGTGTCAGCGTGATTGGGCTGCACCGCGAGCGCGCGGTTGTAGCTCGTCAGCGCCTGATCATTTTTGCCTTGCGCGGCCTGGATGACGCCGAGCACATGATGGGCGTCAAAGAAGTTCGATTTCTTCGCGATGATCTTCTGGCAAATCTGCTCGGCTTCACCGGGCTGGCCGGCCTGGTAGGACGCAATGGCGCGGTTGAGCGCCAGCGCGAGCTTCGACGGTTGGCCCGACATTCAATGCGTCATCGTTAGTGCTAGCGCCCCCCGACTCGGGCGGGCGGATTCTCGGTGATTCGCGAAGGTATGGCGAGATGGGTTTTGCCGGGAAACAGTGCCCCGGACGACGTTGCGGCACGCAACGCTACGTTTGAAACGGTCCCGGATCTGCAGCGCTTCACTGACGTGCTGCGCTGCGTCCGGGACACCACGAATGCCACTCACGTGCCCCGGATGCGGCGCAGCGTGCAGCGGTGCGACGCTGATCCGGGGCCGTTACGGATGAGGGCATAAAGACCCTCCGGATGAGGGCATAGAGACTGTTACGGTCCCGGGTCTGCAGCGCACTACTTCGTACTGCGCTGCGCGCCGGGACACAGAGAAGTTACAAAAACCGCGCGCACAATGTCCGCACTGCGCCCGGGACACACGAAAATGCCACGCGCGTGCTCTGGACGCGTTCGTACTGCTGCGCCCGAAGACGCGAACCTTACGTGCCCCGGACGCGTTGCAGCACGGAGCGACAGCGGAGTGCTGCACGCTGATCCGGGGCCGTTACGGATGAGGGCATAAAGACTCGTACGGTCCCGGGTCTGCAGTGCAGCGTTTCACGCCGCACTGCGCCCGGGACACGGAGGGAGCATGCACCACTTTCGTCGCAAAACTTTCGTCGCAGGCGACCGCCGAGTTTCTTTTGACCGGTCATGGATGAATGGAGTTCCGCCCTGCGCCGAACGGTAATTTCGTAACGGCGGCGCCGCGCACATAGCTGCTGCGCGCATTCGCTGCTCTGCACACATCGACGTGAATTGCCCTGCAAAACGCGCAGAACGCCACCCAACATTACTGTTCCGTCACGGTTCCCTTCCGAACCACGCAATGCGCCGTGCGTTTCTCTCCGGCGACAATAACGGAGGTTTTAATGTTGAAAAAAATCACGATGGGTGCGGTCTTCGCGGCGCTCGTTGCTTCATCGGCAATGGCGCAGTCGTACCAGCCTGAGTGGGGATCCGGGAACATCGTTCCAGGTTCAGGCGGTGGCTTCGTCACTTCGCCGTATAGCGGCGAGCGGTTCGGCGGTCCATATGCCGGCGCTTACGTTGGTACGCCGTACAGCCGCGCCTATGCCTACGAGCGGCCAGCGTACCGCCGTTACAATCGGCAGCCGCAACAGAATCCCACGCACTGGGATCAGTGATCGGTCGACGTCACCGATTGAAAGCCCCGGCAAACATGCCAGGGTTTTTCCACGTGCCCCGGATGAGGGCACAGAGAGTCGTACGGTCCCGGGGCACAGAAGACCGGCCCGCGCATGCGATGCAGCACGCAACGCCCACGTTTGGAACGGTCCCGGATCTGCAGCGCATCACTGACGTGCTGCGCTGCGTCCGGGACACGAATGCCACTCACCTACCCCGGATGCGGCGCAGCGCGCAGCGGTGCGACGCTGATCCGGGGGCCGTTACGGATGGGGCATAGAGACTTTTTAGGACCACGGCGCATGACATGATCCAAATTGTCACACAACCAAGCACGCAACCAGGAACGCAACCAGTGGCGCGCTCATTGTGGGGCGAAATTTTTTATCGGTCGAGCTTGATGCTTGCCGGATTTTTCGTGCTGCTCGCGCTGGGAAACCTTGCGTACAAAGCCAGCGAGGGCGACCCGTGGATTCCGGTTTTCCCGCTGGTGGTCGCTCTCGTGATCTGGCTGAGCGGGCGCAGCCTGCGCTATATGCTCAACGCCCGCATCGACTGATCGCGATCACTCCGTCGGGATCGGCGTTGCCGGCGCGGTCGGCGCTGTCGCCGCCTGGGATGGCGCCGAAGGCCCCTTGAGCGGGCGCTCTTCCATCGAAATCAGGAAGGCCATGCCGAACGACAGCACCAGCGCGCAGGTGAGGAACACAAAGCGGAACGCATAGGCGAGCTCGGGAGCGGAAGCGGCGCGCGCCAGCATCTCGACTGACATTCCGGCAACGCCGCCAAGCCCGCCGAGCACGATCGCGCCCAGCACCGCAACGACCAGCGCCGAGAACAGCGCGCGAAAGAAATTGGCGGCGCCGGTAGCCACCCCCATTTGCGAGCGCGCGACCGCGTTCTGCATGCAGACGGTGGACACCGGAAACACGGTGCCGAGCCCGGCGCCGACGATCAACAACAGCAGCAGCACAAGCACCGTCGGCATCGACCCCGGCCAGATCGCCAGCGGGACGAGCGACAAAATCGAGATGGAAAGACCGATCAGCGACATGCGCTTGTAATGGATCACGTGCGTCATCAGCCGGCCGGTGATGGTGGAAAACGTGACGGTCGCCGCCATCAACGGGATCAGCGCCATGCCCGATTGGCTCGCCGACAGATGCAGCACTGTCTCGAAATAGAGCGGCACCATGATGGTCATGCCGACCAGCGTGCCCATGTTGCAGGCGCCGGCCAGCGCCGCGCAGCGTACCACCGGATTCGCGAGCACGGCGAGCGGCAGGAACGGCTCGACCGTTGCCATCAGCCGCCACGCGAACAGGCCCCACAGAATCGCCGAAGTGAGCAGCAGCGCGCCGATCTGCGGCGAGATCCATTCGAAGCGCTTGCCGCCCCACGATAGCGACAGCAGGAGCACCACCGCCGCCGCCATCATCAGCAGCGCGCCGATGACATCGAGCCGGTGCTTGCGCGGGTGAAACGGCACGCGGCGGAGCACGCTCGAGGTCATGCCGAGTGCGATGAGGCCGAGCGGCAGGTTGATCCAGAAGATCAGCGACCAGTCGATATGTTCGGTGAGGAAGCCGCCGAGCACCGGGCCGCCGACCGACGACACGGCAAATACCGCGCCGATATAGCCCTGGTAGCGGCCGCGCTCGCGCGGGGAAACAATGTCGGCGATGATAATTTGCGCCAGCGCCATCAGCCCGCCGCCGCCGAGGCCCTGGAAGCCGCGCGCCAGCACCAGCGCGGTCATGCCCGGCGCCAGCGCGCAGGCGACCGAACCGACCACGAAAATGCAGATCGCGGCCAGCATCAGCACGCGGCGGCCGTGGATATCGGCGAGCTTGCCGTAGAGCGGCGTCACCGCCGTGCCGGTGAGCAGATAGGCGGTCACCACCCATGACAGGTCATTGATATTGCCGAAATGCCGGCCGATGGTCGGCAGCGCGGTGGCGACGATGGTCTGGTCAAGCGCGCCGAGAAACATCGCCAGCATGATGCCCAGCACGATGGCCCTGATTTCCGGATGCGTGAGCGCACGCGGCTCGGGCAGTGTTTCGGGTTTCGCCGGGCGCGGCGGCCTTGGTCGCTTATCGCGTCGTCCTCCGCCACCGGGTCCACGCGCAGCGCGGCCCGATGATAAACTCCGGCGGAGGACCCAGCTCTTCCGAAGCAAAAAAAGAAAGTGCTGGATCGCCGCTGGAGCTTGTCCCCGCCACCGGGTCCGCGCGTAGCGCGGCCCGATGCTAAACTCCGGCGGGGACGGGGATGACGGCTTTGGCTCGGCCTTGGTTTCCGCCCTGGCGTCCGATTTGACCTCGGATTTCGCCTGCGCCTCGAGCTTCGGGGATTGCAATTTCGCTCCCGGCTGCGGCTGCTCGGGGTGATGCTTTGACTTTGGTTTTGCTGAGGTCATCAGGGGGAGTTGAAGTGAAGCTTGAACGAGATTCCAGTTAAACTGGAAGAATCTCAACGGCCGGTAACCTGCTCAATGCCCTGCCGGTTCCGGCAAAGCAAGACGCGCCCGCGCGGGGGTGGTATGTGCGGCGAAGAGCGCCCCACCGGTCATCGCCGATCCCTTTCCGTCATCCCCGTCCCCGCCGGAGTTTAGCATCGGGCCGCGCTACGCGCGGACCCGGTGGCGGGGACAAGCTCCAGCGGGATCCAGGAGCAACAAACGCCGAGCGTGGGCCCTTGATTCCCGCTTGCGCGGGAATGAGCGGAAACTGACGGGGCCGTTACAGACGAGAGCCTCTCATCCGCTCTCCTTCCGAGGAAGCCGGACCGGGGGCAGCGTGCTAAACGGTCCCGGGTCTGCAGTGCAGCGTTTCACGCCGCACTGCGCCCGGGACACGAAAATGCCAATCATGTGCCCCGGATGTGGTGCGCACGCAGGCGTGCCCCGGACGCGTTGCAGCACGAAGCG
>DATIWJ010000074.1:0-4060 GCA_035519415.1 Pseudolabrys sp.
CCGATACGTCGAGGGTTTTTCGAGGACTTCGCTGCGGCAGAAAAACCAGGGACTTTGGGATCGCAGGCGATATGCGCAACGCCTTGGGATTCAAACCCCAGCAGAAAGAATGAGATAGAAGTGTTGCGTCGACCGGTTGAACTCACCATCAATTGCGGACTCATGCACCGCAGTAAACTGCGCGATTATTCGATCACCTCGTCGGCAGTGGTGAGCAGGGCTGGCGGCATGGTGAGGCCGAGAGTCTTCGCAGTCTTTAAGTTTATCACCAGCTCAAATTTTGTGGGTTGCAGGACCGGCAAGTCGGCAGGCTTAGCACCTTTGAGAATTCTTCCGGTATAGACGCCAGCTTGGCGGTATACATCTGCAAGGCTGGGCGCGTAACTCATCAGGCCACCGGCTTGGACATATTCGCGTAGATTAAACATCGTCGGAACCCCAAGCCGAGTCGCCTGGGCAACGATTTGATCGCGCCGGATCAGGAATGACGGGTCACTGCCCATCAAGAGCGCGTGAATCTTTTGTTGGCCGATTTTCGCGAACGCCACGTCGATTTCATGTTTGGTGCTTGCATTGAAGACATGCAACTGCACACCGAGCATCTGCGCGGCCTGCTGTATGTTTTTGATCTCGGACTCCGAACTCGGGCGGGCCGGGTTGCCGAGGAAACCGATCGAAATAGCCGTCGGCATTAGTTCACGCAGCAGCTCCAGCCGTTTCCCTCCAGTTTCGTTAGCCAAGAAGCTCACGCCCGTGATATTGGCGTCGGGCCGACTGAGGCCCGACACGAGACCGAGTTCGACCGGGTCGCCGCCGCTAGTGAAGACAATCGGGATCGTCGTGGTCGCCCCCTTGGCAGCCCGCACGGCAGGAGGGGCGCCGGCGAGGATCACAGCGACTTGACGACGAACTAAATCTGCCGCTAACGCCGGCAGTCTCTCGTACGCCCCCTCCGCCCAGCGGTACTCGATCGCCACATTCTGTCCTTCGACATAACCGGTTTCGCTCAGGCCCTGGCGATACGAGGCAAGGATGGACGTCAACGACCCGGGCGAGCCGCTATTTAAAAACCCGATTACTGGCATCGCCGACTGCTGTGCGCGCGCGGCGAGCGGCCGAGCCACCGCTAATCCAACGGCAACTTTGACGAAATCTCTCCGGCGCACGCGACCATCCCCTGTAAGGCTTAAGACGACGCCAATTTTGAAAGTTTATCAGATTAAAGCTGTGATGTCCGCTTCGGGTGGTGGATTCAACCGGTCGACGCAACACTTCTATCTCATTCTTTCTGCTGGGGTTTGAATCCCAAGGCGTTGCGCCATGCACCTAAAAATCGACTTCGCAATGTCCAGACCGATTGTCTTAACTGCCTGCATGATTGGCTCCTCTGAATCGTTGGCGCCTTAACAGCACCCACTTTCATGGCACTCACGTGCCGGTGGAGGAGCCGTCCACAGCATCAATAGCAGACATTGCACCATTTATTCGATCACCTCATCGGCGCGCGAGAGCAGCGGTGGCGGCACCCTGAGGCCGAGCGCCTTTGCGGTCTTGAGATTGATGGAAAATTTGAAATCGGTAGCCTGATCGACAGGCAAGTCGGCAGGTGCTGCACCCTTTAATATTTTGCCAACGTAATTGGCTGCCCGTCGATACTCTTCACTCAGACTTGCCCGTACGCAGCAAGCGCACCATCGTTTGTCTCCTCAGGGAAAGCATGAAATGTGGGTATCCGATTGGCTAAACTGAAATCGATGATCTCACGGCGATGATCAAACGTAGCAGGATCGGCCATGACAAGAATTGCATTTACGCGAGCTGCGAGAGCCCTTTCAAGGCCAGCTTTCAGGTCTGCTGGTCCCTCAAAGGATAGTGAGAGCGTTGGGGTGTCGAGCGATCTTCCGGCTCGTTCGGCAACCGGAATTAAATCAGCTGTCAGCCGATTGTTTGCGCTCCACAATATGCCAATCACCGAACGCTCAGGAAGCATTTCTTTGAACAATTCCATTCGCTTGCTCACAATATCAGGCGATATCGTGTAGGACGGACCAGTAATGTTGGCTTCTGGTCGCCCCAAGTTTTTTACAAAACCGGCTCCCAAAGGATCGGCAACGATTGCCATCACGATGGGAATGCTCTGCGTTGCGTTTTTTGCTGCAGCCACTCCTGGAGTCGTAACTGGTACCAGTACGTCGGTACGTGTACTGACAAGTTCATAGGCGAGCTTCGGAAGCTCCTCAATTTTTCCGCGAGCCTCACGGACTTCAATTACAACGTTTTTTCCTTCAATGTATCCGAGTTCGTGAAGCCTACGCCAAAACTCCTGTGCTTGCGGACGGAGGGCAAGGGTCCCAGCGAACAGGAATCCAACCCGTCGAAGCCGCTCAGCCTGCTGCGCCCGCGCCGCAAGCGGCCACGCAGCCACCGCACCGCCGAGAAGCGTGATGAACTCGCGTCGCCTCATTGCCTCCCCCGAGGGCAGACGGAATATCGTAACGATTCAAACGAGGCTCGTTAAGGGATGCCCCGATGTTTGCTTTGGGTCAGAAGACGATATTTACGCCGCAAAACGTCATGTCCGCTCTAGCCCGCATAACGACTGCAAAAGCGGATTTCCGCATAACGCCATGTCTGCTCTACCCCCAAAAGCGGCGCGCGTTCTTCCAAGGGTCGTCGGAGAAACTTAATTTGTCGGCTGCTCGATTACCTCGTCGGCGCGCGTGAGCAGTGAAGCCGGAACGGTGAGGCCGAGCGCTTTCGCGGCCTTGAGATTGATCACCAGATCAAACTTGGTCGGAAGTTGAACCGGCAAACCGGCGGGTTTGGCGCCTTTGAGAATCTTTCCGGCATAGATTCCAGCCTCACGATGCGCGTCTGCTGCGCTCGCGCCGTAGCTGATCAGTCCGCCGGCGACGGCAAACTCGCGCGAAGCGTAGATCGCAGGTATCTTGTAACGCGTCGCCAGCGCAACGATTTGATCATACATCTCGCTGAATAATGGATCGGCAGCGACGAGGAGCGCATCGACCTTTAATTGGGATAGGGTCGTGAAGGCACCGTCCAGGTCGCGTTCGCCACGGACATTTTGGATAGAGATGTTTTGTCCGATTTCGCTTGCCGCGGTTTCCACTCCCGCCAATTGGCGGTCGGTGTCCGGATAGTCCTCGTTCGCCAACACGCCAATCATTGTACTTTTCGGTACCAGCTCACGCAGCAGCCCCAGTCGCTTTGCCTCCAGCGCCGGAGCAATCAGACTCATGCCCGTGATGTTCCCACCCGGATTATTAAGACTGTCGACAAGCCCAATACTGACCGGGTCTCCGTCGATGACAAAGATGATGGGAATTTTGTTCGTTGCAGCCTTTGCGGCAAGCGCCGAGGGTTCGCTGCCCGTGGTAACGATCACCGTCACCTGACGGTCGACCAGATCGGCCGCCAATGCCGGAAGTCGACCGTGTTTGCCGTGCGCCCAGCGGTATTCAATCGCTACGTTTTGGTTCTCAGTGAAGCCAGATTCCTTCAAACCGGCACGCAGCGCATCCAAAACGCGAGTGGATTCATCGGCTGATGTGCTGCCAAGCAATCCAATGGCCGGTATCCGCTTTGGTTGTGCGCGCGCGGCAAGCGGCAATAAGACCGCGCCGCTCCCAAGAGGCAATAAGACCGCGCCGCTCCCAAGAAATGAAATGAACTCCCGCCGCCTCATGTCAGCCCCAAGACTCAGCGCAAGGCACCGTGCCGGATCAGGCTACCACATACCTGCCGCAAAGACAGCCGATGTCCGCTGTAAAGCCACTGCGACAGCGGTCCGGCTTCCAGCCCAATGCGCTTGAAGCGGTAGCCACCGCTCTTCAGCACCTGCAATAGAGCCTCAGGTTCGCTTCTCGCGACCTTGGCTTCGCGAACCATCCTGCCCGCATCATCCACAATGCAAACGCTCGTCTTATTGACTGACACGTCCAGTCCGGCAAAATGCTCCATGGCTCACGCTTCTCCTTCTGATGCTTGGGGCCTGTAACCACAGTGACCCCGTATCACCATCAGCCTGAAGCGCAGCACC
>DATIWJ010000075.1:0-128407 GCA_035519415.1 Pseudolabrys sp.
GCGGGGGCGAAATAGGATCGACGAGGGCGTAAAGGGCGGACTTTTGCTCGGCATGGTTCCGCCGTTATCGGGCCATTTCATAGTTGCAAACGACAACTATGCTCCGGTTGCTCAGGCCGCGTAAGCGGTTTGAAAGACCGATCTAAAGCCCTGACGGGTTAAGCTCCGTCAGGCGGGGTCCGGAGGCACCTGGCAACAGAAGCCTCCACTTCCTCTTGCGTGCCAGGGCACCCAATTATGACAGCAGCCTGTGCATGGCCCGCGCGGGGATAGCGCGGACCGCGTGCGTCGCGGTACCATTGCGCGATTCACCAAAGACCCGACAGATCATGGCCGACCAGATTCGCTACGACCTTCTGACCCAACAGGCACTACGCGGAGTGGTGCGCAATGTGCTGGTGGATACCGCCAAGAAGGGCCTGCCGGGCGATCATCATTTTTATATTTCGTTCGACACGCATGCCGAGGGTGTTCAGTTGTCGGACCGCTTGCGCGCGCAGTATCCCGAAGAAATGACGATCATCCTGCAGCACCAGTTTTGGGATCTGAAAGTCGGCGAAGAGCAGTTTGAAGTCGGCCTGTCGTTCGGCGGCGTTCCGGAAACGCTCACGGTGCCGTTTGAGGCTATCAACGGCTTCTTCGATCCTTCGGTGCAATTTGGCTTGCAATTCGAAGAGGTCACCGAAGGTGAGGAGCGGCCGGCGCCGGCCAACGTGCAGGAGCCCGTCGCACCCAACAGGAAGAAGCGGCTGCCACCGACTCCAGCGGCCACTGCCGTCACTGAGCCTGCGGCACCAACCCGGCCACCCGCTCCCGCAGCCAAGCGTGAGAAACCGGAGAAGCCTGCGGAAGGCGGCGGCGAGGTGGTGCGACTTGATCGTTTTCGCAAGAAATAATTCTGCCCCTGCCCGGTCGCGACCGGGCTTGTCTCTGATGTCGCTCAGCGTAGCCTTGATCTGAAACCAGCCGGTTTTGGCGGCGTGTGAAAAATTCCATGTCCAAGGCGCGCAAAAAATCCGCAAAGACACGCGTCGAAAGCGACGCCTTTGGGCCGTTGGCGATTCCTGCCGACAAGCTTTGGGGGGCTCAAACTCAGCGCTCGTTGCAAAATTTCCGTATCGGGACAGAGCGCATGCCGATCGCGATCGTGCGGGCGCTCGGGTTGATCAAGCGTGCGTCCGCTGAGGTCAATCGAGCGCTTGGCTCGCTCGATCGCAAACGTGCCGCGGCCATTGTGGCTGTTGCCCAAGACATCGCCGACGGGAAACTCGACGGACATTTTCCGCTGCTCGTGTGGCAGACCGGGTCCGGCACACAGACCAACATGAACGTCAATGAAGTCATTGCGAATGCCGCCAATCTGAAACTCGGCGGCGAGCTTGGCGCGAAGTCGCCCGTGCACCCGAACGATCACGTCAATATGAGTCAGTCGTCCAATGACTCGATTCCGACTGCGATGCACATTGCCGCGGCAACCGAGATCGAGCGGCATCTGAAACCTGCGCTGCTGCACCTTCACAAGGCTCTCGACAGGAAGGCAAAGAAATTTGCCAAGATCATCAAGATCGGCCGCACCCACACGATGGATGCAACTCCGATTACGCTGGGACAGGAATTTTCCGGTTATGCGGCACAAGTGAAATCTGCGGCCGCACGGCTCGCATTGGCGCAACGCGAGCTCTATCCACTCGCGCAGGGCGGCACCGCCGTCGGCACCGGGATCAATTCCAAACCGCAATTTGCGGCCGCCGTTGCTCGCCGCATTGCGCGGTTGACGAAACTGCCATTCGTGAGCGCGCCCAACAAATTCGAACACATGGCCGGCCACGATGCCTATGTGTTCGTTCATGGCGCCGTCAATTCCGCCGCGACCGCGCTATTTAAAATCGCGAACGATATCCGTCTGCTGGGTTCGGGCCCGCGCTCGGGCCTTGGCGAGCTGATCCTGCCCAGCAATGAGCTCGGCTCCTCGATCATGCCGGGTAAGACCAATCCGACCCAGAGCGAGGCCTTGACCATGGTCTGCTGCCTGGTATTCGGCAACCAAACGACCATGACGATCGCCGGCAGCCAGGGTCATTTTGAGCTCAACGTTTACAAGCCGCTCCTCGCCTATTGCATGTTGCAGTCGATCCGGCTGCTGGGCGATGCCGTAAATTCGTTCGCCGATAATTGCGTCGATGGCATCCGGGCCAACGAACCGCGCATTCGCGAATTGATGCAGCGTTCACTCATGTTGGTGACCGCGCTTGCGCCCAAAATTGGCTACGATAAAGCCGCACAAGTAGCGAAGGCGGCGCATGCGAACGGCACGACACTCCGCGAAGAAGCGATCCGGCTTGGATTTGTCAGCGAACAAGAATTCGATCGATTAGTTCGACCCGAAAAAATGATTCGCCCGCGATAATCGCGCCGCCTTCACGGACATACCCGGTATCGAGGTACGTCGTTGCCGGCGAAAAATCGGCGCGACGGGGCGACCTTACGCAACAAAAATCGGTATCGGACGTGGCTGTCCTTCGACAAGCGCAATGTATTGGCGAGAAAGATATGTACGTATCCGGCTACTATTCTACGGAAGTCGGATGTCAAATTTCTTAACTCTAAAAACTTTCCGTAGAGTTTCACGAGAGGTGGTTTCATGTCTTCGACAGTATAGAACATTCAATGTTTAAATATACATTTGTAAGTTCCATGGTACCTCGCCAATTACATTCCTCGTTTCTACTCATATTCGACAACGATCATTTATTCGACTTTTGTAATCAACCAACCGTGTATTGAATTACGCCGCCAATCAGCGACAGAGTATCAGCAGTGATGTTGTGAACTCCGTCGGAAAGGCACCTTTCCGCCAACGTGTCGGCGCATTTGGCGGCGATGCTTACGTCTACGTGAGCGCCGAGCTGAAACGTAACCCGTTACCATCGAGGGGCGACGGAATGGCTGAAGTGATCAATCTTCGGACCGTTCGAAAGCGGGAGAAACGGCAGCGGCACGATCAAAGTGCCCAAGCTAATCGCCTTGCCTTCGGTCAGCCCAAACAAGTCCGAAAGATTGAAGCCGCACGCCAGGCCAAAGCCGGCCGCGACCTCGATCGGCATCGGGTCGAAATAGGGGACCAGCGATGAAATCTCCGGTAGTCAAACGTTCGATCGTGATTGCAGGCCATAAGACAAGCGTCAGTCTCGAAGATGCATTCTGGAGAGGGTTGAAGGAAATAGCGAACGGCAGGGAAATGACCCTGTCGGATTTGGTGGCATCTATCGATACCGACCGCCGTCACGGCAACTTGTCATCTGCGATACGCCTTTTTGTTCTCGACCACTATCGTGTCCAGAACGGCGAGGAACGCACTGCACACGATGACCCTCGCGAAATACAAAGCCCGCGCGTCGTACACTCAGTTCTGCGAGCGGACTGACGCAGGCGATCCCGCGCTTCGAGGCGCGGGCGCCGGCCTGATATCAATGGGTGCCGGCAATGCCGGCGCCTGCTTGGTGTTGGGGATCGCCCGCCCACGAGGTTGCGACGGTACATTTTCGATTGACCGCAGCCTCTTGGTCTGACTATCGACCGCGCGCAACGTGAGCCACCCGGTGAGCGCTGCGACGTCAATGCTGCGCGTGGGCGCGGTCAATGGTCCCCTCAACGCCACGAATATTTTTGGCTGCGCGCCGGCAGAAACTGTCGCGCCCGACAATGCGAGTCGCGCACCGATGGATCCGTCGGTCAGGTCGAGCGTGCCGGCGACGGACAGCGTTGCCTCTTTGCTCTCAACCGAGACATCCCCGAGACGGAGCTGGCCAGAGCCGATGTTGATGACCGATTCCGCCCGTTTTATGGGTAGCCGACCGCCAGCGAGCGATTTGCCTACCAGATCGGAAATACGATTGGGCTCGATGACCAGGCCCTGATCAACCGCGCGCGTAACAGCATCGAAGACATGTGGATCGAGGCCGGCAATCTGGCCATCGGCAAGCATGATTTTTCCGCTGCCTTTGAGCGAGCCGATGAGCGCGACAGGACTAAGCCCGGTACCATCCACCTCGGCCGTTAAACCGAGTGATCCACTGATGGGTATTCGCGCCGCCGAAGGCCACAGCCCCGTCGCATCGACGCGGGTGAGTGACATCTTGGCACGCGCGGTCAAACCGTCGTGCGCGCTACGAAAAGTCATTCCGCCGGCAATCCGTCCACCGGCGAGACCGCCGCTGGCATCGTCCAAAGCCAATTCATCCGTCCCGAAACGCAGCGTGGCGTTGAGCTGACGCGCGGTCAGCTGCGGCAGCAAGTCGGCACGGTCGACTTTGAGTGCGATCTTGCCTGTCAGTTTGCCCAGCAGGCCCGCGCCGAATGGCTCGCTGGACCAATTCCACGCAGGCCCCGTCGCGGACGCTTGCGGCGGCAAGCCGACCCCAAGGGCAATCAATGCCGGAATATCGGCGGCATCGATTTCAAGCGCGCCGTCGATTTGATGCGGCGAAGCATCGCCGATCGCAAGACGCCCGCGAATACGGGATCCGGAGAGCGTCGCGTCGACATCATCGAATGTCGTGGTCCCGCCCGCGACTGCGACGCGCGCTGCCACCCGCGCCGGCAAGGGACCGGCACCCGCTACGGGCCGCAATGGTCGTAGATCGGCTTCGGTAATCTGCACCGTCCCCGTGGCTTCGACATCTTGTTCCGCTAAAAACCGCCCGCGTCCGCTCGCTTGCGCCGACAGGCCATCTGCGGCCAAGCGCACATCGAATGTCATGTCGCCATCGACCGGTCCAGCCAACTGTACCTTCAGCTGGCCCGGATCATTTCGGGGCGCCATGATCCCCTCAAGCCCAATAAATTTGACCAAAGCCGGGCTCTGCGGCGCATCAAGCGTCACATCGATCTGAACGTCGGTCGCGGAAAACTTGATCCAATCGCCCTGCAGTCGTGCGCGCGCATCGATGCGCAGAACATCGATATCGCCGGCGATGGCTAATTGCGCCGTGCTGATCGGCGATCGGTCATCCCCGCTGACATTGAGCGTGGCGTGCAGCTTTGCTCGCCCGACGCGATCGAGCATGCTCAGCACGGAGCGGCCTTTTTTCGGAGCGAACTTCGCGCTTATAGCCGCGATCGCGGCCTCGTTCCCCTCGAAATCAAGAGAGAGCGTTCCGCGTGGCGCGTGACCGCCGGTTTCAACGCGCCCGCTCGCGGCAAAACGGCCGCCAGCAAGATCGCTGACCGACAGACGATCGATCTGCAAACCATTGGCGTCGACACGAATGCGCGCTTGCACGTCACGCGTTTCGATGCCGGTGAACGTGGCGCGACCGATGTCGGCCACAAGACTCATTTCGCGCGGACGCTCCAGCACGGAGCCGGCAAGCAGCGCCTTGCCAAATTCGCGCGCGGCATCGAAGTCGATCTGGGGCGCCTTGATTTCGGCATCGAGCCGGGCCGGCTGCTGGCCGGACGGAAGGAAATATGCAAACCGGCCGGTGAGTGGCTTGCGGTCGAACTCCGCGCCGAGGCTTTCCACGGCAATTTTGTCGCCTGCGAGTGTCAGGACGCCGCGCATGCTCATAGGCCGCAACTCGTCTTGTGCTGTCTCGCTGCGTCCCTCCAGCCAAGCCGCCAATAACTTCGGATTCGACGCATCGATCTCGGCGGGCCCGGTAAAGCTGACCCCGTCTGCCTTGATGTCGAGATGGCCGCTCAGGCGCACTTGCGTCATTCCGGGCAAGCGAGCCTCAAGCCGGTCGAGATCCCATCCGTCACCGTTGCTGCTGATATCTCCGCGCAAATTCTGAACGCTGTTTCCACCAAGCGTCATTTGGTCGATGCCAATGCCGACCTGAATGGGCAGCACCGGTCGAAACGCGGCAGCCCCCAATTCGATGAGCTTGCGAATTGCGGTGGCTGGTGCCTGTCGTCCCGCATCGGTGCCGGCGACGGCACGATCCAGATCAATTTGCCGTCCGGATAACACGCCATTCAGGCGCGGCCGCGCTCCGAATTTGAAATCGGCGATCCCGGTAAGTTTGAGACCTTGCTCCTCCGAGCCATACTGGAATTCGGCGTTCTCCATCAGCGCCGATTGTCCGGTCGCCTTGATCTTCCCGCTGACGCGCCACGGCTGGCTCAAATCCTGAGCAGGCTGCTGAGTTGCACCGCGCGGTCCGATACTCACCGGGCGCGACAGATTTATCACTCCATCAAAACGCGGTTCACTTGCAACCAAAGTCAATGCACCGTCGGCTTCAATACTCAGCGGGCGATCTACGGGATCGACATTGACGTGCAGCTTGAGCAAGCCCTCATCGCTCAGACGGCCGAGCGCGACACGATAAGGATAAATCTGCCCGGCGACGGTGGCTGCTCCCTCCCCTTTCACGGGACCGACGAGTGAACGGGCCTCGCCGTTGAACCTCACGCGTTCGAGCGTGACGCTCGCACCATTGGCTTCGTTGGTGAGTACGATCGAGCCATCCTCGATGCTCAGCCGGTCCACGGACAATTCATCGGGCTTGAAAGCGATCGCGAGATTTGGAGCGCGAACGTGGCCGGTGGCATCCAATCCGAGGCCGATCTGGGGGCCTACGAGATGCATGTCGGCAGCCCGCCATTCGCCGCGCATCAACGAACCGAGGGCGAATTCAACGCCGAGCAGGCGGGCGCGGATCGCATCGCGGCCATCACCGATTGCTATGTCGTGCAGCATGAGACGCGGTGACGGCAACAGGCGTACGTCGATAGCGCCGGCCACACGCACATTGACCCCGATGAGACGACTGGCCTCCGCTTCGAATAATGCGCGGTGACTGTCCCAATCAATCAGAAGCGGACCCACCAGCGCTGTGACGAGCGCCAGGATGACTGCAATCGCCAATCCAAGCAGGGTGGTTTGCAACGGCAACTCCGGCACCGGACCTGCATCCGGGCCGCCTCAGCCAGGCATTGTGAAATCTAGGCTATTTTTGCGACTTATGGCGGCGAATCTATGTCGCGTTGGCTTCATTTGGGCGGCGTCTGTCATCAGCTCAGCACGACGATCTTGCCCGGATTCATGATGTCTTGTGGATCAAGTGCCCGCTTGATCGAAGCCATTGCGGCAAGTGCCGCGGCCCCATATTCCGCCACCAGATATTTCATTTTGCCCTGCCCCACGCCGTGCTCGCCAGTGCAGGTGCCGTCCATGGCAAGCGCGCGCTCCACGAGTCGCTCCGAGAGCGCTTTTGCGCGCTCGACCTCGTCAGCATCATCCATGTCGACCAACAATGTCAGATGGAAATTACCATCACCGACGTGGCCGACAATCGGCGCCAATATACGGCTTTCAGCAATATCGCGCTGCGTCTCCGTAACGCATTCGGCGAGCCGCGAGATCGGCACGCACACGTCGGTGGGGATCATCGCTGCGCCCGGCCGCAGCGCAAAATTCGACAGCGCGGCATGGTGCCGCGCCTCCCAGAGGCGCGTACGCTCTTCCGGACGGGTGGTCCACGTGAAGGGCCCGCCGCGGAATTCTGCGGCAATCTCGCCAAAACGCTTCGATTGTTCGGCGACCGAGGCCTCGGTGCCGTGGAATTCCACAAATAGCATTGGCGTCTCCGGAAGACCCAAACCGGAATGCAGGTTGCACGCCCGCACCTGCAGCGCGTCGAGCAATTCGATGCGCGCCACCGGAATTCCCGACTGGATCGTCTGGATGGCGGTATTGCAGCACGCCTCCACCGAGGGGAACGGACAGGTACCCCCGGAAATCGCTTCCGGAATGCCGGACAGCCGCAACGTCAATTGCGTGATAATGCCAAGCGTGCCTTCCGCCCCCACCATGAGCCGGGTGAGGTCGTAGCCAGCGGAAGTCTTCTTGGCCCGCCGGGCGGTGTCGATAACCTCTCCGTTCGCCATCACCACCTTCAGCGCAATCACGTTGTCCTTCATGGTGCCGTAGCGCACGGCATTGGTTCCGGAACAGCGCGTCGCCGCCATGCCGCCGAGCGAGGCGTCGGCGCCGGGATCGATCGGAAAAAACAGACCGCTGTCGCGTAATTGCTCGTTCAGCGCCTTGCGAGTGATGCCGGGCTCGACAATGCAGTCGAGATCTTCGGCGTGCACAGCGAGAACCTTGTTCATGTCGCGAAAATCGACCGACACGCCGCCGGCCGGCGCATTGACGTGCCCTTCCAGCGATGTTCCGACGCCGAATGGAATGATGGCGACGCCATGCGCTGCGCAAATCCGTACGATCTGCTGCACTTCTTCCGTGTTTAGCGGATAGACGACTGCGTCGGGCGGCTGATTGGCAATCCAGGTTACGGTATTGCCGTGCTGCTCGCGCACGGCCTGCGACGTCACGACCCGATTGCCAAAGGCGGCGGTGAGCTCGGTCACCGCCTTCCTGATCGCCGCCGGGTTCCGGCTGGTCTTCCCGGCAGCGATATGCGCCACGGCCATAAAAATAGTCCCCTGCTATTCCGCGAGCGGACGTTAGCAGAGGACTGACGTGGAATGAAACGAGGCCGGCGATGACGGGGTTGCGGGGACAACCGCCGTAATTGGCTTTACCGCCACGCGCCGGCCGCGCCTCACCTAAGACGCCTCACCTAAGACCTGCCAACAAAGGGCACGATCATCGCCACGCGCTGCCGGTAGCGGCGATATTCATCGCCGAACACCGCGATCAGGTCGCGCTCCTCGAGCGCGATGCCGACAAAGATGTAGGCCGTCGTGACCGCGGCAAACAGCAGATGACCGGCTGTCATTAGCGGGGTTGACCAGAAGGCGACGAGGAACCCGAGATAAATCGGATGCCGGACCAGGTTGTAGAGCAGCGGGGTCCTGAAGTGCATGGCCGGCATCGGCTTGCCCGCAAGATTGTTGGCAACCTGATGCAAGCCGAACAATTCGAAGTGGTTGATCAGGAACGTGCTGGTGAAAACCACGACCCAGCCAATCAACCCCAGCGTCAAAAGCGCGCCGGCGATTTGTTGATTGCTCACCTGCCACAACACGGCCGGCATTGGCCGCCATTGCCAGAACAACAGAAGCAGCGCGAGACTTGCAAACAGCACGTAAGTGCTGCGCTCGATCGGCTGCGGTACGATTTGCGTCCACCATTTCTTGAATTGCGGCCGCGCCATGACGCTGTGCTGCACGGCGAACAGCGACATCAGCAGCAGATTGACGATAATTGATTCAATCGGTTCTCCAGCAATTCCATTATCAAGCGTCTTCGGCACTGCAAGGCCCGTGACGAATCCGATGGCGTAGAGAATGGTGACGAAAAAAACGAGATAGGCCACGAGACCGTAAAGAAATCCGATGAGTCTGCCCATGATACTCTCCATTGAGTTCAATGTGATTCAAGCGGATCAGCCGCTTTTCTGTAAAACGCGTAGTCGGCCGAATATGGCGCACTGAGGAACGTGCCGGCCGAATTGCACGTGGTGCGAACGACGCCACCATGTGTGTTCAGTCTCTGAATGGTCGTGATTTTGCTGAGTTGCCCCATGCCGCGCCACGACACCGCATCGAGCTTGAGCTGCGGAATGTCGTCTGCGCTGGCGCCCGGGGCCTGGGCGGCAACCTTTCCGCTCACCGCACTGGCATCGGACATTTCCCAGCCCGGGCCCGCAAAGTGACGGCCCACCGTCTTCCCGCCGATGAACAACGTTGCAATCGGTTCGCGGAATTGCCAGACCAGATTGCCGGAGGAATCCGGTTTGCACTCATAGATTTGTGCGCCGACTGCGTGAACCGTGGTAACCAGGACTTCGCCGCGGGCGGCAATCGCCTCGGGCACCTCGGCTGCCGCCGGCCCCGCCAAAAACAGGTGCAGGGCGGAGAAGTAAACAGCGATGATTGCCATGACGCCGATGAGCGGCTGGATGGCGCGGCCTGCAGTTTTGAAGAATTCCGTTCGGGTCTGCTCACGCAACATACGCGCTTCTTGGCGGTAGCTGTCGATGTCGATGGTTCCGTTGCTTCGCCGCCGGGCGGGTTCGATCTGCATTGCATACTCCATGCGATTTTCAGCCGCATGGATGCGCCTTGCCAGCGTCAAAGGCTTTGAGCCACGCTTGATTTGTCCTTGAGGAAACCTTGATTTCGCTTTAGACGGCTTGCCCGTTACCATGGCTGCCGATAGTTGCGGGGCAACTAACGTGCTGTTTTTATTCGGGGATTTCGCGCTCGATAATGAGCGCCGCGAATTGCGCACGGGTGGCTCGATGGTTGCAATCGAGCCGCAGGTCTTCGACCTGTTGCTCTATCTCATCGAAAACCGGGATCGCGTCGTCAGCAAGGATGACCTTATTGCATCGGTCTGGCAGGGCCGGATCGTGTCGGATTCGACGCTGGATAGCCGCATCAACGCCGCGCGCAGAGCGGTCGGCGACAGTGGCAAAAATCAAAGCCTGATAAGAACGTCAGCGCGCAAGGGCATCCGATTTGTCGGCGAGGTGCAAGAGAAACCGCGCACCGAACCCGCTGAAACGCGGGCGTTGAACAATGCGCATAGTCTCGAGCCACTTCCCCCGCTTGTCGCCGATCGACCGTCCATAGCCGTCTTGCCCTTCGACAATCTGTCGGATGACCGCGCGCTTGAGCTGATCGCCACCGGTCTCGCCGAGGACATCATCGCGCAGCTCGCGCGTGTTCCGGGATTTTTCGTGATCGCCCGCGCGTCCTCGTTCGTTTACTCACAGCGAGCAACCGAAATCCGGCAGATCGGCGCAGAGTTGGGCGTTCGTTATGTGGTCACCGGCAGCGCGCGCAATTCGGCGGAACGGGTGCGCGTCACGGTGCAACTCGTCGAAGCCGAAAGTGGCAACCAGCTGTGGGCGGGCCGTTACGACGTCGAGCGCGGCGACACGCTTGAGCTTCAGGATGAGATCGCCCGCCGGATCATGGGCGAACTGGAGCCGGCTTTGACCAAGGCAGACCTCTCGATCATTCAACGGCAGAGAATCGACAATGTCGACGCCTGGTCGCATTTTCGTCGGGCCGCGGGCGCCATTGCCGTGCGTGGCTGGAGCGAGGATTCGGTCACCGAGGCATTCACCGGGCTGCGTCAGGCGATCGCAATCGACTCAAATTTTGCCCTGGCGCGCGCGCTGCTGGCGCTGCTCAGCGCCTTTGGCGCCAATCTTTCGCTGGTACAGGACGTTACGGCAACCATGAATCAGGCGCGTGAAGAGGCCGAGCGCGCGGTCGCCATGGATCCGAATGCCTCTGACGTTCTCGGCTTCGCCGGCTGCGCTTTCGCAGATATCGGTGACCACGAACGCGGCGTGGATTTGCTGCGTCGTGCTCTTGAGCTCGACCCAAGCAACGCACAGGCCCACGTCGCGCTTGGTGCTGCGCTCGTTCGATCCGGCCACTTTGACGAAGGTATTCGCAGCCTGCAATTCGGTATGCGATCGAGCCCCAAGGACTTTCGGTTGACGTTCTGGAGCATGATTCTCGCTTACGCGCTCGGCCGCGCCGGCCGCTATGAGGATGCGCTGGCGGAAGCATCGGTGGCTGCAAGGCGCGATGGCCGTTTGTACACGGCACGTATTGTCGTCGCATGGGTCCTCACCAAGCTCGACCGCAAGGGAGAGGCGCGCGTTGCCTTGGCCGAGGCTCGCCGTATCCGGCCGGCTATCAACCTTGACGAAGTCCAGAGATTTTTTGGCAAGAAAACTGCGGCGGAACTTAAGCCCGTTTGGAATTAACCGGCAACGACATTGCAGATCGCCTTCGACGACTACGTGTTCGACACCGACCTGCGCGAACTGCGCCAGGGTCAGAAAGTTATTGCGGCGGAGCCGCAAGTCTTCGATCTGTTGCTCTATCTCATCGAGAACCGGGATCGCGTCGTCAGCAAGGATGACCTTATTGCGTCGGTCTGGCGCGGCCGGATCGTGTCGGATTCGACGCTGGATAGCCGCATCAATGCCGCACGCAGGGCTATCGGCGACAGCGGTCAAGCGCAGCGGCTTATCCGCACATTCGCACGCAAGGGTTTTCGTTTTGTCGGCGAAGTCAAGCAGGGGCATGCAACGCAGGAGGCAACCGGCCGCCTGCCCGGGTTTGCCTACAAACAGGAGATTTCATTCTGCCGATCCGCCGACAAGATCAACATCGCCTACGCCGAAGTCGGAAACGGCCCGCCGCTCGTCAAGGCCGCCAATTGGCTCACTCATCTTGAACACGACTGGGAAAGTCCGGTCTGGTCGCCGCTGCTTCAGCGCCTCGCGGAGAAAAACCGTCTCATTCGCTACGACAGCCGCGGCAATGGCCTGTCGGACCGCGTCGCACCGGAAATCTCGTTCGACGGTTTCGTACAGGATTTTGAAGCGGTCGTCGAAGCGGTCAAGGTTCCGCGTTTTGCAATTCTCGGCATTTCGCAGGGTGCCGCCATCGCGATCGCCTTTGCGGTTCGCCATCCCGAGCGGGTGACAAAACTGGTCCTGTATGGCGGCTATGCCCAGGGCCGCAACAGGCGCGGTTCGACCGCGGAGGCGGACAAGGCACGGGTCTTCCTGTCACTGTTGCATCACGGCTGGGGTGATGAGCAATCGGCGTTCATGCGGGCTTTCAGTTCAGTGTTCCTTCCCAATGGATCACCCGAACAGATCAAATGGTTTGCCGACCTGCAAAGAATAACCACGACGGCGGAAAATGCCGCGCGCATTCGCAATGCGTGCGATGAGATCGACGTACTTCACCTGTTGCCCAAGGTCAAAGTACCGACGTTGGTATTGCACGCGCGCCACGACAATGTTGTTCCGCTGGAGCAGGGCCGATCGCTGGCCGCGTCAATTCCGGACGCCCGCTTCGTCACATTGGAGAGCGACAATCACGTGCTGCTGGCAGGCGAGCCGGCCTGGGAAAAATTCTTTCTGGAAGTCGAAGCTTTTCTTGCGGAGTAAGTCCGCACTGACACGCGCACGGAAGCCGGCGTTGTCAGGTATGCATGTATAGGATTTGCGGAGTTGATTGCGGCTCGGCCGGGACTTCCTTGCCGAGCGAAACGACCCAGGCGACGACCATCGCCGTGAGAACGACCACGTACGTCCCTCGCGCTATTCTGCCAAGCATCGCCACGCCTCCATATTTTTTTGTCAGGATAATGGAAGGAAGCGGCGGCGGGCGGACGTCCTTAATTTTTAGTTAATTGCCCTAACCCATTGAAATCGCGGGTGGCCGTCGGCTTATCTAATGGACGTGCAGGCGCCGCTGTCGTAGTTTTCGCGGCGTTTTCAAATCATGCGGAGTGCGAAATGGCCGGCCCTGTGATTGCTGTGACCGATAGCGTTTTTCCCTCGCTCGATCCAGCCAAGGAGGCATTGGCGCGCCTTAACCCGACCTACCGAATGTCGAAGAGCGTCAACGCCGACGATATCGTGGCGGTCGCCAGGGATGCCGACGCCGTTCTTGTGACCTACGCAAAGCTCACGCGCGAGGTGCTCACGCAATTCACGCGGTGCAAGGCGATCGGCCGCTTCGGTCTCGGCGTCGATAACATTGACCTGGTCACGGCCAAGGAAAAAGGCATCGCGGTCAACTACGTGCCGGACTACTGCATTCGCGAAGTCTCCGACCACGCCATGGCGCTTCTGCTTGCGCTGATCAGGAAGATTCCGCTCTCCAACAAGCTGGTGCAGAACGGCCGCTGGGAAATGCCTGCGGTGGTGCCGATCCGCCGCATCGAAGGCACGGTGCTCGGTCTCGTTGGCTTCGGCCATATTCCGCGGCTAGTCGCACCCAAGGCGCAGGCGTTCGGTATCAAGGTCATCGCCTACGATCCTTACGCCAAGCCGGAAATCTTCCGGGCGGCCGGAGTCGAAGGTGTCGACTTCGATACGCTGCTCAAGACATCGGATTATGTGTCCATGCACGCACCGTTGTTGCCGGCGACGCGCGGCATGATGAACGCCGCCGCCTTCGCCAAAATGAAAAAGGGCGCCTACATCGTGAACACCGCGCGCGGGCCGCTGATCGACGAGCCGGCGCTGATCGCGGCGCTTGATTCCGGCCAGGTCGGCGGCGCCGGGCTCGACGTGGTTACAGCCGAACCGTTGGCGAAGAATTCGCCGTTGCTTGGCCGTGACAACGTCATCATCTCTCCGCACACGGCATTCTATTCGATCGAAGCGCTCAACGAGTTGCAGGTTAAATGCGCGAGCGACGTGGCGCGCGTCTTGAACGGCGAAAAGGCGGTTTATCCGATCAGCGCATGAGCCCGCACGCCATTGATCCGCCCGTCCCGGTAGTCGATCTGACGAAATTGGGTGTCCCGGATGCGGTGCAGCGCGAAAGCGTGACGTTGGAATGGTCCCGGGTCTGCAGCGCATCACAACGCAAGTCGGATGTTTCCGACTTGCGCCACGTCATTTACTGGCGCAAGTCGCGTATACGCGACTTGCGCTGTGCTGCGCTGCGCCCGGGACACAGCCATCGTCCCAGCACGGCTGCACCTTGACATGCTCGATCGCACCGATCTCGAACCGGTCTTCTTCGCGCCTTTCGTATCGTCGCTGATGCGGGTAGAGCCGCAATGGATCGACTACAACGGCCATCTCAACATGGCCTATTACAATGTGCTGTTCGACCGAGCTGTGGACGAGGTCTACGAGCTCCTCGGCGTCGGTGCCGACTATCTGAAAAACCACAAGCATTCGACGTTCACCGCCGAAGTCCATGTGCGCTACGTGCGCGAGCTCAAGGAAGGCGATCCGGTGCGAGTGACGTTCCAGTTGCTCGGCTACGATGCAAAGCGGGTCCATTATTTCGAGCAGCTTTTCCATGCCACCGAGGGCTGGGTGTCCGCGACGTCTGAAAACATGACGTTGCACGTCGACATGACAACGAAGAAGGTCGCGCCGTTCCCGGCCTCCATCATGCGCACCCTCGCGCGCATGATGGCCGCGCATGCGCAATTACCGCGGCCGGAAGCCGCGGGCCGCCGCATCGCAATGCCGGGGCAGAATTAGCGAAGCCGTTTCCCCCAGCCACCTCCGCTCATTCCCGCGCAAGCGGGAATCCAGAGTGACAATTGCAGAGTCAGAGACTTGGCGCCCCTGGATCCCCGCTTTCGCGGGGATGAGCGAGGGCTTAGCGCTGCACCGCGTCCGGGACACGCGATTTCTGCGAAGCTTTTCGCTACTTCCCGGCGATTTTGGCCGCGTCGGCGCGCACGCTGGTGTCGATCAGCGACGCCGTCGGTGCCGCCTTCGGAATGACGCCGGCTTTGACGAACAGCTCCTGCATCCAGTCGATGCGCTCGGCCGGTATCGCCAGCGTCGGGTCGATCTGTTTGTTGCGGATCGCCTGATCAGAGATGAACTCGGCCCGCTTGTCGTCGGGCTTGGCGTTGGTCATTTCATGCGCGACCTTGACGGTCTCGTCACGATGGGTCGCAGCGAATTTGTAGGCGTCCATTTCCGCCGCGACAAATTTCACAAGATCGTCACGGCGTTCGGCCAGAACCTTGCTGCTGGTGGCCAGACACAGCCGGATGAATTTCGGCACGGCGCTGCCGCCTTTAGCGAGCACCTTGATGTTGGGCGGCATGACCGCCTCGAATTCATTGGAGACCACCGCGGCATCGGTGATGCCGGCGACCAGCGACTTGTAGCGATCGAGATCGGCGCCTTGCGTCGCCAGTTTCACGTCCGCGAATGGAACATTGGCGGAGTCCAGCATCCCCCGGAACAGCAGGTCCGGCAACGAACCGGGCGAGGAAATAGCGACCGTTTTCCCTTTGAGATCGGCCAGCGTCTTGATGTCCGCCTTGGCCAGTACGACCTGGGGTACGCCCGGCCAGGTGCAGCCGACAATCTTGACGCCGGTGCCCCGCACGCCGGCAACGATCGATTCCGCCGCGCCCATGTCGACGCTGTCGATCTCGCCCGAGATCAACGCTTTCATCAGCGTCGCGCCGGCTTTGATCTGGAGCAGCTCGACCTTCAGCCCGCGCTTGGCGGCAAAACCGCCTTTGTCGACCATCGCGATGAAGCCCGCGTCGCTTTTGGCTTCGAGGATTCCATGCTTCCAGACTTTTTCCTGCGCATGGGCGGCGGAAAGACCGAGGGCGATGGCGGCAACGGCAAGCGCGAATGATTTTCTGTGCACGCGTGAATCCTCCTGGAACGGCTTTGTTTGTTGATAAAGCTACGTTTTCGCGTTTGCGGGTGCAACATTCGTGTCCCGCGCCCATATCCCCCGGAGAGGTTGTGTCCCGGATGCGGTGCAGCGCCAAAGACGCGCGTGCACGCGCGTATGGCGGTGCACCGTTGATCCGGGACCGTTGCGAACTCAGAATATGGAACGGTCCCGGGTCTGCAGCGCACTACTTCGTACTGCGCTGCGCCCGCGACACGCAATTTCTTCCTAAATCCTGAACTCGCCGCCGCATTTGCGGGTGCAACATTCGTGTCCCGCGCCCATTTCCCCCCCGGAGAGGTTGTGTCCCGGGTCTGCAGCGCACTACTTCGTACTGCGCTGCGCCCGGGACACGCAATTTTTCCCTAAATCCTGAACTCGCCGCCGCGTTTGCGGCCGGTGTCGACGCTGAGAAAAAGCTGGTCCAGCGCAGGCCGCTTTTTGATCAGAGCCTGCTCGTGCGAATAGCCAACAAGCGTCTCAAGCACTTTGCGGTTTTTTTCCGTGAGCCCGTATTCCCACGGGTCGGAACCGAGAATGCGTTCTTGCTCTTCCCAGGCATCGCGATACCAGGCGAGCGGGACGATGCGGGGGTTCGCCATGCGTTTCATCGCGATGGCTTTTGATTCATTGAAGGCGCGGAAAAGATTGACTGCGAGCCACGGATGCTCGTCCGCCAGCGATTTGCGAATGCCGAGAACATGCATGATCGGGAAAATGCCGGTGCGTCTGAAATAGGCCACCTCTTCCGCCTTGTGGTCGGGAAACAGACGCGTCACGCGCGGATCCCTGGCGACAAACGGCTTGATGAGGTCGGAATGAAACACCGCGTCGAGCTCGCCTTCGGCCAACATGCTTTCGACCGATTTGTCGTTCGGCAGACAGGAATATTTGATGTCCGGCGGCAAGGCGACTTTGACGTCGTCCTCGATCTCCGCCACCCATTCGATGCTATTCAATGGCACGCCGTATTCATGCTGGAGAGTGCCGCGCATCCACAGCACCGCCGTGGTCATCATCGTCTTCACGCCGACCTTGCGGCCGCGCAAGTCGGCGGGCTTGGTGATGCCCTTTGCCGTGTTGATGAACATAAAGCCATGCCGGAAACGGCGATGCAGGAATACCGGGATTGCGCGGAACGGCAAATCGTTGTCGCGCGCCGCGAGATAGGACGAGGCCGAAAGCTCCGCCACGTCGAATTCGCCGCTGTTCAGGAAGCGCCAGTGACGCGTCGCCGAATCCATATCGGTCAGGGCGGTGAGATCGACGCCGTCGATCTCCACATCGCCCTTCAGCAGCGGACGCACGATTTCGTAGTCGCCACACGCGAGAGTGAGGTTCAGTTTTTTGGGCATGCAGTTTTTCTTCCGAGGTTATTCCGCCATCGGACTTTGTGTCCGGGCGCGGCGTAGCGCAATGCAAGCCGCGTAAACGCGACTTGCATTGTGATGCGCTGCAGACCCGGGACCTTTCCATATTCTGAACTCGTAACGGTCCCGGATCTGCGGTGCACCGTCATATGCGCGTCTTCGACGCGCTATGGCGCTGCAACGCGTCCGGGACACACTACTTGATACTCAATGTCCCGTCGCCAGGGCAGCCAGTCTGGCGGGGTCCGGCAGCTGGTTGCCGCGCCAGACCACATGCAGGTCCGGCCGCAGCAGCAGCAGATCGTAGCGGTAGACATCGCGCGGGCGGTCATCGTCGATATCGAGAACGGCAAACGGCGCCCCATAGGATGCGAAAGCGTGCGCCAGCACCGCGGTGTCCGCCTGCGCGCCCGCCAGACGTAGCAGCGTATAGCCATCACCGATGCGGTCATGCAGCGCCGCACCATCGGAGAGCCATACATGCGGCAGCCGTGCACCGGGCCAGCTCGTCGGCTCATATTTCATGAAATTCGGTTCGGGCGCCTCGCCCGCTTCCGGCCAGACGATCGGCGAGTCCTCATAACGATAGCCGAGTTCGGCCCCGATCATCTCGTTGCTTTTGCGCTGCTCGACGTCCGCGATGCGGACGAGATTGGCGCGCGTCGCCGCGCCTTCCGGTGTCTTGTCGCGGATGTTGGGCTGCCAGGCTGCTCGCCAGGCGCGGCGCCCGCGCGAGGCATGACGCGAGGCTTCGACATTGCGCGCCCCGATCTGCCGGCGTTCGATCCCATAAGACGAGAACAGGCGTGGCCCGCCCCAGCCTTGCAGCATGGCGGCAAGTTTCCACGACAGGTCGACGGCATCGCCGACACCGCTGTTCATGCCGAGGCCGCCCGTCGGAATGACCAGATGCACCGCGTCACCCGCGAGGAACACACGCCCCTCCCCGTAACCGTCGGCCAGCAGCAGATTCTGCCGCCACGGCGCGCAGGACAGCATCTCGTATTTCACCGGCATGGCGACTGTCTGCTCGAACATGGTCTTCATCTCGTCGTCGCTGTCCACGACCGAATGCAGCGTGAAGTGGCGAGTCGAATCCTGCACGATCAGGAAGGTCGAATGCGCATCGGCGACGTGATAGTGGCGCCCCTTGCCGATCGGGATGCGCTCGAACAGGTCGTCGCAGCGATACAAGGCCTGCCGCAATTGCAGCAGATTGGCTTCGCCCTGCAACTTGATGCCGAGCTGGCGGCGCACGTTGCTCGATCCGCCATCGCAACCGACGAGATATTGCGCGCTGAGTTCCGTTGTCGTGGGGCCTTGTTTGACATGCGCGCGCACGCCGCTGTCGTCTTGCTTGAACGAGATGAATTCGCAGCCGTAGCGCACATCCACGCCCGGTAACGTCTCAGCAACCGCCTTGAGCAGCGGTTCGAGCGTGTATTGCGAGATCAGCTGATAAGGCTCGAGCGGCATCGAGCCATCGGTGCAGGCGGCAATTTCCGCCTGCGCCTGCGCGACCGACGGATAAGGCAGATGCAAAAGCGGCGGTTCAATTAATGACGTGATGATGAACACGTCCATGGGCGTGTCGCGCGGGAAGCCGGCATCGCGGATTTTTTGCGCGATGCCCATGCGCCGGTAGATTTCCATGGTGCGGGCGTTGCACCGCTCCATCTTGGGCAAGAATTGCGGGGCGTCTTTCTGCTCGAGCAGAATGCAACGCACGCCTCGGCGGCCTAGATCCACAGCGAGCGTAAGCCCGACGGGACCGGCGCCGACAATAATGACTTGGGTGTTCAAGCTGCAGTTCCAGGCGGTGAATATCGGCAACTCTCTAGCACAGCCGTTGTGTCCCGGGCGCAGCGCATCACAGCGCAAGTCGCGTACACGCGACTTGCGCCAGTAAATGACGTGGCGCAAGTCGGAAACATCCGACTTGCGTTGTGGTGCGCTGCAGACCCGGGACCGTTTCAATGGCTGAGTCCGTAACGGTCCCGGATCTGCGGTGCAGCACTTTCGCGCTGCGCCGTGTCCGGGACACAATCATCAATCAATCCTCCCGCCCGAGAACCGGCGGCCTGGCACGGTGAGGAAGTAGCCGACGGCTTGGCCGCCATCGGCGCCGACCACGCTGCCCGTCGTATAGCGCGACTCATCGCAGGCGAGGAAAATCGCCGGCCCGGCGATATCCTCGCCCGAGCCGACGCGGCCCATCGGCACGCCCTTGCGGCGTCCTTCGTAGATTTCCGGATCGGCATACATCGCCTCGGTGCCGGGGGTGCGGATATAGCCAGGGGTAATCGCGTTGGCGCGGATGCCGTAGGGCGCCCATTCCATCGCCTGCAATTTTGTCAGCATGATTAGGCCGGCCTTCACCACGCTGTAGGCGCCGGCCCAGTTGTAAGGAAACAGTCCGGCGATCGACGCGATATTGACGATGACGCCCGACTTCTGCGCGATCATGTGTTTCGCGGCGGCCTGGCTCACAAGAAACGCGCCCTTCAGGCCAATGTTCATCGTCGTGTCCCACGACGCTTCCGGCAGCGCTTCGAGTTTTCCCGGCACGATCTTCATCGCATTGTTGACGACAATGTCGACGCGCCCGCGTTCCTTGATAATGGTGTCGATGAGCCGGGCGATGTCCGCAGACTTGGCGACATCGGCGACGACGGAAAGGCTCTTGCTGCCGAGCGCGGCGGCGTCCTTCGCGGTGGCCTCGGCCGTGGCGGGATCGACGTCATTGATGACGACGTGCGCGCCCTCGCACGCATAAGCCAGAACGATATCGCGGCCGATACCGCGGCCGCCGCCGGTAACGAGCGCCACCTTGTCCTTCAATCGCACGGGTCTTCCCCCCTTAAGTTGTTTGAAATACCTTGGAAAAATCAGGCTAGCGCATGATCCCGAAAAGGGGGAACCGGTTTTCGGAAAAGATCATGCGCAAATGGACCAAAACTGTTGTGGAGAGGCCGACAAGGCCGCAGCCGGCCTCGAAAATGGCACCCGCGGGTGCCATCTTTGCTATTGAAGAATCATCCGGCGGCAACAGCTGCCCTTTACCGGACAACATGGCCGAGCCCAAACGTAACGACCCGCGTAACGACCCTGCTGCATTGAGCCCGCAACCGGTTGCGGGGGGCATTGCCGCGCGCGCGCTTGGCGCACGCGCAGCGCCCTATTTGGCCGATCTCAACCCGGAGCAGCGCGAGGCGGTGGAGACGCTGAATGGCCCGGTGCTGGTGCTCGCCGGCGCGGGGACCGGCAAGACGCGCGTGCTCACCACGCGCATCGCGCACATCCTCAACCTCGGCCGCGCCCGCCCCGCGGAAATCCTCGCCGTCACCTTCACCAACAAGGCCGCGCGCGAGATGAAAGACCGCGTCGGGCAGATGGTCGGGCAGATCGTCGAGGGCATGCCGTGGCTCGGCACCTTCCACTCGATCGGGGTGAAGGTGCTGCGGCGGCACGCCGAGCTGGTCGGGCTGAAGAACAATTTCACGATTCTCGACGTCGACGACCAGATCCGGCTGATCAAGATGATCCTGGAGGCCGAGAAGCTCGACGACAAACGCTGGCCGGCGCGCATGCTCGCCGCGCTGATCGACGGCTGGAAGAACCGCGGGCTCACGCCCGAGCAGGTGCCGTCCGGCGAAGCCGCGAGCTTTGCCAACGGCAAGGGCAAGAAGCTCTACATCGCCTATCAGGAGCGGCTGAAGACGCTCAACGCCGCCGACTTCGGCGACCTGCTGCTGGAGAACATCCGGCTGTTCCGCCAGAACGCGGATGTCCTTCGCTCGTTTCAGGAACGGTTCAAGTTCATTCTGGTCGACGAATACCAGGACACGAACGTTGCGCAGTATCTGTGGCTGAAGCTGCTGGCGCAGACGAGTTCTCAGTCGGGCACCTCTTTACCCTCTCCCCAGGGGGGAGAGGGTGGCGACCCCCGACTTGATCGGGGGGAGCCGGGTGAGGGGGAGAGCGGCTATCGAGAATCACCTGCCCCCTCACCCGCCTCGCCGCTACGCGTCTCGGCACCCTCTCCCCCCAAGGGAGAGGGAAAGAAAGAGCCAAAAAACATCTGCTGCGTGGGCGATGACGACCAGTCGATCTATGGCTGGCGCGGCGCGGAGGTCGACAACATCCTGCGCTTCGATCACGACTTTCCCGGCGCCAGGGTCATCCGTCTCGAACGCAACTATCGCAGCACCGGACACATCCTCGCCGCCGCCTCGCATCTCATCGCCCATAACGAAGGGCGCCTTGGCAAGACCCTGCGTACCGAGGACGAGTTGGGCGAGAAAGTGCAGGTCACCGGCGCATGGGACAGCGAGGAAGAAGCCCGCGCCATTGGCGAGGAAATCGAGCAGCTCCAGCGCGAGGCGCGCGAGCGCGGCGAGGATCACCCGCTCGACGAGATCGCCATTCTGGTGCGCGCCTCGTTCCAGATGCGCGAATTCGAAGACCGCTTCATCCAGCTTGGCCTGCCCTATCGCGTGATCGGGGGCCCCCGCTTCTACGAGCGCATGGAAATCCGCGACGCGCTGGCTTATTTGCGCGTGATCGCGCAGCCGGCGGACGATCTCGCCTTCGAGCGCATCGTCAACGTGCCCAAGCGCGGCCTTGGCGATGCCACGCTGCAAATGCTGCACGACTACGCCCGCAAGAAACGCATCCCGCTCACCCAAGCCGCATCCGCCCTCGCGGCCACCGACGAGATGAAGTCGAAACCGCGCCTGGCGCTGCGCGACCTGATGGCCGCCTTCGAGCGCTGGCGCGCCAGGAAAGATGCCATGCCGCACATGGAACTGGCCGAAATCGTGCTCGACGAATCGGGTTACACCGACATGTGGCAGAAGGACCGCTCCGCCGACGCCGCCGGCCGACTGGAAAACCTCAAGGAGCTGGTGCGCTCCATGGAGGAATTCGAGAATCTGCAAGGCTTCCTCGAACACATCTCGCTGGTGATGGACCGCGAAGGCGCCGAGGCCGAGCAGGCCATCAACATCATGACGCTGCACTCGGCCAAGGGTCTCGAATTCGATTGCGTGTTCCTGCCCGGCTGGGAGGAAGGCCTGTTCCCGCATCAGCGTTCGCTCGACGAGAGCGGGCGCGCGGGGCTGGAGGAAGAGCGCCGCCTCGCGCATGTCGGCCTCACGCGCGCGCGCAAGCTCGCCAAGATTTATTTCGCCACCAACCGGCGCATCCACGGCCTGTGGACCTCGACGGTGCCCTCGCGCTTCCTCGACGAGCTGCCGGAAGCGCATGTTGAGGTGAAGGAGGCCGCGGGCGGCGCTGGCGGCTTCGGCATGTCCGGCTATGGCGCCTCGCGTTTCGACGAGATGAATTCATTCGGCTCCAGCTACACCACGCCCGGCTGGCAACGCGCGCAGGCGCGCAAGGGAAAGGGTGGTTTCTCCGACGACGGCCAGCCGCGCTACGTGCCGGATGGCGTGTTCGACGATGATGCCGATGCGGAGGACATCCCTCCCTTCAAGGGCAAGGCGGCCGGCAAAGTCGGACGGGCTGGCGCCACGCGGCGGCGCAAGACGCCGCTGACGATCGAAGGCGAGCTGATCGCCAAATCCACCGGCACCGTGTCATCGTTCACGGTCGGCGAGCGCGTATTTCACCAGAAATTCGGCAACGGCAACGTGGTGGCCGTCGATGGCAACAAGCTCACCATCGCCTTCGACAAGGCGGGCGAAAAGCGCGTGGTGGATTCCTTCGTCGACAAGGCGTGAGCGCGCGCGCTGCGCCTCACTCGATATCGGCAGGCGGGACGCGCTGTTCGTGGAAACGGCGCTCGTACATCGCGTAAGCCTCGCGAACGAGAATATGCGTAGCCACTTCATTTTCGGTGCGGCCAAGCTTGCCGAGCGTCGCAAGCAAGGCGAGGTAATTAAATGTTTCGATTGGCAGCGTCAGGCTGAGGGCTCGCGCTTCCGAGCGGTTTTCTGGTCGCGCCATCGGGACTGAACCTCACTAATTACAACCCAGTTATTATGACATTATAACCCTTGTTACGCGAATCGAATCATGGAAGGCTTGATTCGGCGAGGGAATTCGCCCCGTTCTGCGCGTGACCTCGTCCTGCCGGCGGCCCAGTTCGGCCGCGTCAACCGGTCCCGAGGCCACCATGACCGATACCGGAATCGCCAGCGAAGACCCGCACAAGGCGTGTTTTCCCGACACCTCCCTGCGAAAGACCTCCTTCCGAAAGACCTGGACCGCGGAGCGCCTGGCCCGGCTCAGGACCTGCTTCGATGCCGGCCTCTCCTGCGCCCAGATCGCCGGCGAGATCGGTGTTTCGCGCAACGCGGTGATCGGCAAGATCAACCGCCTCGGCCTGTCGCGCGGCCGCAGCCCGGCCGCGCCGCGCCCGCGCGGGGGCGCCTCGATGCGGCGGCCGCAGGTCCTCACCCAGCGCCTGGTGCTCAAGGCGCTGTTTGCATCGGAGCCCGTCGCCGACGATGTCGTGAGCACGCAGCCGTGCTCGCTGCTCAATCTCGAGCCGCGCAAGTGCCGCTGGCCGGTCGCCGGCGCAGGCACGGCCGAGTTCAGGTTCTGCGGCAATGTGACTGCCGACGCGATGTCTTATTGCGCGGGCCATGCCCGCATGGCCTATCGCCTGTCGCCGCAGCGCGCCCGGGCTGTCAGCGCCGGCCGCTGAACGACGCGGCCGGCTACTTCGATCCCTTCAGGGCCGCGATGACGAAGTCGATCATCTGGTCCAGCGTCGGGCCAGGCTTGCCGGCCGACTCGGCAATCAGCAGCGGGTGGAAAAACTTGACCATCCCCGCGCAAATGCAATTGGCGGCAACGCCGACATCGGGCACATGAAATTCACCCGATGCAACTCCCGATGCGATGACCTTGCCGATTTCATCGATGATGCCCTGCATATGCGCCTTGCAGACATCCCAGTTTTCTTCCATCGCGACCGCGACCATTTCATGCATTTTTGAATCGGCGACATAGCGATCCGAATTCATCCGGTGCACCGTCACCAACAGCTCGCGCAAGCGTCCGGCAGCGCCGCCTCGCCTGACAGCAATGGCTTTCGCGGCCTCCTCGACCTCCCCCATCAAGCGGCACGCGACGCCGGCATTGATCGACTTTTTTGAATCAAAGAACCGGTAGACGTTCGCCGGACTCATCTGCAGAACCTTGGCGATGTCGGCCACGGTCGTTTTCTGATAGCCGATTTCGCGAAACAGCCGTTCCGCCGTGACGAGAATCCTGGCTCGCACATCCGTTTCAGTATGGTCGGTGACGTCGCTCATTCAAAAGTCTTTCGTGTCGTCCTCATTTGGCCGCGGCGGTCAACGGGGCTGCAGCGGACGGTTGCATGTCCGCCGGGGCGGCCGGCACTCCGGCGGGATCGCCGGCGCCATGCTCGCCGAGGCGCTTACGATACCACAATGCATACAGGCTGGGCAGGAACAGCAGCGTCAAAAACGTTGCGACGAACAGGCCGCCCATGATGGTAATTGCCATCGGCCCCCAGAACGCCGAGCGCGACAGGGGGATCATGGCGAGAATCGCGGCCATGGCCGTCAGGATGACGGGCCGCGCCCGCCGCACGGTCGCTTCGACAATCGCCTCGCGGCGGGTCAGCCCGTGGCTGACATCCGATTCGATCTGGTCGACGAGAATCACCGCGTTGCGCATGATCATGCCGGCGAGCGCTATCAAACCAAGCAGCGCAACAAAGCCGAACGGCTTGTCGGCAACGTTGAGGCCCAACGAGGCCCCAATGATACCGAGCGGTGCCGTCAGGAAGACCAGAACAAGCCGGGAAATGCTCTGCAGCTGTATCATTAGCAAGGTGAGCATGGCGGCGATCATCACGGGAAACAGCGCGAAGATCGACGCATTGCCCTTCTCCGATTCCTCGATGGCGCCGCCGATCTCGATCCGGTAGCCGGCTCCGAGACTGTCGCGGATGGGCTTCAACTTCGGCCAAATTGTATTGGTGACATCCGGCGGCTGGACGCCATCGACGACGTCACCGCGCACCGTGATCGCCATATCGCGATTGATACGCCAGAGGATCGGCTCCTCGTGTGAATATTCGACCTTCGCGATCTGCGACAGCGGGACGGCAACGCCGTTGCGCGAATAGATCGACAGGTTATCGATGTGCGCAAGGTCCAGCCGCTCCGCGGGAACGGCACGCGCCACAACCGCAACCTTCTCGATTCCGTCGCGCACGGTGGTGATCGAAACGCCGGAGAGCAGCATACTCAGCGATTTCGAAATATCCTGCGGCGTCATCCCCAAAGCTCGCACGCGATCCTGATCAACGACGAGCTTCAGGTACGGCGATTGCTCATTCCAGTCGAGATGCGGATCGATCAGCTGGCGGTCCGCGCGCATCACATCGCGCACCCGGTAGGCGATCTCGCGCACTTTCTTCGTGTCGGGACCGATGACGCGAAACTGCACGGGGAAGCCGACCGGAGGGCCGAAATTAAAGCGGTCCACGCGGACGCGGGCTTCGGACAACGCGCCGTCGGCAACCGCCTTCTCGAGCCGCGCCTTGATCCGTTCGCGCGCCTCGACGTCCTTCGACACAATGACGATCTCGGCAAACGATTCATTGGGCAGTTGCGGGTTAAGCCCAAGCCAGAACCGCGGCGAACCGCGGCCGACATAGGCGGTGTAGGTTGAAATATCCTGATCGCCCTTGAGTAGGGATTCGGCCTTCTTGACCGACTCCAGCGTCGTGCCGAACGCCGTGCCTTCCGGCAGGCGCAGCTGGAAAAAGAGTTCCGGCCGCTCTGACAGCGGGAAGAATTGCTGCTGCACGTGGCCAAACCCGACGATCGAGAGAGCAAAAATGCCGACCGTCGCCAGCACCACGGTGACGCGCCGCTCGACGCACCATTCGATCACGCGCCGCAGCGCGCGATACGTGCGGGTCTCGTAGATCGCATGTGGGTCGTGCCTGGCGCCGCTGCGCTTGAGGTTGCCGAGCAGTTTCACGCCGATATACGGGGTGAATACGACGGCCACCACCCACGAGGCGACCAGCGCGATCGCCACGACCCAGAAGATGCCGCCGGCATATTCGCCGACCGAGGAATTGGCGAAGCCGATGGGAAGGAAACCGGCCGCCGTCACCAGCGTCCCCGTCAGCATGGGGAACGCGGTGGATTCCCATGCAAACGATGCCGCCCGGATCCGGTCCCAGCCCTGCTCCATTTTCACGACCATCATCTCGACGGCGATGATGGCATCGTCGACAAGCAGACCGAGCGCGATAATCAACGCGCCGAGCGTGATCCGGTGCAGGTCGAGGCCTATGGCATTCATGACAATGAACACAATGGCGAGAACCAGCGGCACCGACAGCGCGACGACCACGCCGGTGCGCCAGCCAAGCGCCAGGAAACTGACGAACAACACGATCGCCAGCGCCTCGATAAACGAATGGACGAACTCTCCGACCGCATGATCGACGACGGCGGGCTGATCGGCGATTTGCTCGAGATCGAATCCTTGGGGCACCGCCGCCATGAGCTCGGCCGTCGCGGTACTGACCGCGGGGCCAAGCTCGAGGATGTTGGCGCCCTTCGCCATCACAACGCCGATGCCGATGGCCGCCTTGCCTTCCTGCCGCACCTGAAAATCGGGCGGATCAACGTAACCATGGCTCACGGTCGCAATATCGCCAAGGCGAAACACCCGCCCGTTCGCCTCAACCGGCGTCTCGGCGACCGCCCTGGCGCCATCGAGAGCACCGGTGACGCGCAACGGCACACGCTGCGCCGCGGACTCCACGATACCCGCAGGCACCACCGCGTTTTGCCTGGCCAGCGACTGGAAAATCTGCTCGGTCGTGATGCCAAGCGTCGCGAGCTTGGCGTTGGAAAACTCGACGTAGATCTTCTCGTCCTGCGTGCCGTAGAGATTGACCTTGGTGACGTCCTTCACCTTCAGCAGGCGCTGGCGAAGCGCTTCCGCCACCTTTTTCATCTGGGCATAGTCGGCACCCTGCCCGGTCAGCATGTAGAGGATCGAATCAACATCGCCGTATTCATCGTTCACCGACGGGCCGACCAGCCCCGCGGGGAGATCGTCCTTGATGTCGCTGATTTTCTTGCGCAGCTGATAAAACAGCTCCGGCACCTCACGCGCCGGGGTGTTGTCCTTGAAGGCGACTTGCATCGCAGTAAATGCTGGCTTGGTGTAAGTCGTCACCTTGTCGAAATAAGGCAGCTCCTGGAGCTTCTTCTCGACCGGATCAGCGACCTGAGCCTGCATTTCGGCGGCGGTCGCACCCGGCCACATGGCGGTGACCACAGCCACCTTGATTGTAAACGATGGATCTTCGGCGCGTCCCAGAATCCGGTAGGAAAGCAGACCCGCCGCCCCGAACATCACGATCAGGAACAGGATCAAGGCGGGATGAGCGACCGCCCATGCTGAAAGATTGAAGCGACGCATGGCTTGTTCCTTTCAATCAGAACGACAAGGACGAGACGACCCTGACCTTCTCCGCGGGGTCGAGCTTCTGCACGCCGAGCGCGACGACGTCCGCGCCCTCTGCTACTCCGTCACTGATCAGTACGTCATTGTGTTCGAAAGACTTCACGGTGACGCGCTTGAGAGTGATCGCACCGGTCTTGCTGTCCACGACGTAGAGTGACGGTCCGCCGCCCTGGTCGAGCAAGGATGAAAGAGGAAGACGCGCGACACGCTCGCCAGCGGAGTCGGACAAGGTCAGCGTAGCCGTCATACCGAGCTGTACCTCGTTGCCGGCCTCCGGCATCGAGAACTTGGCGAGATAGGTCCGCGTCGCCGGATCGGCCGAGGGCGCAAGTTCGCGGAGCTTGGCAAAATATTGTTTTTGCTTGTCCGGTTCGGACCAGATCGAGACTCGCGCCTCGCCCGACTTCGCGCGCGTCAACAGCGTTTCCGGGATCGCCACCACGACCTCTTTTTCGGCTAGCCGTGCGACGCGAATGGCGACCTGGCCCAAAGCAATGACTTGGCCGGGCTCAATCAGGGTTGCCGTCACGACACCCGGCGCGTCGGCGACGAGCGTCGCGTAGGACAGGCTGTTTTTCGTCAGCTCGACAGATCGCTCGGCGCGGTTTAGCCGTGCCCGCGCCTCGTCGGCCGCTGCCTTGGCCTGATCGAGCTGCGCATCGGTGGACCAGCCTTTCGACCGGAGGTCTCTGGTGCGGGTTTCCGCCGCGCCGGCCTGAGCAAGCACTCCCTTCGCGGCGCTCAGTTCGGCCTCGGCCTGTTCCGCCTGCAGATTGAGGTCGGCTTCATCCAGCGTCGCCAAAGCTTGCCCGGCGTCAACATGGGCGCCGACTTCAACCAGCCGCTTCGAAACCTTGCCGGCGACCCGGAAGCCCAGGTCGCTCTCGATCCTCGGCCGGATGGTCCCGACAAAACTGCGGTCGGCGACCGGAGCCTGGTAATGGACCGTGGCCACCAGGACCGGCCTTGCTGGAGCCGGCTGCTGGGCCGTGGTCGGCTCGCAGGCGGCCAATCCCAACGCGAGCAAAATCGGTAACACACTGTAATTCTTCGACAAATTAGTCAGGCGAGACATTTGTGGCCTCCACTACCAGCCTGACGCCTAACTAATGATAAAAATCATTATTCGTCAATCATCATTTAGTTCATACCTCCGTGAGGTACCCGGGCGGCACTCGGTCAAGGACGAAATCGGAACGACGCCGGCGCAGGGTGTTCGTTCACTCTGATGTGAAAAGGCGAAGAACCAACCGATCGCTAGCCAGCGGCGGCGGATACCTCGACCACGGCTTCGGCAAAGGCCAGCGGAGCTTCCTGCGGCAGATTGTGCCCGATGCCGCCCTTGATCACCCGGTGCGTATATTTGCCCGAGAATTTCTTGGCATAGGCACTGGGCTCCGGGTGCGGCGCACCGTTGGCGTCGCCTTCGAGGGTGATCGTGGGCACGGTGATGACCGGGCTCTCCGCAAGCCGCTTTTCCATATCGTCATATTTCGCCTCGCCTTCAACCAGCCCGAGGCGCCAGCGATAATTATGGACGACGATAGCGACGTGATCCGGATTGTTGAAGGCAGCGGCGCTGCGATCGAAGGTGGCATCGTCGAAGTTCCACTTCGGCGACGCGATCTGCCAGATGAGCTTGGCAAAGTCGTGCCGGTATTTGTCGTAACCGGCCCGGCCGCGTTCCGTGGCAAAATAAAACTGGTACCACCACTGCAGCTCGGCCTTCGGCGGCAACGGCATCTTGCCGGCTTCCTGGCTGCCGATCAGATAACCGCTCACCGACACCATGGCCTTGCAGCGCTCCGGCCAGAGCGCCGCGACAATATTCGCCGACCTCGCTCCCCAATCAAAACCGGCAAGGATGGCTTTCTCGATCTTGAGAGCGTCCATCAAGGCAACAACATCGGCGGCGACCGCCAAAGGCTGGCCATTGCGGAATGCGTCGTTTGAAAGAAACCGCGTCGTGCCATAGCCGCGCACAAACGGGACGATCACCCGATAGCCCGCCGACGCCAGCAAAGGTGCGACATCGACAAAGCTGTAAATGTCGTAGGGCCAGCCGTGCAGAAGAATGACAGGAGGGCCATTGGCGGGGCCGGCTTCGGCGTAGCCGACGTTCAGCACGCCGGCGTCGATCTGTTTCAGCGGCGCGAAAGAGGTGTGCGTGCCCGGCTTGATTGCGGGCAGCTGCGTCAATTTGGTCTTGTCGGGTTGCGCAGCCGCAGCGCCAATCATGCCGAGTTGGGCAGCAGCGATTGTCATGGCCGCGGTGCCAAAGAGGCGGCGGCGATGATGGTTGATCTCTTCGAACATTCTGACCGTCTCCATCGAAATATCTCCCTAGCTCGATGTTTGGTCGCGTAGGCACCCGACGCTATTCGGCTTTGCGTTGGATTGCTTTCCGCACGCCGTATCGCGGGCGCTGCTCTTTAACGCTTCTGGTACGGGTGGAAGATGTAGTCCTTCGCCTTCACGGCCACATGACACGCGTGTCCGCAATCAGAAGGGCTGGGATCGGCCGCGAAATTGTCGGATGCGGCGTCGTAGTTGAACAGTGCGTATCCCCACCCGCCGCTTTTGGGAAATCTCTTGCTGTCCTTTTCCATGACAAAAGCCTGCGTGAACACATCTGGCACATCCACAGCGAAGGGAGCCTCCGTGCTTTTCTTCGGCTTCCATTGAAGCTTCGCGATCATCGCGCCGTCAGGGAAAGGCTGACCATTGCCCGGCACACCGGCCTTGAACGCGTTGATCATGGCTGCGTTGGCGACAATCACCTTGAGCACTTCGTCGGTCCTGGCGGAAGAGACCACCGCCCAATCCTCGTATCCCTTGAAGTCGGAAAACGCGATTCCGTCCGGCGATTTCAGTGCGTACTTGTCCTGCGCGTAAACCGCCGCGCCGCCGAGGACGGCAAGCACTGCCGTGGCTATCGCAATTGTGAGGTTACCCTTGCGCTTCATGGCTAATCCTATTTTTGATTGTCACAGAACGTCACGGTCTGTGCGGCCGACCGAAATTCTGGCAAAAGACTGAAGGGACCCGCGACTGCTGACATGGCAAGAATATCGCGCTGCGTTGACGCTATTGCGGAGCTTGATTGTTATCACGTGACCGATGAGCCACAACGAAGGGCCCGTACACTTTCGCGTGTTCCATGATGTCCAAATTTTATGCGGTGTGAGGCGATGTTATCCTTGCCAAACCTTGCCCATCGGCCATGTTGAAACGTGAGACCTTCCCGGTCGCCAACATTTACGTGCCGACCGCGCGCCGCAAAACACTCGATTTAAAGCGCGTCGACGCGATCGCGCAGAGCATGCTCACGGAGGGCCAGCAGACACCAATCCTGGTGCGCGCCGACGACGCGCGCTTCGTGATGGTCGAGGGCCTGCACCGGCTGGAGGCCGCCAAGGCACTGGGCGAGGCCACCATCGTCGGCTACCGCGTCGATGCGCGGAAGCACTAGTCACGCACAACTGTTCCGCATGGCCCAGACTCACAAACAACTCGCCGACCGCGCCTTGGATTTCTGGCTGGCACGCGGCGCCGTTCTGGTCATTGTCGCGCTGCAAATTGCCATCGTGAACGACCTGATGATCGGACCGCGCTGGCTGGCGCCGGCCCTGGAACTCGCACTTCTTATTCCGCTGTCGATCGCGACCGCATGGACGCAACGACGCGCGCGCAGTGCAGCGACCGACGAGCAATGGAATGTTGTTGGCCGTGACAGGTTGATGGTCCGCCGGCTGGCCATCGCGCTGACAGCCATCGTAACGCTGATGAACCTCGGTGCCCTGATCCGACTCATCATTGCAATCCTGGCGGGGCATGCCGGCAGCGGCCGCACGCTACTGCTCGATGCGGTCAATATATGGGTGACGAATGTCATCATTTTCGCGTTGTGGTTCTGGGCGCTTGATCGCGGCGGTCCGGCCACAAAAGGATTCCGGACCGACAAGGGCAAAGATTTTTTATTCACGCAACAACAGCAGACCGGTCAGGGAACGCTCTATCCCGATTGGTCCCCCGGCTTCATCGACTATCTGTTTTTGGCGTTCACCAACGCGACGGCCTTTTCACCCGCCGACACGTTTCCGCTGACCGTCAGGGCCAAGCTCTTGATGATGGCGGAATCTGCTATATCGCTTGCGACCATCGCGCTTGTGGCATCTCGCGCCGTCGGAATCCTAAGCTGAGCGTTCACATTGCATCGGCGCGTGCATTCACCATTCCGGCTGAAATAACAAATCTTTTCCGATATCCCGAAGGCGGCTGTTAACCATCAACAAGAGCCGATGATTAAATTTTATCCAGTACAACGGCTCGATCCATTAAGCGGTATTTGCATAAGCACGACTAGTCTCATGCCAGGACGGCTTTCCAGATTGTTGTCAGCGAAATTCACTCGTGCATACGGCACGTCGGCGTCGCAATCCAGATTTCACAACCCGGAACGCCTGATCGCCATCTGCGCCATCACTCTGGCGATCATCACTGTGAGCAGCGCCGGTTTCATCGTTTACAATCTGCGCAATCGTGTCATTTCCGAAAGTGAAAAATCGCTGACCAACTCATCGCTCATCATCGCAAAGCAGATCGAGCAGACTTTTACCGCGATGGAAGCCCTGCAAAAGGAATTCAGCGAAGATATTTCGCGCTTGCCTGGCATCAGCAAGAAAACATTCGACAGCCAGCTTGGCCGTTACGATGTTCATTCGAAATTGCACGACAAGGCCATCGGCGTCCCCTACGTCGGCGCCCTCATCATCTACAATGCCAATGGCAAGTTGATCAACTATTCGCGCCAATGGCCTCTTCCCGATAACATCAACATTGCCGACCGCGACTACTTCAACGCCGCCAAGCTTGATCCGATCTCGACTCCCATCTTGAGTCCGCCGGTTCGCAATCGCGCCACCGGAAGCTGGGTGATGAATCTCGTCCGCAGGGTCTCCAGCCCGAGCGGAGAGTTCCTCGGGGTGATCTCGACCGCATTCGAGCTCCAATATCTGCAGACCTATTTCAGCGACATCAGTTCCGACGCGGACAGCAGCTTTGCCCTATTTCGGAATGATGGCGCATTGCTCGCCCGTTTTCCGCAAAACGACGCAGAGCTCGGCCGCCGGTTTCCGACGGCGGTTGCACTGAAGCTTACAGCCAATGCAGATCACGGGGTTGGGATGAGCGCCGGCGTGATCGACGGCGTCGTGCGCATGGTTGCCGCCCGCCGGGTCAATAATTTTCCGATTGTGGTCACCGCGACAAAATCCGCAGCCGCGGTTCTCGCTGGCTGGAAAAAAACATCGTCCTATATTGCCGGCGGCGCAGCCTTGATCATCGTCCTTATCAGCGCCTTCGCCCTCCTATTCACGTATCTGCTGCGCAACTACCAGGCGCTGGTGCAAGCGCGCGCCGAGCGGAACCGGGCCGAAGAACTCCGCCAGCAAAGTCTGCGGTTCGACGTCGCCCTGAACAATATGTCGCAAGGTCTGGTGATGTTCGACGCATCATCGAAGCTTGTCGTCTGCAATTCGCGGTTCATCGAAATCTACGGAATATCTCGAGATGTCGTAAAGCCGGGGCTGTCGCTGCTGGACCTGCTCAAGCACCGGAAGGAATGCGGCTCGTTCAGCGGCGATCCGGACGAATACTACGCCAAATTGCTGAACCAGATCGCCAAGCGAAAGCTGACGAAACAGAACGTTCCGACCCCTTCCGGCCGTATCGTGCAGATCGTGAATCAGCCGATGCCGGATGGCGGCTGGGTGGCGACGCACGAGGATATTACAGAGAAGGTCGAAGCGGAAAACGCAATTCGCAAACAGGATCAGCAGATCAACGCGGCGCTCGAAAATATTTCGCAGGGCCTCTGCATGTTCGATGCGTCTCAGCGTCTGATCATCTGCAACAAGCAATATGCCGATATTTACGAGCTGGGCAATGAGCTGACCAAGCCGGGTACGCCCTTCCTGGCAATTCTCGAACATACATTTGCCAAGGGTAATGCCTCAAAGGACAACACGGCCTATCTCAAGACCCGAATCAGTGAAGTAACCAACAACCAGCCGTACCAAACCATAAACCGGTTGCACGACGGGCGTTACATCGCAGTAGTTCATCGGCCGCTGGCCAATGGCGGGTGGGTGTCGACTCACGAGGACGTCACGGAGGCAAGGCGCCGGGAAGAGTCGTTCCGCCTGCTGTTCGAAGGAAGCCCCGTCCCGATGTGGGTCACCGACCGGAAAACCTTGCGTTTCCTTGCCATCAACGAAGCGGCTATCGCGCACTACGGATATAGCCGCGCGAAATTCATGTCGATGATCGCGACCGAGCTGCGGCCTCCCGCAGAGCGCGAGCATTTCGCGTCGTTCCTCCTTTCCCTGCCGGAGGACCAATTCACGGAAAAGATCGGGCAGCACCTGAAAGCCGACGGAACAACGATCGACGTTGCGGTTCATTCAAAAGCGCTGACATATGAAGGGCACGACGCACGCCTGGCTGTTGTGCACGACATCACAAAGACCAAATACGCCGAAGGCGAGCTGCGCAGGACAAAGATATTCCTCGATGCCGTCATCGAGCATGTTCCCCTTCCGATTGTGGTGAGAGACCTCGCCGGGTCGGGAACGGACACGCGCGGAAACCGGTTTACATTGTTCAACCGCGCCTACGAAGAACTGACCGGCGCTTCCCGCAAGGAGCTGATCGGAAAGACCGCGCACGAAATATTTCCGCACTGGCGCGCCGACATGATCGTGCGCTCCGACGAAGAGACGATCCTGTCGGACAGGATCGTGCATACCCCGGAACATGAAATACCCACGGAGTACAAAGGGCCGCGCCGGGTGACGGCAAAAAAGACCGCCATCAGGGATGATGACGGCCAGCCGCAGTACATCCTGACCGTTCTTGACGACGTCACCGAGCGCCGCCGTGCGGAACAGGACATCTGGTATCTGGCGCACAATGATTCGCTGACCGGCCTGCCCAATCGCGCCTCGCTGCTTGATTATCTGGCCGTGACGCTCGAACGATCGGCCAGAGACGGGGAACAATTCGCCGTCATGTGCCTGGATCTCGACCGGTTCAAGGAGGCAAACGACGTCTACGGACACCTGGTCGGCGACGGTCTCCTGCGCGAGGCGGCCCGCCGGCTGCAAACGGCGGCCAAGGGAGCCTATCTCGCACGTATCGGCGGCGACGAGTTCATCGTCGTTCTAGCGAGCAAGAATCCGGAGGAGGCCGCGAGAGAAGTCGGCGATCGCATGCTCGACGCGTTCAAGGACAATTTCGAGATCGATGGTCACCTGTTGCAGGTCAGCTTGAGCATCGGCGTCGCGATGTTCCCCGCCGACGGCGCCGATGTCAAAACGCTGATCGCCAATGCGGACGCCGCGCTGTATCAGGCGAAATCCGAGGTGCGCGGGTCAGTGCGGTTCTTCGAGGAGAAACTCGGCTTGCGCCTGCGGGAACGGCGCGAAATCCAGACCGATCTGCAGACGGCGCTCGACCAGGGCGATTTGCTGCTGCATTACCAGCCACAGAAAACAATTGCATTCAGCAAAGTCCTCGGCTTTGAAGCGCTGGCGCGCTGGGACTGTGCCAAGCGCGGCATGGTTCCGCCCGATACCTTCATCCCGATCGCTGAGCAGAGCAGTTTCATTATCACGCTAGGCGAGCGAATCCTGCGCGAAGCCTGCCTCGAGGCGGCGACCTGGCCGAAGCCGCTCAAGGTGGCGGTCAACATCTCGCCCGTCCAGTTCCATCACGGCGACCTGCCGAGCCTTGTCCATTCGATCCTGCTCGAGACCGGCCTGAAGCCCGACCGGCTCGAACTGGAGATCACCGAAGGCGTCCTGATCGATGATTTTGCGCGCGCGGTCTCGATCCTGCGCAAGCTCAAAACGCTCGGCATCCACATCGCGCTGGATGATTTCGGGTCTGGATTCTCGTCGCTATCGTACCTGCACGCGTTCCCGTTCGAAAAAATCAAGATCGACCGCGTCTTCATCGGCGATCTCGAACACAATCACCATTCCATGGCGATCGTTCGCGCGATTATCACCCTGGGCCACAGCCTGAGCATTCCGGTCCTTGCCGAGGGCGTCGAGACGGAAACCCAGCTTTCATTCCTCAAGCAGGAAGGCTGTGACGAGGTGCAGGGTTATCTCACCGGCCGGCCCTACCCCATCGAGAGCTATGCCGGGCTGATTGGTCGCAAAGTCCCCACGCTGAAACACAAAGCGGCGGGGATGTAAGGCCATCGCGAGGAGATTCTCAAGACGACGTCAGCAGATCGATCTTCGTATTGGCCAGGATCAGCCGCTTGGCCAAGAGCACGGCGAGATTGCGTATGATGCGCTCGCCGATCTGCGGATGCTTGTCGCGAAATGCGGCATAGGCATCCAGCGGCAGTTCGAGGCATTGGACCAGCGTATCCGCCCATACATCGGCGGACCTTTGGTCTTCGAGCAGCGCCATTTCGCCGAACACCATGCCCGCGACAAGCGTGGCCAGACGCACACCGTTCGGCACCTTGACGCTGATCATGCCGCTTTGCAGGAAAAAAACCGACGATGCCGGTTGCCCGGCGCCGATGATGCGCTGGCCGGCCTGGTATGTGCGGGGCTGCATGAGCGTCGCAAGCACCTCAATCTCCCGCTCGGTCAAGCCAGCGAGCAACTGCTGCTCGGGCAGCGTGGTCGGATCATGCAGCCGGCCATAGCCGCCATGACGATAGATGACCTGGTCCTCGGCCCATTCGATCGCCTCATCGAGCATCGCAAATTTTCGCAACTTCGACGGCGGCTCAAGCAATTTGTTCATCGCGGCACCCAGCGACAGTTGCGGCTGGACGCCGCATAAGATCACCGTCGTATTGACAGCGCCTAGCTCGCCCAGACTTTCGGCGAGCAGCAGGCCAGCCGCCTTGGTGATCGTCGGAACACGATGAAGGTCCAGAATGACAAACTGAAAATTTGGCCGCCTTTCTACAAGCCGGCGCGACAGATATTCGATGGCAGCGAAGGTGAGCGCCCCGGTCAGTTCATAGACGTGGCAATCCTCGTGATGCTCATCGAGAATTTGCTGTTCGTGGGGTTGGCGATTTCGGCGTGACGAGACGCCGCCAATATTATAGTTGGCGACGATGCCATTCCTCACGTCGCCGCTGCGATTGAAGAGGTGCAGATCGAAATGCGACGACAAAGCCACGCATATTTTCAGCCCTCGTACGCTGTTGCCGTGACTGTCGAGGCGTGGCGCATAAGTTCCCAGGCCAAGTTGCGAAGGGAGTGCCGCGACGATGCCGCCCCCGACACCACTCTTTGCCGGCAGGCCGACCCGGTAGATCCATTCGCCGGCATAGTCGTACATGCCGGAGCTGGTCATGACGGACAAAGTGCGCGCAACGGCATAGGGACTGACGACTTGCTCGCCGGTGAGAGGATTTCGTCCCCGGTTGGCCAAGGTGGCTGCCATGACGGCAATATCGCGCGCGGTCACCTGCACCGAGCACTGGCGGAAATACACATCCAGTACGGCATCGACATCGCCGCTTACAACGCCATAGTTGCGTAAAAGATAGGCAATAGCCCGATTGCGATCGCCGGTCGCGCGCTCCGAGGCAAACACGGCCTCGTCGACGCCGAGTATCCGGCCGGCAAATCGGCCCAGAGTTTCAAGGATGCGGTCGAATGCACTGCTGCCCTCCGCGCCATGAATGAGGCCTGAGCAGGCAATGGCGCCTGCGTTGACCATCGGATTGAACGGGCGGTTATCCGCGCGCAGACGGATGGAATTGAAGGCCTCGCCGCTCGGCTCGACACCGATGAGGGCTTCGACACGTTCCGCACCAACGGTCTCGAGCGCAAGCGCGAAAACAAAGGCCTTCGAGATCGACTGTATCGTGAAGGGAATGGCGCTATCGCCGACTTCATAAATATAGCCATCAGTGGTGGCGACGCTGATGCCGAAATGATCGGGATTGGCCTTGGCGAGCTCGGGAATGTAATCGGCCACGTCCCCGCTGCGATCGGCCGCAATCTCGGCATGACAGCGTTGCAGAAACCGGGACAGTGGCGGCCTGGCGACGTTGTCGCTGCGGAAACCCGAACCAGCGGGTGTTCTTGCATCCATGTCTTCGCCCCCAAAGCCATGAACGAAGCAAGCCGCGTGCCGGGGCCCAGGGACGCATTGACGCACAGGGTGATAATGCCGATCGCGCCAAAGGCGGGATCCCGACTAGGCGTTGCCTATCGCGGCCTCTGCGGGACTGTGGACGCTTGCCCTCTCGGGCAAACTTGCAAATTCGCGCGGATCCGCCGCGGTCCGCACGATCATCGGTTCTTCCCGGCCACGAATTGCAATTTCCATGCGCGCAAGCGCATCGGACGCGATGCCGGCGGTCACAAAAACCTCTTCCGAAACGATGGCCTTGCAATCAAGTGTCTTCGTCATGTCCTGCAGCCGCGCCGCCACGTTGACGGGATCGCCGAGCGCCGTGAACACGGTATGATCGCGGAAGCCAATGTCGCCGATGATGACCTCGCCGCCATGAACGCCGAGGCCATACTGGATCGGCTCCGGCAGATCGGACGCAAGCTGGCGGTTCATGTGGTCCACATTGGCCGCAACGTTTGCGGCCGCACGCAATGCCTGAAGGCAAGCGGTCTTTGCATCGACATCGATCCCGAACAGCGCGAGAACGCCGTCACCAACAAACTGGTTCGGCTGACCGCCCGCATCGAGCGCCGCCTGCGAACAGGCACCGAGGAATCGATTGATGAGAAACACAACATCGAACGGCAACCTTGCCTCGGCGAGCCTGGTCGAACCGCGCATGTCGACAAACATGCTGACGATGTAGCGCTCTTTGCCGATATTCATACGGCGGCCCTTGCGCAGCAGATCGGCGTTCATGGTCGGCGGCAACAGCGGAATGACAGACACGTCCGATTGCGGCCGCAGCTGGCAAGCGAGGCGGATAGACGGGTTTGCGGAAACGCCAATGCGATCCAGCACAAAAGCCTCGCGTCCTGACGGCGGCGGCAGCGCAGACCGGTCGCTCACGATGCGGACGCGGCACGTCGAACAACGTGCGCGGCCGCCGCAGACGCTGGCATGCGGGATTTTATAGCGCAGGCTGGCCTCAAGAATGCTCAGCCCCTTCGGCACGCGCACCTCCCGATCGGGATAGGTGATCGTAAACACTCCACGCCGGCGTTCGCGCAGCGTGCGCCCACCGCGCGCGGCAAAGACCAGCACGATGGCCGCGGCATAGCCGATCGGAAAACAAAAGAGCGTAATGGTATCGATGACCCTGCGTTGCGCGGCGGGGGTCCCCCGCAGATTTACCTTGCGCCAGTCAGGATCATCGGCGAGTTCAATAACCTCACGTGCGCCGTGATGCGCGCCAATCATCGCGAGCGGCGGCATCAGCACCGCAATGGCGAGAAGAATGGGCCCCGCCCAGCTGAAGAACGATTTCAGTCGCAGCCAGAAATAGAGCCCGATGCACGCGTGCGTCCAAGCAATTGTCAGCAGGATGAACTGCACCGCGATCATGTGCGGCCGCGAGACCCAATAGGCGAATAGCGGTCCTGCGTAGCTTGGCGGCGCAAGCCCATATAGCGCGCCGGTCAATCGCACAGCGCCAAAGTGACTGGCGAGCCAAAGCGGAATGCTCAGGCCGAGCAGGAGCTGCGTGATTTCAATTGTAGTGTAGCGAAAATGCCGACGTTGATAGAGCGCCCAAAGGCCGAGCGAAAAATGAATGCACGCGGCGGAGTAGAGCGTGTAGTTAACGATCGGAATTCGCCACCACCAGACGTGAAATCGCAACCACGATTCCATCGTCTGGTAGGAGATATTGCCAAGTGCATGATTGAAGAAATGCGAAAAGATGTACGTGAACATGACAAGCCCGGTGGCAAGCCGGACCTGCCGCACGCCGATGCCCCGCAACCACGTCGGAATTCTTGATTCGCTGGTCGCGCGCGCAGCGCGAGGGTCAACGATCGCAGGTGTGTCTACCGCCACGCTGAACCATCGTGAATAAGCAATCGATTGAGAAAATTACCCGCGTTATTCCTTACAAATCAAACTACCCCAATGGACCCGAAAGACCCGACTTGCCGATCATAGCCCGCCGGCGGCTACTTCCAGTCAATCGTCGTGTTGAGCGGAGCCAGCGGGTTGAGGTCCTTGGCAGGATGATAGCTGACCAGACTCGCGGTCCACACGCCGAAGACAACAAACGACGCCGTAACGGAAATAATTGCGGTACGGATCATGACGGAGCTCCCTTTATTTTTGCCCGGGGTTTCCCCGGTGCCGCCGGCGCATTTCGGCTCCGGCAAAAGTAGAACTAGAGGGGAGTCGGATCGGTTCCTGTGACCCGGGTCACAAAAGTGCGCATTTTGCCACGGTCCAATGCAAGCAAGAAAAAAGCGGCCCGTCAGGGCCGCTTGGAGTTTGGAGGTCAGTTCAGAAATCCAGGGCCTGCCCCCGGGGAAGGGGCAGGCCGATAGACGGTCAGGTGCTGGGGACTACTCTGGCCGTCAGGCTTCCGGTGGTAAGGGGGTGAACCACTGGACGAGCCGAAACCGTGTCGCTGGGGCTATGGAAGGTCCGGGCCAGGCCGGTCACCACAGATGCGCCCGCGAGGAACGCGGTGGCGATGGCGAGGATGATGGTTTTACGCATGTCCGTTGGCCCTGAATGACGCGGAAGCAACTTGCTCCCTACAGCCAAAACTCTAGGGCGACGGGCTCCCCGGCGATGTGACCCGCATCACATAAATGCGCTTTTCGCCGAAGACCGCCAAAGGAAGCCTGCAACTGTCAGATTGCACTATTGGCGGCCCGCAACCGCCGGGCCAGCATGCCCATGATATCAAGGGCAAAAGTCGGTGCCCGGCTCACCAGAGCCAGGAAATCCTTCTTCGAAACCGGAACCAGCGCGACGTCGGTTTTGGCGATAGCGGTGGCGCTGCGTAGCGCAGAGTCGATCAGCGCCATCTCTCCGAAAATGTCATTGGTCTCGAGCGTTGCCAGCAGACGGTTGCCCAGCATGATTTCAACCTGTCCACTCCGGATGACATAAAGCTCTTTGGCTATTTCGCCTTCCTTGAAAATCGTTTCACCCGGTTTGAGGTACCACACGGGGATGTTGGATTCGGTGAGAAAGCTGAAGCCGATAACGTCGTCCGACATGGGTGAAAAACCTAGAGCTTGAGCTCTTTTTCAAGCTTCGGCTTGCTCTCGATGCAATAGTAGCCTGACAGGCGGGTGACCAATTTCAGGCGCATCCACTCGTTGAGAATTCGGCTGACATTTTCACGCGCTATGCCGGCGATGGCGGCAACGTCGCTTTGGCTTAATTTCTGCCGGATCACGACGCGACCGCCGCCGACATCGTTGCCGAAGGCCTTGGCCAGATCGAGCAGCGCCCGGGCCACGCGGCCTTTGACCGGCAGAAACGTTCCGGCGGCAACCACCTGATCGGTATCGCGCAAGCGCGCCGCCAACAGGCTGAGAAGATGCTTGTAGATCTCGGGGTTCTTGTTGGCGACCGTCTCGAACGAGGTGCGGCTGACAAAGCTCAGCTTGCAGTCGCGCAGCGCGGTGACCGAAGCGGATCGCGGGCGTCCGTCGATCATCGCCATGTCGCCGACGATCGATCCAGGACCCAAAATCGCAAGAATCCGCTCGGCGCCCTTCGGCGAGGCCATGCTCACCTTGAGCAGACCCTCATTCAACCGGTAACACCCGTCACCGGGATCGCCCGCAAGAAACAGGATTTCGTCGGCGGACAGCTTGACTGGTTTGGCATTGGCAAGAAGGCCAGCCGACAGCTGCTCCGGCAGATCCGATAACAAGTCAGTAGGACGCGAAGACGACACCATTACATATCCGGCGCGGAATACCTTTAAGGCGCGCCCCCGGGAGACTTTTTAGCAGAAGTTCGCTGAAAATGCTCTGTGGCTGCCCAAAGTTATTGATCTTGCTTGGAAATAGAGTTTTTGCCCGTTTTGCAGCCTCTATCCGGCGGGCTTGGCCGGCACCTCCGGGCAAGCACCAGCGTAGGCGAATTTCATTCGCCACAAGCGTGCGCGTGAGATAATTGCTCGGCCAGGCGAACTGGACCGCGGCCGCAGTCGAATTATCTGGCGTGCGCCCGGCAACGGGGCTTGTTAAAATCTTAGGATTCGATTGAATCGGTGTCGAACAGACGATACCGGGGCTGGAGGGGGAAGTTATGAGACGGCAAGCGGTGCTTTTGACGGTGCTCGGCTTGGCCCTCACCTCGTGCGTTGGCGTTTACGGCGCAACGGGAAATGACGTCGGCGGCATTATTCCGTGGTCGCCGGAAGCCGAGCAAAGCGCACTGGATATCGCGCAGAGCAATTGCGGCCGCTTCAATAAATACGCCTACATTACAAGCATTCATCGTGAATATGGCGATTACATTTCCTATGCGTGCTGGTGGTCGCCTCCACCGCACACACGCCGATATATCCGCTGAAAAGCACCGCCGTCCCAGCACTGTTGTACGATGACGAAACGTAGTTTCGTTTCTGCTTCCGTCGCGGACATTGCCTGCATACTGTTTGCGGCGCCGGTGCTCGCACTCGATCTCAATTCCTTCCGAGCGCAGCACGGCCTTGCCCCTCTGTCTCCGAGCGGTGCGCTTGGCGCCGCCGCCTATAGTCACGCGCAAAGCCTCGCCGGACGTCAGCGGCTCGACCATGCCGGCTTTCGCCAGCGCGCGCAGATGACATCCGGTACGGCGGCGGAAAATGTCGCGTACGGATGCGCGACGGAAGATTGTGTGATCCGCATGTGGGCGCGATCGGGCCGTCACCGCGCCAACATGTTGCGGCGGGACGTCACCAGTTATGGCATCGCTTCAGCGGATGGTGGCAATGGCCGCCGTTACTGGGTGCTGGAATTGGGAAATTAAGGCGCACAGTTCGCGTTCGGTTCACATCTTCTCGAGCATCAGGTTGCCCTTCTGCCCAATCACGCGCTGCGCAGCATGCGCGAAGCGTGCGAGCAGCCATGGTAGCGTGACTTCAAGGCGCACGGCCGCCTCATAGACGTCGATGAAGCCCGAAGCGTTCTGGCCGAGTGCCGAAACGCGGAAGGTCAGACGATCGTCGGTCCAGATCTCTTCTTGCATGCACAGCAGCCAAGCGAATTCGGTCCCGACGCGGCCAAGCCCGTCCTTGATACGGCGTAGTGCCTCGTCCTTGCCGAGACGATGGGGAATAACAACGACGAGCGGTTCCGACATTGCGGCGGTATCTCCCTGATGCTGACAGGCATGTGGGGACGCCGCCCGCGCAGAAAAAGGGCTATCCGTCTCGCTGGGGCGCAAGGCCCTTTAGATGTGCTGGATCTTTCCGTTCGGGCTGGCCTGATCGACCGCGGCCGGCAGATGGTCGGCAAGCAACTTCAGCACCTCGTCCACCGGCACGCCGTACTGCTGTGCGATTTGCCTGACCTGCTCGTTCCCCAACGCGGCCCGGATTTGATCGGGCGTAATCTTCATGTTGGGGCCGTTGCCGAGCCAGGATTTGACCTGGTCTCCCAATCCGGCCTGCTGAAGCTGATTGGCGACGCCTTGCAGGCCTCCGAGATTCGCCTTTGTCAAGAAAGCGGAGATCAATGCCGGCCCTTCAGTAGCGGCAACCGAGCTTAAAGCAGCTTTCAATGAAGGGCTGAGTTGATCCCAAAGTCCCATACCAACCTCCAATGCGCGAGCGGGCAGGCGTCACGCCTGCCCGGCACGCACACCGTTTATGTGACGCCTAAGGATGCTTCTCGGTTTTCGAGGCGCGCATTCCCTGACCTGTCGCATCGCTCTCGCACATGTACGCGCCAGATTTTGTGTTGCCGTAATCTTTGTAGCCATTGAAGTGATAAATTTTTGAATTGAGATTGGCCCAGACAACAGTGCCAGTCAGGCAACGCAATCTGGCCTGCGCTTCAGTCGTGTACTGGTTTGCCCCCGTCGGTGCCGTCGCGGCCGGCCGGGCTGCCGTTGTGGCGGGCGGCGGCGCAGCGGGAGCCGGCGCAGGCGTCGTCGTCGTTCGTGTCGGCGCGGGTGCTGGCGCAGGAGCTGGCGCCGGTGCCGCGACCGTTCCACCCGAACGGCACTGCGCTACGTAAGCTTTCTCCGTGATTCCCTTCGCCTGATTGTCAGCCTTGTTGGCCCGCCACTCGTCGCGGCACGCCTTGGCTGTTTTCTGTCCACCCGCGGCCGGAGCGGCCGGCGCAGCGGGCTCTGCAGTTTTTTTAGCTTTTTTCTCGGCGGTTTTCTTCTCGGCCTTTTTCTCGGGTGGCGGCGTCGTCGCAGCGGCCGCACGACACTGTGCGACGTAGTCCTTCAGCGTTATTCCCTTGGCTTGATTGGCATCCTTGTTGGCCCGCCATTCCGCCGTGCAGGCCTTGGCGGTCTTTTGTTGGGCAACAACAGGAAGGGACAGAAGCGACGCGCCAATAATGGCTGAGCTAATGACGACGATGATACGCATATTCAACTCCTGGTATCGCGCCGTTGAAGCGGGTTACGCGTCTTTCTCACACTTGGCCATGAAGCTGTTCTTCGCAGCGCCGGCGAGCGGCTTGCCGTCCTTGCCGACTGCCTTTGTTTCGCAGGCGTCCATCTTGCATTTCTTGATGAAGCTGGTTTTGGCGGCGCCCGAAAGCGCCTTGCCATCCTTGCCCACCGCCTTGGTTTCGCAGGACTGAGCCAATGCTGAACCGACAGCAAACGAGGTAATCAAAGCTGCAAGGAGAATTCGCTTCATCGTTCCCTCCGATAATTTGTGACGTCATGTATGGATTTTATGGATTGGAACGTCAACCGAAGAGAAATATTTGTCCTCACGCGACGGACGGTCAATCCATTTTTTGCGCATAAAGTTGAGCCAAGTCGCCTGGAGCTTATTTTGCAGGCGGCCGGCGAAAATTAGCGCGAACATCAGTCGCAAAAGCCATTGATTTTACACGCATTACCGCAATGCGGTGGTGCCAGGGCACCGCACATCAAATGTGAGCTGCATGCAAGCTGGCGCCCCAACAGCTCCCGCACTTAATTCCCCGCGCCACGTGAAAAAAATGACCGGCGCAGAACATCGCCGCGTCGCCACACTCGACAAGATGCGATCTAAAACAGCTTCCGCAAAGCCTATACGGCGCGCACCTTCATGCTGCCGTCAGGCGAAATAGTCACCCGGGTGAAGAACGACCCAACGGCCGGTCTCGTTCACCTGACCAACGTGGTTACCATTCAGGGCGCGCTCCCCATCAAGGTCGGCGATCAGGTCGTCGGAGCAGCCGGCGTATTGGACGCGCCGGGCGGCGAAAAAGATGAAAAAGATGAAGTCTGCGCGAAAGTGGGCATCGACAAAATTGCCGGTCAATTGAAATAAGGCAGCCGCTCACATCTCTTGCAGCCTTCAGGACGGCGCCAACGCTGAAAAACAACCGGCCTCGACGGGTGCCGGACTGGAATCCGCGGCGGCGTTACGTTTTTGTTCCCAGCTGTTGCAGGCGGGGCAAGCGCAGGTTGTTGCGCCTTGCATTCGATAATACCGCGGCCCCTCGCACTTCATGAAAAGTGCGTGATCGCTCTATTCAGCGCTTGGGAGCGTGCTAGGCTGAAAATTCAAAGCCGGGCTGGAGTATTTGTGCATGCGTCTCCACCGTCTCGCGCTACCGGTCGTTGCAGCGCTCGCCGCGTTCATTGTCGCTCAGCCGGCGCGCGCCAATGTCATGATCATCATCGACAAGTCCACGCAGAAGATGACCGTCACGGTCAACGGCGAGGACCGCTATACGTGGCCGGTGTCGACAGGCCGCGCGGGCTACGACACGCCATCGGGCGACTTCCAGCCGTTCCGGATGGAGCGCGACCACTACTCCCGTGAGTGGGATGACGCGCCGATGCCGAATTCAATCTTCTTCACAAAGATCGGCCACGCCATTCATGGCACCTTCGAAGCGCGCAACCTTGGCCGCGCGGCATCGCATGGCTGCGTCAGACTTTCGACGCAGAACGCAGCCACGCTATTCGCACTCGTGAAGGAAGAGGGCGTTGCCAACACGCGCGTGCGTCTCGTCGGTGACATTCCGAAAAGCGAAAACGCCGTCGCGCGCCGCAACAACGACCGCGATGCTAACCGCGACTATGTGCGCGATTACACCACCGATGACGACTCGTTCGACACGCCGCCGCAACGCCCTAAGGCACGTGGCTGGTACGACAACAGCGCCCGTTCGTATTACCGTCCGCAACCTTATTATGAACGTCGCTATTACGGCCGAGGCTTCTACCCATTCGGGTGGTAAACAGAGGATGGCTTTGCGATGATCCGCAAGCTCGCCAACGGCAAATATCGGCTCTATTCGCGCAAGAAAAATCCACGCACCGGCACGCGCCGTAACCTCGGCACGTTCTCAACCAAAAAGGCGGCGCTGCAGCACGAGCGCGCCATCCAGTATTTCAAGCGGCATTGAACGGACGCGCGATCACCACTAACCGCCGTGGTGCGCAACGCCGAGCGCTTCCTCGCCACGATTGAGGACCAGCGGCACAATGAGATCCTCTTCATCGTCGAGATGGCGGACGAGGCCTTTGAGGAGGGCGCCGCGAAACTGCGCCGCGATCTCTTTGAATCGTGGCCGATAGTTCGCGGAACATCGCGTGGCGCGACAGCCAGAAACGCGCCATTTCACCGAGATTGGCGTGGGCGTCCCATTGCTCACACGGATAGCGCGCGATCAGCACGCGTAGATCCTCCAGCCAGCCACTTCGGCGGGCCAGAGCAAGCACTTCATTGTCGGTGGAATGGGGCCTTTCGATCGTCACAAATGTCTAGATAGCCATTGCGCGGGCGGGTGCGAAGGGCAAACTTGCCCAATGAATGCCCCCACAACTGTCGCCAGTCTCGCCTGCGACGAGCCGACCGCCAGGCGGCTGGCAGACTATCTGGGCGAAAGTCTTGATACCGAGAACACCGCGTGTGCAGCGTTCGAAGGCCACGATGGACAGTGGCGCGTCGCGGTCCATTTTAGTACCGCTCCCGACGTAGTGGCATTGCGCGGGCTGGTCAGCCTTGCAGCAGGTGAAGCGGCGGCGGAAGCACTCAGGATCGAACCGGTCGCACCCGCCGATTGGGTTGCCCAAAGCCTCGCCGGCCTGAAGCCAGTACGCGCTGGCCGTTTCATTGTTCACGGCGCGCACAACCGCGCGCGAGTGAAACCTAACGATATTGGAATTGAGATCGAAGCGGCTCTCGCCTTCGGCACCGGTCATCACGGCACGACGCGCGGCTGCCTGCTCGTACTCGCCGATCTGGCTAAGCGGCGCCGGGTGAAACGCGTCCTCGACGTCGGCACCGGCACCGGCGTGCTGGCCGTCGGTGCGGCTCGACTGCTGCGGGCGCGCATTGTCGCCAGTGATATCGACCCCGTCGCTGTGCGTTCCGCACGGAGCAATGTAAAAATCAACCACGTCGCGTCAATGATCGTGTGCTCACGCGCTGCCGGTGCCAGCGCACAACTCATCATCGCGCATGCGCCGTACCAATTGATCTTTGCAAATATCCTGCTCGCACCACTGATCCGGTCGGCAGTGCCGCTCTGTAAGCTCGCCGCTCGCGGGGCACACATCGTGCTGTCCGGCCTTCTGCCCGCCCACGCCAATGCTGTTGTTGCGGCCTACCGTGCCCAGGGTCTCGTCCTCGAACGGCGTATCCTGCTCGAAGGCTGGGTTACGCTGGTGATGCGTCGGCCATCCGAACGAGACCAAAAACAAAGCCACCCCGGGCGGGGACAACCGGGGCGGCTTCGCTGGTGAAGTGCTGCTATCAGCCGAGCATTTACTCGTTACTCGTCTTCACTAACCGTCTGCCCTGTTCATCGAACGTGCGAGGCAACAAATGCGCGTGTTTCGCGATTTCGCGATGAACCTGCTGGAGACGCGACTCTACCAACGCATCCATAAAACGGGTCAGCAAATTTTTTCGCGGTGCGGCGGCTTGCGCGCGCCCGGTTGCTTTTGTGGCGGGAACGCGGGCAACCCCATAAGTGACAGCAACCATTGTATGTCTCCTTCTCAAAATCGAAGCATCGGCAAACATCGTGACTTTGCTTCTATCTGTTGCAACGCAATATAGTGTCCAGTGCGGCTCAGACCATCGGTGCCGACGCATACATGCCCTGTAAATCCGGTATGAAGTTGTTAATCACTTGAAGAGATCGGTGACATCATTGCGGGTGATTGGTGCGACGCACAAATTTGGGTCAGACAGTCGATTCGTTGCCGAATTGACCGTCAGAGCAGCAGAATTTTTCATAAAGGTCGGGCAACGCATGCAAATGTGGCATGCAGCGCTTCGCGCATGCCTGCATTGCTGAACCTGCGTGGGGCGCTAGAATCCATCTATGTTCGAGGCCCGCTTACAGTCTTTCGACGAATCGAGTGACCGAGCGCAAAGCGCCGTGCGTGTCGCCGAATTGCGTGCCGAGCTCAAACGGCGCGGGCTCAACGGCTTTATCGTGCCGCGCTCCGACCGGCAGCAGAACGAATATTTGCCAGCGAGCGAAGAACGGCTGGCCTGGCTCACGGGCTTTACAGGTTCAGCAGGCACGGCGGTGGTGCTGGATGATCGTGCCGCGCTTTTCGTCGACGGCCGCTACACGGTGCAGGCGAGCACCCAAGTCGACGGCGATATTTTTTCGATCGAGCACCTGGTGGAGCACCCGCCCGACCAATGGCTTGAGCAGAATCTCAGAAATGGCGCAAGGCTCGGCTATGACCCTTGGCTGCACACCAGCGAGCAAGCCGAAAAACTGAGCAAGGCTTGTGTCACGGCGGGCGCCGAATTGATGGCCGTCGATAGCAATCCCATCGACACCCATTGGCGTGACCGGCCGGCGCCCCCCGCAGGCTTGGTGAGCTTGCGAGACATCAAGCTTGCCGGCGAAGCGGCGCCCGACAAGATCAAGCGCATCCGCGCAGAGCTGAGCAAATTGCGCGCGGATGCGCTCTTGGTATCCGACCCGCAAAATGTTGCCTGGGCGTTCAATATACGCGGCGGAGACGTTGCGCATACGCCCCTGGCGCTCGCCTTTGCTTTGGTTCCCCGGGAGGGCCGGCCGGTACTCTATGTCGACGCTGCCAAGCTCGGCAACGATGTCCGCCATGCGCTAGAAGAATTCACCGACGTACGCGCGCCGGACGACCTTGCCCGCGACCTCGGCAAGCTCAAAGACAAGATCGTGCGCCTGGATCAGGCGAGCGCCGCCGATGCATTCACCCGCCTGCTTATCACCCATGGCGGCAAGCTACAACGCGGCGTCGATCCGGTTGCATTATTGAAGGCGACAAAAAATCACGCCGAGATCGTCGGCAGCCGCGCCGCCCACAAACGTGATGGTGTCGCGGTCACGCGCTTTCTGGCCTGGTTAGACAAGGAAGCACCGGCGGGCAAGTTAGCTGAGATTGACGCTGTTGCGGCACTGGAAAGCTTCCGCCGCGATACCGGGGCGCTCAAAGATATCTCGTTCCCAACGATCGCCGGCGCGGGGCCGAATGGCGCGATCGTGCACTATCGCGTAACCCGCGGCTCGAACCGGCGTATCGGCAAGAACGAGCTGTTTTTGGTCGATTCCGGCGCGCAATACGAAGATGGAACCACCGATATCACGCGGACCATCGTCGTCGGCACGCCGACCGAGGAGATGCGCGACCGCTTCACGCGCGTGCTCAAAGGACATATCGCGATTGCCACTGCCGTCTTTCCCGAGAACACCAGCGGCGCGCAACTCGACCCGCTGGCGCGAACCGCACTTTGGCAGGCTGGCCTTGATTTCGATCACGGCACGGGGCACGGCGTTGGGAGTTATCTTTCGGTGCACGAGGGCCCGGCGCGGATATCAAAGCTGGGCACCGTCGCGCTTCGCCGCGGCATGATCCTTTCCAATGAGCCCGGCTACTACAAAACCGCCGCTTACGGGATCCGGATCGAGAATCTGGTGCTCGTCATCGCCGCGCCGGAGCCGGTCGGCGCAGAAAAGCCGCTGAACGCCTTCGAGACCTTGACGCTTGCGCCGATCGACCGACGGCTGATCGACGTGCGAATGCTCATGGCCAAAGAGCGCGCCTGGCTCGACAGCTACCACGAGCGGGTGCACGAAGTGCTCGGTCCACTCGTCGATGCCCCGACGCGCAGCTGGTTGGCCGCGGCAACAAAGCCGTTAAAATAACTATGAGATGAGCGCTAGCCACTCGTCTTCGGTCAACACCTTTACGCCAAGCTTTTTCGCATCGGCAAGCTTGGAACCCGCGCCGGGACCAGCAACCACATAGTCGGTTTTTTTCGACACCGATCCGGCGGCCTTTGCGCCCAGCCGTTCTGCTTGAGCTTTCGCTTCCTCGCGGGTCATCTTTTCCAGCGCGCCGGTAAACACCACCGTCTTGCCGGCAATGGCCGTGTCTTTTTTCGGCTTTTCGGCATCCAGAATTTTCACCTCTTTGGTGAGGCGTTCGACAATTCCCCGGTTGTGGCTTTCACCGAAATAAGCAGCAACGGCCTGGATCACGGTATCGCCGATCTGATCGAGCGCATCCATTTCAGCGATCGTCTCCGCGTCGCCTTTTGCAACCTTAAGGCCAGCATCAAGGAAGGCCTTCCAGGAGCCGTAGCCGCGGGCCAGCGCCAATGCGGTCGTTTCGCCGACGTGCCGGATTCCGAGGGAATAGATAAAGCGGTCGAGCGATATCTCGCGTCGCTGCGCGATGGCGTCGAACAGATTGCGGACAGACGTCTCGCCATAGCCTTCCTCTGCTTCAAGTTTGATCTTCTTGTTGCGGGCGGCCAGCGTGAAAATGTCTGCCGGCTCCTTGATCCACTCCTTCTCGAAGAACAGCTCGATCTGTTTTTCGCCTAGACCTTCGATATCGAATGCGCGGCGCGAACAGAACAGCTTCAGGTGCTCGATTTTCTGGAACGGACAGGCGAATTCCCCGGTACAGCGCGCCCGCGCGCCCTCCTCGCCGGCCGCGGTCTCCTCGCGCACAATGTCGGTGTGCAGATAGCACGGGCATTTCTTCGGAAAATGGTACGGCTTGGCATCCTTCGGGCGCTTGTCGATCACCACATCCACGATCTGCGGAATCACGTCGCCGGCGCGCTGGATGATGACGGTGTCCCCAATCCGGATGTCACGGCCTTCGCGCAAAGACTCACCGTCGCCGCCGATACCTTTGATGTAGTCCTCATTGTGCAGCGTAACGTTTTGCACGATGACGCCGCCGACCCCGACAGGTTCGAGCTGCGCTGTCGGGGTCAGCGCACCGGTGCGACCGACTGTAATCAGCACCCCGCGCACGACCGTGGTCGCCCGCTCGGCGGGAAATTTATGCGCGATCGCCCAGCGCGGGGTGCGCGAGACGAAGCCGAGCCGTTCCTGCCAGTCGATGCGATCGACTTTGTAGACAACACCGTCGATATCGTAATCGAGTTTGGCGCGACCTTGCTCGATCTTGTGGTGGAAGGTGATGAGCTCCTCGGTGGAGCGGCAGAGTTTCGTCAGCGGATTGGTTCTGAAGCCGGAAGACTCAAACCATTCGATCATGCCGAACTGCGTATCCGCCGGCTTTTTGCTCATTTCTCCCGACGAATACGCGAAGAAACCGAGCGGACGTGAGGCCGTAATCGCGGGATCTTTCTGCCGCAACGAGCCGGCTGCGGAATTGCGCGGGTTGGCGAAGATCTGCCCACCCGAGCCCTTTTGACGCTCGTTGAGCGCAAGGAACGCACTCTTCGTCATATAGACTTCGCCGCGGACTTCGCAGACTGACGGCACGTTTCTGCCTTTCAGCTTTTGCGGCACATCCTTGAGAGTTCGTATATTGGCGGTGACGTCTTCACCTTCGGCACCGTCACCGCGTGTCGCGGCCGTGACCAGTTCTCCATTCTCATAGCGCAGCGACATCGAGAGGCCATCGATCTTCGGTTCGGCGCTGAAATCGATTCTCTCGTTCTCGTCCAGTTTCAGGAAGCGGCGGATGCGGGCGACGAAATCGACGACATCCTGTTCGGCGAACGCGTTGTCGAGAGAAAGCATCGGTACTGCGTGCCGGACTTTCTTGAACCTTCCGGTAGGCGCCGCTCCCACGCGTCGCGACGGCGAATCCGCGCGGATCAATTCGGGAAAGCGCGCCTCGATCGTAGCATTGCGCTGTCGCAAGGCATCGTATTCAGCGTCCGTTACAATCGGGGCGTCTTGTTGATAGTAGCGTTTATCGTGCGACGCGATTTCGCCGGCCAACCGTTTCAATTCGGTCTTGGCCTGCGCCTCGGTGAGGTCGGTCGGTTCGATTTTCGACGCGTCGCGGCTCGCCATGCACGCACTATATCAACTTGCCGCCTTGATCAGCCGATCGGCAGCGGCGCGGGCTTCATTGGTAATTTCCGCACCAGCGAGCATACGGGCAATCTCCTCACGGCGGCATTCTGATGCCAATTCGGTCACACGGGTGGCCACCCGTTTTCCCTTCTCCAACGCGTCCTTGGCAATGAGATAGTGGCGATCGGCGCGTGCCGCCACCTGCGGCGCATGGGTAACCGCCAGCACTTGCACGCCGCGCGCCAGCCTGGCGAGGCGCACGCCAATGGCATCGGCAACGGCACCGCCAACGCCGGTATCGATCTCGTCAAATACAAGTGTCGGCGCCGAGCCCCGATCGGCCAGCACCACTTTCAGCGCCAATAGAAACCGCGCCAGCTCGCCGCCGGACGCGACCTTCATCAGCGGTCCCGGCCGGGTACCCGGGTTGGTCTGTACCCAGAACTCGGCGCGGTCGATGCCGTTCGGACCTGCTGCGGCGGGGTCACTATCAATCTGGGTCGAGAACTTCGCCCGCTCCAGCTTGAGCGGCTTGAGTTCCCCATTCACGGCCTTGTCGAGGGCCGCGGCGGCTTTGCCGCGCGCCTGCGAGAGAGCCTGTGCCGCGGCACGAAAGGCGTCCTCCGCTTGCGCCGCAGCGGCCTCGAGCGCCTTGAGTTTGTGCTCGCCGGCATCGATCAGCGCGATATCAGCATTGTACTTTTGCGCCAGCGCTGCAAGTTGATCCACCGGGACATTGTATTTGCGACCCGCTGCCCGCAACCCGAACAGCCGTTCCTCGATGCGCTCCAGCTCGGCCGGATCGAAATCGGCAGTACGCAGGGCTGCTTCAAGATGGCCGCGGGTTTCATCCAAGGCTGCCAGTGCCGTGTCGAGCGCCTTCACCGTCGGCTCGACAAGGCCAGGCGCCTGCGCCGCCCGTCGTTCGAGCCTGCGGATCACGCCGGATAGCGCCGGTACACTGGAACCAGCTCCGGCGATCACCTCGTGGGCTTCGCGCAAGTCTTCCGCCACCTTTTCCGCCTGCATCATCGTGGTCCGCCGGTCAGCAAGAGCAGTCTCCTCGCCGGGCTGCGGCGCAAGCTTGTTAAGCTCTTCGACTGCGTGACGCAGCCAATCGCCCTCGCGCTTGGCGCGCTCGACCTCGGCGCGATGAGTCTGTGCCATCGCCTGCGCTTGCCGCCGCGCGTCCCACAGTGCTTCGACCTTTGCCGCTTGGTCTTCGAGCCCGCCAAAAGCGTCAAGCAGGCGGCGATGGGTGGCCGCATCGACCAGTGCACGCTCGTCGTGCTGACCGTGGATCTCAACCAGCGCGCTGCCAACCTGTTTGAGCACCTGAACGCTCACCGGCTGGTCATTAATGAAAGCGCGGGTGCGCCCGTCGGCAAGCTGCACGCGGCGAAGGATCAGTTCGTCCTCCGCGGGAATATCGTCAGCGGCGAGAAGCGCGCGCGCGGGATGGTCGCGCGTCACGTCGAACACGGCCGTCACCTGGCCCTGTTCCAGGCCGTGCCGCACCAGCGACTGGTCGCCGCGCCCGCCCAGAGCCAGCGCAAAAGCGTCGAGCAGGATCGACTTGCCGGCACCTGTTTCGCCGGTTAGCGCCGCCAAGCCATCGGCAAAATCGATGTCGAGCCGGTCAATAAGAACGATGTCGCGGATCGAAAGTCGGGAAAGCATGCGCCTGTCCTCAGGCCGTCATCATCCGCGAAAGCGGATGATCCAGTAACCACCGCAATGGCAGATTTTCACAAGATTCGCTGGCATCCACTGGATGCCCTGCCTTCACAGGGCACGACAAGGGGTCATCCCAGTCCGGCGGTCTTGAATGCTTTGCTGATCCAGGAACCCTTGTTCTCGGAGGGCTCGACGCCGCCGTTCTTCACCAGCGCGTAGGCATGCTTGTACCAGGTGCTGTCCGGGAAATTGTGCCCGAGGACAGCGGCCGCAGTTTGGGCCTCATCGACGATACCGAGCGCCATATAGGATTCCGTCAGCCGCATCAGTGCTTCTTCGACGTGTCGCGTCGTTTGATACTTGGTGACGACAACTTTGAAGCGGTTGATGGCGCCGGTGTAGTCCTTCTTTTTCAGATAGTAACGGCCAATTTCCATTTCCTTGCCGGCAAGCTGGTCGCGGGCAACTTCTATTTTCTGTTTGGCACTGTTCGCGTATTCGCTGCTCGGGTATTTTCGGATGACCTCGTCAAGCGCAGCGAGCGCCTTTTCGGTGCGCGCCTGATCGCGCGTAATATCGGGAATCTCGTCGAAATAAGAGGAGCCAATCAGAAATTGCGCATAGGCAGCATCCGCGCCGCCGGGGTGCAGCGTGATGTAGCGCTTGGCGGAATTGATGCAGTCATCATATTCTCCGCCCTGGTAGTACGCGTACGCAGACATGATGAGGGATTTGCGCGCCCACTCAGAGTACGGATGCTGGCGATCAACCTCCTCGAACTTTTTAACCGCTTCCCTTGGATCCTTCTTGGCGTTGAGCAGATAGAGTCCCTCATTGTAGAGCCGGTCGGCGGGCTCATCCGGAAGCGTCTCCTCTTTCTTGCTGAAAAAATCGAAGCTGCTGCACGCACCGAGGCTACCCGCGAGTAACCCGACGGCCAGAGCACGTGCGAGGCGATTCCAGCACACTGAATTTCGCGGCACGTTCATGCTTGGCAAAGGCCTTCAAACTGCACGACTATCAGCGCCGGTCTATCCGAAAACTGCCGATTTCGCCATGCGACTAAGCCGATACATTCGGCCCGGATTAAGGCGACGGTTAGGGCAAAATCGCGAGGTTTTTAGGACACTTCCGGCCCATATGCCGGGGCCACCAAGCCGGTAATGACATCGGCATGGCCGCGCGTGCGACGCACGGGTTCAGCCGATTCAACCACCCGCCAAGCCTTTTGATCGGCCATCAGCGCGGACAGAACGGCATGATTGAGTTTGTGACCGCCGCGAACGGTCTTGTATGCAGCGAGCAGCGGCTGGCCTGCGAGCGCCAGATCGCCGATAGCATCCAGTACCTTATGGCGGACAAACTCATCCGCGAAGCGCAAGCCATCGGAATTGAGCACCCGATCTTCGCTCACGACGAGCGTATTTTCGAATGAGGCGCCGAGCGCATAACCGGCGCTCCACAACTTGGCCACATCGCGCATAAAGCCGAAAGTGCGCGCGCGCGCAATTTCGCGGCGGAACGTGTCGGGCTCAATGTCGAGTGAAAGCGTCTGCTGGCCGATCAGCGGATGATCGAAATCAATTTCGGCTTCGATCCGGAACCCATGCTGGTAAGGCCGCAGCTCGCCATAAGCCCCATCCTTCGCCACCGAGATCGGCTTGATCACTTCGATATAACGGCGCGGCAGAGCGCGCGCTGTAAGGCCAGCCTGATCGATCGCGTCGACGAAAGCGGCGGCGCTGCCATCCATGATCGGCACTTCCGGCCCGTCAACCTCGACAACGACGTTGTCGACGTAAAGCCCGCGCAGGGCGGCCAGCAGATGCTCGGCCGTCGAGCAAAGCGGGCCCTTGGCATCGCCAAGCACGGTCGCAAATTCAGTAGCGGTAACCGCGCGCACGTCGGCGCGGATCTCGCGTTCAATGGAACCACCTCGCGCGATACGTTGAAAGACGATGCCGCTGTCATCGCCAGCGGGATGCAGTGTGAGCGTGACCGGTAAGCCAGAATGCACGCCAATGCCGGAAACGGCGACCTTGTGGCGTAGCGTTGTCTGCTTAGCGCCCTTCATCTACCCCAACTTCCGCAGGCCTGTGTTAAAGCCGTGCGGCCCCATTTCCCAGGCCCCCGCGGGGCCATATTTTCGCCTTCAGTCGAAGCCGCCCCGTCCCAGCCGAGCGGCGATCCCCAACGACTCAAAAAGTCCCTTTCGCGCCGAAACTTAGGCCATTAACCAGGTTGTCTCCAACTCACGGTTTCTTACCGACTGTTACTCTTTTCTGCCGTAATTGCCGCCGAACCGCAGGGCCCTTTTCCATAATTCAACGCAAGCGTGCGGCTGTTGCGCGATTTAAACGACGCCTCTATCGACGAGACGCAACCTGAAAAAAGCAAACACTTTCAATGAATTATATACGAGAGGCTGTCAGCAAACGGCCCCACTCCCGGTACGGAAGCGGGGCCGCTCGCATTTGATCGACGGTCAGTTGGCCTGACGGCGGAGAAAAGCCGGAATATCGAGCTGATCGTCCTCGGCCGAATTATGCACAGGCGCGGACCGTCCGTGCGGGTCGAGGCCCTGTGGCGCCGCCCGCCGAGCATATTCCGACACCGGTTCCGCAGGCCGGCCTTCGGGATGGCGGGCGGCCGGGCGCTGTGGTGGACGCTCGAATTGCGGCGCCGGCCGCGCGGGTCGCGGCATGGGTGGCGTCGATTCCGCCTCTGCCTTTCGCCCAAGGCCGACCGAAGCCAGCCTCTGCATCAGTGTCATACGGCGTTTTTCAGGATGATCATCTTCGAGCTCGCCCCGTTGCGCCCGAATCTCGTTTTGGGCGGGTAGCGGCAGTTCGTCGATACGTGGCATGCGTGGTGTGCGCGAGAAGCGTTCAGGCGCCGGGGGGATGAAAGCCGCGGGCATCTGCGGCTCTGCGACTGGCGCGTCATTTTGTGCTGGCTCAAAGAGCGACGGCTTGATCGGCATCGGCCGAATAGACACGTCCTCGATCCCTGTCGGCGGCAGAACCGCAGCTGCGACCGCGGCATGAGCCGCGGATTCAACGGAAGGCGCAGCGTGTGCCGTTGCCGGCGCACGTTCAATGCGGTCAGCAATGCGACGACTATCGTTGCGGATCTTGCCGGCAAGTTCTCTGAGTGCACTCTCAGCAGGCTGCGCGTGGCGAGCCACGCCCGTGTTGTCGATGCCGGTCGCCACCACTGAAACTCGGATGATGCCTTCCAGACTTTCGTCGAATGTGGCACCGACGATGATGTTGGCCTCCTGATCCACCTCTTCCCGGATACGGGTAGCGGCCTCGTCAACTTCGTAAAGCGTAAGGTCCTTGCCGCCGGTGATCGAAATGAGCAGGCCCTTGGCCCCCTTCATCGAAGCATCGTCGATCAGCGGATTGGAGATCGCGGCTTCGGCAGCCGTGAGCGCCCGCTTCTCGCCTGACGCCTCGCCGGTACCCATCATCGCCTTGCCCATTTCGCGCATGACCGCGCGCACATCGGCAAAGTCGAGATTGATCAGCCCTTCCTTGACCATCAGGTCCGTGATGCAAGCGACGCCCGAGTAGAGCACCTGGTCGGCCATGGCGAAGGCATCGGCGAAAGTGGTTTTCTCATTGGCCACCCGGAACAGATTCTGGTTCGGGATGATCAGCAGCGTGTCCACCACCTTTTGCAGCTCGATGATCCCCGCTTCAGCAAAGCGCATGCGTCGTTGACCCTCGAAGTGGAAGGGCTTGGTCACCACGCCGACGGTAAGGATACCGAGCTCACGCGCAACCTTCGCGATGATCGGTGCCGCGCCGGTACCGGTACCGCCGCCCATTCCGGCGGTCACGAACACCATGTGCGCGCCGGTCAGGTGATCGCGGATTTCGTCGATCGCCTCCTCAGCCGCGGCTCGTCCGACCTCGGGCTGCGAGCCGGCACCGAGACCTTCGGTGACCTGGGTGCCCATCTGGATGATGCGCTCGGCCTTGGACATTGTCAGTGCCTGCGCGTCCGTATTGGCGACGACAAAATCGACGCCCTGAAGGCCGGCCGCGATCATGTTGTTCACCGCATTGCCGCCGGCGCCGCCGACACCGAATACGGTAATGCGAGGTTTCATTTCCCGAATATCGGGGATCGTCAGGTTGATGGTCATGTTTGCCTCGTGATTGCACGGGCAGCAGGCCCTACGTTGCGCCCTGGGCGCCAACGCATTTGCACGCCGCCGAACTGGACCGGTCCGCCACCGGCCGATGCTGGGTTCCGTTGATGAAGGGTCAGAAACTTTCGCGCAGCCATCGTCCGACCCGTGCCATGTAACCGCCTGTCCCTGTCATCAATTGCCGCGTACGCCGCGGTTCGAAGTGTTCAAGATGTGCCGCCTGTGGATAGATCAGCAGGCCCGCGGCCACCGCAAAGGCCGGCCCCTTGGCCGCCTCGGGCAGCCCGGCCAGGCCAAGCGGGCGACCAATTCTTACGGGGCGTCGCAAGATGCGAGCGGCCAGATCAGCGAGGCCAGTAAGCTGGCTCGCGCCGCCGGTCAGCACCACTCGTCCGCGTGGCTCCGCCGCAAACGGCGAAGCGGCCAGACGGTCGCGCACCATTTCCAGAATCTCCTCGACACGCGGCCGGATGATCTGCACGAGCGAAGCACGCGAAACGAATTGCGGCGGCTCGCGCTCGTCGTCCTCGACCGGCGGTACCGTAATCATGTCGCGTTCATCCGAGCCCCCGGCCAAAACACTGCCATAAATCGCTTTGATTCGCTCAGCATCGGCCACTCCGGTGTTGAGACCGCGGGCGATATCCATCGTCACGTGGTTGCCGCCGAGCGCAAAACCGTCAGCGTGAACGAACTTGCCGCTCGAAAAAACCGCCAAAGTTGTTGTTCCAGCGCCCATATCGACCGTAGCCACCCCCAGATCCGCCTCATCGTCGGCCAGGGCCGCGAGCCCGGCCACATAGGGGGAGGACACCATAGCCTCGACGGACAAGTGGCTGCGCTCGACCGTGAGCATCAGGTTTCGCACCGTCGCCACGTCAGCGGTAACCATGTGCATATCGACACCAAGGCTGTGACCGAGCATCCCGCGCGGTTCGCGAATACCGGTAGCAGCGTCAACGGCATAGCCAATGGGAAGGGAATGGAGGACGGCGCGTCCGTCTCGTACCGAATGCCGGTTCGCCGCCGCGAGCACCCGACCGATATCGGCTTCAGTCACCGCGCGGCCGGCGAGATCGATATTCGCGATGAAACGTTCGCTGCCAAGGCGCCCACCCGACATCGACGCGACGACGGATTCGAGCTGCACCCCGGCCATGCTTTCGGCAATGTCGATCGCCTGACGGACCGTCTGCTCCGCCTCGACCAGATCGACCACAGAGCCTGCCTTCATCCCGCTTGCCGCGGTGTGAGCAAAGGCCAGCAGCCGCACACCGTGGCTGCGCCGTCGCAGGACGTCCTGTGGCGGTTGCGGTTCGAGCCGCGCGATCAGGCAGACGACCTTGCTGGTGCCAACATCGAGACCGGCAACAACGGCTGCGCGCTTCGGCGATACCGGCTTCATCTTCGGGGTAAGGCCGAAGCGGAGCACGGTCATGCTTCTCCTCCTTTACCCGCTTTGCTCTTCTTCGCTTTGTCAGCGTCTCGAAGGGCCTGCTCGCGCGCGGCGGCGGCGCCATCGGACTGGCGCACGGTGACGCGGTCCGACAGCCTTAGATCGACCGCCACGATGTCCCGCGACAGCAGCTTGTCGCTGCGATTGAGATCGAGAAGTACCCGTAACGCCTGCTCGGGTTCGCTTTCCGGCAGCAGAATCTCCACACCGCTCTTCAGATGCAAATTCCAGCGCCGCTCCGCCACCAGAACCGACGCTTCATTGACTCGCGCGATCGCGGGATATTGCGCAACAAGCGCGAGGAAATTCTGCGCGTTTTGCTCGGCGCCCTTGCCAACAACGAGCGGCAAAGCATTGAACCGGGGCGGCACAGCCGTCTCGAGCACGGTGCCATCCGCGGCGATCAGCACTACACGGCCATCCTTTTGCCAAAGCGCGAAAGGGTGGCGTTCCTTGATCTCGATGCGCAGACGGTCGGGATACAATTTGAGGACTGTAGCGTCGGCGATCCACGGATTGGTCAGCAAGCGCGTGCGCGTGCGCGCAGCGTCGAGAAACAATAGCGACGATCGATCAGTGATGCCGGCAAGCATCAGAATTTCATCGCGGCCAACTTCGTGTTCGCCGTCGAGCGCGACTTCGGATATCCGGAAGCCAGCCCTATTGGCGGCTGCGTCACAGAGATCCTGCAGGTTGTCGATAATTTGGGGGACGTGGCCACCTTTGACGGAGCCGTAGCTGACGCTCGCAAGCAGCAGAATGGCGGCAGCCGACGAGCCCGCGCCGCGCGGCACTTTCAGGTTGACCAGCAATCCACCCCAGCGGCGCACAAGTCTCGGCCAGCGCCAGCGATACGATGAACGTCGTTTCGGCCTGGGCGATTGAGCGAGACGTACTCGGCCTTCCATCGCAACCTGCTTTACATGTTGTGCCCAACGAGGGCCGCGAGCTTTGCCACAAGCATGATGCTGGTCATGCCCTGATATCCGGCTTCAGAAGAGACCATCCCCGTCCCTCGGAGGCCGCCGAACAGCGGTGAAGCCCGCACGCACGACTTCGCGGCAGCCAAGCGCGCGGCACGCCGCCGGGGACTAGTCTTCAGGCTTATTGGTAAATGATTAGTAAAATTTGAAGGATTTCGGGACTTTCATCGCTCAAGCGATGCGTCCTCCACCATCCAGCGTACCAGGTCATCGAATGCAATACCGGCGTGCTGCGCCATTTCCGGTACCAGGGACGTCTCGGTCATGCCCGGCTGGGTGTTTACCTCCAGGCAGACCAGACCCTCGGCGCCGGCCCGGCTGTCGTCGTAACGAAAGTCGGCACGTGTAACGCCCCGGCAGCCGAGTGCACGATGGGCGGCGAGTGCAAGCCGCTGAACTTCGCTGTAGACAACATCGGCGATTGGCGCCGGCAGCAGATGCTTGGATCCGCCTGGCGCATATTTCGCTTCGTAGTCGTAGAATTTTACGGTTGGCACGATTTCGATCACGCCAAGTGCCTTGTCCCCGATTACCGCGCAAGTCAGTTCCTTGCCGGGGATATACGGCTCGACCATCACTCGCTCGCCGAAGGCCCAGTCGGCACGCGTCAGTTCCTGCGGGGGATGTTTGTGATCTTCGCGCACAATGAACACGCCGACACTGGAGCCTTCCGCCACGGGCTTGATGACATATGGCGGTGGTAAAAGATGGCGTTTCGCGGCCTGTGCGCGAGTCGTCACCACACCTCCCGGTACCGGCACCTGCGCCGACTTGAGCACTGTCTTGGCCAGGTCTTTTTGCATCGCCAGCGCGGATGCAAGCACACCTGAGTGGCTGTAGGGAATGCCAAGGATTTCGAGCATACCCTGCAAGGTGCCATCCTCGCCGGGCCGCCCGTGCAATACATTGAGAGCCACGTCGGGTTTGATCGTGCGCAGCGTCGCAGCAACGTCGCGATCGACGTCGACACGGCTGACGCGATAACTCCTGCGATCGAGCGCATCGGCGCAAGCTTTGCCCGAACGCAAGGAAATCTCGCGCTCGGCCGACCAGCCACCCATCAAAACCGCAACGTGCTTCATGCTGTCAGCGTCCCAACCCAACCCGCTTGATTTCCCATTCCAGATCGATGCCGGAATTTGTCTTCACCCGTTGCCGCACGATTTCGCCTAATGTCTCGATATCGGCCGCGCTGGCACCGCCGAGATTGATAAGGAAATTGCTGTGGAGTTCGGACACCTGCGCTCCCCCGATGGTGAGCCCACGACAACCGGCATCATCCACCAATTTCCAGGCGCTATGGCCGGGCGGATTTTTGAAAGTAGAGCCGCCGGTGCGATTGCGCGGCTGGCTTGCCTCACGTTTTTTCTTGATCTCGGCCATCTCGGCTGCGATTGCGTCGGGTTGGCCCGCGCGCGCCTGAAAGGTCGCTGTCGTGAAGATCACATCTTCCGGCACGCCACAATGGCGATATGAAAAACCCATCTCACCATTGCCGAAGTTGCGAACATTGCCTTGCCGGTCCACGCCGCGCGCTTCGACCAGAATGTCTTTGGTTTCGCCACCATAGGCGCCCCCATTCATGCGCAGGGCGCCGCCGATAGTTCCGGGAATGCCGCTCAGAAAGGCGAGCCCCGCCAAACCGGCGGCCTGCGCAGCCCGCGCGACCATCACGTCGAGCATTGCCGTGCCCACAGTGACACGATGATCTTCGATCTTCACATCATTGAACCCGCGGCCGAGCCGGACCACGACTCCCGGCACGCCGCCGTCACGCACAATCAGATTGGAGCCGGCGCCGATGACGGTGACAGGAATCTCAGAAGGCAAATTGCGCAAAAAATAAGCCAGGTCATTTTCGTCTTCGGGCATGAAGAAAGTTTGTGCCGGCCCGCCGACGCGAAACCAGGTGAATTCTCCAAGAGACTGATTTGCCAGCAGCCGTCCGCGCAATTCCGGCATCCTGGCTTTCAATTCTGGCACGATGTCGGGAAAGCTCATGGCGCGTTTAATTCCGCCGATAGCGCATACGCCCATTGCGTGATGGAGCCGGCGCCGAGGCAGACCACATAGTCGCCGGGCTTGGCCAGGCTTTTTATCAGCGGCGCAAGCTGCTCCGGCCCCTCCAGCGGGATCGCCTGCTTGTGACCATGTGACCGCAACCCGGTCACAAGAGCGTTCCGGTCGGCCCCCGGAATAGGCTGCTCGCCGGCCGGATAGACCGGCGCCACGATAACCACGTTGGCGTCATTGAAGCAGGTGCAGAACTGTTCGAACAGGTCGTGTAGCCGCGTATAGCGATGCGGCTGCATCACGGCGATGACTTTCCCTTTGCCGCTTTCACGCGCGGCGCGCAGTACGGCCGCAATCTCGACCGGGTGATGAGCATAATCGTCGACGACCACCGCCCCGTTCCATTCGCCGACACGCGTAAAGCGCCGTTTGACTCCACCGAAACTTGCGAGCGCCTTGCGGATTGAATCGGATTTGAGCCCAAGCGCGTGCGCAACCGCGACCGCTGCTGTGGCATTGAGCGCGTTGTGCCGGCCCGGCATTGGCAAAGTGAGATTGTCGATCGTGTGCGAAATCTTGCCCGCGCGATCGCGAAAGAGGACGGAGAAGCGCGACTGGCCGTTGAGATGATCGAGATCGGCGATCCGCACGTCGGCCTGTGGATTTTCTCCGTATGTCAGGATGCGACGATCTTCCAGCTTGCCGACCAGAGTCTGAACCACGGGATGGTCCGTGCACATAACCGCAAAGCCATAGAATGGTACGTTCTCGACGAAGGCGCGGAATGCGTCCTGCACGGCATCAAAAGTATGGAAATGGTCGAGATGCTCGGGATCGATATTTGTGACAATGGCGATGTCAGCAGGCAGCTTTAAAAACGTACCGTCGGATTCATCGGCCTCAACCACCATCCACTCGCCTGCCCCGAGCCGCGCGTTGGTACCATACGCGTTGATAATGCCGCCGTTGATCACAGTCGGGTCAAGGCCGCCGGCATCAAGCAATGACGCAACAAGTGAAGTCGTGGTCGTCTTGCCATGCGTACCTGCGATTGCGATGCAGCTTTTGAGCCGCATCAATTCGGCGAGCATTTCGGCGCGCCGCACGACCGGCAAACGCTTGGCGCGCGCGGCGACAAGTTCAGGATTGTCACGTTTGATCGCTGAGGAGACGACCACCACGTCGGCCCCGTCGATATTTTCAGCCTTGTGGCCGATCGCAACTTTGACGCCCTTGTCACGTAGGCGCTTGACGTTGGCCCCTTCGGAAACATCCGAACCCGTCACGCTATAACCGAGATTGGCCAGCACCTCGGCAATGCCGCTCATACCGATGCCGCCGATGCCGACGAAATGCACCGGGCCGATGTCGCGCGGCAGCTTCATAAAAGTCGCCCTTAGCCCTTCCTATGCGCGCCGGCGCGCGCACGGGCCATGTCTTGCAGGAGGTGCAAGGCCGAAACATGGCCGCCTACAGATGTAATCTTTAATTTCGCGCGACTTTCAACACAAGGTCAGCCAGCCGCTCGGCCGCGTCGGTGGTGCCGGCTGATTTGGCCGCCTGCGCCATATGCGCAAGGCGTGCCGGATCATTCGAAAGGGCCGTGATTTCTGCCGCCAACCGTTCGGGCGTGAAGTCGCGCTGCTCGATACGAATGGCTCCGCCCGCGGCATCCAGAACGCCCGCATTTACCAACTGATCCTGATCCAGCGCGTGGGGAAGGGGCACCAGAATGGCTGGCCGGCCAATCGCCGAAAGCTCGGCTACCGTTGAGGCACCAGAACGGGAAATCACCAGGTGCGCCGCCGCCATCCGCGCAGGAAGATCGGAGAAGAACGGCGCAGTTTCAGATTCAACACCAAGCCGTGCGTAGACTGCGTAGACCATATCGGCGTCTTCTGCCCGCACCTGCTGAACAATCGACATCCGGGCGCGCAGATCGCTATCCAGTTTTTCGACAGCGGCGGGCACAATCTCCGCCATGACGTGAGCACCCTGACTGCCGCCAAAAACAAGGAGACGAAGGTCGCCTCCAGCGAGTGAAGCATATGGAGTCGTCGAGGCCGCGACCACTTGTGGGCGTATAGGGTTGCCGGTGAATGTTATTTTGCTCTGCCAATGTCGATTGAAATTCTTGAGCGTCCGGAAACCGGTGGCGATCGCAGTGACACGGGAGCCTAACAGTCTGTTGGCGCGCCCCATAACGCCGTTCTGCTCATGCAACACAGTGGGTATGCCGCGCCAACTCGCCGCAAGAAGTGGTGGCACGGTCGGATACCCGCCGAAGCCAACTACCACTTCGGGTTCGATGCGGCCGAGGAGCGACCAAGCCTTGGCAGTGCCGAGCGTCAGTAGCGTAGCAGTGCGCGCCAGCGAAATCGGATCGCGGCCGCGCAAAGTCGCGCTCGGAATAAGATGCACGGCGCGCGCTGGAAATTTGAAATGTGCGGCGCGGTGGTCAGTAGCGAGTTCAACTGCTATACCGCGTTTTTCGAGCACAGTGGCAAGTGACTCGGCCGGAAACAAATGACCGCCGGTGCCGCCAGCCGCGAGCAGGACGAGCGGCGCGCCGCCCGCGGCCATCAGACTGCACTCCTGGCCATCGCGTGATTGGGCGAAATCATTGCAGCCCGAGGCTGCTCGCGGGTCAATGCCAGCAACATACCCATTGCGTACGCGACCGAGATCATCGAAGAGCCGCCGTATGAGATGAATGGCAGCGTCATGCCCTTGGCCGGAATGAGATGCAAGTTCACCGCCATATTGATCGCCGATTGGGTGGCAAAGAGAATCGTAAGGCCGGCAGCAGCGAAACGTGTGAAAGGATCGTCGTTGCGCATGGCGCGGATTAACATGCGAATGACAATGAATGTGAAAAGAACGACCAGCGCGAGGCAAAGCGCAATACCAAATTCTTCCGCCGCCACCGCGAACACAAAGTCGGTGTGACTTTCCGGAAGAAGGCGTTTCACAGTCCCCTCGCCCGGTCCCTTGCCGAACCAGCCGCCATGCATAAAACTTTCGGTCGCAACGTCGATATTGAAAGTGTCGCCCGACCCGGGGTCGAGAAAACGTTGAATACGACGCGCGACATGTGGCACCGTGTAATAGGCACTCAGGAGTCCAACGCCGGCCAGGCCTCCAATCCCTGCCACCCAGACCAGTCGCATGCCGGCCATGAAGAACAACGCGCTCCACACGAGCGCAATCAGCATCGTCTGACCGAAGTCGGGCTGCATAACCAGCAGCGCGATAACCATCACCAACAGTGCCAGAGAAAATGTGTTCGCGGGCATGTCGGGACGCCTGGCCGATTCACCAAACAACCAAGCGACAATGATCACCAGGGCCGGCTTGAGAAACTCGGAGGGCTGAATGTTGACCCCGGACAACACTAGCCAGCGCCGGGCACCCTTGATCTCGGGGCCGAAATACGGCGTCGCCGCCACCATAATCAGGCTCACCACAAATACGATCAACGACAGGCGGCGAATCTGGCGCGGGTTGAGAAATGATACGCCAAGCATGACTGCAATAGCGGGCAGCACATAAAGAATGTGCCGGTTGACGAAATAGAATGGATCAAGGCCCAGACGGGCAGCGACTGGCGGGCTCGCGGCCAGAGACAGAACCACGCCGGCCAGCATCAGTGCGCCGATGGCCGCGAGCGTCAGCCGGTCGACAGTCCACCACCATTCGCCGATGGGCGTACGTTGCGCGCGCGAGAGCATCCGAATTCCCCGTCTGGCCCAAAGCTGACGGTTGGCGGTTTAGGAAGCATTAACGGTCGCGGTCACGCCGGGGATTGCCTGCACTATATCGGTGAAGGCTTTTCCGCGGATCTCGAAGTTCGGGTACTGGTCAAACGAGGCGCAGGCGGGAGATAGCAGTACAACCGGCTCCTTCAGGCCCGAGGTTTCCGCATCACGGGTGGCTGCCTCGACCGCCGCCGACAAGACACCGTTGATCTCGCAGGGAACCTTGCCGTCCAGTGTTCGGGCAAATTCCTTGGCCGCTTCGCCAATCAGGTAGGCTTTGCGGATCCGCGAAAAGAACGCGGCGAGGCTGGTAATCCCACCGGTTTTCGGTTTACCGCCGGCAATCCAAAAGATCTCTTGGAAACTCGCCAATGCTTTGGCGGCCGAATCAGCATTGGTTGCCTTCGAGTCATTGACGAACAGAACATGACCTTTACGCCCGATCTGTTGCATACGGTGGGCAAGGCCTGGAAAACTTTTTAGGCCTTTTTGAATTGCACCCAGATCGATGCCAAGCGCAACACAGGTCGCGATTGCACATGCGGCGTTCTGCGCGTTGTGCACGCCGCGCAACGAACCGATACCCGACAGATCTGCCACCACCTGCGCCCTGTCATTGACCGCGCGAACGATGTGGCTGCCCTCCGCGTAGTAACCCTCACGCAAGGGTGAGACGACGGAAACGCGAATGACATCCCTTCCTGCGCGCGCAATACGCTCAGCCGCCGCACGCGTGTAGTCGTCATCGACGTCGATCACAGCCGCACCACCATCTTCGACGCTTGCAGGAAGGCGCTCCTTGATGGCGGCATAGTTCGTGATGCTGCCGTGGCGATCGAGATGATCTTCCGAGACATTGAGCAGGATACCAACCGTGGGCTTAAGTGAAGGCGCAAGATCGATCTGATACGACGAAACCTCAAGAACGTAGGTGCGGCCGGGCTTGAACGGTTCAAGCGCCAGTGTCGGCACACCGATATTACCGCCCATCTGCGTGTCGCGGCCGGCACTCTTGAGCAGGTGCGCGGTAAGTGCGGTGGTGGTCGATTTTCCGTTCGTGCCCGTGACCGCTACGAGAGGACAGCCGGGTCCGGATTTCGCGCGCTCACGACAGAACAATTCGATGTCGCCGATGACGTCGACATTCGCTTTGTTGGCAAGCGCCGCTGCCCAATGTGGCGCAGGATGTGTGAACGGAACGCCGGGCGTCAGTACCAAAGCGGCCACCTTCGACCAGTCGATTTCTCGGAGGTCTTGAGTCTGCAGGCCAGCCGCCCGCGCTTCCGCGATCTTCTTTTCGTCATCGTCGAAGGCAATGATTTCGGCGCCGCCCTGCCTCAGCGCGTGTTCAGCCAACAGGCCGGAACTACCGAGGCCAAAGACGGCGACGCGTTTTCCCACGAACGTGGTGATCGGGATCAAGGATCATCTCAACTTCAGCGTCGCCAGCCCGGCGAGCGCCAGTACCACAGCCACGATCCAGAAGCGAATAACGATCTGCGGCTCTGTCCAGCCGAGCTGCTCGTAGTGATGGTGGATCGGCGCCATTTTGAAGACGCGCTTGCCCGTGAGCTTGAACGAAACTACCTGCACGATCACCGATACTGCCTCCAGCACAAAGAGGCCTCCGACGATGGCAAGCACGATCTCGTGTTTAATGGCAACCGCCACGGTGCCGAGCATTCCGCCGAGCGACAGGGAGCCGGTGTCGCCCATGAAGATCGAGGCGGGCGGCGCATTGAACCAAAGAAAGCCAAGACCTGCGCCGATCACCGCACCACACAACACCGCGAGCTCGCCGGTGCCGGGGACGTAATGAATCTGCAGGTATTCGGCAAAGAGCGCGTTGCCCGCGAGATAGGAAATGAGCCCGAAACTTGCCGCCGCGATCATCACCGGCACGATTGCCAGGCCATCTAGACCGTCAGTCAGGTTGACGGCGTTTCCCGCCGCAACAATGACGAAGGCGCCGAGCAGTACAAAGGCCCACCCAATATTGAACACCAGCTCCTTGAAGAATGGGAACACCAGCGAGGTTGCGATCGGGCCACGACCGAGTTGCATAAGGGCGGTGCACGCCGCCACCGCGACCATCGCCTCGATGATCAATCGGGTCTGCCCGGCAATCCCGGCGTGTGTCTGTTTGGTTATTTTCAGATAATCGTCGTAGAAGCCGATCAGCCCGAACGCGAGCGTCACCCCAAGCACCACCCACACGTAGGGACTCTTGGGGTTCGCCCAAAGAAGCGTCGATACCAGCAGTCCCGACAAGATCATCAGGCCGCCCATCGTCGGCGTCCCCTTCTTGGTCACCAGGTGCGAACTCGGGCCGTCGTCTCGAATGGGCTGACCTTTGCCCTGCCTCATGCGCAACCGGTCAATGATCGGTCCGCCGAACAAAAAGACAAATACCAGGGCTGTGACGATGGCGCCGCCAGTCCGAAAGGTGATGTAGCGAAAGACGTTGAAAAAAGAGACTTTGTCGGAAAGCTCGGTCAGCCAGTAGAACATTGGGTCGAACCCTGAATATCACCCCTGCGCAGGCAACTGATCGAGTGCCGCCTGCTTGGGGAATTGCCGTTCCAGTGCCCTGACGATCGGGCCCATTTTCGAACCGAGCGAACCCTTCACCATCACCGCATCGCCCGCTCGGATGGCGCTCACGACCATTGGCTCGAGCCCCGCCGCCGTCTCGGAATAGCCGCCCCGGGCGCGCGAGGGAAGGGCCTCCCACAAAGCACGCATCAGCAATCCCGAACAAAATACGAGGTCGATATTGGCGGCCTCGATCGATTCGGCGAGCACGCCGTGCAAATTGGCGCCCGTTGGGCCCAACTCAAGCATATCGCCGAGCACTGCAATACGACGACCGTGCTTACCGGCCGGGGCCTGGCCGAGAACTGCAATTGCGGCCTGCATGGAGGCCGGATTTGCATTGTAGCTTTCGTCAATCAGTAGCGCGCTTCCGCCAGGAACTGTCAGCACAGTTCGCGTGCCACGCCCGGTGGCAGGCCTGAGATTATTGAGCGCAAGCGCCGCCAGGGCGAGATCCGCCCCGACAAGTGAAACCACGGTCAGCACAGCAAGCGAATTGAGAACAATGTGCCGGCCAGGAGTGCCAAGCTTATAGGTGACAGTCTGGCCCATAATGCGCGCCTCGACGGTCGACGAATCGGCTTGCAATGAAAGACGAAGGAGCCGTGCATCAGCGTCCTTGTGCTCGCCAAAGGAGACCAGGCGGTCGATATGCGCTGCCTTGGCCGCCGCAGCGAGCCGCGAAAATTGGGCGTTGTCCCGATTGAGCACCGCGGCACCGCCTGGCTCGACACCTGCAAATATTTCCGCCTTGGCATCTGCGATCTTTTCCAGCGAACCGAAATATTCAAGATGCACCGGTTCAATGCCGGTAATAATGGCCACGTGCGGGCGTACGAGCTTTGTAAGTGGAGTGATTTCTCCGGCATGGTTCATGCCGATCTCGAAAACGGCATATCTTGCGCCTGCCGGACAACGGGCAAGCGACAATGGAACCCCCCAATGGTTATTATAAGAAGCAATGGACGCATGGGTTTCGCCATCCGTGGAGAGCGCCAAACGCAGCGCTTCTTTCGTTCCAGTTTTTCCAACCGAGCCTGTGACGGCGATGACGCGCGCATGCATGCGTGCGCGGGCAGCTCGTGCCAGGTCCCGCAGAGCCTCGAGCACGTCGTCCACAACGAGCAGCGGCGCATCGGCAAAACGATCACGCTGATCGCGTGCGACGACCGCAAGGCGAGCACCGCCCTTTAGTGCACTATCGACAAAGTCATGACCGTCGCGGTTCTCACCCGTAACGGCGAAGAATGCATCGCCTTTTACCAACGAGCGGCTATCGATTGAAATTCCATTGACGTCCGCGGGCAGAGCACCGGAACGCTCGGCATGCATTGCTGCCGCCATCGCATCGAGGGTCCAGAGCACACTCATGCTACTTTCCCCTGCAAAGCTGCAGACACTGCCTCGTGATCCGAGAATGGGACAACGCGATCGCCGAAAATCTGACCGGTCTCATGACCCTTGCCGGCAATCAGCAGTACGTCTCCGGCCGTGAGCTCTGCAATCGTTCGTCTGATCGCTTCCGCACGATCGCCAAATTCGATGGCGCCCGGCGCATTGGCCAGAATTTCGGCGCGGATCGCGGCTGGGCTCTCGTTGCGCGGGTTGTCGTCCGTAACAATGACTCGATCTGCATTTTCTGCCGCGATCCGGCCCATGATTGGACGCTTGCCGGAATCCCGGTCGCCGCCTGCGCCGAACACAACAAAGAGCTTGCCGCTTGCATAGGGCCGCAGACTTTCAAGCGCCTTCTTGAGCGCGTCCGGCTTGTGGGCATAGTCGATGAAGATGGGCGCGCCATTGTGCGTGCCGGCAAGTTCGAGCCTACCTTTGGCGCCGGCGAGCTTCTCCAATGCGGCGAATACGCGAGCCGGCTCGGCGCCGGTCGCTATCGCAAGCCCGGCCGCTATGCCTGCATTCTGCACCTGAAAAGCGCCGACAAGTGGCAATTTGATTTTGTATGTGCGTCCGCCATGAGCAATGGTGACTATTTGTGCGAAGCCATCGAGGGACCCGCCGGTGAGTTTGATATCGCCGCCTCGCTCACCAACCGAGATGATCCTCAGGCCGCGCGCTTTCGCCACTTCTATCACCTGACCCGCATAGCAATCATCAATGCTAACCACCGCTGCACCGCCGGGCGCGATCAAATTCTCAAACAGGCGGAGCTTGGCGGCGAGATAGGCGTCGATGGTCGGATGATAGTCGAGGTGATCGCGCGAGAGATTGGTGAAGGCACCGGCTGCGATGCGCACGCCATCCAGTCGGTGCTGATCAAGCCCGTGCGAGGACGCTTCGAGCGCGAGATGGGTGACGCCCTCGCCTGCCAGTTGATCCAACGTATGATGAAGTTCGACCGGGTCGGGCGTGGTCAGCGAACCGTATCGCTCGCCCTTGGGCGACACCACACCGACTGTGCCAATACTCGCCGCCTGATATCCAAGGACGCTCCATATCTGCCGGGCGAATGCAGCAACTGACGTTTTTCCACTCGTGCCGGTGATGGCGGCGATTGTGTGCGGTTGGCGTGGAAAAACTTTTGCCGCCGCCAGAGCGAGTGTGCGCCGCGGATTTCCCACGCGAATAAATGCAGTGGCATCAGGCAACCCCTCGGGCCGTTGTTCGGCGGCGACAGCGACGGCGCCGGCAGCAACGGCTTGCTTGGCGAAATGCGCGCCATCGGCCTTGGCCCCCGCAACGGCGATAAACAGAAAACCCGGTTTCGTTTTGCGGCTGTCGGCGGCAACACCGGTAGTGTCGATCGCGCCCAGGCGCGAGTCGATCGCCGCCTCCGGCAGAAGCTCGCGGAGCTTCACCGCGTCTCCTTCGCGCTCACCAGCAGCATCTGGTCTGCCTTGGGTAGATCAAAGCGCGGCGGAATGTCGAGCAGCGGGGCCACGCGCTCGATTACTTGAGCGCCAACAGGCACCGCGTTCCAGCCTGAGGTTGTGAAGCCATTGGTCTCCTGGAGACCCTGCGGTTCGTCGAGCATGATCAGCAACAGATAGCGCGGCTTGTCGGCTGGCAATATGGCGGTGAAACTCGTCAAGACTTTGGTCTTGGAGTAGCGCCCGCCGACCACTTTTTCGGAGGTACCGGTTTTGCCACCAACGTAATAACCGGGGACATTGGCACGCGTCGCGGTGCCCTTTTCCACGTTCAAACGCATCAAATAGCGCATTTTTTCAGCCGTTTCGGGTTTGACGACCCGCTCGGCAAGACGATCCGCTTCTGCCCGATTGCGCTTGAGAAAGGTCGGCGGGATCATTTTCCCGCCATTGACCAGCGCGGAAATGCCCATCACCGCCTGGAGCGGAGCCACCGATAGCCCGTGTCCAAAGGCAATGGTGACCGTATTGAGTTCGCCCCAATGCCTGGGGACCAACGGCTCCGCACTTTCCGGCAACTCGGTCCGCAATCGATCCAGTTGGCCGAGCTTCTTCAGAAACGCTTTGTGGTATTCGACGCCGAGCGCAAGCGCCATCCGCGCCGTGCCGATGTTCGAAGAATACGTAAAGATTTCGGGAACCGACAACACGCGCTTCTGGGCGTGGAAATCGTGAATTTCGAACTTGCCGTAGCGCAGCGGGAGACGCGCGTCGAAAGAAGACGAAAGAGAAATTCGACCGCTATCGAGCGCCATCGCCAGTGTCAGCGCTTTGAACGTTGAACCCATTTCGTAGACGCCGGTGGTCAAGCGATTAAGCCTGTTTGGGTCGTTCGCTTCGCGCGGATTATTCGGATCAAAGTCTGGCTCCGAGACCATCGCGATGATCTCGCCAGTATTGACGTCGGCGATCACACCGGCGGAAGCCTTGGTTTTATATTTCTCACGCGCAGCGATGAGCTCTTCGCGCAACGCGTATTGTACGCGCAGATCGACTGCAAGATTGACCGGCCGCTGCAACTGATCCGTGGCGAGCCCCGCCATATGCAAAGCAGCGAGGCCTTGGCCATCCAGCCATTTCTCAATGCCGGCGATACCCTGGTTGTCAATATTCACATGGCCAATCTCGTGCGAGACGACCGCGCCGTTGGGATAGATGCGCTTGTTTTCGGTCAGAAAGCCCACTCCCGGAATTCCGAGCCGATGAATTTGCTGTTGCTGATCTGGCGTGATCTCGCGCTTGAGCCAGACGAAGCCGCGCTTCGAGGACAGGCGCTCGCGAACCTCGTTTGCGTCAAGATCGGGCAGCACCGCGGTGAGCAATTCTACCGCTTCATCCACATCGATGATCTTGCGCGGTTCGGCGAAGAGTGACGGTGTCTTTACGTCGGTGGCCAGGATTTCGCCACGCCGATCGAGAATATCGGGGCGCGCGGTTGCGACCGCATCTTGTGTGATACTGCGGCGACCACCGTGACCCTCACCTACTGCCGCGAACATCACCAGACGAAGCGCGATGACCGAAAAGATTCCGGCAAATGCGACAACGGCGAGGCCAAGCCGTGCCTTGGCCTTAACGTTGCGGTCAACGTCGTGGCCATAGAGCAGCGAACGCAGGACGCGCTGCCATCGGCTTTCCAGATTGCTTTTTGTCCCGGTCGTTGTCATCGCGGTGCGACCGGCGGCACACTGCCGGTGGTATTGGGTGCTGGCGCGAGCATGGCGCCGATCGGATCGTTGCCAGCTGATGGAACGGCGGCCGGCGGGCGCTCAGGAAGTCGCTCGAGATTGTCGAATTGGTTCGACTTCATCGGCTGGAGTGCCAGATGACGGTCGGCCAGTCCTTGTATGCGGCCTGGCGTATCGAGCTTTGCCCATTCGGCGCGTAGAACAGCGATGGCGTTGCGCTCTCGGCGCAATTCGCCACGCAATTTGGCCACTCGCTCCGCCTGGAGGGTGGAATCGAACTTGATTTTGTAGACGAAAGACGCCGCCAGGATCAGCGCTCCGATCACCAGAATATTGAGCAGGCGCATGGGTTACCGGCCCTTCAGCACGTCGGCGAGCGAGGGGAGCCGGGGCAACAGGCCTTGCGGCATGCCAGCGCGGGCCGGAGCTTCGGTGCGCTCGGCAGCGCGTAATTTGGCGGAGCGTGCGCGCGGGTTGCGAGCAATTTCATCATCATCCGCGGTCACAGGCCGCTTCGTGATCGGCCGGAAGGTCGGCGTCGCACGCTTGACCTCCGGGGCGTGACGTGACCCGCCACGACTCTCGCCGCGGCCGGCGATAAATGCCTTGACGATACGATCCTCAAGCGAATGGAAAGACACCACCACGAGCCGCCCGCCCGGCTTGAGGATACGCTCGGCGGCCTCAAGCGCTCTGGCCAGCTCACCGAGTTCGTCGTTCACGAAGATACGCAGCGCCTGGAACGTGCGCGTCGCCGGGTGAATATCGCCAGGACGTGAACGCACGACCGAAGCAACGATCTCTGCGAGTTGTCGGGTTGTTTCGATAGGCGCGCTCGCGCGTGCCTTGAGAATGGCACGTGAGACGGCCCGCGAATGCCGCTCCTCACCAAGCGTAAAGATGATATCGGCTAGATCGCCCTCCCCGGCCATGTTGACCACATCGGCGGCGCTGGCGCCCTCGCCGCTCATGCGCATATCGAGCGGGCCGTCGAGGCGGAACGAAAAGCCGCGGCCTGCGGTGTCAAGTTGCATGGAAGAAACACCGAGGTCGAGCGTCACGCCATCAACGACGTCATGACCCGCCTCGCACGCGATCGCGTCGAGACTGGAAAAACGATCCTCGGTAAGCGTCAGATGTCCTTTCGCCGCCTCGACAAGGTCGGCGCCAAGCGCGATTGCGTTCTGATCGCGGTCTATGCCGATCACCTTGCAGTCCGCGGCCGCGAGGATGGCGCGCGAATAGCCGCCGGCACCAAAGGTACCGTCGATATAGACGCCACCGTCATGTACGTTGAGAAATTCGACCGCGGGCCGGCCGAGCACGGGAATGTGGGGGGCCAGTCCGCCAGCGACAGCTGAGCCGCCGCCGCCCGCCGTCATTCCCGTGCTCCTGGCGCTTTCTGCGCCGTCACCTGGGAACTCAGCTCTCCTTTGAGCGCGCGCACCTTCTTGGTGGCCTCCGCGAACTCGCCATGAAAGCGACTGGGCTCCCAGATCTGAAACTTGTGGCCAAGACCGACAAACGCAACTGTTTCGGAAATGTCGGCATGACGCTTGAGGCTTTCGCTCAACACCACCCGCCCCTCGCCGTCTATCTTCAGCGTCTCGCTGGTCCCATATAACGCCAGCGCCAACTGTTCGCGCTGGTCTGAAAACGGGACATACCGCCCGATCAAGGCGTCGATCTCCATCATCAGCGCGCTTCCACCGGCGTCGATCGCAGGGCGATCCATTGCCGGATAGCAATAAAGACCCTCGAAGCCGTCGCGGCGCAGCACGGAGCGAAACGGACCAGGGATCGAGACGCGTCCCTTGGAGTCGAGCCGCAGCGTGAAATTTCCCACGAAGCGGTTCATACCCCGCACCCCAAGCCAACTGGACGCAACAAGGAACGCCCTGGACGCACTCTCTGATGATGCGTGGGGAGCCCGGGTTTTGACGCCGGCCCTCGCCTGACAGGGTCATGTCCCATACTGGGAAGCTGTGGGATATCATGGGATTATATGGCCGTCAAGAAATCGGCCTAAATCCTCCTGAGGCCCGTGGTTGCGGCAGGTCAACGCCATTAACGGCGGTTAAACTTAAAGAAACGTTGCCGGATCCAGGCGGACCCGGGCCTCGGGTGAAGCCATGTGGATTGGGTTGTTCAGCGACATTCACGCCAATCGCGAAGCGCTCGAGGCAAGCCTTGATCACGCGCGCCGCGCCGGGATCGGTCGCTTCATCTTCCTCGGCGATTACGTCGGTTACGGCGCAGATCCCGGATTTGCGGTGGACACGATCATGCGCGAGGTCGAAGCCGGTGCAGTCGCCCTGCTCGGCAATCACGACGCCGCCATTTTCAGTGGCACGGCCGGCATGAATTCGGTTGCAGCTGAGGCTATCGACTGGACGCGCCCCAAGCTCGATGCAACGCAAACCGAATTCCTCACACAGTTGCCGCTAACCTTCGAAGATAAAAACAGATTGTTCGTCCACGCCAGTGCATACGCGCCAGAGCGTTGGGAATACATCACCGATATTGAGAGCGCATCACGCAGCCTTATGGCGACACGAGCGCACGCAACGTTCTGCGGTCACGTGCACGTGCCGGAACTCTTCCATTTGTCGCCAACCGGGAAAGTCGCAGGGTTCCGGCCGGTGCACACCGTAGAAATCCCTCTGCTCGCGCACCGGCGGTGGGTTGCAGTCATTGGCTCCGTCGGCCAGCCGCGCGATTACAATCCAGCCGCCTGCTACGGTGCGCTCGATAGCGAACGCAATGCGCTGATTTACGTGCGCGTGCCTTACGACAACGAGACCGCCGCACGCAAAGTGCAGCAAGCGGGCCTACCGGACATCTTGGCCCACCGTTTGATCGAGGGGGCCTGAAACCGTGGATCCCAACAAGCTCGAAGCCGGGCAAATCATTGACGGCTTTCGTCTCGTCGAGCCGTTACAAGCAGGCGGCATGGCGAACTTCTGGCGCGTAACGCGCGACGGCACCGATCTTCCGATGCTGATGAAGATCCCGCTGTTACGAGCCGGCGAAAATCCCATAACGATCATTGGCTACGAAGTCGAACAGATGATCCTGCCGCGGCTGTTTGGCCCACACGTGCCACGCTTCGTGGCAGCGGGCGATTTCGAGCGGCCTTATATCGTCATGGAATTGATCGCAGGCACCTCCGTGAAAGCGCTGTTGGAAAAAACACCACTACCGCCGGATCAGGTTGCCGAGATCGGCGCGAAAATCGCTTTCGCCCTGCACGAAATCCATCGGCAGCATGTTATCCATCTAGACCTCAAGCCGAGCAACGTGATCTTGCGCGGGAATGACAACGCCGTCCTGATCGACTTTGGGCTATCGCGACACGACCAGCTGCCCGATCTGGTACAGGAAGAAGCAGAAGGCCCAGTTGGGACCGGTGCATATATCGCACCTGAGCAGGTGCTTGGCGAACGAAGCGATCCGCGCAGCGACCTTTTTGCTCTCGGAGTCATTCTCTATTTTTTGGCGACCGGGGAGCGTCCGTTTGGCGAGCCGCAGAGTGCCGATAGCTGGCGGCGGCGTTTGTGGCAGCATCCGACGCCGCCGCGGGCTCTCAATGCCGCCGTCCCACCATGGCTGCAGGAAATCATCCTGCGCTGCCTGGAGGTCGACCCAGAGGCGCGCCATGCCACGGCGGCCCAGCTTGCCTTCGATCTGCAGCATTCCAGCCAGGTCAATCTCACACAGCGCGCCGACCGGACACGGCGCGATGGTATTTTTACCGTCGCCTGGCGGTGGTTGCGGCAGACCCGCAAACCCTTGCCGCAGCGGGCTCGTGCACTGGCCAGCCACCTCGCCAACGCACCGATTGTGCTGGCGGCAATCGACCTCGAGCCCGGGCATGAACCGCCGAACCCCGCCCTTGCCAATGCCGTGCATCGCGTGCTTGCGACTGAGCCCCATGCACGGCTTGCGTGTATCAGTGTACTGAAGGTCGCCCGCCTCGCACTCGACAAACTCGAAGACGCTCAAGGACGAAATCCGCATCTCGGCCGCCTTGCCGAGCTCAAGCACTGGGCGCGAGCCATTGCGGTAGAGCCCGAACGCATCACCTATCACGTGTTCGAATCAACAGATCCGGCGGGACAGCTCATCGACTACGCACGACATAACCGCGTCGACCACATCGTGATTGGAGCACGCGGAAGCTCGAAGCTGCGCCGATATCTCGGAAGCGTATCAGCGCGTGTCGTCGCCGAAGCGCCTTGCACAGTGACCGTCGTGCGCCCACCCGGCGAACACAATGCGATCCCTGCAAGCGATGCCGACGAGCCGCAGGCGTAGCCGGGTTCCGAATTTCAAAATCGAAGTCGGTTCCCTGCAAAAAACGGGGGAACGGCGACCACGGCCATGCGTTGTGGTCAAGGACTCATTTGCAAATCTAGAGGAGGAAATAAATGATCAAGAAACTGATGCTGTCCACAGCACTCAGCGCTGTCGTCGCAACGGCAGCGTTAGCACAATCACCGAGTACGCAGGGTTCTTCTGCTCCGGCGCCGGCCGTACAAACACAGGGATCGGGCAAGGCGAGTTTCGTACCGTCACAGAAACCTGATCAATGGTTGGCCTCGAAGTTCAAAGGCACCGATGTCCTTGGCGCTGACAATCAGAAGATCGGCGATGTCAGCGATATTCTATTCGACAAGAGTGGCAAGGTCGAAGCTTTCGTGATCAGCGTGGGCGGCTTCCTCGGCGTTGGCACGAAGGAAGTAGCACTTGCGCCCAGTTCCTTTGATGTCGTTCCCGGCCAGAATGGTTCGGCCGACAAACTCAAGCTCGCCGCGACAAAGGACGAACTCCAGAACGCGCAAACTTTTGCGCGCTATGAGCCACCGCGTCCGAGCACAACCGGCTCAGCCAGCCCGATGGGCGGCGGTATGAGACCATCAGGCAGCCCGCCTTCCGGCCGTCAGTAAGATTGACGGCAAGACTGGCAAGCAACAGGAATGCGGCCCGACCGGCGGGCCGCATTTACATTTTTGACAAGCCTTGCTTTTTTTCGCACGCGGTGAATTATGCCCGCCCCGCTTCCACCACCGGTTTTGTCCGGCCCATGTCAGTATTTTCGCCGGATTCTTTCATTGTCGCCGACGTCGCGCCCTCGCCCAATTTCGACGAGCGCAAGGACGGCCGCCCACCCGACATGATCTTGCTGCACTATACCGGTATGCAGACCGGCGAAGCCGCATTGAACCGACTGACCACACCTGCAAGCGAGGTTTCATGCCATTACCTGGTATTCGAAGACGGCCGCATTATTCAATGCGTCCCGGAGGAGAAACGCGCCTGGCATGCTGGCGAATCGTCGTGGGCGGGAGAGACCGACATCAATTCACGCTCGATCGGCATCGAGATCGTCAATCCCGGGCATGAATTCGGATACAAAGATTTTCCGTTGCGCCAGATTGCAGCAGTGATCTCAATGTGCAAATCGATCATCACGCGGCGCGGACCGATCAGCGCCGACCGCATACTCGCCCATTCCGATGTGGCGCCCGCCCGGAAACAGGATCCCGGCGAAAAATTTCCATGGGGCCTGTTGAACGAATCCGGCGTTGGCCACTGGGTTCGGGCCGCCCCGCTCGATCTCGAAGGTGCCGGGCTCAAGCCTGGCGACCGCGGCGATTCAGTCACCCGCCTTCAACGCACCCTACGCTCGTACGGGTATGGTCTGAAGGAAAGCGGCACCTATGATGAGCCAACGCGCGCGACCGTTGTGGCGTTTCAGCGTCATTTTCGGCAGGCGCGAGTCGATGGTATCGCTGACCCCTCCACGCTGCTGACATTGCGGGCGCTCATTGAAACACGGCCGGCGCCCCTCGCGATTTCTTAAGGCTGTCTCGCGACAAACCTTGACGCGGAGGCCCACCATCTCCATTCCTATCTCGTCAGTCGGCCGGACGGCCGCTCCGCGCCGATACCGAAAGGTGGCCGGGGAGGAAAGTCCGGGCTCCATGGACGAACGGTGCCGGATAACGTCCGGCGGGGGTCAAACCCCAAGGATAGTGCCACAGAGAAGAGACCGCCTCGGCGCGTTGCGTTTAGCCGCGGCAAGGGTGAAACGGTGCGGTAAGAGCGCACCGCGTTTCCGGCAACGGGAACGGCACGGCAAACCCCACCGGGAGCAAGACCGAATAGGAATGACATCGGGGCGCAAGCCTCAGGTCCGTCCGGGCCAGTCATTCGGGTAGGTTGCTTGATGCGCCGCGCAAGCGGCGTGCAAGAGGAATGGCCGTCACGTCTGCGGTTCGCGCCGCAGGCCATACAAAACCCGGCTTACAGGCCGGCTGATACGTTGTAAGGGGGCTCGGCGGCAAAACCGCCGGGTCCCCGCCAATTCTCAAAGCCCACTATTGGACCTGCACGCCCATCTTTTTGATGACCGGCACCCACCTGTCGATCTCGGAACTGAGATGGACACGCAGCGCCTCGGGCTTCGCCCGCTCCGGTTCGACTGTCTCGGCGCCTGATTGCGCCAACCGGTCTTTCACCTCTGCATCCTGCAATGCCGTTTGGAGTGCGGCCGAAAGCTTGTCGATGACAGGCTTGGGCGTGCCCTTCGGCGCATACATCGCGTACCAAACCACCATCTGAAATCCTGCCAGTCCGGATTCCGATATGGTCGGCAGATCCGGCGACACTTTGAGCCGCTGTGGTGTCGTAGCGGCATAGGCCTTTATCAAGCCGGCCTTCGCAGGCTGCAACACGTTGAGTGTCTGGTCGCACATGAAATCCAAATGGCCGCCGATGAGATCGTTGAGTGCGGGGGCAGTGCCTTTGTAAGGAACGCCGCTGACCGCGATGTCGAGCGCGTTAAAGAAAAGCAAACTGCACAAATGCGAGGCCGACCCGATGCCGGCAAAACCATACGTCATTGTTTCCTTGTTTGCCTTCAAATAGGCGACGAATTCCTCGAATTTATTCGCGGGAAAATCCTTGCGCGCGACGAAGGCCATCGGCGATTCTGCGACCAGACCAATTGGCTCAAAGTCCTTCACAGGATCGTAGCGCAAATGCGGATAGAACCCGACATTGGCGGCAAGACTGACGTGCATCAGCAACAGCGAATAGCCATCAGGCGGCGATGCCGCTGCCTTGGCAGTACCGATCGTACCGCCGGCACCGGCCGTGTTCTCGACAAGGAATTGCTGGTTGAGAACTTTGCTCATGCCGTGCGCGACAATGCGCGCAATGACATCAGCAGGGCCCCCGGCGGAGTAAGGCACCGTGAACATCACGGGTCTTGACGGATAATCCTGCGCGACGGCGTCTGCAGCAAGCGTACAAGCAAGCCAAAAGCACAGCACACTCAATATTCGATGCATCGAACGTGGCTCTCACTTCATATGTTTGGATGTTTATCGCGAGGCATCTAGACGTCAGCGAAGTGGCCGTCCAGAAAAACCAGCTGACCGCACGCGTCAAATTCAGTCGACGTTTTGGCTTCAAACGTCAACGTAGCGCCAAGTTAGATGTGAACGACATTCATCGTGCTTAAAGCGTCTATTTGACGTCGAGCATCGTCGACGGCAACCAAAGCGCCAGTCCAGGAAAGGTCGGCGCTAGCAAGGCGTTGACCTCCTGAGATCGGTCGACACCTTGGCCTTGAGCGTTTCTGCTGCTGCAGTCTCCGAAAAGATCGGACGAGTGCCTTGGCCGCGTCCGATCCCTTGGCGAAAGCCTCCCATAATTTCACGGGGTATTTTGCCTGAGTTGCGCCGGGCAGGCTTGTTTTGCCCCCGATAGGGCGGACATAGTGCGGCTCTCATTTTCACGTTCAGCGCCATGTCGAGAAAAAAGCCGACAAAACTCTGGGATTTCTGGATCGATCGGGGCGGCACCTTCACCGACGTGGTTGGACGCCGGCCCGACGGCACGCTGGTGGCGCACAAGCTGCTGTCCGAAAACCCGGAGGCCTATGCCGATGCCGCCGTGCAAGGCATTCGCGATTTGCTCGGAGTGAGATCCGGCGAAGTAATCCCGCCGGGCCGCGTGGGCGCAGTGAAAATGGGCACCACGGTCGCGACCAACGCGCTCCTTGAGCGCAAGGGCGAGCGTACGCTTTTGTTGATCACCAAGGGTTTCCGTGACGCGCTCAAGATCGGCTACCAGGCGCGACCGAAGATTTTCGCTCGCCACATCATCAAGCCCGACATGCTGTATGACCGCGTCGCGGAGGTCGAGGAGCGCGTACGCGCCGACGGAACCGTTGAGCGAGAGCCGGACCTCGCCGTCGTGCGCGCCGACCTGGAGGCAGCCAAAGCCGCCGGCATTAAAGCAGTCGCGATCGTGTTCATGCATGCCTATCGTTTCCCCAAGCATGAAAAAAGCGTGGCTGCGATCGCGCGAGACATGGGCTTCGCGCAGGTATCCGTCAGTCACGAAGTGTCGCCGCTGATCAAGCTCGTCGGTCGGGGCGACACCACGGTGGTGGATGCCTATTTATCCCCGATTCTGCGCCGCTATGTGGCGGAGGTGGACAAGGATCTCGACGCTAGACGATCCGCTGCGCGGTTGATGTTCATGATGTCGTCCGGCGGGCTGACAGCGGCCGAATTATTCCAGGGAAAAGACGCCATCCTGTCCGGCCCCGCCGGCGGAGTTGTTGGCATGGCGGAAACCGGGCGACAGGCCGGGTTCAATCGTCTCATTGGCTTCGACATGGGCGGCACTTCAACCGATGTTTCCCACTTTGACGGCGAATACGAGCGTGCCTTCGAGACCGAAGTCGCTGGCGTGCGCATGCGAGCACCCATGATGCTCATTCATACGGTCGCTGCGGGCGGCGGCTCGATTTTGCACTTCGACGGCGCGCGGTTCCGCGTTGGACCCGACTCCGCCGGCGCCAATCCAGGGCCCAAATGCTACCGCCGCGACGGTCCGTTGGCCGTCACCGATGCCAACGTCATGGTCGGCAAGCTCATTCCAGATTTCTTCCCGCAGATTTTCGGCCCTTCGCAGAATCTCCCTCTCGATGCACATGCCGTACGCAACGCATTCACCGATTTGGCGCAGCAGATCGGTGGCCTTAAACCCGAAGAGGTCGCCGACGGATTTATCAAGATCGCGGTCGAGAACATGGCCAATGCGATCAAGAAGATTTCCGTGCAACGCGGCTATGATATCACTCGCTATGCACTCAATTGCTTCGGCGGTGCCGGCGGCCAGCACGCATGTCTGGTTGCTGACGCGCTTGGGATGACCCGCGTGCTCATGCATCCGTTCTCTTCACTGCTGTCTGCTTACGGCATGGGGCTGGCCGATATACGTGCAACGCGCGAACAGGCTATCGAATTGCCGTTCGGCAATAACGCGTCGAAGGCCGTCACCCGGCTGGGTGCGAGACTGGGCAAGGAAACAAAGGCCGAAGTCGCAGGCCAGGGCGTGGCCGCGGGCAAGATCAAGGTGTTTGTGCGCGCGCATATTCGCTATGCGGGCACCGACACCGCCTTGGTGGTCGCAGCCGGTAACCCGCTGGCAATGAAACGCGCGTTCGAAAAGGCGCACAGGGCCCGTTTCGGTTTTATTGACCGCACAAAACAGATGGTCGTCGAAGCTGTGTCGGTCGAGGCGGTCGGCGGCGGCGCCAAATTCAGCGAAAAGTCGGCAAGGCGGTCGCGCGCCGCCTTGCCGAAGCCGGCGCTACGAACGCAATTCCTTTCCGGTGGTGTGTGGCACAAGGCGAATGTCTACACCCGCGAACAGCTCAGGCCGGGGGCACGGGTCAAAGGCGCTGCCATCATCATCGAACCGCACCAGACCATCGTCGTGGAGTCGGGCTGGCAGGCTGAACTCACCGCCAAAAATCACCTAGTGCTTACGCGAGCGAAGAAGCTCAAGCGAACGCACGCCATCGGCACTCACGCCGACCCCGTCATGCTGGAAGTTTTCAACAATCTTTTCATGTCGATCGCCGAGCAGATGGGTGTGTCGCTGCAGAACACCGCTTATTCGGTCAACATCAAGGAACGGCTCGACTTCTCCTGTGCGGTATTTGCCCATGACGGTACGCTGGTGGCCAACGCGCCGCACATGCCGGTTCATCTCGGCTCGATGGACCGTTCAGTGGAAACGATCATTCGCGACAATGCCGGCAAGATCAAACCCGGCGACGTCTACGCGATCAATGCGCCGTATAACGGCGGTACCCACCTGCCCGACATCACCGTTTGCACGCCGGTGTTCGACGACCGAAGGAAAACGATTTTGTTCTGGGTGGCCTCGCGTGGACACCACGCGGATGTCGGCGGCATCTCGCCGGGCTCGATGTCGCCGAACGCCACGACGATCGAACAGGAAGGTGTCCTATTCGACAATTTCAAGCTGGTCGATCGTGGCCGCTTCCGTGAGAAAGAATTGAACGCGGCGCTCACCGGGGCGAAATACCCAGCGCGCAATCCGGTACAAAATATCAACGACATCAAGGCCCAGATCGCCGCCAACGAAAAGGGCGTGGCGGAGCTGCGCAAGATGGTCACGCATTTCACACTGCCTGTGGTGCAAGCCTACATGCAGCACGTGCAGGATAACGCAGCCGAAAGCGTGCGACGTGTGATCGACCGGCTGCACGAATCGGAATTCAGCTACGAGATGGATCAAGGCACCGTCATCAAGGTGAAGATCACGGTGGACAAGACAAGGCGCGAGGCGACGGTCGATTTCACCGGCACGAGCGAACAGCAGCCGACGAATTTCAATGCGCCCGAACCGGTCACTCGTGCTGCGGTCCTCTATGTGTTCCGTGTGATGGTCGATGATGACATTCCGATGAATGCCGGGTGCCTGAGACCAATCAATATCGTAATCCCAAAACGCTCGATGCTGTCGCCGGAGTTTCCCGCCGCCGTGGTTGCCGGCAACGTGGAGACATCACAGGCGGTGACCAATTGCCTGTTCGGTGCGCTCGGCGCACTTGCTGCCGCTCAAGGCACGATGAACAATCTCAACTTCGGCAATGCGCGCTATCAGTACTACGAAACCATTTGTTCCGGCTCGCCCGCAGGTCCCGGTTTCAATGGCACGGACGCTGTCCATACTCACATGACGAATACGCGTCTCACCGACCCGGAGGTGCTGGAATTCCGTTATCCTGTACTGCTTGAGGACTTCCATATCCGTAACGGCTCCGGCGGGCGCGGCCAATGGCACGCTGGCGATGGAATTCGCCGTACCATCCGCTTCCTCGAAAAGATGGAATGCACGATTCTCTCTGGCCACCGGCTTGTACGACCGTTCGGCCTCGCGGGCGGCGAAGCTGGTCAAGTCGGCGAAAACTGGGCGCGACGCAAAAACGGCCAGATGGAGCGCTTGGAAGGGTGCGACGCGACCGTCATCGATGAAAACGAGGCCATCATCATTCAAACGCCAACAGCCGGCGGATATGGCGCAGAATAATCGCTAATTGCCGCTTGTCGTTGCCCAGACCGTTAAGCATTCACAAGCGTAGCACTTGATTTTGGCGTCAATGATGCAAGTCTTCGAATATGCGCAAGATCATCATGTCCGCGTTGTTGCTGAGCGTTGTCGCTGCGCCGGTGGAGGCGCAGGCCCAGGTCTATCCGGTTCAGGGCAGATGGGGGCAAAGCTCGAACACCGAACAAGGCGCGATCGACTGCGCCGGCAAGCGTGTCATTGAGTTCACCGGCAACCAGCGCACCGACAGCGAAGGCGGCGTGCCGGCCTTTCGGAATCAGTCGGTCACGCCAGACGGACCGTCGAGCTATCGTATTGTCGATGAATTCTCCACCGGGCAGATCAGTGCCGGTCAAACCACTTACGGACTGCGGAAGATCGATGCAGACCATATCGAAATGAATATGCAGGACGGAGGTTCAGTGAAACTGCAACGGTGCAGGTAAGTCCCCAGCACCGGTTTATATTGCCACAGTCGGGCTTGTTCCGGCCATTTCTTTTGGAAACACTCACCGAGTTAGTTTCGCGCGATAATCTCGCGCTCGCCGCGATGCACGGGCGTTCTCCCGGTCATCTTGCCGTATCCGCGCCGCAGAAGAATTGAGGGTCGCCGGTGTTTCAGTGCGCTCCGGCAACGCCTGCGGGGACGAGGACGTTCGATGTGCAATTCGCCCAACTGCGCATTCGCGATCTGCGAGGCAGTCGTCTGTTCAGCCAGTAAAAGGGGTACACCGAGCACCTGGCTCCAGGCTCGCCATTCGGCCAGCGCCTCGTCCGGTTGCGACGTCACAAACAGTGGTAAGGTCAGTGCCGGATCACGGTGCTTGAGCACGACTGCCAGCACATCTTCCACCCCGCATTGGTCCCGCACCAGCCGCAGCGATATGCCGTCGTAGGCAGCAACCGGCATATTGAGCGCCATGCGCATGCCGGATAGCGAACGCCGGATGACCACGCGTTCGCGATGGAGTTCGACCTCACGCACTCGCCCGTCGGCAGACGCGTCGCTTGCGGAAAACCGCACAGGCAAGCCAAAGGGGTCGAGCCGCAGGGCGCGGCCCGACCCGGCGCATCCGCCACTTCGCATTTGACGCCTCGAAACTCTCCCGCGCCCACCTTTTTGTGGTGGGTCGCAGGCCAAACATGGCAGAAACGCGTCCGAATCCGCTTAATGTTCTGGGTTAACCGGTCGTATCCGCGAGGGCTTTACAACGGATGATTGACGCCCCATTGCGAACCATGATTGACGATGTGTTGCCGCGACTGCGCAAATTGTCTGGTTCGACGGTTGATCCGCATCGTAATCGCGCCCAAGTAAAAGCCAACCAATGCTCGCGCCCGCCTCTTCGCCCCTCGACCTCTCTCCTTTGACAGACCGCGCAGAGCGGCTGGTCAAAGCCGCGCGCGCAGTCGGGGCAGACGCGGCCGACGCCGTCGCATTGCGCACAATGTCGTTGGGCGTCGAAGTCCGCGACGGACGAGTTGAGGAGTCCGAACGTGCCGAGGGCGCCGATCTGGGTTTGCGCGTGCTCGTCGGCCGCCGGCAGGCCATGGTGTCCACCAATGACCTGGCCGACGACGGCGCGGCCGTCTTGGCCGAACGGGCCGTCGCTATGGCGCGAGTGACGCCCGAGGATGAATTCGTCGGTCTCGCCGACGCTCACCTGCTCGCACGAGATTTTCCCGATCTCGATCTGCTCGACCCCGAGTTGCCGACGGTCGGCGAACTCGAAGCGCGCGCGCGAGCTGCCGAGCAGGCAGCCCTTGCGGTCAAAGGAATCAGTAAATCGGGCGGCGCCTCCGCCTCGGCCGGAATCGGCGGGATGGTGCTGGTCACGAGCCAAGGATTTCGCGGTACCTATGTTGGGTCGAACCACGGTCTGTCGATGACCGCGATTGCCGGCGACGGAACCGGCATGGAACGCGACTACGACTATTGCTCGGTACGGCACGCGGCAGACCTGAAGCGCCCGGAAGTAATCGGGCGCAGTGCCGCCGAACGTGCAGTCGCACGGCTCAATCCGCGCAAGGTTTCGACACGCAAGGTGCCGGTCGTGTTCGATCAGCGCTCCGCTGGCTCGCTGGTCTCGCATCTCGCCAGCGCTGCCAATGGCGCATCCGTAGCGCGCAAGACCAGTTTCCTGCGAGACAAGATGGGTGCGAAGCTGTTCGCCGACGACATTCACATTATCGACGATCCGTTGCGCAAGCGCGGCCTGCGTTCGCATCCGTTCGACGGCGAAGGTGTCGCCTGCAAGAGGCTTGCCTTGATCGAGGGCGGCGTTCTTCGCTCGTGGCTACTGGATAGCACGACCGCGCGCGAACTCGGCCTTGTAACTACCGGCAACGCCCAACGCGCCGGTTCTGCAGTGACATCACCGGGGCCCAGCAATTTGCATTTGGAACCGGGCCGGTTGAGTCCGGACGCACTTATCGCGGATATTGCCGATGGGTTTTACATCACCGATCTGATCGGCGTGGGCGCGAACATGGTGACAGGCGACTACAGCCGCGGCGCCTCGGGCTTCTGGATCGAGAATGGTAAGCGTACGTATCCCGTGAGCGAGGTTACGATAGCGGGACATTTGCTTGATATGTTCCGGACGATCACGCCAGCCAACGATCTTGAATTCCGTTACGGAACCAACGCGCCGACGTTACGCGTGGAGGGCCTGACCGTTGCTGGCCAGTGACGTCAGCGCATTGCGCCGCGCGCTCGAAGCGCCAATGCGCGAGGCCGGTGAACTCGCGCGCGCAACCGCACGCGGGCCGTTCAGACAATGGACCAAAGGTACCGACCGCTCGCCGGTGACTGAAGGGGACATCGCAGTCAACGAGCTGTTACGCGAGCGGCTGCCCGTACTTGCGCCCGGCGCAGCTTGGATCTCCGAAGAATCCGAAACTTCCGACCGTATCTGGCCGCTCGCCTGGATTGTCGATCCGATCGACGGCACCCGCGCCTATATTTCCGGCCGTGCTGACTGGACCATTTCAGTCGCGCTTACCGAATCTGGCCGCCCGCTGGTCGCAGCACTCTACGCGCCAGTGACTGACGAGATGTTTCTTGTTTCGCAGGGCGGTGGCGCCACCCTCAACGGCACACCAATCAGGGCGAACCTTGGCGATTCGCTCAACGGCGCCAGGCTCGCCGGGCCCAAACGTTATCTCGATCGTCTCTCTGGGCTAACGTCGGAAATATTGACTCAGCCGAAAGTGCATTCCCTCGCGTTGCGAATTGCACGTGTCGCGCACGGAACATTTGATGCCGCGCTCGCGTCTGGTGGCAGCCATGACTGGGACCTTGCAGCCGCCGACCTTTTAGTGCACGAAGCCGGCGGGGTGCTTACTGATTTCGTCGGCCGGCCGCTGAAGTATAACGAGCCGCAATCCGCGCACGGCGCGTTGATAGCCGCTGGCTATGCACGCCACAACGCATTGATCGGGCTCGTGCGCGACCGCGAAACCGAATTCGCGTAGAGCTAACATCCCAGAATGCGCGCTGCCACCGGGACATCGACCAGGGGATCGACTTATGTCCACAGAATCGTCCACCGCAAAAAAACAATTGCTGCATCTCGTCCTCGGCGGAGAACTCACCGAGCTCGGCAGCAGCGAGTTCAAGGATCTCGACAAAGTCGATATTGTCGGCGTCTTTCCGAACTACGCGAGCGCCTATGTTGCCTGGAAGGCCAAGGCACAAAAAACCGTCGACAACGCCCACATGCGCTATTTCATTGTCCACCTGCACCGCCTGCTCGATCCTGAACACGCGGGCCGGTAGGCAGGCTAGATGACAATGCTGTCGTTCAAGCGTATTGCTACGTCGTCCGCCTTCCAGGAAACCGTCGGCGCGGTGGCTGCCTCATATCTTCGGCTTGTGTGGCGCACCAGCCGGACCACTCTTGAGCCCTCGGGCATCTATGAATCGGTGGAGATCCCGGCAATCGTGGCGATGTGGCACGGCCAACACTTCATGGCGCCTTTCATAAAGCGCGACGATCCGCGCCATCGCACCAAGGTCCTGATCTCGCGTCATCGCGATGGCGAGATCAATGCGCGTGCTGCGGAACGGCTGAATATCGGGACTATCCGCGGCTCCGGCGCGCACAACGGGGAATTTCAGCGCAAGGGCGGCGCTGCCGCCTTCACCGAGATGCTCAACGCCCTCAATGAAGGCTACAATATCGCAATGACCGCCGATGTTCCCAAAGTTGCACGCGTCGCTGGCCTTGGCATCGTAAAGCTCGCGCAGTTTTCCGGACGGCCGATCTATGCCGTCGCGATAGCTTCCAGCCGACGGATCGAGCTCGACAATTGGGACCGCTCCGCCATCAACTTGCCGTTCAGCCGAATGGCAATTGTGGCGAGCAATGCGATTTGTGTGCCGCAGGATGCCGATGCTGAAGCACTCGAAACGGCGAGAAAACTGGTCGAAAGCGAACTCAACCGGGTCACGGCACGTGCGTACGAGATTGCCGACAGAACCGGGAGTAGCAAACCTTGAGCGGTAGGCTGCCGGCCGGTTTGCGAATGTATCGGCTGCTGTCCGCGGCGGTGGGACCATTCACCCCTATTCTGCTGGCGCGGCGTCTTAAGCGCGGCAAGGAACACCAGCAGCGGCTGCCAGAGCGCCGCGGTGAAAATCGTATCGCGCGGCCGGAGGGGCCTCTTGTCTGGTTGCACGGCGCCAGCGTCGGAGAGCTTGCAAGCGTGCTACCGCTAATCGATCGCATCCGTGCACGCGGCATCAGCATTTTGGTAACAACCGGCACGGTCACGTCGGGCGGGCTAGCCGAACAGCGCCTTCCCCGCGAGGTCATCCACCAATTCATTCCACTCGATATTCCAAGCTTCGTCCGCCGCTTTCTCGATCATTGGCAGCCGGATCTCGCATTGTTCGTGGAATCCGAGCTTTGGCCCAACATGATGATCGAGTCAGCGGCGCGCGGCATACCGATGGTCCTCGTCAACGCCCGGCTATCCGAGAATTCATTCGATCGCTGGCGTCGCTTGCCTAATTCGATCGCCGCTCTGCTTCAGCGTGTCGACCTCTGTCTGGCGGGCACTTCATCCGATGCCGCGCGACTCAGCGAGCTGGGTGCGTCAAATGTCACCACGACAGGCAACCTCAAGCTTGACGTACCCCCACCGCCCGCGGATCCGGCCGCGCTTGCAACACTGCAAAATGCCATCGCCGGCCGCCCTTTGATCGCAGCTGCCTCCACCCATGCTGGCGAAGAGGAAGTGATCATCGAGGCACATGCTCGCCTGCACAAAAATTTTCCTGGCCTGCTCACTCTCATTGCGCCGCGCCATCCGGAACGTGGCCCCAGCATCGCTGAAATCGCGGCGCGCGCCGGCTTGACCGCTGCGCTGCGCTCGCGTGGCGAATTGCCCAGTCGCACAACACAGATCTATGTCGCGGACACGGTTGGTGAGCTAGGCATGATTTATCGGCTGGCATCTGCAGTTTTTGTCGGCGGCTCGCTGGTAAAACATGGCGGGCAGAACCCGATTGAGCCGGCCAAACTGCGTACCGCAATCCTGCATGGTCCTCATGTCTGGAATTTCGCCGACGTCTATAACGCGCTCGATAATGCGCATGGCGCCGAGCCGGTCGAAGACGTCAACCGATTGACAGCACACCTTGCCGCCTGGCTTACAGACCCCGATGCGTGTGCCCGTGTCGGCGAAGCAGGCCGCGTTGTGATGGAAAACCTGGGCGGCGCACTCGATCGCACACTGGCGTCGCTCGACCCTTATTTGATGCAGCTTCAATTGCACCAACGGACCCGACATGCGTGAGCCGGCCTTCTGGTGGCAAAGTGCCGGCTTCACTGCAGGCCTGCTTGCCCCATTGGGGTTCGGCTATGGCGCGATCGTGGCGAGACGCATGAAGAGCAAAGGTGCGCGCGCCGGAATTCCAGTCCTGTGTGTAGGAAATTTTACACTGGGAGGCGGAGGCAAGACCCCCGCCGTGCTGATGCTTGCGCAAATGTTCGCGGTCGCTGGCCAACGCCCGTTTTGTCTCACCCGTGGCTATGGCGGGACTGTCGCCGGCCCGAAGCTCGTGAATGCCGATATAGATATTGCCGCTCATGTCGGCGATGAGGCACTGCTGCTTGCCCGCGCTGCGCCGACCGTCGTTGCACGCGATCGTGTCACCGGGGCCGCATTTGCGCGGGCACAAGGTGCAGGCGTTATCATTATGGACGATGGCTTGCAGAATTCTTCTTTGATGAAGGATTTCACGCTGGCCGTGGTCGATGCACGGCGCGGTGTCGGAAACGGGTGCATATTTCCTGCGGGGCCCTTGCGCGCGCCGTTGGCCGCACAGATTGCGCAAACCGACGCACTGTTGGTGGTCGGAAAAGGCGCCGGCGCGGACGATGTCATCATGCAGGCCCGCGCGCGTGGCCTTCGGGTATTCACTGGCCGTCTCACCCCGGATCCCGGAGGAATTGCCGCTCTCAAAGGACGCGGTGTTTTGGCTTTCGCAGGCATTGGCGACCCGCAGAAATTTTTCACAACTGCGGTCGAGGCAGGAATTACCGTGACCCAGCGCCAGCCATTCGACGATCATCATCGCTATACGGCGGAAGAAGCTGCCGAACTGATCATGCAGGCCGAACACAGCGGCCTTGTACTCCTCACCACGGAAAAAGATCGCGCACGCATGGTGGGCGAGCAGTTGCTTGAGGCACTCGCCGCGCGAGCGCATGCGCTACCGGTGACGATGGTGGTCGATGATGCTGGCGAATTGCGACGCCTTCTGACGTCAAAGCTCGGGCGCTAACTGTTTATTTTTTGGACGCGTGAGGGTCGCGATATCGCTGCAAGACGGCCTCTGGCGTGGCGTAGGCCTCTTGCAAATCGACGTTCCAATATTTCAGTTCCTCAAGCGGGATCGGCACACCGCTCACCGCGCAGCGCACGAACGCGCCCGGCCGCACGACGCGGAAATCGCCGTCGAGGTATTTTACCTCCGCCTCGCCATTCATCGGCGGGGAGCGATCATAGCGATTGAGCAATAGCGGCCTCCATTGCGGGGTTTGGCGTCCAATCAAACATAATGGTTCGTACGCGTCAGCGAAACCCTCGCGTAGGGTTTATGAGCCAAACAGACTGCCCTGCCCACCGGATCCTCCGCCTTTGTGGCCACTGCGCGGTTTGGGCTTGTCGGACGGCTGAGCGACAAGATTGCCGTTAGCGGTGGCTCCCACACGGCCATCGGCAAACTCGATATCGAGCCGCACCCCGGCGCCGACAGCCGCGGCTGAGCGAAGCGGGCGCCCCTCGCCGTCACGGACGAGAGCAAATCCCCGCGCGAGCACGCCGCGATAAGAATAAGCCGCCAGCAGTTGACCGGCGCTGCGCAGCCTTTGAATACGTCGATCCCGGAAAATTCGGAACGCACGCTGCGCGCGGCCACCCAGTCCCGCAGCCTGTTCCTTGCAGCGCTCAATCCGGTACGACAGTAGCCGGGGCGACAGTCGCGATGCCGTGCGCGTCAATTGTGTGTGGTGAATTTGCGCATTGGCGCGAAGCGCACGCGGCAATCGGCTGGCACAGGCGTCAAGCCGTTGACGTGGGACCGCCAGCAGGTCATCGAGCGCCGGCAGCGCGCGCGTCAACAACCGGAGTTCTTTGCGATTCTGTTCGAGGTTTCGCTGCCAGCAAGCGAGCTTGCGTGCGTCGAGATCGGCCAGCGTCGACATCAGTTCGGCGCGCACCGGCACGGCCATTTCGGCGGCGGCGGTCGGCGTTGGCGCCCGTCGATCGGCGGCAAAATCGATCAGCGTGACATCGGTCTCGTGGCCGACCGCGGAAATGAGCGTGATCATGCTCCCGGCTGCCGCCCGCACCACTATTTCCTCGTTGAAAGACCAAAGATCTTCCAGGGAACCACCCCCGCGCGCGACGATGATCAAATCGGGCCGCGGTAACGGACCGTGCTCGGGCAGCGCATTAAACCCGTGGACAGCATTGGCGACTTCTGCCGCCGACGTTTCACCCTGCACCCGGACTGGCCACACCAGTACGCGGCGAGGAAAACGATCCTCCAGCCGATGGAGAATGTCGCGGATGACCGCACCAGTCGGCGAGGTGATTACGCCGATCACATTCGGCAGGAATGGCAAAAGCTGTTTGCGCGACTCGTCAAACAGCCCTTCTGCGGCGAGCTTTTTCTTGCGGTCTTCAAGGAGCTTCATCAGCGCGCCGATGCCGGCGGGCGCGAGGCTGTCGATGACTATTTGATAGTTCGAGCGACCGGGATATGTCGTCAACCTGCCGGTGACGATCACTTCGAGCCCTTCCTCGGGCTTAACCCGCATCCGGCCGTAGGTACCTTTCCAGATCACTGCTTCGAGACGTGCGCTTTCGTCCTTAAGAGCGAAATAGACATGGCCCGATGAATGCGCACCTTTGAAGCCGGAAATCTCGCCGCGCACGCGGACGTAACCGTAGGCGTCCTCAATCGTGCGCTTGAGCGCCGCCGAAAGCTCGGAGACGGTCCATTCCACAGTGTTATTGAGGGCGGGCTCTGCCATAGAGATCGAATCTCTTGCGAGGACAAGACGCCATGCTACACCAAACGCCGACCACTCCCTAAAGGCCGCCCGCGCCCCCCATGAACATTCTCATCCTCGGTTCCGGCGGACGCGAGCACGCGCTAGCCTGGAAGATGGCGGCCAGTCCGCTTGCCGACAAGCTCTATTGCGCGCCGGGCAATGCCGGCATTGCGCAGGAAGCCGAATGCGCAGCGCTCGATATCGGCGACCACAAGGCCGTGGTCGCATTTGCCAAGGACAGGAAAATTGATCTCGTTGTAGTCGGGCCCGAGGTGCCGCTTTGCGCCGGCATTGTCGATGATCTGGAAGATGCCGGTATCAAAGCGTTCGGTCCGACCAAATGGGCGGCGCGACTGGAAGGCTCCAAGGGTTTCACAAAGGACCTTTGCAAGGCCAACAATATCCCGACGGCTGCTTACCAACGTTTCAAGGCGGCGGCAGCGGCGAAAGACTATGTGCGCAAGAAAGGCGCGCCCATCGTCGTAAAGGCTGACGGACTTGCAGCCGGCAAGGGCGTGGTAGTCGCCGAAACGGTTCAAGAAGCCGAAGCGGCCATCGACATGATGTTTGGCGGCGGGCTCGGCGCGCCGGCCTGGGAGATCGTGATTGAAGATTGTCTGATCGGCGAAGAGGCTTCGTTCTTCGCGCTTTGCGACGGCGAGACAGCAATCGCGCTCGCATCGGCACAGGATCACAAGCGTGTCGGGGATGGCGATAGGGGACCGAATACAGGCGGAATGGGCGCCTACTCTCCAGCGCCGATTATGACCGAGGACATGAACCAGCGCGTAATGAACGAGATCATTCACCCCACTGTGCGCGCGCTCAAACGCGCCGGCGCACCGTACAAAGGCGTGCTTTTTGCTGGATTGATGATCACCAATGAAGGTCCACAGCTGATCGAATACAACGTCCGCTTCGGCGATCCGGAGTGTCAGGTATTGATGCTGCGCATGATGTCGGACCTCGTGCCCGCGCTGCTGGCGGCGCGCGACGGCCAACTCAAGAGTTTTGACCTGCGGTGGTACCCTGACGCAGCGCTGACAGTCGTTATGGCCGCGAAAGGTTATCCCGGAAACTACAGCAAGGGTTCTGTCGTTGAAGGTCTTGACGCGGCGGCGCAGATTGAAGGTGTGCAGATTTTCCATGCCGGCACCAAGGCCGACGGCGCAAAGATTCTCGCTAATGGCGGGCGCGTCCTCAACGTCTGTGCACGGGGAAAGACCGTGCGCGAGGCGCAAAACCGCGCGTATGCAGCGGTGGACCGAATCCGCTGGCCCGACGGCTTCTGCCGCCGCGACATTGGCTGGCGCGCGATAGAACGGGAGAAGTAGTCTGGCATTTCCAGGAGTTATGTATGCATCCGGTGTTGCGGCTTTACGAGGACGTGCTCTCGAGTGCCGAAAATGCGATGTTCCATTTGCCGCCGCTGCCGCGTTTTATCTTTGTCGTGCACGGCTCTGCCGCAATCGGCGATGAAACGCTGAATGAGGGCAAGGCCTGGCAAGGCGAGGCGGCAATCACAGTAAAGCCGGGCGCGGCCGGTGTCACATGCTGGCGATGGGAACTCGCACGCGGTGATCATGGCAGCACCACTGCCAACGCTCCCGGCATGATTACACACGAAAAGCTGACCGCCTTTCTTGAGACCCTGCCAAAAGGCGAGTTGCTGATGCGGGGCGATAGCGTCGCTTTTCCGCCCGGTGGCTGCGCCTTTCTGCACCGTCACCAAGGCCCCGGCATCCGCTGTTTGATCGAAGGTGGTCTTCGCATCGATACCCACGAGCGTTCGACCTCATTCGGCCCAGGTGGCGCCTGGTATGAGTCGGGGCCAGACCCCGTGTTCGCGCAGGCAGCCTCCAACAGACCCAGCCGCTTCATTCGCGTGATGATCCTGCCCCGCGAACTTGTCGGCAAAAGTTCGATTCAATATGTCAACGAGGAAGACAGGGCCAAACCAAAGTCGCAGCAATACACGATCTACGCCGACGCACCCATCGCTTTTGAGACGCGCAAGTGAGCACGTTGCGGCGATGACACCAATCGATCGTCAGCACATGTTTTCGGGCACAAAGGATGCGGCGCCGACGCTGCGCCTCGACGCTTCTCGCCTCGAACGCTATCTCACCGCGGCCATCCCCGGCTTTACCGGGCCGCTCGTCGTCAAACAGTTCAAAGGCGGGCAGTCGAATCCGACCTATCTGCTGGAAACACCGACGCGGCGCTACGTGCTGCGCCGCAAACCTCCTGGCAGGCTTCTGCCGTCGGCACACGCAGTTGATCGCGAATACCGTGTGATCAACGCGCTGTATAGACAAGGCTTTCCCGTCGCCGAGGCGCTTGCCTATTGCGCCGACGAATCCGTCGCCGGAACACCCTTTTACGTCATGGGCTTCGTCGATGGCCGCGTGTTCTGGGAACCGCAGATGCCGCAATCCACGACTGACGAGCGTTCGGCGGTTTATGAATCCATGAACGCGACAATTGCGCGGTTGCACAGTTTCGATCCGGGACGGATCGGTCTTGGCGACTTTGGCAGAGGTGAAAACTACGTCGCCCGCCAGGTCGAGCGCTGGTCGAAGCAATATCGGGCGTCCGAAACCGAAAAGATCGAGGCCATGGAACGCCTGATCGACTGGCTGCCAGAGCACATTCCGGCGGGAGCGCCGGCGCGGCTGGTGCACGGCGACTACCGGCTCGACAATCTCATCATTGCGCAAGATCGGCCGGAGGTTGCCGCCGTACTCGACTGGGAATTGTCCACGCTCGGTGATCCGCTTGCCGATTTCAGTTACCACCTCATGGCGTGGCATATGCCGCATTCCGACAGTGCGGCCGGTACCGCATCTCTCGTTGGGCACGATTTGCGCGCGCTCGGAATTCCATCGATGGGCGACTACGTAGACGCTTACGTCGCGCGCACCGGCCTCGATCCGCGACCAGCTCTGCCGGTTTATCTCGCCTATAATTTCTTTCGCATCGCCGCCATTTTGCAGGGGATCATTGGTCGCGTTCGCGATGGTACCGCCACGTCGGACTTCGCTCCCGCCAAAGCCGAGATGATCCGGCCACTGGCCGACAAGGCCTGGGATTTCGCGCGTCAGGCCTGACGTGCCTTGAGACGGTCAACGAATCCTTTCGTGACAGGATCGGATTTCGCAACTTTCCGGCGCATAAAATTGAGACCCTGCACCCTAGCCTTTCACCAGAATCGGGACTGCATGGCCGTTAGCGATGTTGGCAGGTCATCATGCCAAAAACCGGAACTTCGCCGAAGTCGACGCCGCAACAACAAGCCAACGAGCGAGAGGATGTGACCGCGCCTGCGCTCAGGCCGGCCCCGCCTCCGCCCGGCATGGGCAAGCTGGTGGACAAGACGGCGTAGCTTGCAGCCAGTTAACGCCGCGCCTGGAAGAAATCCTTCAGCAGCGCTGCGCATTCGGCTTCACTGATTCCACTGTAGACTTCGGGTCGATGGTGGCACGTGAATGCCGCAAAGAAGCGCACGCCGTTTTCCACAGCGCCGCCTTTCGGATCGGCTGCCCCAAAATAAAGCCGCCGGATGCGTGCAAAAGACATCGCGGCCGTGCACATGGCGCACGGCTCCAGGGTCACATAAAGATCGCATTCGGTGAGCCGTTCGCTGCCAAGCGCCGCCGCCGCTGCGCGAATGGCCACGAGTTCGGCATGCGCAGTCGGGTCGTGGTCGGTAATGGTTCGGTTACCGGCGCGAACGATCACCGCGCCCTTCCGCACAATCGCGCAGCCAACCGGCACTTCGCCGCGCGCTCCGGCGGCGCGGGCCTCCTCGAGGGCGATCTGCATGAATGACGTCACGCTCGTCACTTACCTTGTTCTCTGCTATCAGGCCGCAACCTTATTGCGGCTTCGCGCATGTCCGACAAGAGCCATCCTGACGCCACCGGTGAACGCATCGCCAAGGTAATCGCGCGCGCCGGACTTGCCTCACGGCGTGAAGCTGAAACCTGGATCGCGGCGGGACGCGTGGCGGTCAACGGAATGATCATTTCTTCGCCCGCGCTGAACGTCATACGATCTGATCGCATTGAAGTCGACGGCGCACCGCTACGGGCGCGCGAACGCACCCGTCTTTTCCTCTACCATAAGCCGCGTGGGCTGGTGACGACCCACTCAGACCCTGAGGGGCGCGATACAATTTTCCGCGCGTTGCCAAAGGGTCTGCCGCGGCTGATCAGCGTTGGCAGGCTCGACATCAATACCGAGGGGCTGTTGCTGCTCACCAACGATGGAGGGCTTGCGCGGGTATTGGAATTGCCGGCAACCGGTTGGTTGCGCCGATACCGTGTGCGCGCACACGGTCGGGTGCAACAACAATCGCTGGATCGTCTGCGTGGCGGCATCACCCTCGGTGGAATCCATTACGGACCGATCGAGGCGACGCTCGATCGGGAACAGGGCGCCAATGTCTGGCTCACATTTGGAATCCGGGAGGGCAAGAACCGCGAGATACGCAAGGTTCTTGAATCACTTGGGCTAAGAGTTAACCGGCTGATCCGTGTCGCATTTGGCCCGTTCGAGCTGGGTGACCTTGACGATGGCGCGGTGAAGGAAATTGAAACGGCGGATTTGCGGGCAAGCCTCGGCGAGCGGATTGTTGCTGAAGCTGGTGCTGATTTTGATGCGCCGTTAGCCAGCGAAGAAGCGCATAAGCCATCTCGCAGTCATAAAAAAACGCCAGCACGTGAATCGCGCGAGTCTCGCCACAAACGCGGCAGCAGAAAGCCGCATCGCCGCGATCGATCGAGTGGACCACGGCCGAAACATCCGAGGCCGCGCTAATGCGGATCATCGGCGGGAAGCTTCGCTCGCGTCCCCTTGCGGGCCCCAAAACGGATGCCGTGCGTCCCACCACCGACCGGCTGCGCGAAGCGCTGTTCAATATCCTCGCGCATTCCTATGCCGACCCGGTCACCGGCGCGCGCGTGCTCGACCTCTTTGCCGGCACCGGCGCGCTCGGCATCGAAGCAATATCCCGTGGCGCAACCTATGCGCTGTTTGTGGACGAAGGTGTGGAGGCGCGCGCATTGCTGCGCGACAATATTGAGGCGCTTGGCCTCGGTGGCGTTACGCGAATTTTCCGGCGTGATGCGAGCAAGCTTGGCCCGGCACATCCAATTGAGCCGTTTTCACTGGTGTTCCTCGATCCGCCTTACGGCAAAGGCTTGGCGGAAAAGGCGCTCGTTTCCGTGCGCCAAGGCGGATGGCTTAAGCCAGGCGCACTGATTGTAGTTGAAGAAGCGGCGGACGCCGCCTTCAAGGCCCCGGAAGGATTTCTCGAATTGGAGCGGCGGCGCTACGACGACACCGAGTTCGTCCTTATGCGGCCGAGTTAGGTCATCGCCGCCCGAACAGCCGCTCGATATCGGTGAGTTTCAATTCCACGTAAGTCGGGCGGCCGTGATTGCACTGGCCGGAATTGGGCACCGCTTCCATTTCGCGCAGGAGCGCATTCATTTCATCGGGCTTGAGCCTTCGCCCCGCGCGAACCGAACCGTGGCACGCCATTGTCGCCGAAACGTGCAGAAGGCGCCGTTCCAGTGGCAACGAATCGTCCCATTCCGCCATGTGTTCGGCGAGATCCCCGATCAATCCCCTCACGTCGACTTCGCCCAGCAATGACGGAGTTTCCCGCACCGCGACCGCTCCAGTACCAAAGGTTTCGATGACGAGGCCAAACCGCGCAAGTTCGTCCGCGCGCGAAGCCAGTCGCGTGGCGTCAGCCTCATCGAGTTCCACGACCTCGGGGATAAGCAAGATCTGCCGCGCAATGCCGGATTTCTCGATCGCCGCTTTCATACGCTCGTAAACAATACGCTCGTGCGCCGCGTGCTGATCGACGATCACAAGCCCATCGCGCGTCTGCGCCACGATATAGGTCTCGTGCACTTGCGCACGCGCAGCGCCCAGTGGCCGGTCGATTTGATCGGCCGCGGGCTCAAAACTCGCAACCGCCGCATCGGCCGCCGGTTCCCCGACGTCAAAGGCGACTTGCGCAGCGTCGGCAAAGCCGGCCGCAGCAGCGCTGCGCATCGGCGCAAAGCCAGCCGGGCGTGCCGGAGATCGTCGCCAGTCGTACGTACCGCGGCGGGGGGCTGCCGCTGGACGAAATGTCGCGATTGTCGCGCTGCCGCCCGTTGTCGATGCGCGCTGGCCTTCGCGCGCCAAGGCATCTTTCAGGGCATGCACGATCAGCCCGCGCACCAGCGCACCGTCGCGGAAGCGCACCTCGGTCTTGGCCGGGTGCACGTTGACATCCACTTCCCGTGCATCAAGCGAGACAAATAAAGCGAGCAACGGATGCCGGTCACGCGGCAGATAGTCGGCGTAGGCCGCGCGCACCGAACCATATAAAAGTTTATCGCGTACGGGCCGCCCGTTGACGAAAAGGTATTGCCCAAGGGAATTGGCGCGGGACAAGGTTGGTAGCCCGGCAAATCCGCTCACACGCACGCCTTCACGCTCTGCATCAATCGCTATGGCGTTGGCGCGAAAGTCTGCGCCAAGCACATCGCCGAGCCGCGTGATCTGATCGCTGTCGGCTGCGCCCCAGGTCACCGGCGCGCGCTCCTCACCGGCAAGCGTGAAGGAAACGTCAGGCCGGCTCATAGCCAGCCGCCGCACGACCTCGCGCACGGCTTCCGCCTCACTGCGATCGGTTTTCAGAAACTTCAATCGCGCGGGCGTCGCGTAGAACAGATCACGCACCTCAACAGTCGTCCCCTGCGCGAGCGCTGCGGGCTTCACTGTCGACCTTTCGCCTGCATCGACACTAATGCTCCAGGCATGCGGCTCGCTGGCGTGGCGCGTGGTGATGATCAGCCGGGCCGCCGCGCCGATGGAGGGCAGTGCCTCGCCGCGAAACCCCAGCGTCCGGATCGACATCAGGTCATCGCCGTCGAGCTTCGATGTCGCGTGACGTTCAATCGCGAGTTCGAGATCGGCCCGAGTCATACCCTCGCCGTCATCGGTGACGCGGATCAGCCGGCGGCCTCCGCCGTCGGTGAGGACGTCGATACGGTGAGCACCGGCGTCGAGAGCGTTCTCGACCAGTTCCTTCACAACACTCGCGGGTCGCTCGACCACCTCGCCGGCAGCGATGCGGTTTACGACGGCCTCGGACAACTGGCGGACGGGCATGTTGGGCGTCTGATTCGGGTGACCAACTTTATCGGCGCGCCGTGCCCCCCGCGAGACAGGAACCACACGCTTTACCCGCTATTCTTGCTTTGTCGTCCCGGACGAAGGGCGGGATTAGTCCCAGCCCTTGCCACTGCGCAGCCTTTTGATCGTGGAGCGGTGCTTTTTCCCTTCCAGCCGCTCCCGCCGCTGCGCCTTCGGGACTTTAGTGGGCCGACGCGGCGTGGGCTTCACTGCGGCCTGCCGGATCAGGCCAAACAAGCGGTCGCGTGCGTCTTCGCGGTTGCGCTCTTGGGTACGGTGCTGCTGCGCGATGATCACGATCACGCCTTCCTTGGTCAGTCGCTTGCCGGCAAGCCGCATCAGCCGCAGGGCAATGTCGTTCGGCAACGACGGTGACCCGCGCACGTCGAAACGAAGTTGTACCGCCGATGACACTTTGTTGACGTTCTGACCGCCCGGCCCGGAGGCGCGCACGAACGATTCCGAAAGTTCGGATTCGTCAATAGAGATGGCGTCTGTGATGCGGATCATGACCCAGCAATTTGCGTCAGGACGTCAAATATTTCTTTGCAAGCACCTTGCCTTGCTCCACCGCCGGCTGGTCGAAAGCATCAATGCCAAGGAGATGCGCGGCGATGATTGTCTCCAGCATGAAGTACATCATGAGTTCCCCCAGGCTTTCTTCATCGAGCTTGTCGACATGGATCGTCCGGACCGGACAGCCATTCTTCGCCAGTGTCTCGGCCGTGGCGCGGCCCTCCGCCGCCACAAGATCGCCGATGGTTTTGCCGGCAAATCCCGCCTCGCCCACAATTTTTGCAAGTTCACCATCGATCCGCGGCCCGAGGCCAGCGGCGTCAATCGAGATGACCGTGAACAGCTTGTCGCGCGGCCCTCCAATGAACAATTGAAGTTGGCTGTGTTGATCGACCGGTCCAAGCGCCGCCAGTGGCGTGGTGCCCTTTCCGTCTTTGCCGAGGCTTTCGGCCCAGAGCTGCACATACCAATGCGTGAAACGCTGAAGGCGGTCGCAGTATGCCATCAGCACGCTGATCGATTTGCCCTTGCTCTCCGCCAGCGCGACCGACAATGCGGCGCCGACCGCAGCCGGCACCTGCGTCGCCGCCTTCTTTGCCAGCACTGGTGCCAATGCAAGGCTGGCGCCTTCGCGTATGGCGGCGATGTCGAGCCCCAGCATCGCAGCAGGAAGCAGGCCTACATTTGTGAGCGCAGAGTAGCGGCCGCCAACGCCAGTATCGTGGTCGAGCATGGGCACACGATATTTTCCGAGGAGATTGCGCAAGCCATTCGCCTTGCCGGCTTTGGAAGGCTCGCTGATTCCCAGAAAAATATCGGGAATGCGCGTTTGCAATCCCTGGGCTTTCACAGCCGACAAGGCGGCAACGGTCTGCATCAATGTTTCCGCCGTTCCTCCGGACTTGGAGATCGCAACGAAACGCGTGGTCGCATGTGGCAGCCTGGCTAGCATAGTTGCAAAGCTGTCGGGATCGAGATTGTCGATGAAATGCAGTTGCGGCGGTGCGCGCAATGCACCAACGCCCGGAACGGCGAAGCCCGCAAGCTGCGCCAGGGTCTGGCCGCCCAGGCTGGAGCCGCCCGTACCGAGGACGACGATATCGGTCGCCCTGTCCGCAAGCTGGCGAGCTGTATCCCGGATCGATTCCAGATCGCTATGAGTTTCCGGCAAACGCAGCAATGGCAGGCTGCGGTCGGCATGGCGGGCACGCAGCCAATCCAGCGCTTTCTCCGCTCGCGCCAGCGCAGATTTCAGCGCGTCCGCACTGACGCCATGCGGCCCGATGTGTTCTTCGCGCGCATTGTCTATCGATTGGACGATGCCCATGCCGGTATTTGCCTAGAATCGCGCCGAAGCCGCAATGGCAAAAACAATACGGCCGCTATTCTGTGGTTTCGCTCGACGTCAATCCCTTCGGCCGTCCGGCGACGGTGACCAGCATGCCGCCACCATACAGACGGCGTGCCACCCGCCTGGCATCCTCGATGGTCACGGCGTCGATCAAGGTATTTCGACGCTGAATGTAGTCGATGCCCAGATTGTCGATCTGAATCTGGTTCAGCTGCACCGCAATCTTACCCGAGGTGTCGAGCGTGAGCGCATAGGAGCCCTTGAGGAACGATTTCGCGGCTGCGAGCTCGTCGGCGGTCGGCCCCTCGGCCGCCATACGCTTGATCTCGTGCTCGATTACCGCAAGTGCATCGGCCGTGCGATCAGCACGAGTGGCAGTCCCACCGAGCACAACCGCGGCGCTCCGGAACCAGACAAGACTGTCGGACACGCCGTAGGCCAGTCCGCGCTTTTCACGCACTTCCCTGTAGAGGCGCGAAGAGAAACTACCGCCGCCCAGGATGTGGTTGACGATGTAGGCCGCCATGAAATCGGGGTCATTTCGCGCGATGCCTTGCCCGCCGAAGGTGACAACGGCCTGCGGTACGTCCACGTTGATGACGATGCGCCGACCGAGCCCGCTCGGTGACGCGTTTGCCACTGGCTTGAGATCATTTTTCGCCGGCAGACCACCGAATGCGCGGTCGATCAGGACGCCGGCCGTCTTGGCATCGATGTCACCTACAATTGAAATTTTCAGCTCGTTGCGCGCGAACACTCGGCGCACATAATTGCGCAGATCATCAGCTGTGATGCGCGGCACTGTCTCAAGCGTGCCCTTGGTTTCGCGACCGTATGGGTGGTCGGGAAACGCGGTCTGCCACCAACGACGGCTGGAGAGATCGTTAGGATTGGTGGTGTCGCGCTGCAGCGTTGCCAGCTCTTGCCCCCGCACGCGTTCGAGCGCATCGGCATCAAAACGCGGGTTTATAAGGGCCAGACGGAGCAGATCGAAAGCTTCGTCGCGGTGCTCGCTCAACGCGCGCAGCGAGCCGTGGAAATAGTCGCGGCCCACCTGGAAACCGAGTTCGATGGCGTGATTTTCCATACGTTCATGGAAGGTCTTGCTATCGAGATCGCCGGCGCCCTCATCAAGCATGTCAGCGGCGACATTCGCGGTGCCGGACTTGTCGGCCTCGTCTTGGGTGGCGCCGCCGTGGAACGCATAGTTGAGGGTCACCAAAGGTATGGCCTTCTCGCGGACGAGCCAGGCCTCGATGCCGGAGGGGCTGACGATCTTCTCAATCGTCATCGCCGGGGCAGCACCTCCGCCAGAGATCAGCGCGACGAGGCTGCAGAGAATCGATGCAACTACCACCCTGATCATGATCGCTTCTCCACCTGCGGGCTGACATCCTTGATCAGATAGCCGGTGACCGAGCGCCGTTTTTCGAGCCATTGCCGAGCAGCATCCCGCACCTGATCAGCCGTGACGGCGCGGATCCTATCCGGCCAACGCCGGACATCATTGACGGATCCACCTGTGGTCAGGGCAGCGCCGTACCAGCGAGCCATGCTGGCCTGGTTGTCCTGAGCATACACAGCATCCGCGATCAGCCGGGTCTTCGCACGTTCCAGCTCTTCTTCCGTGACGCCCTTGTCGATTAATTGGGCGATGACGGCATCGATTTCCGTTTCAAGTTGCGGCAGTGTAACGCCGGGTCGCGGTGAACCCTGAATGCCGAATTTCGACATATCCAGCGCGCTCGACTCGTACCAGGCGGCGGCCACGACCGCGACCTGCTTATCGACAGCAAGCGAACGATAGAGCCGGCTATTGGAGCCGTTCCCGAGAATATGGGCGAGCACTTCGAGCGCTTCGGACTCGCCACGTTTGCCCGTTGCGAACGACGGCACCAGATATTCCCGTTGCACAGTCGGCATTTCGACTCGCGGATCGGCAAGTGTGAGCGAACGCACCGCCACAGGCGGTGGTTCCTTTGCTCGTATGCGCGGCGCCATGGCACCATGGCGTGGCACCTTGCCGTAAGTCTCTTCCGCCAGCGCTCGCGCCTGTGCCGGATCGACGTCGCCAGCGATCACAACCACCGCGTTATTGGGCGCGTAAAAGCGGCGGTAGAATCCAATTGCGTCGTCACGGGAAAGCTCTTCCATTTCGTGACGCCAGCCGATCACCGGCTTCCCATAGGGGTGATTGAGATAAAGTGCAGCGTCAACCTGCTCGCCGAGCCGTGCGCGTGGATTGTTTCCGATGCGCTGGTTTTGCTCCTCGAGAATGACGTTGCGTTCGGGTAGAACGACGTCATCGGTGAGCTGCAGGCCAGTCATGCGGTCAGCCTCGAACTCCATGACAGTCTTGAGCTGTTCGCTTGGCACGCGCTGGTAGTAGCCAGTGTAGTCCTGCGCCGTGAAGGCATTCTCCTGGCCGCCGATGCGCGCGACAATTTGCGAAAATTTTCCGGCTGGATTCTTGGCGGTGCCCTTGAACATCAGATGCTCAAGGAAATGCGCCAGCCCCGACTTGCCCGGCGTCTCATCGGCGGCACCGACCTTGTACCAGATCATATGCGTGACCACGGGCGCACGACGGTCGGGGATGACCACCAGCTCCAACCCGTTGCCGAGCGTGAAATCGGCGATTTCGGGGCCACCTTGCTCGGCAGCGGGCGAAGGAGAAGCGAGCGCGCTAGCGAGCGCGATGATCATAAAATTTTTCTTGGCGAACACGATGTTGGTCCTGGGTATGTTGCGATCGCGCCGCAGCACGAGCTTCGGGTTACGCGCCTAGCCACGCAACTAAGCTAGGTCGACGGTCGCCACGCCTATCGAGACAGTTCACTGCGTGTGGTGTAGTTGTCGGTCGGTTTCGGGGCCACCGCTTTGCCCAGACCGTAGGGCTGATCCGGCGACGGCGTTTGATAGCCTGGCGGAGGATCAGTCAGCGAGGCACGCGGTGGTTCGCCCGTAAATTTTGCCGTTTCTTCTTTCTTGCTGCCGAACATCGAGCTGAATACGCCGCCCGTACTGGTGCCCAGCTGAGATGGCAGCAATTGGCTACCGAACCCGGAAGCCGGCGAGTCATAGCCGTCATCCTTCTGCGCCTGCCGCTTCTTGGCCTGAGAACGGCTTCCAGGCGCAATTTGATCCGGGCGCAGTGGATTCTGCTCGCGCTCACGCTCATCGCTGATGTTGCGATCCCTCTCTGCGGCCGCGGCCGCCTTACGGCGAGCGACATCCGGGTCCTTCGGCCAAGCCGGATTGTTGGCGGTGATGGCATCGCTTTTCTCGGGCGGCGGCAATTCGCGGCTGGGTGGAAGTACAAGCGGCGCGCGTTCCTGGTAGTTAATCGTCGCCTCGCCGTCGCGCTTGAAGCCAAGCCCTTCCATGATACCGCGCAAGAATTTCTGATCGACCGGGACGTCGTCGTCCGCCGCCCGCGCGGGAGCGGGAAACAGGACCGCAACCATGCCGAGCGCCAAGCCAAAGGCGGCGCTCGCGCCGAAGACGTTCCTACGTGTGGTGTTCATCCGGAAACGGACCCTGGAACCCTTGAATTGTCCCGACTCTTGCGGCGGATCAGGGCGCTTTTGCGGCGCGGTCCGCTGTTAAAGACTCATACAACAGGCCAATAACCCCGGCAACGATGGCTATATCGGCCAAGTTAAAAACATACCAGTTGAACTGCCAATTTGATGTGGAAATGTGAAAAAAGACGAAATCGGCGACCCAGCCATAGGCCAAACGGTCTATGGCGTTGCCGACGGCCCCGCCGACGATCAGACCAAGCGAGAGCGCGGTGAGTCGGTCCTTCGCGTGGGCAAGCCAGATTAACAGCAGCAATACCGCGGCGGCCTTGAAGGCGAGCAAGACCCATTGGCCGAGCGGCCCCTGGGTCTGGAACAGACCGTAGCTGATGCCCGTATTGCGAGCGAGAATGATGTCGATGAAAGGGCCAATTCGTACTGGCCCGTTGGCCGCGAGATCAAACACGAGCAGGAGATAGACTTTGAGAGCCTGGTCGAGGATACAGGCGATCGCCGCAACAACAAGTCCGAAGCGCGTTTGCGGGCCGGCAAAATAGGACACGGACTACTCCGCCGCCTTGCGCATGGCTTCCCACTCGCGCAGCGCCTGCGCGTCACGAGGCGAGACATCCGGATATTCGGGATCGGCACCGATAGTGGTGAGTATTTTCCACGAACGCGCGCATTTTTTACCTTCGGCGAGATTGGGCACGACCGCCATGCCCGCAACATCCGGAAGACGGAACGCGCTGGCAGGTCCTTCGTCCTGTACGAGTGTCGCTGCGGACGTGATGCACACTTCGGCGAGGTCGCAATCGACAACCGCCTCAAAAAGCTCCGCATTCGAAACGTGAACAATGGGATGCGCCTCGAGCGACGAACCAATGCGCTTTTGTGCGCGCTCAATCTCCAACGCGCCGGTGACCACGCGGCGCACAGTACGAATCTTGCGCCATTTCTCGGCCAGTTTGTCGTCGCGCCAGGCATCCGGCACTTCAGGGAAGGTCTCGAGATGGACAGATTGCGCCGCGTCGCCATAGCGCGACAGCCACGACTCTTCGGCCGTGAAGCAAAGCATGGGTGCAAGCCAGGTCACGGTGCACCGGAACAAGTGGTCAAGCACCGTCAGACAGGCCTTGCGTTTCACCGAGGAAAACGGATCGCAATAGAGCGTGTCCTTGCGGATATCGAAATAGAACGCAGACAGGTCTGAGGTCATGAAGCTCGACAACGCCGCAAAAATTCGTTTGTAGTCAAAATCGGCATAGGCCTTGCGCACGAGCACATCAAGCTCGGACAGCCGGTGCAACATCAGGCGTTCCAGCTCCGGCATCTTGTCGACCTTGACGCGATCATCCTCGCGGAAATGCGCGAGACTGCCGAGCATCCAACGGACGGTGTTGCGCAGTTTGCGATAGGTCTCGACCGTCGTCTTGAGGATTTCGGGGCCGATGCGCAGATCGTCAGCGTAATCCGATGCACAAACCCACATGCGAAGGATATCGGCGCCGGACTGTTTGATCACGTCCTGCGGCGCGGTGACGTTGCCCAGTGACTTTGACATCTTGCGGCCGTCCTCATCGAGCACAAAGCCGTGGGTCAATACGACGTCGAAGGGCGCCCGCCCGCGCGTACCGCAACTTTCCAAAAGCGATGAATGGAACCAGCCTCGATGCTGATCGCTGCCTTCGAGGTACATCACCGTGTCTTTGCCGCCATCCATTTTACGCTTGATGCCGACGAGTGTCGGGAAATGCACCGGGTCTTCGAGCACGAAGGCGTGCGTAGAACCGGAGTCGAACCAGACATCGAGAATATCGTCTACTTTCTTCCAGGAATCGTTGGCAAGCTTGCCCAGGAAGCGTTCCCGCGCGCCTGGCTTGTACCAGGCGTCGGCGCCTTCCTTCTCGAACGCCTGCACGATGCGCAGTTCGACGTCCAAATCTTGCAAGATGTCGACCGAGCCGTCCGGCTTTTCCTTCACGAATACCGCGATCGGCACCCCCCAGGCTCGTTGACGCGAAATCACCCAGTCGGGCCGGCTCTCGATCATACCGGTGATGCGGTTCTCGCCCTGCTCCGGCACCCAGCGCGTGACCTTGATGGCCGACAGCGCGCGGTGGCGCAGCGTGTCACCTTTCTTTGCGATGTCTTTATCCATCGCGATGAACCACTGCGGGGTATTGCGGAAGATAATCGGCTTCTTCGAACGCCAGCTGTGCGGATATTGGTGCTTCAGACGCCCGCGCGCAATGATCATGCCTGCCTCGATCAAGGCTTTGATCACAGCCTCGTTGGCATCGCCCTTCTCACCTTTGTCGTTGATGACTCGCTTGCCGGTGAAGCCGGGCGCTTGCTCGGTAAAGGCGCCGTTCTCGTCGACAGTATAAGGAATCGCCGGATTGATGCCGCGCTTTTCCAATTCACTCCTGTTCGCAATCCAGATCTCGAAGTCGTCACGTCCGTGACCCGGTGCGGTGTGAACGAAGCCGGTTCCGTCTTCGTCGGTGACGTGTTCGCCCGCGAGCAAAGGCACCGGAAAATCGTAACCGCCCCTGGTCTTCAGGGGATGATCGCAAGTCATCCCGGAAAGTACATCGACTCCGATGGCCCTCACTCTTTCAAACGCCGTCACGCGGGCTTGCATTAAAACTGGCTCGGCTAGTTTATCGGCGAGAATAAGAAGATCACCGCTTTTCGCCCAGTTGTCGGCTGGCGCGTCGACGATCTTGTAGAGACCGTAGGAAATCTTCGGCGAAAAGCTGATCGCGCGATTGCCGGGTATGGTCCAGGGCGTCGTGGTCCAGATCACAACCGAGGCATTGCCAACAAGATCGAAGGCGACAGTGACGTCATTTTTATTGTCGCCTTCGAGCGCGATGTCCGCGACGGGAAATTTTACCCACACCTGATCGCTGGTATAGTCCTCGTACTCGACCTCCGCTTCCGCCAGCGCGGTCTTCTCCACCACGCTCCACATCACCGGCTTGGAGCCGCGGTACAAAGTGCCGTTGACGGCGAATTTCATCAGCTCGCGTGCGATCTGCGCCTCGGCAAAGAAATCCATCGTCGTATAGGGATGCGCCCAGTCGCCCTCGACACCGAGCCGTTTGAACTCCTCGCGCTGCACGTTGAGCCAGTGTTCGGCGTAGGCGCGACATTCCTGCCGGAATGCAACCATCGCGGCAGGATCGGACAGGTTCGGCTTCGTCTTGTTCTTGGAGCGATAGTTCTCTTCCTCGATCTTCCATTCGATCGGCAGCCCGTGGCAGTCCCAGCCCGGCACATAGTTGGAATCGAAGCCGAGCATCTGCTGGCTGCGTGTCACAACGTCCTTGAGGATCTTGTTCAGCGCGTGCCCGATATGGATGTTGCCATTCGCATAGGGCGGGCCGTCGTGCAGGATGAATTTATCGCGGCCTTTCGCCGCCGCGCGCAGCTGCTTGTAGAGGTTGCCTTTCTCCCAGCGCCCCAGAATCTCCGGCTCGCGTTGCGGCAACCCGGCGCGCATGGGAAATTCCGTCTGCGGAAGAAACAGCGTCTCGGAATAATCGCGCTCGGGCTTCGACATGGCGGGCTATGTAGCAGGCTGATCGGTTAAATGTCACCCAGCACGGGAAACGCATTCCCCGCGCGCTTGAGCGCATCGCGCGCCTGGATGGCATCCACCGTCATGTGGCGTTTGAGCGTCTCAATCGATTCGAATTTCTGCTCGTGGCGGATCCAGCCGATAAAGGCGACATCTATCGCCTGCCCGTAAAGGTCGCCATCAAAATCGAACAGAAACACTTCGAGAAGCGGCGCACCATCATCAAACATCGGGCGGCGGCCGAAACTCGCTACACCGTCATGGCGCGTTCCCGCAATGTCAGCGCGTACCGCATAGATGCCGTGCTTGAGGGCGCAGGATGGGCTGAGTTTGAGGTTCGCGGTCGGAAAACCGAGCTCGCGCCCGCGCTTGTCGCCGTGAATGACCTCACCGGAAACGAACCAGGGCCCTCCCAGAAGTTCCGCCGCCTCCACGACCCTCCCGGCCGCAAGTGCGGCGCGCACTGCGCCGGACGAGACCGGCCGCCCTTCGTCTTCAAGCGGCGGCGCGATATCGACAGCGAAGCCAAGCCGTGCGCCCTGCTCGGCGAGAAATGTTGGCGAGCCGGCGCGGTTTTTTCCGAAGTGAAAGTCAAAGCCGATGGCCGCGCCGCCGATTCCAAGGGCACCTACAAGAATCTTGCCGATAAAATCCTCCGCCAAGGTCGTCGCAAGCGCGGCGTCGAAATTCATCACGATAGCGCCGTCGAGGCCGGTCGCCGCCAAAAGGCGCAGCTTGTCGCGATCGCTGGAAAGCTGGAATAACGCATCTTGCGGCCGCAGGAACAATCTCGGATGCGGTGTAAATGTCAGCGCCGCCGCTTTGCGCCCAAGCGTGCGCGCACGCTCGCGCGCCGCCCCGATCACGGCTCGATGACCGCGATGGACACCGTCAAAATTGCCAATCGCCACTACGGCACCGGCAAGCGGGCCGCTATCAATGCCCTGCGCGCCGCCACGTGCGACATGGAAGTGTTTTGCCGACACCGGGCTGCTCATTGGATGCTCAAGCGGGCATAGCAAATTGCGGTCATGGACCTGCACATAGCCTTTGGCGGGAAATATTTGGCTCGCAGCTACGGTTATCGCGCCGTTAATAAACTTTCAAATTAACGGGTTATTCAAGGGGCACTGGTATTTATCGCCACCTTTGTTTGGGGGGAGCCCGTTGCGGGCAGATGAGCGTATGGCTGTCGATCTGACCAAGCCTGTTCTCGTCGTGGACGACTACAACACGATGATTCGCATCATGCACAACCTGCTCAAGCAGCTCGGTTTCGAGCAGGTCGATGAAGCTAATGACGGCTCGACCGCACTCGCCAAATTGCGTCGACGCGACTACGGCCTGGTCATTTCCGATTGGAACATGGAGCCGATGACCGGTTTTGCTTTGTTGCAAGAAATGCGCTCTGACCCTTCGCTGGCTGAAATTCCTTTCATCATGGTCACGGCGGAATCGAAGACCGAGAACGTGATAGCGGCGAAGAAGGCAGGCGTGTCGAACTATATCGTCAAGCCATTCAATGCACAGACTCTCAAGAACAAGATCGATGCCGTATTTGGCGAGGTCGAAGTTCCCGCTCCCGCAGCCTGAGCACTACCACTTCAACTCCCGCATCACAGCTTTTGGCATGCCGCCGGCGGCCGTGAACGTGGCCGAGAGCGCGGCGCTGTCAGGCAGCTCGCGGCTGCCCAGCTCTTCGGCATGAATACCAGACGTCACGAATAAAAAATCGACACCGGCGGTACGGGCGCCTTTCAAGTCCGTACGCACGGAGTCGCCAACCGCAAGCACCCGGCTAAGCGCGATCTTGCGACCTGCAGCCAATTCGGCCTTTGCCAGAGCCATGTCATAGATCGGTCGGTAGGGTTTGCCGGCATAAAGCACTTCGCCCCCCATGTTCGCATAGAGATCGGCGATTGCGCCCGCGCAATAGACGAGCGTTGACCCGCGCTCGACCACCACATCCGGGTTGCCACACACCATGAACAATCTGCGCGCCAGCATGGATTCAAGCCGGACGCGATAATCGTCCGGTGTCTCGACTTCATCGTCTTCCAGGCCCGAGCACACGACATAGTCGGCTGTTTCGGGTGGGGCAAACTGAACATTGAGCCCGCTGAATATCGAACGGTCGCGCCCGGGACCGAGGTGATAGAGCGTTTGGCCGCGCCGTTCCTCAATTACGCTGCGGGTGACATCGCCCGAGGAGACGATGGCATCATAGGTCTCGCGTGGAACATGCAGGCGCTCAAGTTGACGCGCTACGACGTCGCTCGGACGCGGGGCGTTGGTAACCAAAATCACGACACCCCGACGCGCGCGCATCCGCATCAGCGCGTCGCACGCATGCGGATGGGCGGCCATCCCGTTGTGAATGACGCCCCAGATGTCTGACAGCACCACGTCGTAATCGGGCGCGAGGGACGAGAACTTCGGGATCAGAGGTGGCGAGGCAGAACTCATGAAAGGCCTTCCCGGTCATTGCACCGAACGAGCGAACCCACAATGACGAGGCGAAAGTATCGCATTCATGATGGAAAGGAACGCGTCAGCTGGCTGCCAATAAAGCGCCCGGACTCTCATCCATCCCCGACCTTGCAGTTTCGGTCGTTGCCGTACCCTGTAACGCCTCGGCGCGCACCGGCCGCGGCGGTGAGAACAGGAAACCCTGTCCGAAACGCACGTCATAGTCGAGCAGATCGACAACCGCCGTCTCGGATTCTATTCGCTCAGCGATCAGGTCGATGCCGGAACGCGCCAACAGGTCGGCCAGATCTTCGGGGTCGATATCGTTCTGGGTGGCAGCAACCCTGTTGAACAGAAGCTTTGCCGGGACCTTAAAGAAACGGAACGAGCGGTCAGCCAGCTCATTCGGGTCTATGTGCAGGTCGGTGACGTGATCCATGGAGAAGCGAAAACCGCGCTGGGCGAGCGCAGCGAGGCTTTCGTGCTCGATCGGCCCGAAGTTGCGATAAGCTTCTTGGGTGAATTCGAACATCAGCGAGGATGCAAGCGCGCGATTGGCATCCATGAAGTCCAGGAACTGCCGGAACATCAATGCGTCAGTGAGCGTCGCAGCGCTGAGGTTACAAAACAGCCCCACATCGCGGCTCTTCAGGAGAAGACGCCGCGTCACCTGCACACATCGGAACACTGCAATATTGTCGATCTTCGGCATCAGACCGATGCTTTCGGCGATGTCCATAAAGTCGACAGCGGGGATGACGTCACCGTCTTCGGTACGCAGACGCGACATAGCCTCGTAATAGCGCACCTTACGCTGCGGAAGTGTGACGACGGGTTGCAGATAAAGATCTATGCGGTTTGCGTCGACGGCCCTTGAAATCAGGTCGGCAATACTTTCGCGCGATAAGGCGCGGAAGCGCTCTATGCCGCTGGTCGCTATGTCCTCGCCGATCGCAGGCGGCCCTTCAATCGGCCGAGCCGCTTCAGGCTTTGGCGGGCTGGTTACGCCGCGGCCTGACATAACGCCCTGCTTCTGCAAAGCCATAGCGTGCGAAGCAACCGTCTCGGCGATCTGCTTTACCAGACCACCAAGCTCGCCGATTTCCGTAGCCAACGGATCGGTCGCTGGTCGCGCCCGAAATGCCGGTGACGCTATCTTGATTTCTGCCGCGTTTAGCCGGCGCGATATCTCCGCGACCTGGCGTGCGAGATCGGCCGTGCCGCGCGACAGGTCAGCGATCTGGTCGCCCAGATCGGTACGATCGCGCAGACGACTGCTGACGGTGTTGAATAGCGCCATGGCGGTCAAAGAGGCCAGCGCCACAATCGCCGACGTGCTGGCATCGACGCCGAAGCCGAGATAAAGCACCGCCCCGATTGAGCCGGCGATAAGCACGACGCAGACCGCAATGAAGATGGCGCTGATGCGACGCATGCAGTTTATCCTGTACCGTCCGCGGCGACCCGAGCAACACCGCCAAGACGGCCCGATTCGCCTAGTCGGATACCAATGTTCATGAGCCCGCGCCTCCGTGCAACTCGAAGTCTTGCTAAGGTAGCGCGAAATCGCCTGTTATTCGCAGGAACTTGAAGCCGTTGTGGACCGCTAAGCCGATGCCGGCGTCCCGCCGTTTTTCTGTCCAGGCCAGGATCGCCGCGGCTCCGGCGCAGGCTTTGGCCGCCGTGTTATTCATCCACGCCCTGGTGTGGACGGCCCTTCCGACGCTGCTTTACGCCAATTTGCCGCTCGATCTGATCGAGGCGCTGACCTACGGCCATGAGTGGCAACTCGGCTACGACAAGCTGCCGCCGCTGCCCTGGTGGTTGGTCGAAATCGCATATCGGCTGATCGGCCACGATTTCGCGTACTACTTGCTGGCGCAAATCGCAGTCGTGGCAGCCCTGTGGCTGGTCTGGCTGACCGCACGGCCCCTCGCCGGCCCGCTCGGTGCGCTGGCAGCCGTGCTGATTGTCGATGGCCTACACTATCTCAATTACACGTCTGCCAAATTTAACCACGATGTCATCCAGCTGCCGTTCTGGGCGCTCGCCGGATTTGTCTTCCATCGCGCCCTGCGCGGCGGATGGATCGGACATTGGCTTCTGCTCGGGATAGCAATTGGCCTGTCGCTTTGGGCAAAGTACTTCGTGGTTGTCCTCGCCGGACCACTCGCACTGTTCATCCTGCTCGATCGCGATGCGCGTAAAGCCCTAGCAACGCCAGGGCCTTACATCGCTGTTGCCGCGGCGCTTGTCACAATAGCACCTCATTTCGTGTGGCTCGTGCAGAACAACTTCCTGCCTTTCACCTACGCTGAACACCGCGCCGTGCTCTCGCGCGGTTTGATTGACCACATCTGGCACCCGTTGCAATTCGGCGTCAGCCAGGCCTTTTTCCTCATACCGTCACTGTTGATCGCTTTACCGCTGTTTCTTCCACGCCGGCGCAGCGGCAACGAGATCAAACCAGGCGCTGACGCGTTCGATCGCCGCATCATGACCTGGCTCACCTTTGGACCGGTCGCGACTGTGCTCGCGCTGTCGGCGATCAGCGGCCGCGGCACCGTTGCGATGTGGGGCTACCCGCTGTGGCTCTTCTTCGGCTTCTGGCTGGTGCTGGCGGCGAAGGCATACGATGAATTGCGGATTGGCCGCGTGCTGAAGATCTGGGCCGCCGTTTTCGGGTGCCTCGCACTCGCGTTTATCCTGAACTACGCCGTACTACCGAACTACGATCACCGCTATCGGGCGGTCTTCTTTCCGGGCGGCGAGTTAGGACGCGAACTGTCGCAGCGCTATCATGCCGCGACAGGGCGGCCGATCAGTTACGTGATCGGCAGCATGTGGGACGGCGGGAATGTGGCGCACTACGCGCCTGACCATCCACGCGTGCTGATAGACGGCAAGCCTGACCGGGCGCCATGGATCGATCTCGCCGATCTTAGGACGAAAGGCGCGGTGGTGGTCTGGACGGCTGGCGATTTGACCGTTGTGCCTCCCGGATTACGATCCGTTGCGGCAGATGCCGCAGTGCAGCCGCCATTCCTACTGCACTATCTGCGCGGCGATTCGAGCGTTCAAATTGGCTGGGCAATTCTTTACCCGAGACCGTCTTTTGCCGCCTGGCCGCTCAAGCCACCGCTTTGATGATGTGCCCGAGCTTGTCGAATATCTCGCCGATCTGACTTTCACTCACAATCAGCGGTGGGCTGAGTGCCAGCGTATCGCCGACGGCACGGAACATGACATCGTGCTCGAAGAAGCCCAGTTCGAGAGCCTCCATGCCGCGCTTGCCGACCCCGTCGGGCTTGCTGGCAAGATCAACACCGACGGTCAGCCCGACCGGCCGAATATCGAGCACATTCGGAAGGCCCTTGAGTCCCATCGCCGCCTTCGCCCAAGGCATCTCCAGTTTGCGCGCACGCTCGAACAGATCCTCGCCGCGGTAAAGATCGAGCGTGGCAAGGCCGGCCGCGCAAGCCAGCGGGTGAGCCGAGTAGGTATAGCCGTGGAACAGTTCAATGACGTGCTCGGGGCCCTTCATGAAAGCGTCGTAGATGCCCCTGCGCACCAGCACACCGCCCATCGGCACCGCACCTGATGTGATGCCTTTGGCAAAGGTGATCATGTCGGGAATGACGCCATAGCGTTCAGCGGCAAACGCATAGCCCAGGCGGCCGTAGCCGGTGATCACCTCGTCGAAGATCAAAAGAATTCCGTGCTTGTCACAGATCGCGCGCAATCGATCGAGATAACCTTTGGGCGGCGCCAGCACGCCAGTGGAAGCGGCTACTGGCTCAACGATCACCGCCGCAATCGTTGGCGCATCGTGCAACGCAACGAGGCGATCGAGGTCATCAGCGAGATGCGCGCCCCATTCCGGCTCGCCGATGCTAAAGCCTTGCTTCTCGCGATTGTAGGTCGTCGGCAGATGATCGACGCCGGCAAACAGCGCGCCGAATTGCTTACGGTTGTTGACGATGCCGCCGACCGCAATGCCGCCGAAGCCGACGCCATGATAGCCGCGCTCACGTCCGATCAACCGCACGCGCGAGGCATTTCCCCGCACATTATGATAGGCCAGCGCGATCTTGAGCGCGGTATCAACCGCCTCTGAGCCGGAATTGCAAAAGAATACATGATCCAGATCGCCGGGCGCCAATGCGGCGATCCGGTTTGCAAGCTCGAACGCTTTTGGATGGCTGAACTGGAAGGCCGGGGCGTAGTCGAGTGTCGCCGCTTCGCGCTGGATTGCCGCAACGATGGGCTCGCGATTGTGGCCGGCATTGGTGCACCACAAGCCGGCCGAACCATCGATCAGCTTGCGCCCGTCGCTTGCGATGTAATGCATATCCTTGGCGCCAACGAGCAGCCGCGGCCGCTTCTTGAAGGCCCGGTTGGCCGTGAACGGCATCCAATAAGGTTCGAGGTCGTTGGGGACCGACGATGCTGCCAAAGCCATCTGATGCCTCGCTGTGAACATGGCCTCATGGTGAGGAGCACGGCGTAGCCGTGCGTCTCGGACCATGGGATCGCCATATCTGACGAGACGCGGGCTTCGCCCGCTCCTCAGAATGAGGGCGGGAAATTGGGCTTATGCAGGATTATCCGCTTTCGCCGATAATGACAAAGCAGGAAACGGCTGCTACCACGCCGCGACCGTCAATTTTCGCGACTCGCCGATGGCCAAGCAGACCAAGCTCAAAGCCCGCCTGCCGCGCGGCCTTGCCGACCGCGGTCCGATCGAGATCGCGGCCACGCGTCACATGGTCGAAGCAATCCGCGTGGTATTCGAACGCTATGGTTTCGAGCCGGTCGAGACACCGGCGATCGAATATACCGATGTGCTCGGCAAGTTCCTGCCCGACCTGGACCGTCCGAACGAAGGCGTATTCTCGTTCCAGGACGACGATGAGCAGTGGCTTTCGCTGCGTTACGACCTGACCGCGCCGCTCGCACGTTACGTAGCGGAGAATTTCCAGAATCTTGCACTGCCCTATCGCTCGTACCGTTATGGCTGGGTCTTCCGCAACGAGAAGCCCGGTCCGGGCCGCTATCGCCAATTCATGCAATTTGACGCGGACACGGTCGGTGCAGCTTCGATGGCTGCCGATGCCGAGATGTGCATGCTCGCCGCGGACACGATGGAAGCGCTCGGGATTCCCCGTGGCAGTTATGTGGTGAAAGTGAACAATCGAAAGATCCTCGACGGCGCGATGGATGCCCTCCAAATTCCACCAGAAAAGCGGCTCACTACAATGCGCGCTATCGATAAGCTCGATCGGCTGGGTGTCGATGGCGTCACAATGCTGCTCGGCAAGGGGCGCAAGGACGACAGCGGCGACTTCACAAAGGGCGCAGAGCTTTCGGACTCGCAAATTGCTGGCGTCGTCGCCGCGATAACCGGGAAAAGCAGTGCCACAGCCGGCGTGTCATCAGCGAGCTCGGGTGACCAGGAACTTGTCGAGATTGCAGCGCTGGTACGCGCGGCCGGATACGAGGATCGTATTCGCATCGACAAGACCGTCGTACGCGGCCTCGAATATTACACCGGCCCCGTCTACGAAGTTGAACTCACTTTCGAGATCAAGGACGAGAAGGGCCGTCCCGTGCGTTTCGGCTCGGTTGGCGGCGGCGGGCGCTACGACGGGCTGGTCTCACGCTTTCGCGGTGAGCCTGTGCCGGCGACTGGTTTTTCCATCGGCGTCTCGCGACTGCAAGCCGCCCTTACCCATCTAGGTAAGATCAGCGAGAAACCTGCGCCGGGCCCTGTGCTGGTGACCGTGTTCGACCGCGAGCGCGTTGCCGACTACCAGCGCATGGTGTCGACCTTGCGCGCCGCGAAAATCCGTACCGAGCTTTATCTCGGAAATCCGAAGAACAATATCGGGAACCAGCTTAAGTATGCCGACAAGCGCGGCTCGCCCTGCGCCATCATTCAGGGCGGCGACGAGAAAGCGCGGAACGAAGTCACCATCAAGGATTTGATTATCGGCGCCGAACTGGCTGGCCTTTCAAAGGAACGCGAGGACTACCTGAAGAAACAGACCGAAGCGCAATTTGCGGTCAAGGAAGACGGGTTGGTTGATGCCGTGCGAAAACTGCTCATCCGGCACAAGTTAGCCTGAGGCACACGCGATATTGGCGCGTCCCTTGCATCTCGACCGAATCCGACTGACGTGTTGATTGCGGGCGAAAATCTGATTGTCGCGGTTACACGCGATCCGTCGCAAGCCATTCCAATTTCCGGGAGCTATATCGGCGGCAGTCCGGATTTTCTTGGCATGACGGTGGAAGTGGCGGTGACCGCGCAGGGCTAGTTGTTGAACGCGTTCACAAACCGTCAGACAGTGACTATGTTACCGTCTACCCGATAGCCATCGTACGCATCAAGGCTGTAGCCGAGCATCTGCTCGACGGCATCGAAACTGTCGATGATCGACACGTAGTCGATGACTTTTTCGCAGCGGAATTGAATGAAATGCGCGATGCGGTAGCTGATAGCGCGGCCGCCATCACGTTTGGTCGCGGTCAGCTTGCCGAGCACCGCGGCACGATCGCCATCCACCAACATGGTTTTTGCCACGAAACGCCGGCTCGACAACAAGGTCGGGATATCGCGCTCCAATAATTTCATCACGACGTCCTTGCCGACGCGCTGGCCGCAGAACGGGAGAATGTCGACCGGACCGCTGATGGTCCACACCACCTCGTCGTCGAGAAAGTCCGCAAGCGTGTCCATGTCGCGGATCGACAGCGCGTGATAGAAGGCCTCAACGACCGCGCGCGGGACCGGCTTGCTCATCGGGTTCGTCTCCGGACGCCAGTCAACGCCGGTTGTATTGAGATTCCCTTACCCGTTCTGGGACACATGGTAAGCTGGCCCTGACCGAAGCAATACGAGCCGGCGGCGACGGCTGCGCTGGAGATTTATTAACGACGACAAACATTTGACTGCCCTGGCCGTTAAGCCCAGCGGTCAAACATCGTCGAATCCTTAAGGCCGCCATGCTAAAGGCCGGCCCGCAAACCCCGGATTTGAATGTTCTTGGAACCGCAATGGACGCGAGCGTGACGACGCAAAGGCAGGAACCCGACGCACGGGCGGAGGCGCTGGTCGCTTCCTATGAGCGCGCCGGTTACGTTCGGGTTGCGCCCGCGATCCTGCAGCCGGCGGAGCCTTTCCTTGACCTGTCCGGCGAAGACATCCGCCGGCGCATGTATCTGACCACAGCGCCAGACGGCGATGAGTTGTGTCTTCGTCCGGATCTGACCATTCCCGTGTCGTGCGATTATCTCGCCTCGTCCGTCGCGGGAAAGGCGGCGAACTACTGTTATTTTGGTCCGGTTTTCCGTCATCGCAGCGACACCGCTGCCGAATTTCTGCAAGCGGGCATTGAATCGTTCGGCCGCGCCGATAAAGCAGCAGCCGACGCCGAGATGATGTCGCTTGGCCTTGAAGCGACTGCGCACTACGGTGTCTCCACGCCCGACATACAAATCGGCGACGTCGCGCTATTCGCGAGCCTTATTGCGGGACTCGACCTGCCGCCGGCGTGGAAACGCCGGCTGATCAAGGATTTCAACCGCAAGACAAATCTCGCGCAGGATCTCGATCGGCTCGTGCTCGGCGGCAACAATGCGCGTCCCGAATATCAGGGCGTTTTGGCCGCTCTTGCCGGCTCCGACCCGAAGGGCGCGCATGCGCTGGTCACCGACCTGTTGTCGATCGCAGGCATCAACGCAGTCGGCGGGCGTTCGGTCGGTGAGATCGCGGACCGCTTCCTCGAACAATCTGCGCTCGGTGCCAGCGCCAAGTTGCCACGCGAGGTGCGCGGACTGATCGAGCGCTTCCTTTCTATCCAGGGCAATCCCGACGACGGTGCAGCTGCTTTGCGGGCGCTGGCGCGTGAAACCAAAATGACGCCGGCACTCGCGCCGGCGCTGGAGCAGTTCGAAAGCCGCACCGGATTTCTTGAAGCCCGCGGCATCGACGTGAAACGTGTGCGTTTCTCGACCGCATTTGGCCGCGGCTTCGATTACTACACGGGCCTTGTTTTTGAACTGACAGATCCAAAGCGCACCGGTGATCCCTTGGTCGCGGGCGGTCGTTATGACGAGTTGCTCACGCGGCTTGGTGCGGCCAACCCCATTCCAGCTGTTGGTTTCGCGGTTTGGATCGAGCGGCTCGCAGTGTACGGAGGCGCGCCATGAGCGAGCCTTTTTTACTCGCCGTTCCGGCCAAAGGCCGCCTGCAGGAGAACGCGGAAGCTTTCTTCGCACGCGCCGGCCTGACACTCATGAAACCGCGCGGGGCCCGCGACTATCGCGGCGCCATCGCCGATCTGGACGGAGTCGAGGTCGCATATTTGTCGGCATCGGAAATCACCAGCCAACTCGCGGCCGGCGCCGTGCATCTCGGCGTCACGGGCGAAGATCTGGTTCGCGAGATGATCCCCGACGCAGACAAACGCGTGGTTCTCATCGAAGGACTAGGTTTTGGTTTTGCCAATGTCGTCGTTGCGGTACCGCAAGCCTGGATAGACGTGCGCACGATGTCGGATATAGACGACGTCACCACGTCCTTTCGTCAGCATCACGATCGAAAGATGCGCGTGGCAACCAAATACATCAATCTGACACGCGATTTCTTCTCCTCATATGGCATCGTTGATTATCGCATCGTCGAGAGTTCGGGCGCGACCGAAGGCGCACCTGCTGCCGGCACCGCCGAGATGATCGTCGATATCACCACCACCGGCGCGACACTCGCCGCCAACGGCCTGAAAGTCGTGGAGGACGGCACCATCCTGCGCTCGCAGGCAAACCTCGTAGCGGCGCGTGGTGCAACCTGGGGCAAGGATGAACGCGATCTTGCCCGCGTCATCCTTGACAGGGTGGCCGCACAGGCGCGCGCGCGAGCCTTCCGTGAGGTCCGCGCACGATTTACCGCAAGCACCGATATGTTGGTCGAAAACGCCAAGTGGAAATTCAATATCGAAACGCCGTTCGGTGGCCCAACGGCAGCGGGTGTGCTGACGCTGCATTGTCCACCGGACCAGGTCTACGCCCTTACCAACTTCCTGCGCGAGAACGGCGCCGAAGCGGTCACCGTGGCCGAGCTCGGCTATGTGTTTTCGCGCGACAATCCGCTTTACGCGAAGCTCGAAGCGGGGCTCTAGAGACTGGCAAAATCGATTGGCTGGTGCCGGTCGAGCGCGCGACGCACCGGTGGCAGCGGATATTTCAAGCCGCTGGCGCAGTTGAACAATACGACCTGATCAGTGCGCTTCACCCGTCCGTCTGCAAGGCTCTGCTTATAAGCTGCATAAGTCGCCGCGCCTTCAGGGCACATCAGGAAGCCCTCCTCGCGCGCCATCTCATCAAGCGAGGCACTGATTGCCTCGTCAGATATCGCGATCGCAAATCCCCCGCTCTCACGCACGGCGCGCAAAATAAGAAAGTCTCCGACTGCCTGCGGTACGCGAATGCCGGAGGCGATCGTATGGGCATTTTCCCAGCGAGGTGCATGGTCCTGGCCCGCCTCGAACGCTTTCACCATCGGCGCGCAGCCGGCGGCTTGCACCGCGACCATGCGTGGGCGTTTCTTGCCAATGAAGCCAATTGCCTCCAGTTCCGCAAAAGCCTTCCACATACCGATCAATCCGGTGCCACCGCCCGTCGGATAGAAGATTACGTCCGGCACTTGCCATCCAAGTTGCTCGGCGAGCTCAAGACCCATCGTTTTCTTGCCTTCGATCCGATACGGCTCCTTCAAGGTTGACGTGTCGAACCAGCCGACCTTCTCTTTTCCTTCGCCGACGATCTTGCCACAGTCGTCGATCAAACCGTTGACGCGATAGACAGTCGCCCCTTGCAGTGCGATCTCGCTGACATTTACTTCCGGAGTATCCTCCGGACAAAAAATAGTGGTTTTAATGCCGGCACGTGAAGCGTAAGCGGCAAGCGCGGCACCAGCGTTGCCGTTCGTCGGCATTGCCATGTGTTGGATGCCAAGTGCTTTGGCCATCGAAACCGCCATCACCAGTCCGCGCGCTTTGAATGAACCTGTCGGTAAACGGCCTTCGTCCTTCACGAGGACGTCGCCGCCGCCAAGCTTGGCGGACAGGCGTGCCATGCGCACAATCGGCGTCATCGCTTCGCCCAGGCTGACGATATTCTCCGCTTTGCGAACCGGCAGTAATTCGCGATAGCGCCACAGATCGGGCGCTCGCGCCGAAAGGATTTCTTTTTTCAGTGCCTTGCGAACGCCTTCGAGATCGTAACGCACCAGCAGCGGTTTGCCCGCCCTCGACAAATTGTGCACCTGATCGGCCTCGTGGCGCTCGCCGGTCAGCGCACATTCGAGATGCGTGACAAAATTCGGGAGCTTGGAGGTCAAGTTTTCATCATGCTGCATGGTCAGTCTCAGGTTCGCCACGCGGACAGAAATCAGCTGATGTCGCCGCGCGGCCGGCGGAATACCACGAAATGCGACAGAGAGAAGTTGACGACGAAGCTCACCAAGATGGACACGACTTTGGCGACCAGGACCGGCAGGAGGTAGGACAGCGCGACGAGAACCGCCGTACTCGAAACCATTCCGGCAACGCCAGAAGCGGCGAAGCTCGCATAGTCGCGCCAACGTAGAATGCGCCCGGATTCCGGACCGAATGTGATGAAGGAGTTCATCACATAAGAGCATGTCACTGCCACAAGCCAGGCCAACACGTTGGCGGGCACTAACGGCCAATACAGGTAGTTGGCAGTTGTCCAAAAAACACTGAAATCGATGGCCGTATTGACAATGCCGACGAGCGCAAAACTCACAGCCTTGAGCGCAAGAGCGCGCTCGTGCCAAGCCACGACGAGACGGTCAAAGATGCTTTGCAGGGGCGCTGGGGTCATCGTCCGCTTCCGATTAGCACGGCAAACAGTGCCCCGGTAGGCCGAGCGCGACAGCGCCGTTCCGGTGCGGTATAGATCGCCGGAAAACGGGGCGGCAGGTTGACCAGATGGCGGTGAAACCGACCAAGGCAGGCGCGCGTACACGGACATCGTCCACGCAGACGCTGTCGGTCGTCGTGCCTTTGTTCAACGAGGCGAAAGGTCTGCCTGGACTGCATGAGCGTATCGCCGAGGTCGCGCGTTATCTTGAGGTCAAACGCAGACTGAAGCTTGAGGTCGTTTACGTTGACGATGGCAGCACCGATGGGACCAGCGACGTCGCTAAATCCTTGCCCGCCATACCGCTCGACATCCAGATCGTCACGCTGTCGCGGAATTTCGGCAAGGAAGCTGCCCTACTCGCCGGCCTTGACCACGCTCGCCAAGGCGCCGTGCTGTTTATGGACGGCGACGGACAGCATCCGCCGGACTTGATCGACACGCTCGTCGCGCGCTGGCTCGACGATGGTTATGACGTGGTCTACACCGCCAAGGCCCACCGCGCGAACGAGTCTTGGCTGCGGCGAACAGGCGTTCACACGTTCTACACATTGCTCAATTGGGGAGCGCGTCACAAAATTCCGGAAGACGCGGGCGATTTCCGTTTGTTGTCGGCCCGCGCCGCGGATGCAATGCGGCAAATGCCGGAACGGAACCGCTTCTTTAAAGGGCTGTCGAGCTGGATCGGCTTTCGTCAGGTTCGAGTAGACTACGAGCCGGCGGCGCGGAAGCATGGCGCTACAACGTGGAATGCGCGCAGGTTGATCGGACTTTCCATTGAGGGACTCACGTCGTTCTCGGTGGCGCCGCTCCGCGTCGCCAGCTTGCTCGGTATATTGCTAGCGCTGACAGCTCTGTTTTTCGGCAGCTGGATTGTGTTGGAGACGCTTCTCTATGGCAAGGACGTGCCTGGCTATCCCTCGCTGGTGGTCAGCGTCATGGTGATTGGAGGAGTGCAGCTCATCCTGATCGGCGTGTTGGGCGAATACGTCGGTAAAATGCTGTCCGAGATCAAGGGCCGACCGGTCTATTTCGTCGCCGAGCACAACGTGAAGCGCGCGAGCGAATCGGCCAAGGCCCGGCCGGTAACATCTCGCGCGGCCGAGTAGTTCGGCACATCATGCGCTCGGCACTTCGCCACATTTGGCTTTGTGCCGATGACTACGGAATTTCTCCGGGCGTTAATGCAGCTATTCGCGAGCTGGTCCTGCGCGAACGCATTAATGCGACGTCAGTCATGGTGACAACGGCGCATTTCAATAACGAAGAGGCAATCGCGCTCGATACGCTCAATTCAGCGAGAAAACGCGCGGCTCTTGGCTTACACGTAACGCTTACAGCGCCATTCAAACCGTCGAGCGTGGATTTCGTACCCTTGCGCGAGGGTCGATTTCTGCCGCTCAACAAAGTGTTACGCGCAGCGGCCGCTCGGCGTCTGCAGTCAAGATCGCTGATCGTTGAAATCACGACGCAATTGCGCACATTTATTGATGCCTTTGGCCGTCCGCCGGATTTCCTAGATGGCCATCAGCATGTGCATCTGTTTCCCCAGGTGCGTGACGCATTTCTGCAAGTCGTTGCGCGTGAGGCACCTCACGCCTGGGTAAGACAGTGCGGCCGTTCACGGCCTGGCCGGCGCAAGCCTGATCGAAAGGCGCTAATGCTCGATATTTTGAGCGTGGGCTTCCGCCGCAAAGCGAAGCGCCTGGGAATTCCGACAAATCCGGCCTTCGCGGGCACCTACGCTTTCAACGCCAGAACTAATTTCGCCAGAATTTTCCCGCGGTTCCTGTCAGGCCTGCCTGATGGTGGTTTAATCATGTGCCATCCAGGTTTCGTTGATGCCGAGCTAAAGGCGCTCGATACGCTGACGACGCTGCGCGAGCATGAATTTTCCTTCTTTAACTCCAATGCTTTCCCGCAACTTTTGACCCAACAGGGCGTCACACTGGCGCGTCCCACTGGCGAAACCGGCGGCGCAACCTAGATAATCACGCCGACGGTCACGGGAGGACATCATGACTCCGCAAGAACGCCAATTGGTTGACGACCTGTTTGATCGGCTGGCGCGGCTCGAAACAACCTCGCGAGACCCGGCCGCCGAGCGCACGATCGCTGACGGCCTTGCCCGCGCACCCCACGCGATCTATCCGCTCGTCCAGACGGTGCTGTTGCAAGATGAGGCACTCAAGCGCGCCGATGCCCGCATCCGTGAGCTCGCAGGCGGGGAAACCGGCGCGCCGGCAAGCGGCGGCTTTCTCGACAGTATGCGCCAAGTGCTGACTGGTCGCGCATCTGTCCCCAGCGTGCGTCCGAACACATCGACCGAACCCGATCTTCGCTGGAACAGGGGCAGTACTCTTGGTGCGTCCGCTGCGCCGGCGCCGGGGGGCTCGTTCCTTGGCACCGCTGCGGCATCGGCGGCCGGAGTTATTGGCGGCGCTCTGCTCCTCAATTCGATAAGCTCAATGTTCGGCCACCACGGTACCAGCTCGTTCGCTGCCGTACCGCCAGCCGGCTCACCGTGGGATGGTAACGCCGCTGGTAGCGATCTCGCGCGTGACGCGGGCCTCAATGATATCGGGAGCGGCACGCGTGGCGACACACAGCCCGCCGGTCTCTTCGACGACGACGGCAATCTGTCCGATCCCGGGGATGACTTTGGAAGCGATATCGGTGGAGACTTCGGCAGCGGCGACAGCGCTTGAATTGATTATAATACCACCACTTTTGTGCCGACCTTCACACGATCGTACAGATCGATGACGTCCGCATTGCGCATGCGGATGCAGCCAGACGATACGTTTTGGCCGATTGTCCACGGCTCGTTCGAACCGTGTATGCGATAGACCGTCGAGCCAAGATAAAGCGCGCGGGCGCCTAGCGGATTGTTCGGACCTCCGGCCACAAAGTGAGGCAGATAAGGCTGGCGCTTGATCATTTCATCGGGCGGGACCCAATCTGGCCATTCCTTCTTGCCCGAAACAGTATGCACACCTGACCAGGTGAATCCGGGGCGACCAACGCCGATGCCGTAACGCATCGCCTTGCCGTCGGGTTCAACAAGGTAGAGAAAATGGTTCGGCGTATCAACAACTATGGTACCCGGCGATTCCGTTCCATTGTATGCAACCTGCTGCGGCAACAAATTTGGATCTATGCGATTGTCCGATTGCTGCTGTCCTCGCGTGGGATCGAGCAGCGATGTATTGGCATAGGTCGATGGATTCACTTGTTCGCCGCGGTAGTCCTCCTGGTGTGACGGCTTGCCGTACCATTGCTGCGACTCGCGCTGAGGTCGCTGCGTAGAATTGCCGAACAAGAATTCGATAAGGCCGCCCGGCTTTGGCTGTATTTGCGCGGAAGCAACGCTCATAGACGAAGTTTCTGAGGATGTGCGCGGCGTCGGTTGTGCAAACGCGACATTGGAATAAGTGACAGCGATAAGCCCAAGCATAAACGAATGCCGCATTGAAACACCTTGTAATTTTGTCGACCACCATGGAGTAAATAGCCAAACGCACACCGATTGGTAAATCGCCGTTAAGCACGATGCGACATGGTAAACGAGCGGTTTCCACGTGCGTGCAACGCCGCGTTAATGCAGCCTCGGTAAGACCATTGGCCGTATCGCGTGGGGCATCAGGCGTGCAGCGAAAAGTATTTCGTATCGAGCAGATGATCGGAAGTGGCCGCGACACGAGTGTTGCCCTGCAACAACATGTCCGTGGCGAGCCAGATCACGCAAACGAATCGCATTCCCAACCCGAAGCCCGATCGGTGGCGGCGCACGACCTCGCGGCGGTTCACTCTGCGATCGCTCGCAACATGCGTGAACTTTCAGCGCTGATCAACGAAGGCAGTGAGCGGCGAATGACCCGCGCGGCTGGCGAACTCGGCGCCGCGGTCGGGGGAATGGAGACCGCCACACAGAAGATCCTGGCGTCGGCGGAGGTCATTGACGACTGCGCACGAGCTCTCGTTTCAGCCTTGAGCGATGACTATCACCATGGTCTAGCGGAGGATGTGCAGGACCATGTAGTCCGCATCTACGAAGCTTGCAATTTTCAAGATCTCGCCGGTCAGCGGATCGGCAAAGTGATTTCGATGTTGGCCATGATCGAGGAACAACTTCTAGCCATGATCGAACGCAACAGCGGAACCAGCGGGCAATCCGTTGAGGCGGGTAAACGCCCATCGGGAACCGAACTTATCAACGGTCCCCGACTTGATGGGGCGGATGGTCACGCCACCCAGCATGACATCGACGTGATGTTTGCTTAGCCAGGCCGGCGGATCACTATAAAACAAACAAGCGCGACGGATGCAAAGGCGGCGGCGAGAGCCAACGCCGCCGGATCAGACGTGTATTCAACGACAAACGCCACTACCAGCGGCGCGGCCGATTGCACCAGCAGGAATGGTGCCGCAAGCCGGCCCATCAGACGCCCATAGCCGGAGGCACCAAACAGCGCGAGCGGGACAGCGCCTCGCGTAATGGTGACAAGGCCGTTAGCGCCGCCAAACATCAGTGCGAACGCCGCCGCCGTCCCGGTTGATATGCCTAGCAGCGCCAGCATCACGAAAGCGCACAACAATGTGCCGAGCGCGAAACGTACGACCCACAGCGGATGCAGATTGCGACCAAAAGTAAATTCGATGAGGCGCGCGCCGACCTGCGCCGGCCCAAACAACGCCCCGATCCAGACCACCGTTCCCGCATCGATGCCGGTGCGCGTGAAAATCGCCAGCAGGTGGGCCGAGAGGCCAGAGGGGACGAACGCGTATGATGCGAATGCCGCGGCGACGAGTATGAAGATTAAGCCATGCGGTGGCAGCGACTTTACCGGCGCATCCTGCCCGGTTTGCGCCGGAATGTCGGCTTCGAAGCGACTGCGCGGCAAGGCAAAGGCGTGCAGTGGCGCCGCGACACATGCGAGAACCAATGCGTAAACAAGATAAGTACCGCTCCAGCCAACTCTCTCGATCAGAGAATGAGTGACTGGCCAGCTCACGGTCGACGCAAAACCACCGGCAAGGGTGAGCGCTGTAATCGGCCGGCGCGCGCCAAGTCCAAATATGCGGCCAAGCGTCGCGAATGCCGAATCATAGAGGTTTGCCGCCATGGC
>DATIWJ010000076.1:0-55342 GCA_035519415.1 Pseudolabrys sp.
CTTGCCGACCTCGCTCGACGTGCCGCGCGTCAATTCAATCATTATAGAGGATCCAGACCCGATTGGCCCGCTCGGCGTCAAGGGCGTAGGTGAGCCAGCGATGGTGCCGACGATCCCGGCAATCATGAACGCAATTTATGATGCGGTCGGTGTGCGGATCACGGCGCTGCCGGCCACACCGGAAAAAGTCCTGATGGCGATCCGGGACAAGCGGAGACAGGAAACAGAGAGAGCGGCCCAAGCCGTCGAATAGGCAGTACACGCACGTTTTGTGCGGCAAAACAAACTGGGAGGATGTCATGAAGAGGGTTTTCACGGCGCTGGTCGCGCTGGCCGCGTTGGTCACAACCGCGCAGGCACAGAATTATCCAACGCACCCGATCACGATGATAGTTCCCTATCCGGCGGGTGGCCCGAGTGATGTTGTTGCCCGCATCATGGCCGATGGCATGAGCAAGGTGCTCGGCCAGAATATCGTCATCGAAAACGTCGGCGGCGCCGGCGGCACCATTGGCACGGCGCGCGCGGCAGCCGCCGAACACGATGGCTATACGCTGCTCGCCGCCAGTATGGGATCGCATGTTTCGGCGCCGGCGCTTTACACTAATTTGAAATACGACTCGACGAAGGATTTTGCGCCGATTGGCCTGACTTCGAATGCGCCGGCGGTGGTCGTGGCGCGTAAGGACTTCCCAGCCAAGGACTTCAAGGAGTTTGTGGCTTATCTGAAGAAAAACGGCGACAGCGTGAAGCAGGCACACGGCGGTGTTGGCTCGTCTTCTCACATGGCGTGCCTGCTGTTCAACTCCGAGCTCGGTCTGAAGCCCAATCTGGTTGCCTATCGCGGGACCGGTCCGGCGCTCAATGACGTTGTTGGCGGTCATGTCGATTTTTTCTGCGAACAGGTCGTCAGCGTGCAGGGCGCGATCAAGGGCGGCACCGTCAAAGCCTACGTCGTATCGGGTAACAACCGCTCTCCGGCCGTTCCCGACGTTCCCTCGGCCAAGGAAGTCGGCGCCAATGAGTTCCAGATCAATATCTGGAGTGCGATTTTTGCACCGAAAGATACGCCTAAACCTGTCGTCGACAAGCTCACCGACGCGCTTAGCAAAACGCTTGATGATCCGGCAGTTGCCAAGCGTCTCCTCGAACTCGGAGGCACGGTGCCGGCCAAGTCGGATCGCGGGCCGGCGCATCTTGCCAGCCAGCTCAAGGCCGACATTGCGCGCTGGAATCCCATTCTGAAGGCAGCGGCGGAGAAGACCAACTGATGCTCACGCGCAGCGACGGTGAGAGCGCGGTGCGCGAGCGTGGCCGCGCTATAGCCAAGGCCGGCGGCATCGAACAGGCGCTGGCCAAGGGCTTGCCGAAACTGATCGAGTGCTCGCTGTCGGAAGCGTTGGTGCTTGGCCTGCTCAAGCAGGGCGTGCGCAAGTACTTCGCCATTTTCGGCCACGGCTCGACCGATCTTGGAAATGTTCTGCGTATCTACGAGGAGGAGGGCGTAACCCGCACCATCAATTGCCGCAATGAGGTGGAGATGGCGCATGCCGCGACCGCGCTCCGTTGGCAATACGGCGAAGTCTCCGCGGTGGTGACTTCGATCGGTCCGGGCGCGATGCAGGCCTTTGCCGGCTCGCTGGCGTCGGCGTCGAACGGCGTGGGCGTCTATCATATCTACGGCGATGAGACGACCTTCGGCGAAGGCTACAACATGCAGCAGGTGCCGAAGGAAGAGCAGGGCCTGTTCGGCCGCATGACGGCGGTCATGGGACAATCGTACGTGCTGCATACACCTGAAGGATTGCGCGATGCGCTGCGCCGCGGTGCTTTATGCGTCAACCACCCTTATCGCGCCGGGCCATTTTACCTGCTGCTGCCGCTCAATACTCAGCCGGCGATGGTGACCGTCAATCTCGCAGCATTGCCGCAGCGACCGGAGCTCCCGAAGCTGGCACCGGCCGATGATGCTGTGATCGATGAGGCGTCGGCGCTGATCGCCAAGACAACGAAAGTGGCTATCAAGGCCGGCGGCGGCACGCGCGGTCACGATGCGGCCATCAGGAAACTCGCGGAAGCCGCTGGAGCGGCAGTCGTGCTGTCCCCAGGTTCTACCGGTGTACTGCCTGATGCGCATGCACAAAACATGCATGTCGGGGGCTCGAAGGGATCGATCAGCGGCAACTACGCGATGGCCGAAGCGGAACTGCTGATTGTCATCGGCTCACGCGCGGTCTGCCAGGCGGATTGTTCGGGGATTGGATACAAGAACGCACAGGCGGTCATCAATATCAACGGCGACCTTGCCGACGCGCTGCACTACAACAAAACGGTCGCACTCATCGGCGATATTGGCGCGATCGCGGCCCGCCTGGCTGCCAAACTCGAAGCAACGGGTGCCAACAAGAACAAGCGCGCGTGGCTTGATGCTTGTGCGGCAAAGAAAGCTGAGTGGGCCACTTACAAACGCAAGCGTTTCGAAGGTTCTTCACTGCGCGACGAAGTCTGGCAAAAACCTGTTCTCACGCAACCTGCCGCCATCAAGGTCGTGGCTGATTTCGCCAAGCAGGTCGGCGCCGCGAAGTTCTTCGACGCCGGCGATGTGCAAGCCAACGGCTTCCAGATCGTGGAAGACGATCGCACGGGTGATACGTTTACCGAATCCGGCGCTTCATACATGGGTTTTGCGGCAAGCGCTTTGCTTGCATCAGCGCTGGCCGAGAAACCGCGCTACGGCGTCGCGTTTACCGGCGATGGCTCGTTCATGATGAACCCGCAAGTATTGGTCGACGCGGTCGAACATGGCGTGCGCGGCATGATCGTGCTCTTCGACAACCGCCGGATGGCTGCGATCACCGGTTTGCAACTGGCGCAGTACAACGCCGAATTCCGGACCAATGACCGTGTCGCGGTCGACTACGTGCAACTCGCCAAATCTGTATCTGGCGTGCATGCGGGGTCCGGCGGCACCACTGTTGAAACCCTACGCTCTGCATTGGAAGCCGCACATGCTCATGATGGCCTCTCGGTCATCCATGTGCCGGTCTATTGTGGACTCGATGAACTCGGCGGCCTCGGCGCGTGGGGCGAATGGAATGTCGGCAACTGGTGCGAGGATGTGCAAGGCGCCTGGATCAGGCAGGATTTGTGACCCCCGACGAAGCTGAAATTGGCGGGAATCCGGGGCTCTTTGCGCGGGGAACGCTTCCCCGCGAAAATCGTTGGTTTGCAGAGTTCCATTCGGAGCATTCTATGTCGGAAAAACCGAAACAATATGCGGAAATCGAGCGCCAGCGGATCGAGAACGACGAAGACAATGTCGTAATCAATTCCGATGAGAGTTTCCCGGCCAGCGATCCGCCGAGCTGGACGCCGGTGCATGGCGTCGGCTCATCAGAAGACCGCAAAAGTAAAAAGAAGACAAAATAACGGGCGAGAAGGTTCCAGTTACTGGAACTTCATATTGAGCAGTTTTTCGGCGTTGCCCACGAATAGTTTACGGCGATCCTCGCCTGACAGACCGAGCGCTTCGATGGTTTTGATCGTCGGCTCAATCGGGCCGAGCGGGGTATCCGTTGCGAATACCACCTGATCGGCGCCGAAGAATTCGAACCCGCAGCGCGTCGCCGAGATGCCGCCGCCAAACATTGCGGTATCTGCGTAGAAGTCGTGCAGATAATCCATGTGCGGCCGCTTCAATGACGGCAAAATCTTTGAATAGTCTTCGTCCGAGGTGCGCTGCCCGAGCACTTTGAGCCCCGGACCGACGCGACCATCGTAGTAGGGGATCATCCCGCCGAGGTGATGCGTGATGACTTTCAGCTTCGGATAACGGTCGAGCAGCCCGGAGAATACCATTCGCACCATGGCCACCGACGTCTCGTAGGGCCAATGGAAGCACCACCACATCTCGAACCGCGATTTTTTCTCGGCAGGGTAATCCGGCATTGCTGCCGTACCCACAGGATGTAGCCAGATCGGCAAATCGAGCTCGGCCATTGTCGCGAAGATTGGTTCGAACTCCGGATCGTCGAGCGGCCTGCCCGCGACATTCGTATAGAGCAGCACACCACGTGCCCCGAGGTCTTTAATTGCGCGTCGCGCCTCCGCGACCGACCCCGCTACGTCGGTCATGCACAGGGCGGCCGCGAATCCGGGAAAGCGCTGAGGATATTTTCTGCACAGTTCACCCATCGCATCGTTTGCGATGCGTGCCAGGTTCAACCCGACGTCAGGCGTGGCGATGTCTTCGATCGCCGGGTTCGGGAGCGAAATTATTTGCCGGTAGTCACCGAACGCGTCCATCTCCTTGAAGCGCGCACCAAGATCGAACAGCTTGGTGACGCCTCGCAGCCGTTTGCCGATGTTTTCAAGATTTGGCGCGACTTTGGTCATCTCCTGGAAAAAGCGGTCCGGGAAGATATGGCAGTAGATATCAATGATTGGACTCATGGCTTTCCTACGGTTTCTTTACCAGCATCAGGTGACGGCGCAGCGGCATAGCCTGCCAGCCGAGACGTTCCGCAAATATCCCCCAAAGCCCCTTCGGCGCCCATAGCATGACCACAATGGCGACCGCACCCATCATCAGCAGATACAGGCTGCCAAGGTCCGCCAAAGTCTGGCGAAGCACGAAAAAGATGATGGTGCCGATAACTGGCCCCTCTATGCGCCCGATGCCGCCGATGACGGTGATGAAAATGACAAAGGCGGTCCAGTCGTTCACGCTGAATGCCGTGTCGGGCGAGATGCGCAATTTCTGCAAGAAAATTAGGGCGCCGATCATCGACGTACCGAACGCAGTGAGCACATAGACGATGAATTTGATACGCCACACGTCAATGCCATTGCTCTGCGCCGCCTGCTCGTTATCGCGAATAGCGGTGAGGGCAAGGCCGTGACGTGAACGTAACAAGAGCACGATCGCTCCAAGAACGACGGCAGTTAGCGCGAGTGTCAGCCAATAGGTTTCGAATTCGCGCATTTGCCGGTTCGGCGCCATTGCGATCACGATAGCGGCAGGCAAACTGATGCCGGAACCTCCGCCGAGCACAGAGATTTGCGAGGCGAGCAGGCGAAAAACCTCAGCAACCACCCACGTGCCGATGGCGAAATAGGCGCCGCGCAGACGAAAGATCAGGAGCGCGACCGGGATCGCTACAAGCGCGCCGATCGGACCGGCAATCAGGATGGCTGCGATCGGGTGAACTTCAGGCAAGATTGCGAGCGCAAAAAGCAGATAGCCGCCAAGTCCGACGAAGGCCTGTTGACCGACCGAAACCAGCCCCGCGTAGCCTGCCAGCAGATTCCACAGGCTTGCCAGCGCCACAAACGTGAGCATCTCTGCCAGCAACCGCAACGTCTGCCGGTCGCCCCAATATGGCGCGAGCGCAAGGATAATGAGGGCGACGGCGACCAGCGAGACACCGATACGGCTCGACCGTGTGACGCGTTCGACGCGGCTCATCCGGACACCTTTGGAAAGAGGCCCTGTGGCCGCACAGCGAGGATCGCGAGAAATACAATGTGGCCGGCCAGCAACTGCCAGCCAGGATCGATCTGCGCGCCGATCGCCTGCGAGATACCGAGAATGATGCCGCCGGCGAGTGTACCCCACATGCTGCCCAGTCCGCCGATAATCACCGCCTCGAAGCCGAAGATCAGCCGCGCGGGGCCGATCGCCGGATCGAAATTTGTGCGGATCGCCAGGAACACGCCGGCAATGGCAACGATCGCCAGTGACAGCGCCATGGCCATTGCGAACACGTGACGCGTATCGAGGCCCATTAATTGAGCGACAGACTGGTCGTCCGACGTCGCGCGGAAGGCGCGCCCGAGCGCAGTTTTGTAGAACAGCGCCTGCAATCCAGCGATCACCGCGACTGCGACAACGAACTGGATCAGCGGCAGCGCGCCGACCCACACACTTTGCGTCAGCTGGATGGTTTGAATTTCGATTGCTCCCGCCTGCAGTCTGCGGCTGTCGGCGGTGAACAGCTCCAGCAGACCATTCTGGATGATGATTGAAAGGCCGAAGGTCACCAGCAGAGGCGGCAGAAGATCCTCGCCGAGAGTACGGTTGAGCAACCCGCGCTGCAATGCATAGCCGATCAGTGCCATAACCGGCACGACAAGCAGCAGCGAGGTCAGCGGGTCAACGCCAAGCGCCTGTGTAACAATCAGCGAGATGTAAGCCGCAAGAACGATCAGATCGCCATGCGCAATATTGACCAGGCGCATCACACCGAAGATCAGCGAGAGGCCGGAGGCGAACATCGCGTAGAGCCCGCCGATCAACACGCCTTGCAGGACGACATTGAACCACTGCATGGCCGTCATACCCCGAAATAAGCGGCCGAAATCGCTTCGCGCGTAAGCGCATGCGCGGGCCCTTGCAGCGCGACGCGTCCTTCCTGCAGACAGTACACGTGACTTGCGGCGCGCTGCGCCTGCATGATGTCCTGTTCGACAATGATCAACGACAGACCTTCAGCCACCACGTGCGGCAGACGGGAATAGATTTCGCGCACGACGATCGGCGCAAGGCCGAGGCTTATTTCGTCACAGAGCAGCAGCCGTGGATTAGACATCAGCGCGCGGCCGATAGCCGCCATTTGCTGCTGGCCGCCGGACAAGGCAGGTGCCGGAAGGTGGCGTCGTTCGGCGAGCACCGGGAACAACTCGTAGACGCGCGCAAGGGTCCAGGGGCCGGGCCGACGTGACTGGCCGCCGATCAACAGGTTTTCCTCGACCGACAACGAGGGGAAAAGCCGGCGTCCTTCGGGCACCAGCGCAATTCCTCGATTGAGTACGTCGAAGGCCGGTGCATTTGTGATAGGCGATCCGTCGAATAAAATCTCGCCGCGATGGGGATGTGTCAGACCGGCAATGCTCTTCAGGAGTGTGCTTTTTCCGGCGCCGTTGGCGCCGATCACCGCGACAATCTGACCGCGGTCGACACTTAACGAAACATCGAACAGCGCCTGGAAATCGCCGTAGAACGCGTCGATCCCTTTGACGTTGAGCAGGCTTGCGTCACACATCGGCGTCGATCCCCATGTAGATCTCCGCGACCTGCTGACTTCGGATGACGGCGTGGGGATCACCTGCGGCGATGAATTTGCCGCCGTGAAGGACCAGCAATCGATCGATGACGGCGAGCAAGGCGTGCACGACATGCTCGATCCAAATAATGGATATGCCGCTCGCGCGCACATCTTTAATCAGGGCGACGAGGGCTGCGCACTCGTGCTCCGTGAGGCCGCCTGCGACTTCGTCGAGTAGCAACACGCGCGGCTGAGTCGCCAGGGCACGCGCCAGTTCGAGGCGTTTGCGATCGAGCAATGTGAGACCGCCGGCACGCGTATTCGCTTTGTCTACCAGGCCGCAGCGTTCGAGCAACTCCGCGCAACGGTGATAGACCGCAGCCTCACGCTCGTTGGCGCCGAAAGCCGCGGCCACGACCACGTTCTCGAAGACGGTCATCCCGGAGAACGGCTGCGGGATCTGAAACGATCGCGCCAGCCCCTTTCGGCACCGGCGTTCCGGTTGCAACCGCGTGATATCATCTCCTGAAAAGAGCACGCGACCTGAATCCGGCACGACTGTACCGGTTGCGACACCGAACAACGTCGTCTTGCCGGCGCCGTTCGGCCCGATGATGCCGAGTGCCTCGCCATCGTTCAGCGCGAGATCAACGCCGTCGGCAACGATCACGGCCCCGAACCGCTTCGAGACGTTTTCGAGCGCGAGGATCGGGGCCATGGTGCAGGCGTCAGGAGATCGGCTGTAGTTTGCCTCCGACGGGGATATTCGGCGCAGTCTTGTTCTCAGCGATCACCAGGTCGAACTTGCCGTTTTTGCGCTGCCACTGTCCGGCGACGAGTGGCGTCTTGGTGACGTTTTTGACCGGCGCGCCGGTCCACTGGATCGGACCAACGATCGATTGGTAATTCGTTGAAACAATCGCATCGAGGATCGATTTCGGATCGGCCGGATTTTTTGCGCGCTTGAGAACGTCGATCGCAATTTCAAATAACGCGTGTTGGAAGCCAATCGGCTGTGTCCACGGCCTGTTCGATGCCTTGGTGTAGGCATCTGTGAGCTGCTGGCAGCTTTGTCCGGTGAGGCCTGATTTGAACGGATGATGGGGCGTCCACCAGACCTCGCTGGTCAGTCCGTTGCCGCGCTCGCCCAGTGACTCAATCACCGACGGAAACAGGAGAGCCTTGCCGATGGTGACGATCTTTGGCTTGAAACCTTGCTGTGCCGCCTGTGACCAAAACGTTGCGAAGTCGGGCGGAATCATATTGCCGGTCACGATCTCGGCGCCTGCTGCCTTGAACGCGGAAATCTGCGACGTGAAGTCGTTATTCATGAGCTGGTAGCGCCCGGGATCGTGCAGCTTGTAGCCGGCCGCAGCCAGCGCCGGTGGCAGGCCGAGCTTGGCATCGCCCCAGGCATTGCCGTCGGCATCGTTTGGAAAAAGACCGCCGACGACTTTGTTGGTCGGTAGTTCGTCCCACAGTGCAAGGAAAGACGCGATGACGTCCTCAAGGCCCCAAAAAAAATGATACGTCCAGGTGAAGCCTTTCTTGGGATCGCCTTTGCGGCCGAAAAAATAGGGCTGCCATGGGCAGTTGGTGGTGATGCAGGGCACCTCGTTAACTTCGGCCTGGTCGGACACCGGGTTGGTCGTGTCCGGCGTCGCAGACGCGACGATGAGGTTGACCTTGTCGCCGAGAATGAGTTCCGAGGCGACCTCTGCCGCACGGTTGCCATTCGACTGGCTATCCTTGCTGATGATCTCGACCTTGTAAGTCTTGCCGTTGTTCTCGAGACCCTTGCTCAGGATGCCGCGCACCTGCTCGAGGATAAAGCCGTCGGCCTCACCAAAGCCGGCAAGAGGCCCGGTCTTGGGGCTGACATGCCCGATCTTGATCGTTTGCGCCTGCGCTTCCGCCGGAAGAATTTGCAGGATGGCGGGTGCAGCAACGGCGCCCAGGCCGGTTTTGACCAGCGTGCGGCGGGAGATCGTCCCATGGTCTTTCATTGTCACCTCCCTTTTGTCGGAGCGCCCTTACGTATCCTGGGCGCGCGCTTTTTTCAGATGTTGCAATACCTTTGAACGTAACGCAGCTTGCTGTTCGGGCTTCCATTTTCGGAAACCTTCGCCCGACTTGAAGCCGAGCTTGCCGTCCTTCACCAGTTTTTCCAGATAGGGCGACGGGCCAGGGCGGCTGTCGATGTCTGGCAATACCGTTTTGTGAATCGCCAAAGTCAAATCGGTACCAACCATGTCGGCATTCTCCAGCGGGCCGAGTACGGCGAGCCGGCGGCCGAACGCCGCCTTGATCACGTTGTCTACGGTCTCGGCATCGCAGATCCCTTGTTCGACCAGGGCAACGGACTCGCGCCACAACGCATGTTGCAAGCGGTTGCCGATGAAGCCGGGCACATCCCTTTTTACATGTGCCGGCTTCTTGCCCGCGGCGGCGTGCAGTTTCATCGTGAAGTCTACCGTCTGTGGTGACGTCCACTGCGTCTCGATCACTTCGACCAGTGGCACCAGAAAAGGCGGATTCCACCAATGCGTACCGAGCGCGCGTTCGCGCCGCGTAAGACCTTCCATGATCCTGGTGATCGGAATGACCGAGGTGTTGCTGGCCAGGATTGTATCAGGGCGCACGTGCTTCTCGATCTCGCCGAACAGTTTTTGCTTGAGCGGCAGATTCTCCAGCACCGCTTCCACCACATAGTCGGCGTCACGCACCGCTTGTGCGAGATCGGGGATGGGCGTCACACGTTCGACGGCTTTCTGATCGTCTCCGAGGTCCTTCAGATTGCCAAGAATGCGCGCTTTCGCGCTATCGAGCGAAGCAGCAATCGAGTCGTAGATCGTGACGTCATGGCCGGCGAGCGCGAACACCTGGGCGATGCCGTGCCCCATCAGGCCGGCACCGATCACCGCGATGCGCGCTTTCGCCATGCATTAGCCTGCGGTGTAGCCGCCATCGGCGTACAGGATATGGCCGGTATAGAAATCTGAAGCCTTTGATGCCAAAAACAGAAGCGGCCCGGCAAGGTCTTCGGGTTCACCCAGACGGCCCTTTGGCACGCGCGCCAGAAATCCTTTCCGCACCGTCTGTGCCCGCTCTGTGTCCTCGTACATCCAGGCAGTGAGTGGTGAGCGGAATACCGTCGGACCGAGTGCGTTGACTGTGATGCCGGTCTCGCCCCATTCGCAGCCCAACGCTTTGGTGATGCCGTCGACCGCCGATTTCGAGGCGCAATAGGCCGAATAGCCGGCCGGATGACCGAGCAAGCCGCGCGCGGACGACGTGAGAATGACCTTGCCACCAGGTTTGCCTTCTTGGCCCTGCTTGAGCATCTGTTTGCCCGCGGCGCGCGCCATCAGCCACGAGTGGTTGACGTTGGCATCCATCACGTCGAGGAAGTCCTCGACTTTCTGGTCGACGATCTTCGATACCTTGTTGAGACCCGAGGCGACCACCAGGATGTCAACGCAGCCGAACCTGTCGACCGCGGCCTTGACGATCTTCTCGCAGTTTTCTTCCGAGCTCGGTCGCAGCGCGATAACTTCGGCCTTGCCACCGAGCTTCTCGCATTCGGCGGCGACTTTTTTCAATTCGTCGACCTTGCTCGCCGCCAGTACAACGTTCGCGCCCGCACCGGCGAAAGTCTTTGCCGCCAGTGCGCCGAACGCGCCAGAAGCGCCCGTAATGATGGCCGTCTTGCCCTTGATATCGAACAACGACAGCGGATTTTTCAAATACTCACTCATGACACGCCTCACTTCGGCGGATTGGCCACCGCTACGACGATAGAGCAGACTTCATTTCCGCGGTTGATGATCTCACGCGTTTCGTTCGGCTCGATCACGCACGAGTCATTAGCCTTCAATACCGTCTCTTTGCCGTTGACGATGACGGTCAGTTCACCACGCAGCACAAAATAGACTTTCTCAGGCGGCGAGGCGTCGGGACCAGCGCCACCTCCCGGCAGGAAGTGCGAATAACCGAACACGAGGCCCTTGGTGCCGCCGGCTTCCGCGCCGAACAGGCGCAACGAACTATAGTTGCGGTGATTAGGCGCTTCGTAGGGTTTGGCGTCCGCGAAACGTTTGACGTGCATCAGAATTTCCTCCCGCGCTCGATCTTATATTTTCCGCTCGGGTCAACGATCGCGACCAGACGCACGATGCAGCCGTCGCCGCGATCCCAGTTCCAGGGGAAGTAGGCGAAGGTGACGCGCTTGCCGGTAACTTTGTCGATGTCGCCGCCGACATTCTCGATGCCCATGATGCCGTTCTTGAACAAGATCCGGTGTACCGGTTCCCATTCCGGAAAATCGTCCTTCCAGTCATGCCCGCCAGACCATTCGCGATATTCCTCAGCGAGATGTGGATGCAACGGGCCGTTACGCTGCGGGCCGATGGCGGTGGCGAGCGGATGGTCGTTGGCCTGTGTATCGTGGCCGACGACCTTTACCTTCTTTTTCACGAACCATTCTCCGGCCGACGGTACGAAACCGGGCGCGCGGCAGAAATAGTCTTCGCTGTCTTCGTAAAATTTGTGCCAGCCGGTGTTGACGATTACGACGTCTCGCGGGCGCACGATCTTGCCGCAGGCTTTTTCCAGGTCGTCGCCGGTGATCTGTTCCCACTTGTTTTTGGGGATCGACACCACGATGCCGGATCCGAAGAAATGTGGTAGCGGAACTTCGTCGATGAAGGGCGTACCCTGGATGACGTGGGCGGGCGCGTCGATATGGGTCGTGTTGTGCATCGACGTTGTGATGCGTTGCGACAGCACACCAGACTTCGCCATGTAGTGAATGCGCTCAATCTTGACGTCCTCGAAATAAGGCCAGTTCGGGGATTGATAACCGAAGCGGTGGGACAGGTTATAGAACTCCAGTCCCATGCTGTTCTTGAGATTTTCCTCGAACATTACGCCGCGAATTCGTTTGGCCACGGCATCCTCCCTTGTTCGCGCGTTGGCGCTTGTTGTCGAAACAATCCGCCGCCCATTATCAGGCGGCGGCCGAGTTCATATGATTCTCCAGTGCGTTTTTGGTGGCGATCAGACGTTCGGCGATCAACGCCTGGCGATTGGCGAAGCGCTGGCTCGGTACCGGTACCGAGATGGCGACAGCATTGCCGAGCGGATCGTGCAAGGCGACACCGACAGCGCAGATCCCGAGCGTATGCTCTTCGCGATCGTAAGCGACGCCACCACGGCGCGCGCCTTTGAGATCATTGAGTAACGTGTCGAGGCGGGTAAGCGTCTTCGGGGTTCGCGCTTCATACGCGCGGCCAATCAGGGCTTCGATCGCCGTATCCGAAAGTTGCGCCAGATAGGCCTTGCCGTTCGCGGTGCAGTAGAGCGGGAACGTATCCCCGACCGCGGAGACGGCGCGCAGGCGCTGCGAGCCGATGACCTGATCGATGAAGATGAGGTGATCTTTCTTCACGGTCGAGAGATCGACTGTTTCATGAAGTTCTTCTGAAAGCCGTTCCAGGAACGGCCGCGTCAGCGTTACGAAATCGCTGCGCACCGACGCGGCAAGCCGCAGGATCGTCGGCCCAAGGCGGACGCGGCCGTTCGGCGTCGCCGCGATCACCAGCTTTTCGGTTTCGAGCGCCGCAACGATGCGCTGCACGGTGGAGCGCGCGAGATTCACGCGCTGCGCGATCTGCCCGAGGCTCAGGCCCGCATTTTCTTCTTCCAGCGCACGCAGAATCGTGGCCGCGCGCGCGATGACCTGAACCTGGCTTTTATCGTTGGCGACCAGCCTGCTCATGACGCCCACCCCGACATTGCACTGGCGATCTTTGCCGCCTTGCATCGTGGGACACAATAGCCCAAAATCCGATACAGCGAAAAGAAGAAAATGAGGCCCAACAGCCGGGAGATGGACACCCATGGTCAAGAAGATCGCGCTTGAAGAGCATTTTCTGGATCCCGCGACCGAGCCCTATTGGCGGCCGACCATGGTCGATGTCGCGCCGGCCCGGGTGGCGCAACTCTATGCGAGCCTCACCGATTTCGGCGAGCACCGCCTGCAAATGATGGACAAGACAGGCATCGCGCGGATGATCCTGTCGATCGCCGGGCCGGGCGTGCAGGCGGAGCGCGATGCCGCCACTGCCGTGCGGGCCGCGCGTGAATCGAACGATTTCCTGGCCAAGGAAGTGCAGAAACGCCCGGACCGTTATTCCGGGTTCGCACATCTTGCCATGCAGGATGTGAAAGCCGCCGCCGATGAACTCGAGCGCTGCGTGCGCGATCTGAAGTTTTGCGGCGCCATGATCAACGGGCACACCAACGGCAAATATCTCGACGACCGCTCCTACGACCCGTTCTGGGAACGTGCAGCGGCCTTGGGCGCGTCGATCTATCTGCATCCCGCGGACGCGGTGGCGCCTCTGCCGGTGCTCGCAGGTCACAACGTGCTGGTGCGGCCGATGTGGGGCTGGGGCGTGGAAACCGGCTCGCACGCGTTGCGCATCATCTGCGGCGGAGTTTTCCATCGCTATCCGAAAGCCAAGCTGTTGCTCGGCCATCTCGGGGAAACTTTGCCCTTTCTGCTCTTTCGTTTCGACAGTCGCTCGAAGCCCTATGGCTGGAATTTGCCGAAGCCGCCGTCGCAGTACATCAAGGAAAACGTCTGGGTCACCACCTCGGGCATGTATGATGGCCCGCCGTTGCGCTGCTCGATCGACGCGCTGGGGCGCGATCACGTCATGTTCTCGTCCGACTATCCATTTGATTCGGAAGGGGCCGGTCCGTTCATGGACACGGTGCCGCTCGATGAATCCGTGCGCGCGGATGTCGCCTACAACAACGCGGCCAAACTTCTGCGATTGTGAATGCTACTTCGCGTCGATTACCCGCACAGGTTTGCTATCGAGCCAGGCGCGGATATCCTCGACGACGTCGGGAAAATATTTGCGGTAATTCTGCTCGCTGACATAGCCGAGATGCGGCGTGATCACGACATTATCCATTTTCCGGAACGGATGATCGAGCGGCAATGGCTCGACGTCGAACACATCAAGCCCCGCGCCGGCGATTGCGTTGCTCTGAAGCGCCGCGATCAGCGCCTTCTCATCGACGATCGGGCCGCGCGCGGTGTTGATCAGATAGGACGTTTTCTTCATCAGACCGAGTTCTTTTGCGCCAACGAGGCCGCGCGAGCGATCGCTCAGCACAACGTGGATGGTGACGAAATCGGAATTGCGGAACAAGTCCTCCTTCGAGACGTAGTCCGCGCCCGCAGCCTTCGCCTTGTCCTCGGTGAGGTTCTGGCTCCAGGCGATGGTCTTCATGCCGAAGGCCTTGCCGACCGCGGCGGACCGCTGGCCAAGCTTGCCCACCCCGAGAATGCCAAGCGTCAGGCCTTCGAGGTCGCGGCCTATGGTCACCTGCCAGGGGGCGCCAGCCTTGAGGCGCGCATTTTCGAAGCCGATCCGGCGGGTCAGTTCCAGCATCAGGCCGAAGGCAATGCCGGTGGTCGGGCTGCCGGCGGACGCGGTTCCGCAAACGGTCACGCCACGCTCGGTGCAGGCCTTCACGTCGAATGAATTGTTGCGGGCGCCGGTGGTGATCAGCAGTTTCAGGTCGGGGAGCGCCTCGATTACCTTGCGTGGGAAAGCGGTACGCTCCCGCATGCCGACGACGATGGCAAATCCTTGCAGGGCCTTGATGACGGCGTCTGGCCCGCCGAGCGGGGCATTGAACACCTTGATTTCGACGTCTTTGGCTATTGCCGACCAGTCGGCCATTTTCATCGCAATGTTCTGGTAATCGTCCAAAATGGCGGCCCGAACCATGCCCATTATGCTCCCTGCGTGCGCCCGCTTTTGCGGTGCCAATTTAGGGCGGGCAAACCGAAAAGATAGGGGGATCGGGGCCAGTCCGACCTATTGTCCCGGACGCGGTGCAGCGCGATAGCGGTGCACCGCTGATCCGGGACCGTTTCACACCAAACCTTGTTACGGTCCCGGGTCTGCGGCGCACCATTTCATGGAGCGCCGCGCTCGGGACACAGGGTCACGGAGGAACGTGAGGCGAATCTCTCAGGAGTAATTAGGCCGCCGGCGGGAGACCGTGCTTGGCGCGCCAGGCGGGGCCGGGCCCGCGCATGTAGTGCAATTCGGGCCGATAGGGCCGGATCGCGTCCCGGGTCACTTCGCGCCAGAAGCTGGCAAAAAAGCTGCCGAAAGCGGTAAAGGGACGAGGCAGCAAAGCGATTGCGGAACCCGAGATAGCCAATATGGCTCGACCCATGACACAGCTCCCACGCCGACCGATTGCCGAGGTCCGGTCCAGCTATCTCTTGGTCGCCCCGTCGGGTGACCAGGTTCATGGAGAGCGATCATGGCGTCACAGCGGTTAAAAACCGGTGCCTGAACGGCCCGCGGGCGGCATTTTTGCAATCAGCCTTTCCAGAGCTTTACCGATACCACGCGCGCAAAAGGCCGCAGCGCTTGCTCTTTTGCAGTTCCGCCGTTACATGAGCCCCGCATTTCCCGACAAAGCGTGCGGTGGCGCGTGAGCGTGCGCGCGCGGATTCGGGCGTCAATCGCAGGGGTTTCGAAGGTTCAATGAACGGTCGTCAATTCATCTATCACATGCAAGGTCTGACTAAGACCTATCCGCCGGCCAAGAAGGTATTGGATAACATCCATCTCTCCTTCTATCCTGATGCCAAGATCGGCGTGCTCGGCGTCAACGGTTCCGGCAAATCGACGCTGCTGCGGATCATGGCCGGCATCGACAAGGACTTCACCGGCGAAGGGTGGGTCGCCGAGGGCGCGCGCGTCGGCTACCTCGAGCAGGAACCGCAACTCGATCCCAAGAAAACCGCCCGCGAAAACATCATGGAGGGCGTCGCCGCCAAGAAGGCGCTGCTCGACCGTTACAACGAGATCGCATCGAACTATTCCGACGAGACCGCCGACGAGATGGCGAAGCTCCAGGACAAGATCGACAGTCAGAATTTGTGGGATCTGGACAGCCAGGTCGACTTGGCGATGGACGCGCTGCGTTGCCCGCCCGATGACGCCGACGTAACCAAACTGTCCGGCGGCGAGCGCCGCCGTGTCGCGCTGTGCCGGCTGCTGCTTGACCAGCCCGAGCTGTTGCTGCTTGACGAACCCACCAACCATCTCGACGCCGAAAGCGTGAACTGGCTGGAAGGCCACCTGCGCAACTATCCGGGCGCGATCCTGATCGTCACCCACGACCGCTATTTCCTCGATAACGTCACCGGCTGGATCCTCGAGCTCGACCACGGCCGCGGCATTCCTTACGAGGGCAATTACACCTCTTGGCTGCATCAGAAGCAGAAGCGGCTGGAGCAGGAGAGCCGCGAGGACGAGGCACGCCAGCGTACGTTACAGCGCGAAAGCGAGTGGATTTCGTCCTCGCCGAAGGCGCGGCAGGCGAAGTCAAAGGCGCGCTATCAGCGCTACGAAGACCTGCTCAAGATCGCCAATGCCAAGCAGAACACGGTTGCGCAGATCACGATTCCCGTGGCCGAACGGCTCGGCCAGAATGTGGTCGATTTCGATCATCTGACCAAAGGCTTTGGCGACAACCTGCTGATCGACGATCTCACCTTCAAGTTGCCTCCCGGCGGTATCGTCGGCGTGATCGGGCCGAACGGCGCCGGCAAGACAACGCTGTTCCGCATGATCACCGGCCAGGAGAAACCGGACAAAGGCACCATCAAGATCGGCGAGTCGGTGCACCTCGGCTATGTCGACCAGTCGCGTGACAGTCTCGACGGCAAGAAGACCGTTTGGGAGGAAATCTCCGAAGGCAATGACATGATCCTTCTCGGCAAGAAGGAAATGAATTCGCGCGCCTATTGCGCCTCGTTCAATTTCAAGGGCGCCGATCAGCAAAAGAAAGTCGGCACCCTGTCGGGCGGTGAGCGCAACCGCGTGCATCTCGCGAAGATGCTCAGGTCAGGCGCGAATTTGCTGCTGCTCGACGAGCCCACCAACGACCTCGATGTCGATACGTTGCGGGCGCTGGAAGAGGCGCTGGAGGATTTTGCCGGTTGTGCGGTGATCATCAGCCACGACCGCTGGTTCCTCGATCGCATCGCCACGCACATTCTGTCGTTCGAAGGCGACAGCCACGTGGAATGGTTCGAGGGTAACTTCCAGGACTATGAAGCCGACAAGATGCGGCGGCTGGGCACGGATTCGGTCATTCCGCACCGGCTCAAGTACAAGAAGTTCAGCCGGTAAGCTACGGGGTGACGTGCCTGCTAAATTCTCCGCTCATGCCCGCGCAAGCGGGCATCCAGTTCTTCTGAACAGAGCGCTGGATCCCCGCTTTCGCCGGGATGAGCGGGGTGTGCGGGAATAAGCTTGCGTATGATGATGACAGTGAAGCCGGACATGACGAGAATGCGGTTAGCTCTGACGATCATTGCATTGCTTACATTTGCGGCGCCCGCGCGCGCCGCCGATGCCGCATTCCAGCAATGGCTCGCCACGCAATGGCCGGCGGCAGAGGCGCTCGGCGTATCCCGCGCGACCTTCGACGCCGCAACGCGCGGTCTCGAGCCCGATCTTTCTCTCCCCGATCTCGCCATTCCCGGCCCGACGGAAAAAGCTCCGCAGCAGCCGGAGTTCGTGCAAACGCCGTCGCAATATTTGCGCGAGGCGACCTTCGATCGCCTCGCCGCGCGCGGGCGGCAGCTCGCCGTGCAATATCGTGACACCCTGGCGCGCATCGAAAAAGAATTTGACGTGCCTGGCAATGTCGTTCTCGCAATCTGGGGCCGCGAGACCGATTTTGGCGGCGAGCGGCAGCCATATGACGCGATCCGCGCGCTGGCGACGCAGGCTTATATCGGCAAGCGCAAGGATTTCTTCCGCAACGAATTCCTGCAGATATTGAAGATGCTGCAAGACGGGGTGCCGCGAGCCGACTTGCGTTCGTCCTGGGGCGGCGCCATGGGGCTCACTCAATTCCTGCCGTCGGAATTCTACAAGTATGCCGTCGATTTCGACGGCGATGGTCGCGCCGATATATGGCACTCGGTGCCGGATGCGCTGGCGTCGGCGGCAAAGCAACTCGCCGGAAAGGGCTGGCGCGCCGGCGAGCCGTGGGCGATCGAAGTGCGTGCCCCGGCCGGTGCCGATTGCAGCATCGGCGTGCCCGAAGTGACGAAACCGGTCAGGGAGTGGGTCAAACGCGGCTTCGTTCCCGCGGCTGGCCGCAAGCTCAGCGCGGCTGATTTGTCGCATGACGCCTCATTGCTGCAGCCCGAGGGCAGCTATGGACCGTCTTTCCTGACGCCCAAGAACTATTTCGTGCTCAAGGACTACAACTTTTCAGATCTTTACGTGCTGTTCGTCGGCCATCTCAGCGAACGCATTGCCGGCGCGCGGCCGTTCGAGACGCCATGGAGCAAGAACGCACAGCTCAAGACGACCGACGTCGAAACGATGCAGCAGCGTCTCACTGCTCTCGGTCTCTACAAGGACAAGATCGACGGCAAGGCGGGCATGCTAACGCGTGCCGCGCTCGGCGCCTACCAGAAAAAAAACGGGTTGAAGGTCGACTGCTGGCCGACCGCCGCAGTGCTCGATCACATGCGGCGGTAGTTCTATTTTTGGCCGTTCGTCCCCGCGAAAGCGGGGACCCAGTGAAAAAAAATAGATCTATCGCCGCAACTCTGGATTCCCGCTTGCGCGGGAATGAGCGGAGAGGTGACTGCTAGTCGCAAACCTGCACGCGGCGCATACGATAGGCGTAACCGTCCCACACCTGCTGGCGTTCGGTATGGCAGACCGGGCCATCGACATAGGCCGGGGGCGGCGGAGCCACGTAGACCGGTGCCGGCTCGACATAAACCGGCGGGCGGCTGTTGGCGATCGCCGAGCCGACAATGGCGCCGGCGGCGAGTCCGCCGACCACACCGGCGGCAACGCCGCAGCCGTTGCAGTAAGCCTGTGCGGGAGACGGCAACGCCGCGGCCAGGGTGGCGGCCGCGGCGAGCGCAATAATGGTATTCTTCATGGGTGTCCTCTCGGGCCAATGTCCTTTGGCGCCGATCATCCACCCAAATTCGTTACGCGATCTTTAAGGGCAGATGAACCGCGGACGGCTCCAGCCAACGAAATTGCCGTAGCCATCGCGCAGAGGCCGCCGCGCCCAGTAGCCACCGGGGCAAGCAGCCGGATAGGGGGCGCCGTAGCCTTCGTACACGACATAGCCGGGGGCCGGCGCGTAAGCCGGGTAAGCCGGTGCGCTATTGGCGATCGCGCCGCCAATGATGGCGCCGCCGATCACGCCGGCCGCAACACCCGCGCCGACCGCACAGCCATAGCAACGGGCATCGGCCGTGGTCGGGGCGCTCAGAGTGCCGACTGCCAAAGTGGCCGCCGTCGCAAGCGCGAACATTGTCTTCTTCATTTGATGTTCCCTCCAGGTCAGGTCAGCAGGGCCAACCATGGTGAAGTCTGACTAAGTCCAAGTCCCCGTGCCGAGACAGAGACCGTTCCAATATGTCGGAAATTTGTTGAGCGCCGGCCCGCCCCTCGTCTGAAAAAACCCGGAGACGTTCACGAATCCAGGTTTTTTCTTTTCTACATGCTCGACTTTCTCTGATTTGGCTAGACCCTACCCGCAGACTCGCACGGGTCGAATTCGCCAGCCCCAACCGTCCCAAACCCGCTGACGGGTCCAGTAACAGCCGCCGTAGCCGCCGTAGCCGTTGTAAGCGTATGGCCCGGGCGCGTAGGCATAGTAGGGCCCGTGTCCGATAGCCGAACCGATGATGGCGCCGGCGGCGAGTCCGCCGATGATGCCGGCAGCCCATGCGCCTCCGCGCGCTTCGGCCGGTTGGGGGGCGGCGATGGCCGCAATTCCAAGGGTCGCGGCGGCCGCGAGAGCAGTCAGTGTTCTGGTCATCTTAGTCATTGCGCACCTTCCTCTGGTTCGCTGGGATCATATGCATTCAACGACCATTCCAATCGCTTCCTGCGTATTTCCGCCCAGCATCAACCATTTGTGTGGATGCGAGGTTCCCGTTTTTCGCGTGAACACTGGGTGAATGAGCCATTTGGAATCGGCCCAACTGCCTGTTTGCACGGATTAAATTTTGGCAATGCTTGCGGCGACACCGTGGCGGTTATTACGCGCGCACGTTGTCAGGGGGTGAGGCGTCCGAGCACACGTTGCAGGATATTGGCCTGACCAACACGCGCCGCCGAATGCCCCGCGATCTTTCTGGTGCGGTCGTGCGAGGCCGTGATGCGACGCGACCGCGATTTGCTGCCGTGCGTTTTTACGGCATGCCGGCGTGTCTTCGCCCTGGTCGCGTGGCCACGGGCCTTGCGATGCTTCCGCCGACGCAGCGCCTCCCGGCCGACATTGCGCAGGAATAATTTTTCCAACGGATAGCTCAGCCGCCGCACTGCCGCCGACAGGGGCAGCCACTCCACCGCCATGATGTCTTTCATCAGGTCACGGCTTGGATTGACGGCCGCCTGCATATGCCAGAATTGCACGACCTTCGGCCGGCCACGCGCGCGGTAGGTAATGGCGCCGAGGAATTCGCGCACGCGCACGCGATGCCCGGTCTCTTCCACGACCTCGCGGCGGGCGCCGGCGAGTGCGCTTTCATTGAGCTTGAGTTTCCCGCGCGGCAAGACCCAATGTTCGTCTTTTGCGCGCTGCACGACCGCGATCAGCGGGCGTGCGCCATTGCGCACCACGATTCCTCCCGCCGCATGGATGGTCTTTCGTGCCATGACCGCTCAATGTCTCAAACAATTCGTTTAGCAAAATTGTGTCGGCGCATGCAGAGAAATGCACGCGGCTGATATGTACCTGTGGGCAACTCATGTATGGCGGTGAACGTCACAATTCTGTCGCGGCGTCCCGCCGCGGTGAGTGGAAGTGCCTTAATTGAATTTCAGACCGGCTTCTTTCGCGATCTTGAGATTGAGTGCTATTTCGCGCCGGATCATGGCGTCCATCTCGTTCGGCGTGAGCGGCGCCGACTCGACACCCTGAACGGTCAGCTTCTGCTGCACTTCCGGCAGCGCCAGCGCTCTGGTTGTTTCCGTATAGAGGCGTTCGACGATCGATTGCGGCGTTTTCGCCGGCACCAGCATGCCGTTCCAGTAGTTGAAGTCGGAATCCTTGTAGCCCGCCTCCAATGTGGTGGGGATATTGGGCAAGGCAGGCGAGCGTTTGGCAGAGCTGACTGCGAGCGGGATCAATTGCTTGTTCTGGATGAAAGGCAGCCCCGACGAAATCCCGATGAAAATGAAATCGACACGGCCGGTCATCACCTCGGTGAGCGCCTCTGGTCCGCCGCGGAACGGCACGTGCGTCACCTGCAAGCCGGCGCTGACGATGAATCGCTCCGCCGCCCAATGGGTCGCGCTGCCGACGCCGGCCGAAGCGAAACTCATGCCCGAGGATTTTGCCTTTGTGACCAACTCGTGCACCGTCGCGATGCCTTTTGACGGCGCAACCAGCAGCACGTTCGGCACGCTGCCGAAGCAGGCGACGGCAGCGAAGTCGTTCGCGGCATCGTAAGGTAGGTTCGGATAGGCGGCTGGCGCGCCGGAATGGGCGGCGGCGTTGATCAACAGCGTATAACCGTCGGGCTCGGCTTTCGCCACCGCGGCCGAGCCAAGACTACCGCCGGCGCCACCACGGTTCTCCACCACGATGGTCTGGCCGAGCTGGCGCGACAGCGGGTCGAGCACAATACGGCCGAGGATGTCGATGGTGCTGCCAGCGGAGAACGGGACGATGGCGCGGATCGTTTTTCCCGCCGGCCAGGCGGTTTGCGCGAAGGCGATACGCGACAGCGCCGGCGCGGCCATCGCACCGGCGGAAAGTTTGAGGAAGCGGCGGCGGTTGTGCGTGCTCATCGTGTTTCCCCCGATCGTGCGCCTTTGCGACGCATCGTTTGCGATTGATGAGTTTCAGCGCAGAACTATAGCAAGTCGTCGCCGTGTTGCACCTGATCATGGATAAGCGAGTCATCCTCGGGTCAAGCCCGAGGACAGGCACGAAGCCTCCGCAACAACGCTGTTGCGCGGCTGCTGTCGTCGTGGCCTATTTCGCCAGTCGAAAACAGGGAGAACACGTATGCCGAACTTTACCTGGGATCACGTTCATCTGCGCACACCTGACCCTGAAGGCACGGCGCAATGGTTCGAGCGTATGTTTGGCGCGGAGGTGATCCGCTCGACGCAACAAGGCAAGCCGCGCATCGATATCAAGCTTGGCGGCGCCATGATTTTCACCGCGCAAGTCAATCCGGGTGATGGCGTGAATCCGGCACCAACGACCCCCTATCAGGGCCTCGACCATTTCGGCTTTGCGGTCTCGGGCATCGACGCGATTGCGGCGGATCTCAAGAAAAAGGGTGTCGAGTTCACCAAGGAGCCGCATTCACCCCGTCCTGGCATCAAAATCTGCTTTTTGCGCGGTCCCCAGGGCATTTCGATAGAGTTGCTCGACCGGGATCCGAAATACGCCTGATATTTCTGACACGTGCATGCCATTATTGTTTGGGACAAGCCGGCCGTGCCGGTTGCCTGTCAGGGCGGCGTGCACATAAAAGAAACAAGGCCGTGGCGGCAGGAGGTTGCATGCGAGCGTTCGGACTGGCGGTTGTCGCGGCGGTGATCATTACGGCGGCCGCGGCTGCCGACGAGCGGTTCGAGCGCAGTCTCACAATGCTGGCGCCGGCCGAACGGCTGGAGCAGCTCTGCGACTACACGGCGATGACACGCATTCGCGCCGAGAAAAAAGAGTTCCGTCCCGACCGCGCAGTGGCGAATGCCATGGCGGAGCCGCGCGGGAATGGCGATACGCTTGAAGTTACCGGCGGAGCCATTCGCAGCAAGAAAAAATGGTATGCGCTGACGTACCGTTGCTCGGCGACGCCAGATCACCTGAAGATCGTCACATTCAGTTACGCCATCGGCGAGGAAATTCCCGAAGCCAAGTGGGCGTCGTTCGGCCTGTGGCAGTGAACGCGGCGCGCGCTACTATTGATGCTGCACCATGACCTTGGTGCCCAGCGGTACGCGCGCATAAAGATCGATCACATCTTCATTGACCATCCGGAAGCAGCCGGATGACACCGCCTGGCCGATTGTCTCGGGAGCATTGGTGCCGTGGATGCGATAGATGGTCGCGCCGATATACAGCGCGCGCGCTCCGAGCGGGTTGCCCGGACCGCCGGCCATCCAACGCGGCAGGTAGGGCTGACGTGCAATCATCTCCGGCGGCGGCGTCCAGTCCGGCCACTCCGCCTTCTTGCTGATGTTATGAATTCCGCCCCACTGGAAACCGTCGCGGCCGACGCCAACGCCATAACGCATCGCAACGCCGTTGCCCATGATCAGATAGAGGTAACGGTCGTGCGTATTCACAATGATAGTGCCGGCCGGTTGCTCGGTCCGGTAATACACTGACTGGCGGCGCAGCTCGGGTGGCAGGTCCCTGTCGCGTGCGGTGTGATCAATGCCGGGATCGACGTCTTCCATCGTCGGGTTTGACGATGGCATCAGCGGCGCAGCGAACGCCGGAACAGCCGGTCCCAATAACAACACAAGAGCAAAAGCGCGCAGCAGAAACATGTTTATTCCCCCGATAATGGGCTTCGCCGCCCCTCAGTTCTTGTCCTTGATGTGAGTCTGTGGCCGGTCGGAGCCGCTTGCGGTCTCTGTATGCCAGCGGCCCTTTTCATCTTCGTACTCAATAGTCTCGGTGTGGCCGGGTACGGTCTGTTCCTCGGCAGCCGCTTGCGCGGCAGCGAGCGCGTCGGCGTGGGTCGCGAAAGGTTCTGAGAAGACCCCGTCGACTTTGTAGGCCCAGCCGCCGTCGTGCTCGACAATCTCGTAGGTCACTTCCGCCATAGCTCACCCCGAAAACTTGGAAGGTGCTCCGGTAAAGTAACGCGTTCAGTGATAGTTGCGCCAGTCACAAGAAAGGTGGGTGGCAAAGGTTACCGCCAGCCCGTCTCGCCTCATTACAACCAGATTTGTGGCCGTGTGAGGGCATCAAAAATCGGAATCCAGGCCGAACCGCTTCGCGGGGGCCTCCGGCAGCACCGATTTGAGTGTCGCGCGTGCGGAATAGTTGCCTCTGATCGTGTCTGAATCATCGACATCCAGTCATCCACGATCAGCTGCCGGCAAACACCGTGCGCCGGACTACCTCGACCAGAACCACCAGCGCCAGCAAACCGCCGGAGGCCAGTAGAGCACCGCGCGCGCGCTGCATGCCGGCTGCGCTGCCGGACAAGCCTCCCTGCATCGCGATGAGCCCAAGTGGCAGAAAGGTGAAGATCGCAAACACCGCTGCGACAATGTTGAAGGAGCTACCGTCATAAAGCAACGAAACCAGGCTTGCGCCCCAGAGCGCGAGCATGACCGCGCCGGCGAGCATGTAACGCGCCCGCAATCTCAGGGTGACGTTAGCCGGCATCGATTTTTTCAAAATTCAGCTTCTGCGTTGGCGCTTCAAGCGATCAATGTATTCCTCGACTTCCGGTGGAAGTGATTGCAAGCCATGCTGTGCTGCCGATGACAATACCGGCCGCCATTGCGATCCCTTCAGGAAGCCGGGCTCACGGCCTGGCGGGATCACGCGATCGAAAATGAGCACCAGCAGCACAGCGAGAAGAATGATGCGGAAGGCTCCCAGCAGCGCCCCGACGATGCGATCCGGAATGCTGATATTGGGTCCGACCATTTCACTCACCGCCAACCGCAGCAACGCGCTGATTGCAGCGCCGGCCGCGACGAAGACGGCAACGAACACGAGCCATGTTTGCGGCGTCGGCATTTTCAGATAGGTCGCGAGCAGAGGCGTTATCCGCGGCGCAGCCGCCACCGCCACGCCCATTCCGGATACATAGCCGACGATCGTCGCCAGACTGCGCAGGAAGCCGGTCATGAAGCCCATGATGACGGCGACGAACAGGCAGACATAGATCGCGAGATCGAAAGGATTGGTCGAGAAGAAGTCCATTGCGGTTTGCCCGAACCGGACTACGCTTTGCGCGTTTGACGTTGTGAGGGAGACCGTACATGGCGTTTGCAGTCACAAGCAACAGCTTCAAGGACGGCGACTATCTGCCCAAGGATTTCATCCTCTCGGCGGATTTCGGTTTCGGCTGTGCCGGCAGCAACAGGTCGCCGCACCTCAAATGGTCGGGCGCGCCCGCGGGTACAAAAAGCTTCGCCATCACCTGCTACGACCCGGATGCGCCGACCGGCTCGGGTTTCTGGCATTGGCTGGTGGTCAATATTCCGGCGGATGTCACCGAGCTTGCGCTGGGTGCGGGCAGCGCGGGTGGCAAGTTGCCGGCCGGCGCGCTGCAGACGCGTACGGATTTCGGTGCTCCCGGCTACGGCGGCCCGTGCCCGCCCGAGGGCGACCACCCGCACCGCTATCTGTTCACGGTCTTTGCGGTGAAAGCCGACAAGCTCGACGTGAAGGCTGACACATCGGCTGCCGTTGTTGGGTTCAATTTGCATTTCAATACGCTGGCCAAGGCGGAGATCATGGGGCTGTTCAAGCGGTGAGGCCTAGTTGACTTGGCGATCTCATCCCCCGCTCATTCCCGCGCAAGCGGGAATCCAGCACTGGGTCCCTGCGTTCGCGGGGACGAGCGGTTGTGAGAGATTTTTAGCCCGAATATTTCGTGTCCCGGACGCGGTACAGCGCGATAGCGGTGCACCGCAGATCCGGGACCGTTCTACATTCAAAACCTTATGACGGTCCCCGGTCTGCGGCGTGCCATTTCATGGCGCGCCGCGCCCGGGACACACACGGATCACCTCGGGCACGCCTTGTACCCAAACTTGTCAAAACGCCCGCCAACTCAGGCGCGCTCGACCCTCGCCGCGTAGCAACCGGGCGCGGCGAAATGGATGTGGAGGTATCGCGTGCGCGGCTCGGCGAACTGCCGTTCGATCGCCTCTTCCAGCCAGATGCCTTCGATCAATTCCCAGCCGGTCATCATTCCGTTGTCGTTGAAGCCGCGCACCGCGAGCGTGCGCCGGCGCAACTGATCGGGCACGGCACCGACCGCATCGAAGGTCTTTTCGCCTTCGCGCACGTAGATCGCAAAGCGCATCCGGTAGGGCGACTCGACGGCGTGGTGCTCATAGTTGACCAGGATGACTTCGTCGCCCGGCGTTGCATCGGTGAGACTGACGCGGCACGGGGAGGGGCCATCTGCGATTTTTCGCAAGGCGCCTTGCGCCGCGAGCTCTGCGTCCGAGAGCGCGAAAAGATGCGAGAATTGCTGGGCATCGAGGCCGCGAATGCGGAAGGTCATCGTGTCCTCCATTATGCGACGCAGGATCCCGAAAAGTGGGTACCGGTTTTCGGGGAAGATCATGCGCAAGCTATTGAGGACAATGGGGGTGTGGGTGGTGCACAGACACCCGATTTACCCACCCGGTTTCTGGAAACGACGCCCAAATTCTCTGTCGTCATGCCCCGCGAAGGCGGGGCAGCCAGCTCTTGCGGGCTCCAGTTACCTACCAAAAGTGCTGGATCCCCGCTTTCGCGGGGATGACCGGGGTAAATTGGCCGGCATACAAACCGGTCAGTTGGCGGTGCGGTTCGCAGTCGCCCGCGATGTCCTCAGATCGTCCGGTAGCCGCCGTCCGCCATCACGATCGAGCCCGTGACATAGGCCGCGAGGTCGGAGGCGAGGAAGACCGCCGGCCCGGCGATGTCCTCGGGCGTGCCGGCGCGGCCGAGCGGCGTGTGATCGAGAAAGGTCTTTACCAGCCCGGGATTGTTGGCGCGCACTTGTGCATTGAGCGCGGTCTCGATGAAGCCCGGCCCGATGGCGTTGACTCGCACGCCGTCCTTGCCAAGCTCGGCGGCGAGCGCGCGGGTGAAGCCGAGCACGCCATGCTTCGAGGTCGTGTAGGCCACCGAGTTCGGCGTGCGCACATGCATGAACGACTGAATCGATGCGATGTTGACGATGCGTCCCTTGGTCGCGCGCAACGTGTCGAGGAAGGCATGCGTCACGTTGAACATGCCGTTGAGGTTGATCGCCATGATGTCCTGCCAATCCTTGAGGAAAACGTCCGGATCGGCGGTGAAGGCGTTGCGCCGGTTGATGCCCGCATTATTGACGAGGATCGAAACCTTGCCGACTTTTGCCGCAACCTCGGCGGCCATCGCGTGGCAGGCGGCGCGATCCCTGACGTCGAGCGTGAAATGTTGCGCCTTGCCGCCGGCTTTACGGATGTCCGCGGCCGTCGCAGCCGCCGACTCGCCATTGACGTCGAGCGCGACGACCCGCGCGCCCTCGCGGCTATAGGCTTGCGCGATACCGCGTCCGATGCCGGATCCTGCGCCGGTCACGACCGCGATGTGGTTTTGCAGAAGTCCGGGCATTGTGTCGGTTCCTCTCGTTCTCTGGAGCAAACATAGCGATCATTTTCTGCCGAGGCGAAACTTCTTGCCTTCGCACGAAAACAGCCCTTGACCGGCAATAAAATTATCCTAGGATAAAAAACCTATAACAATCGGCCCTTTCAATGCTCAGTTTGACCGATTTTGAGGAAGTCCTTCAGTTGCGCCGCGAATTTAATGCGGCGCGTGACGAGTGGAAACGTACACTTAGTGACTATTATGCCCGCAAGTTTGATCCGGATCAGCCACGAGTGGCTGCAGGAAGTAGTGAGGGTGGGCGATAGACCAGCAGCGAAAGCGGTTCTAGAGATACTGCCGATGTCGGAGCCATCCTTGAAAGGGCAAAAAGTCTTGCAGCAAGTCACGCTGAAATGGGGAGATGCGTTGACCTCTGTTTGCCGCTTCTGAATCGATTTCTAGCTCCTGGGAGCAATAGAAACGAGTTCGACTTTCGCAAATGCTTAAATGCATGTCTCGGCCTAAATCGGTAAGGAGATTTCGCAGTGAACGTTGATCTTGCACGTCATGTTGCCCGGGCTGCATTTCGTAGCTCGCGCGAACTCGGCGAACTTGTTCCTTTTTTGAAAGACCAGTTGGGCCCAGAAGAATATAAAGTGTATGCAAAAGCGATCGGATCGGCAGTTGCAGCGATTCAGGTCGATCTGATGAACAAGCTCATCGCGGACCACCCCGGGCTTGAAGCGGAGATTGAGGCAAGCATCAAGAAATTTGAACGATACCTTTAAAGGCGAGATGCGATGCGCAAGACTAGTCAACTGAAAGCATCGCACCTTAGTCCACCCTACAGTTGCTCAAATACGTGCCTCGGCTAACATCGGGGCAGAGGAGCCAATCCGATGTGTCGCAACATCAAGACGTTGTTCAATTTCGAGCCGCCGGCCACCGAAGACGAGATCCATGCCTCCGCAGTGCAATTCGTGCGCAAGCTCTCCGGCTTCAACAAGCCGTCGCAGGCAAACGCCGCGGCGTTCGCGCTTGCCATCGATGAAGTATCACAGGCCGCACGCAGGCTGCTGACTTCGCTGCAGACCCATGCGCCCGCGCGCGACCGCGCCGTCGAAGCGGAAAAGGCGCGAGCGCGGGCACGGGAGCGTTTCGCTTAAATGGCACGAGGACCAACACCACCCGACAGCCGCAGCGCTGCCGAGAAAGCCTTCAAGGCCGCGACAACCAAGCCGGTCGAGCAGCCGGCGAAATCGGCGTCGCTGCCCGGCGCGAAGGAAATGGTGTCGCTGCGCATCGACCGCGACGTGCTTGATTTTTTCCAGGAAGATGGCCCCGGCTGGCAGGACCGCATCAACGCGGCGCTACGCAAGGCGGCGGGAAAGTAGCGCGGTCAGTGATGAAACGAGTGATCGCCCTGTCGATGGCGATGCTGGCCTCCGCCGCCATCGCCGCCGAAAAGAAGACATACAGTTACAACTGCCGAGGCGGCGGCTTCACTATTGGTGCAATTGTCGATCGTTCAAATGGCGTTGACCGCTGGAGCAAAAGCGAGCCGGTCATCCTCCAGATTGCCGGCGAGCCGGCGCAGACCCTTATTGCCGATCCTGACGCGCCCGAGGCCAACAGCTACAAAAACAAGGACTACGAATTCTATTCGTTGAAAACGTTCATCACCCTGACCAGGAAGAGCCACGGCACGGTGGTAAAATTTTACGACGCATGCCGGGTCGAATAGGCGTCTGGCTCAGTTAAGTCTGTAAATCGCTCCGTTGAGCAGAGTGGCGAAGGCCACCCAGGCTGCATAAGGCGCAAACAGCAGCGCGGCCACGCGGTCGCGCGGCCAGCGCATGAAGATGAAGGCAAGGACTATTGCCAGCAACGCGACGATAGCCACGAGCGCGGCGCCGATGCGATGTGCGCCGAAGAACACCGGCGGCCACATGAAATTGAGCGCGAGCTGGATGAACCACATCGCCATGGCCGAGCTGCCCGGCTCGCGCTGCCAGGTGCGCCAGCCGGCGACCGCGACCATGATGTAGAGCAGCATCCAGACCGGAGCGAAGATCCAGTTCGGTGGGTTGAACGGCGGCTTGGCGAGCCCGGCATACCATTCGCCGGGCAGCGTCATGAAACCAATCAGCGTCCCGCCGCCGAGCACGAGAACGATGAAGAGGACGAAGGTAACGAGAGGGCGCACGCTCAACTCACCAAATTCGCATCGCGCTTGCGCGGGAGACCCTGCAAGTCGGGTAAATCCGACTTGCAGGGATTTAATAGTCCCGAACTCGGGCAGGCCCGAGTTTGGTGGCTATGCCCAAGCGCTTTTGAGTTCACGGCTCTCCCGCCACCTTCAAAATCTCGATCAGCTTCCGGTCGCGCCAGCGCTGGAGGTCGCCCATGCTGCGGCCGGCCGCTTCCTCGGCAACGCCGTCAATGATTTTTTGTTGCGTCTTCGGCGTCAACTTGGGCGCGCCAAGATCGTCCATCCAGCCCTGAATGGCAGGGCCGATGTGCGACATGAAATGCGCCATGCCGCCTTCGCCGCCGGCCATGTGAAACGTCAGATGCGGGCCCATCAGCGCCCAACGCAGACCGGGCCCATAGGCGATTGCCGCGTCGGCATCGGCAACGGAAACGACGCCTTCATTGACAAGATGGACGGCTTCGCGCCAGAGCGCTGCCTGCAAGCGGTTGGCGACATGGCCGCGCACTTCCTTCTTGATGTGGATCGGATGCTTGCCGATCTCGCGATAGAACCGCATTGCCTTGTAAATGATTTCCGGTGAGGTTTTCGCGCCGCCGACCACCTCGACCAGCGGAATGAGATGCGGCGGGTTGAACGGATGGCCGACCACGCAGCGCTCCGGATGCTTGCACTTCGCACTGACGCGGCTGATGAGAAGGCCCGAGGAGCTTGTCGCGATCACTGTTTCCGGTGGCAGCGTCGCGTCGAGCGTTGCGAACAATTCGATCTTGATGTCTTCGCGCTCGGGCCCGCTTTCCTGCACGAATTCCGCGCCCTTGGCCGCCGCCGCCGGGTCCTTGAAGAATTCGACACGTGCGCGGTCAGCGCCCGGCTTCACGGCGTTGAGTTTCTCCAATGAGGGCCAGGCATTATCAATGAAACGGCGGGCGAAGGCCTCGCCATTCGGCGACGGATCGTAGGCGCCGACCCCGAACCCGCGCGCAAGGAAATAGGCCGCCCAGCTCGCGCCGATTGTCCCGGCGCCGATGACTGCGATGCGTTTGGGCATAGATCCAACCTCTCGTTTGTCGTGGATAGCTAACTTACTAGGGCGGATTAGCGAAGCGTAATCCGCCGCATCTACGCCATATGGCTGATCCGCAAAGTTACAGATTGTAGTAGCCGTGGGCCGGATTGGCGAAACGTAATCCGCCGCTCGAATCCACGATTTTAGGATATCCAATTATCGTCGCGCGTTCGTTCCCGGTGGATGTTGGTTTTTTACCGTCAATCTGTTGGAACGGCAGAAAGGTCTGCTTGTAGACCATATCGAGGCGCCGCGGACGCGGCATATTGAATACTGCTACATCAATCCGGTGAAGCATGGTTGGGTCACGCGCGTGCGGGAATGGCCGCATTCGTCATTTCATCGCGACGTGCGCGCGAAAATCTTTCCGATCGATTGGGCAGGGGATATGAGAATGCGCGGAGAATTTGGCGAGGCGAAGTAATTTTGCACCAAATTTTTCGGCGGATTACGCTTCGCTAATCCGCCCTACGGCTTAGCATTATCGTTTCGGCAACGCGTCGCGTTGCTTGATCAGCTTTTCCAGCTCTTCAGTCTGCTGCGCGATCCGGTCTGCGTTGCGCGCTTCATCTGCCGCGCCTGAGGAGGCCGCCGCTTGTTCGGTCAACTGCCGGATGTTGTCGCGGATGATGGCGATGCGATCGTCGAGTTCGGGACGCGAAAGTGTACTGTTGTTGCTCATGACGTTATCTCACCCGTGTAGATCCTCTTGTTAGATGTTAGCGCCGCGATTGTAGCCCTCGACCCGCTGATTGTAATCGTGTAGCAGCCTTGCCGGGGAGCCATCGACCACCCAGGCGCCGCTGCCGGAATTGAGCATCATCCTGTCGCCGGAACTGTACGGGACTTTGTCGCGGATGCGGCGCAGTGCGGCTACAACGCCTTGTTGCTCTCTTTCACCTTATCGGCGTCGACGTAAACCTGCTGGCCCATGGCGTTGAACTTCTCGCTCATCGCCGCCATGCCTTGCTCTTTGTCGTTCAACGTCGCAGCGTAGTCGCGCACATCCTGCGTGATCTTCATCGAGCAGAACTTCGGCCCGCACATCGAGCAGAAATGCGCCACCTTGTGCGCTTCCTTTGGCAACGTCTCGTCGTGATATTCGCGCGCGGTGTCGGGATCGAGCCCGAGGTTGAACTGATCCTGCCAGCGGAAATCGAAGCGCGCGCGTGACAGTGCGTCGTCGCGCAGCTGTGCCGCCGGATGGCCCTTGGCGAGATCGGCCGCGTGCGCCGCGATCTTGTAGGTGATGACGCCTTCCTTGACGTCGTCGCGGTCGGGCAGGCCGAGATGCTCCTTCGGCGTCACGTAGCAGAGCATGGCGCAGCCGAACCAGCCGATCATGGCGGCGCCGATGCCGCTGGTGATGTGGTCGTAGCCGGGCGCGATGTCGGTGGTGAGCGGCCCGAGCGTGTAGAATGGCGCCTCGCCGCATTCTTTCAGCTGCTTGTCCATGTTGATCTTGATCTTGTGCATCGGCACGTGGCCTGGGCCTTCGATCATGACCTGGCAGCCTTTTTTCCATGCGATCTGCGTGAGCTCGCCCAGCGTTTCCAGCTCGGCGAATTGCGCTCGGTCGTTGGCATCGGCGATCGAACCGGGCCGCAAGCCGTCGCCCAGCGAGAAGGAGACGTCATATTTGCGCATGATGTCGCAGATCTCGTCGAAACGCTCGTAGAGGAACGATTCCTTGTGCCGCGACAGGCACCACTTCGCCATAATTGAACCGCCGCGCGAGACGATACCGGTGACACGGTCGGCGGTGAGCGGCACGTAAGCCAGGCGCACGCCGGCGTGGATGGTGAAATAATCGACGCCTTGTTCGCACTGCTCGATCAGGGTGTCCTTGTAGCACTCCCAGTCGAGCTTGACGGGATCGCCATCGACTTTCTCCAGCGCCTGATAGATGGGGACGGTGCCGATCGGCACCGGCGAGTTGCGCAGGATCCATTCGCGCGTGTTGTGGATATTGCGGCCGGTAGAGAGGTCCATTACCGTGTCGGCGCCCCAGCGGATCGCCCACACCATCTTCTCGACTTCTTCTTCCACCGACGACGTGACGGCGGAATTGCCGATATTGGCGTTGATCTTCACCAGGAAGTTGCGGCCGATGATCATCGGCTCCAGTTCGGCGTGATTGACGTTGGACGGGATGATGGCGCGGCCGCGCGCAATTTCGCTGCGCACGAATTCCGGCGTGATGAAGGCAGGCACTGCGCCGCCGAACTGCTCGCCATCAGTGAGCGCTGCGAGCGCGCAGTCGAGCTGCGTCTTGCGCCCGAGGTTTTCGCGTTCGGCGACGTAGATCATTTCCTTGGTGATGACGCCGGCCCTGGCAAATTCGTATTGCGTGACAGGCTTGCCATTCATTGCGCGCCACGGCTTCGGCGTGTTGGGGAAATTGCGCGCGAGGTGTTTTCCCGTGACATTGCCGTTGTCGACCGGCTGAATTGGCCGGCCTTCATATTGCTCGACGCCACCGCGTTCTTTCACCCATTCAATACGCGCGCGCGGCAGGCCTTTCTCCACATCGATGGCGACAGCCGGGTCGGTGTAAGGCCCGGTGGTGTCGTAAACCGGCAGCGGCGGTTCACCGGAACTTGCGTCCAGTGCGATCTCGCGCAGCGGCACGCGCAAGTCGGGCGCGGCCTCCGGGCTCGAATAAACCTTGCGCGAGGCGGGGAGCGCACCAATGGTGACCTTGGGAAGGGTGACGTTGGGATCGTGGATGTTCATTTACCTTCTCCTCCGGAGACGCGACCGGCGCTGTGGCGGATCGAGATAGCCGAAATAGCTCAGCAACACGCCGAGCAGCACGGCCACCCCGCCGTCGATGACGAAAAAATTGGGAGAACTGAGCAGCGACAGGCCGTACGACTCGACCACTTGCGGCGCGATGATGCGCACAATGCCGCTGACCACCGCCAGCCAGCCGAACATCGTGATGATAAGCGGCCAGTGCCATTTCCAGTCATTGTGCACGATGACGATGGCAAGGCCGATGGCGAGCGCGATGACGCCGGACAGATAGATGAACATGTGGTCGTGCAGGGCGCGCTCGAACATCGCGCGGTAGACACCTGTGTTGAACAACATGCCGAGACCGCCGGCGATCGAGACTGGGCCGATCAGCTTGGCCAGAAAATGCGACCGTTCCATGGTTATGTCCCCCATGCGGATATTGCGTCGCTCACGCTACATAACCCTTGAAGGTGATAAAGCCGCCGAGGCCGAGCAGGATGACGCCTGCGCAGATGAAAAATCCGCTCGTTGCAACGATTGATCCGCCGACGAAGACGACGAATTGCGGCGCGAGGATGCGGAACGTGCCGATACAGGTGATGATCCAGCCGATCGCCGTGATCAGGCTGCGCCAGTCGCGCGTCCAGATGTTGTGCACGTTGAGGATATAGAGACCGGCGACGAGCGCCAGGATCCCGGAAAAATAGATGAACGGGTAGCCGGACAGGAACTGCACCGCCATCTGGCGATACACCGCTCCATTCGCCAGCATGCCGATGCCTATCGCGGCAAGCACCGGACCGACAAGCCTCGCGATCGTGAGCGATTGTTGCATCAACGCGTCCTGTCCCTTCGCCGGCATGACCCGGATCAGGTTCAAAGGGTTTTTCTCAGCCAAGCGCAATTGCCGGGCACCCCTCGGAACAACCTTTAATGTATGCGCGGGAGCCGGGGTGTCAATGCGGGGAACCGGCCTGTGGAATCATCGATCTCGCTCATCCCCGCGAAAGTGGGAATCCAGCTAAATTATTGCGCCGCAAAGTGTGAATGCCCTCGTTCGCGTGAGCGGAGAGGAGTCCGGGGGCAATTTACGCCGCAAGTGTCCCAGGCGCGGGCGCGCCATGCAATGGTGCGCCGCAGACCGGGGACCGTTCCAACTTCTGACTCTGTACGGTCCCGGTTCAGCAGCGCACCGCCGTAAGCGCGTTTACCGCGTGTCTTCGACGCCCTATGGCGCTGCGCTGCGCCCGGGACACGAAACGCGCCGCAATCAGTTGGTGCATTTTTTGTCGTTCTGCCTGTGCGGCACCCGTACGCATCCTCCGCTCATATCCGCCCAAGCGAGCATCCACTCTTTTCCATTATCTTCTGGATCCCCGCTTTCGCGGGGATGAGCGCGGTCGATCGCACGCACAATGAAAAATCCGCCAATCGAAGGAGGTGTACGTTCAGTTTCAGTTCAACGATCGCGCTGTATCCATTGCAGAACGAATGCGTTGCGTTTCATCACGCATTTACAAATCACAGGAGAGTGGAATGCACAGGTTTCTGATCGGCGTCCTCGGCCTCGCGAGTCTCGCGGGTGGAGCTTTGATGGAAGCCGCTGGGGCGGCGACGGTTCACATGACTGACAGTGAGCTTAAGGATTACTGCGACAAGAAAGACGGTAATTACACCCCCGGCGCGGGGGGTGGCGGGGTCTGTGTGGTGGGGCAAGGCAAGAGCCAGGTGGTTATTGGCTGCGGCGCCAATGGAAAGTGCACCATCACCCACACTGAAGTTTTCTCGTCGAAGTCGGGCACGCACGGACCCGTCGGTCAGGCACCGAATACAACGCTCGGAAATGGCGGCAAGAGACCGACCGCTGGCAACACCTCGGGTGCGAGCAGCACGACTGTCGGAATCGGTTCGGGTAACGGAACATCGACCGGGATCAAACCTCCGGCCAACAGCGCCAGCATGACAGTTGGCGCCAACGGTGGCGGACCGAAAGGACGCCCGGCCCTTCAACGGCAATAAATTGAACGAATAACGTTCGAAACAGTACCGCCGCGCGGACACACGCGCGGCGGTTTTCTTTTCACGCTGTCATGCGCCGGCCAAAACTCTGCGTCATGCCTTGACCTGGCATTGCCACACACTCTGCGTTCCCGCACCGTTTGCCACGCCCCGGTCGCGTGTTACCCATAGGCGTCATGGCACAGCCTTTCGTCGAGCCATGTGATCGCGGCATTATCGAAGCCCAACCATGCCCGCGCGCGCTTGGGCGCGAGATCGCTCCCCAGCGTCGCCGGATGGTGCTCGCGGCCTGCGTGCTTGCATCGTCGATGGCATTTATCGATGGATCGGCGCTGACCGTCGCGCTGCCGAAGCTGCGCGCCTTTTTTGGCGCCGATCTCGCGTCCGTGCAGTGGGTGCTCAACGGTTACATTTTGGCGCTGGCTGCGCTGACGTTGATCGGTGGCGCACTTGCCGATCACTTCGGCAAGGCGCGCATGCTGGCGATCGGCTGCATTGGCTTCGGGCTCTCATCGGCAGCCTGCGCAATCGCGCCGTCGATTGGTTGGTTGATCGCGTGCCGCGTGACGCAGGGAATTTCGGCAGCGATCCTGACACCATCGAGCCTGGCGCTGATCGGCTCGACCTATCCCAAAGAGGAGCGCAGCCGCGCCATCGGCGTGTGGGCGGCGGCTTCCGCTCTCACGACCGCCGGGGGCCCGGTGCTCGGCGGATGGCTGACCGAGAATTTTGGCTGGCAGTGGATCTTCGCAATCAACCCGCCGCTGGCGCTGATCGCGGTGGCGCTGCTGTTCGCTTATGCGCCGGCCGATCAGCATGCGGCCCGCCAATTCGATTTTGCAGGCGCCGCAATTCTGGCCGGCGGGCTCGGCGCCCTGGCCTGGGCACTGAGTCAAATCGGTCCGGACAAAACCGGCGCAGCCAGCGGTGTGACGATTGCGCTTGTGGCGGTGCCGGGCGTGGCGGCGCTCGCCGGCTATGCGTTCTGGGAACGCGCGCGCGCGCATCCGATGACGCCGCCGCGCCTGATGGAAAACCGCACGTTTGTCGCGCTCAATGTCGCGACGTTGCTGATCTATGCGGGGCTGTCGATCATGTTCTTCCTTATGTCCTTCGACCTCATCGACCGGCGCCGCCTGTCGCCGACGGAGGCGGGGCTCGTGTTCCTGCCCTTCACGCTGGGCATGGGCCTGCTGTCGCGGCCGTTCGGGGCTTTGGCTGACAAGATCGGCGCGCGCATCATGCTGATCGTGGGGCCGTCTGGCGTGGCGGTGGCCTTGCTGCTGCTGGCGCTCGGCAAAAACGCATCGCTTGGGCTGGGCGTGATTGCACCGATCGCGCTGCTTGGCGTTTGCTTTGCCGTGCTGGTCGCGCCGCTGACCGCCGCAGTCATGTCGAGCGTCACAGATTCCGACGAAGGTCTCGCTTCCGGCGTGAACAATGCGGTGAGCCGGATTGCGCAGCTTGCCGGGGTCGCACTGTCCGCCGGTGTTGCGTCATATGCCGTCGGCTATCAGGCCGGTCTGATTGTTGCCGCCGCGCTCGCCGCTGCCGGCGCGGGGAGCATCGCGGCCATGATGCCGCCGACTGGGCGCAAGCGTGGCTCTTAGGCGATGCCGAGCTGCCCGGTCATCCCCGCGAAAGCGCGGATCCAGTGCTTTGCGCAGAAGAACTGGATGCCTGGCTTGCGCGGGCATGAGCGGAGGATGTGGCAGTGTCTATTTGCCCGACGCCGGCGCCGGGATCGGCAGAAGTTCGTACGGCTGGTAGTGAGCGAGCGCCTGCAGCGCATTCTGATCGACAAACTGGATTCGGCGCTCGCTGTCGGCGATCAGCTTTTCCGAACGTAATCGTTGCATCATTCGGTTCAGGTGGGGAACGCTCAGGCCCAATACGTCAGCCATGACTTCCTGTGAAAATGGCAACGTGAAACCCGTTGCTTCGGCACGCCCGATAGCGCGTAGCCGTGCGTGTAACTCCAGAAAAAAGTGTGATAACCGCTCGATCGGCGTACGGCGGCCGACATCGATGATGTGTTCAGCGTAGGTGGTCGCCTCCTGAACCGCGATCCAGCTCAGGGCCAGGCCAAATTTCGGACGCTGATAACAGAGCTGCACATAGGCATTGAGGGAGCAAGCATTCATCGTGACATCAGTGACGGCGCTAACCGAATAGATGGCGCGCTCACAGAAGCTGCCGGGTATGCCGACGATGTCGCCGGGCAAGATGACATTGAGAATTTGGCGCTTGCCATTGCGTAACAACTTGTAGCGGACTGCGTATCCATCGTTGACGAAGCAAATCTTGCGATATTCGTCGCCATCGACGATGAGATCGCCGCGTCGGCGGATCAACAATTCACCGTCGATGATGGCCTCGAGGCTTCTCAGGTCGGCGGAGTCCAAATCGACGTGCCGCAGCAGCCGTATGACGAACGGATGCTGGTCAAGCTCAATGCTGGCTGCTGCAAGGCTCATCGCCGTTCAGGCTAGCCCTCTTCATTAATCTGAATCAATGATCCTGACGAAAGCGCGTTTACAGAAAATGCAGTCGAATACAGGGGCCACTCTTCCCCTCTGAACCTGAGTGGCAGCGAAGCTACTACCACTGTTCTGCAAATGGCCGCGCGGCGTGAGTGCGGCCATTTTTTAGATGCCACACGCCGCCTTGATTCCTGTTCTGGTCGATGGCCAGGGGCCTGTCCCGCGTCGATCGCGATATGCCGGGCGGCTGGTTTGGTTTGCCCCTTTTTAGCCGTTACGCGCGGGGAGCCCCGGCCTGTGCCGGGGCTTCTTCCTGATGCATGACAGAAGCGACGCCACAAAGTCTGGGCGTGCGCGGGCTTGACCCGCGCATCGCCTACGAAAACCGCGAAGCAAGATCAGTGCGATCCCATGCGGTGCAGCTTGAGCACGGTATAGACCGTATCGCTCGCGGGCGTCGGGATGCCAAATTCACGGCCGAGCGCGCGCACCTTGCCGGTAAGCCAATCGAGCTCCAGCCGGTTGCCGCGCTCAAGATCGTGCGCCATTGAGGCCTTCATGCCGGGCTCGATCTTGCTGATCACAAAGTTCGTGCGCTCGTCGAGGTATGCAGAATCCAGTGCAACACCCTTGGCTTTGCCGACCGCGAAGGCCTCGTCCATCAAGGCACGCCAAAATGCGCGCAGCTCGGGGTCGGCAATGATGGGGCCGATCGGAGACCGCAGGCTCGCAGTCGAGCCAGCCATGGCAGTGAGGAAAATGAACTTCTGCCAAAGCTCGCGTTCAATATCGGCGACCAGCGCGATGTCAATTTTGGCGGCCTTACCGGCTTCGACGAAAGCATTGAGCGTATCGTCGGGTTTCTTGTCGGCGCGGCCAAAGGCCATTCTTGCGAATTGGCTGGTGTGCTTGATCACGCCCGGCGACGAAATTGTAGTGGCGATGTAGGCGGCACCGCCAACGACGCGCTCCCCGCCGAGCACGGCGGAAAGCCGCTCGACATTGTCTATTCCGTTTTGAAATGTGATGAGCCGGCTGTCCGGTCCGAGCAAAGGGCGCGCGGCGGCCGCCGCCGTTTCCGAATCCCATAGCTTGACCGCGAACAGCACGATGTCGACCGGTCCGACCTTGGCGGGATCATCGGTGACGTTCGGCTTCGGCAAATGCAGGTCGCCGTGCACGCTTTCGATTTTCAGGCCGTTTTTCTGGATCGCGTCGCGATGGACGCCGCGCGCTATGAAGAAGACATCGTGGCCCGCCGCCGCCAGACGCGCGCCGAAATACCCGCCAACCGCACCCGCTGCCATTGCCGCAATACGCATGTGTTTCTACCTCTGCCACTGAATGAGGATGGGTTTAACCGCTGCAAGCACGCGCACACAAGCACACAAAAAATGGCCCGGCACGACCGGGCCATTCATGGGAGGTTTGCGAAAAACTAGTAGCGGCCGGAGGGACGGATGCGATCCCAGGTTATCGCGGCGCGGCTTTGCGGCTCTGGCGCATAGCCATTCGTCAGCGAAGCCTGCTTGACTTGTGCGACAGCGGTTTGTGGCAGCACGATCACCTTTGCGCCGATCTGCACACGATCGAAGAGGTCGATCACGTCGTCATTGGTGAGGCGGATGCAGCCGCTCGAGACGTGCTTGCCGATCGTGCTCGGCGCATTGGTGCCATGAATGCGATATTGCGTGCCGGCGATATACATGGCGCGCGCGCCGAGCGGATTGCCCGGGCCGCCCGCGGTCATGCGCGGCAGGTAAGGCTGACGCGAAAGCATCTCGGCCGGCGGATGCCAGTCCGGCCATTCTGCCTTGCGTTCGATCGATCTGACACCCGACCAGGTAAAGCCTTCGCGGCCGACACCGATGCCGTAACGGATCGCTTTGCCGTTACCGAGCACGTAGTAGAGGAACGTGTGTGGCGTATCGATGATGATGGTGCCGGGCGCTTCCTTACTTGCGTAACCAACGATCTGCCGTTGCAAGCGCGGATCAACCTTTGCGTCATCGCGTTCGTCGGCCGGGGCGGGCTCAACGGCCTGAGGTTCGAGTTGCGGTGCGATCTGGGTTGGAGGAGCGAGGAAGGCGAAGAGTGGTTCGGCCTTGGCGGCGCCACACGACAGCGCAGCGGCTGCCACAAGCGCGGCAAACGGTACTGACTTGGACATGGCACCCTCGTCGGTCTCCCCCGTCCCTGCCGTCTTGACCGGTAAAATGGTCGGAAGGTCCAAAGGTTCCCTGAAGGCGTTCAGATAAAAACATTTAACGCGGAGGAACGATCGCGCGGAAACTACCGGGTTTGGGTCTTCGGTTTGTGCCAACCGACCACAGCGTCCGGCACGCTATCGGTAGAGGCAAAATAGGGCTTGATGTCGAGGAGTGGGGTGCCGTCCAGGCAGTCGAGCCCGACGACCGATAGCCTGTTACCGTCGACGCGCAGCAACCGCACAACGCTCATCGCAATCGGGTTGGGCCTCGCCGGCGAGCGCAGGGCAAAGGTGCCTCGCTTCACATCACGGTGACCGGGGAGCTGAAGCACCAGATTTCGCGGCGACCTGTCCATCCAGTAGAGGAGAACAATGTGGGTGCAGGTCTCGACATCTTTGAGCGCCTCACTCCAGCGCGGGTCGACGTCGACAATACAGACTGCTTCGGATTCACGGGCGTTCTTGGGGCAGTCCTTGCGCTCTTTCCAGGGCGTATGAATGCGACCGATAAAGTAGAGACCGGCGTCCGGCTTGTGCGGCAGCTCGACGGTCTTTTCGCCGTCCCAGATGCCGAAGTCCTTGCTGGGCATGGCCGGTCCCTTCTCCACAACGCGCGGCCCGATACTAAAACGATGCGACGGGGAATCCAGAAACGGCTTCCAGATGAGGTCGTTCGTTAGGCATTCCAGCTCGATGGGCTTGCCGAACGGTGTTTCAATGTATAAAGATATCTTTATATAGTGGGAACCAGCCCAAAGACGGGCCTTTATCTTATGAGCAATTCCGGCCAACTCGGCTTCGAAGCCCTCAATTCCGCGCTCAAGGCGGCGGGCGAGGAGACGCGCCTGCGAGTCCTGGCCCTGCTGGCCGAAGCCGAACTCACCGTTTCCGACCTGACTGACATTCTCCGGCAATCGCAGCCGCGCATCTCTCGCCACCTCAAGCTGCTGGCCGAGGCCGGCCTTGTCGAGCGTTTTCGCGAAGGGACGTGGGCTTTCTTTCGTCTGGCGGAGCATGGCGGTGGGGCGGAGGTTGCGCGCGCGCTGGTCGACCGCCTCAATCCCGCCGACCAGACCATCGCGCGCGATCGTCAGCGGCTCGCCTCGGTGCGGCAGGCGCGCGCCGCCGCCGCGCAAGCTTATTTCCGTGCGCACGCCGCCGAGTGGGATCGCATCCGCAAACTGCATGTCGCCGACGATGCGGTGGAGGAGGCGATCCGCGCGGCGCTTGCCGACAAGCCGTTCCGTTCGCTGCTCGATCTCGGCACCGGCACCGGGCGCATGCTCGAATTGTTCGGCCCAGAGATCGAGCGCGGCCTCGGCCTCGATCTTTCGCTCGACATGCTGCAGCTCGCGCGTGACCGGCTGGAGCGCGCCGGCCTGAAGAATTGCAGCGTGCGGCAGGGCGACATTTACGATTTGCCGCTCGCCGACGATTCCTTCGATGTTGTCATCCTGCATCAGGTGCTGCACTTCCTCGACGACGGTGCGCGCGCGATCCGCGAGGCGGCGCGTGTGATACGGCCCGGCGGACGCCTGCTGGTGATCGACTTTGCGCCGCACGAACAGGAATTCCTGCGCGAACAATTTGCCCATCGCCGGCTAGGATTTTCGCCGGAAACGGTGACGCAATGGATGACTGCCTCCGGCCTTGAGCCGGTGCTGCACCGGTCGCTCGCCCCCGAAGCCGGCTCCGATGGCAAGATCGCGGTTTCACTGTGGCTCGCGCGCGACACGCGCGCGCTGATGGCGGCGCCGCAACGGCGGGAGGTGGCGTGATGAACAGCCCGGTCCGCCTGAGCCGTTTTTCGCGCAACGACGATAGCCGCCGCATCGGCGTGTCGTTCGAATTCTTTCCGCCCAACAGCGACGAGATGGAGAAGATTCTTTGGGGGTCGATCGAGCGCCTGGCGCCATTGACGCCGGACTTCGTTTCAGTGACCTACGGCGCCGGCGGTACCACGCGCGAGCGCACTCACGCGACGGTCAAACGCATTCTTGCCGAGACGCCATTGACGCCGGCCGCGCATCTGACCTGCGTTGCCGCCACGCGCGATGAAATCGACCGGATCGTGCGCACATATCATGATGTGGGCGTGCGCCATATCGTGGCGTTGCGCGGCGACCCTGCGAGCGGTGCGGGCGCAAAATATGCACCGCATCCCGGCGGCTATAGCAACGCCGCCGATCTTGCCGGCGGCATCAAGCGCGTTGCCTCCGATTTTGAGATTTCCGTCTCGGCCTATCCGGAAAAACACCCCGATAGCCCGACGGTCGACGCCGATATCGACATGCTCAAGGCCAAGGTCGACGCGGGGGCGACCCGCGCCATTACCCAGTTTTTCTTCGAGAACGACCTTTATTTCCGATATCTCGATCGTGTCCGCGCCCGCGGAATCGACATCCCGATCGTGCCGGGCATCCTGCCGGTGCAAAACTTCAAGGCCACCACCGGCTTTGCCAAGCGCTGCGGCGCCTCGGTGCCGCGCTGGCTCGCTGAGCGGTTTCATGGCCTTGAAAACGATGCAGCGACGCGCAAGCTGATCGCCGCCGCAGTCGCCGCCGAGCAGGTGTTCGACCTCGTCGACCGCGGCGTCACCACGTTTCATTTCTACACGATGAATCGCGCCGATCTGGTCTTCGCGATCTGCCATTTGCTGGGTCTGAGACCTGCTGCTTCCTTCTCCCAAAGAGAGAGGGTGCCCGAGCGTAGCGATCTCCCCACCGGGGAGAGGGAACAGCTCTGAGTATGTCGCACCGCATGTCGAAGACGCCGTCGCCCAACTCCCGAGCCGAGTTCCTCGATCTCCTGAAGCGGCGCATCCTTGTGCTGGACGGCGCCATGGGCACCATGATCCAGGCGCTCAAGCTCAACGAGGAAGGCTATCGCGGCGCCCGCTTCGACGCCTGGAACCGCGAGGTGCGCGGCAACAACGACCTGCTCAATCTCAGCCGTCCGGATGCCGTGCGCGATATCCATCTCGCCTACTTCCGCGCCGGCGCCGATATCGTTTCCACCAACACGTTCTCCTCGACCACGATTGCCCAGGCTGACTACGGCATGGAGGGCATCGCCTACGAGCTCAACCAGGCTGGCGCCACGCTGGCGCGTGAGGCCGCAGCGCAAGCGGAAAAGGAAGACGGCCGCCAGCGGTTTGTCGCCGGCGCGCTCGGCCCCACCAACCGCACCGCATCGATTTCGCCCGATGTCGCCAATCCCGGCTTTCGCGCGATCACCTTCGATCAGCTGCGTGCCGCTTATGGCGAGCAAGTACGCGGGCTGATCGATGGTGGCGCCGACCTGCTGTTGATTGAGACGATTTTCGACACGCTCAACGCCAAGGCCGCCATCTTTGCGATTTCCGAGATTTGCGACGAACGCGGCCTCGATCTGCCGGTGATGATCTCCGGCACGATCACCGACCGCTCGGGCCGGCTGCTGTCGGGGCAGACACCCGGCGCGTTCTGGAATTCAGTGAAACACGCGAGGCCCGTGACCATCGGCCTCAACTGTGCACTCGGTGCACGCGAGATGCGCGCGCATATCGCGGAATTAGGCCGGCTCGCCGATACATTTGTTTGCGCTTACCCGAATGCCGGCTTGCCGAATGAATTCGGCTATTACGACGAAAGCCCGGCCTATATGGCGGAGCTCCTCGGCGAGTTTGCTGAAGCGGGATTGGTGAACGTGGTTGGCGGCTGTTGCGGTACCACGCCTGACCACATCGCCGCGATCGCGAAAGCCGTCGCCGGCAAGACCCCACGCGCCATTCCGGACGTGCCGCGGCAGCTACGGTTGTCGGGGCTCGAGTCGTTCGCGCTGACGCCCGAGATTCCCTTCGTGAATGTGGGCGAGCGCACAAACGTCACCGGCTCCGCCAAATTCCGCAAACTGATCACCGCCGGCGATTATGCGACCGCCCTGTCGATCGCGCGCGAGCAGGTCGAGAGCGGCGCACAGGTGATCGACGTCAACATGGACGAGGGTCTGCTCGATTCCGAGCAGGCAATGATCACATTTCTCAATCTCATTGCCGCTGAGCCAGATATCGCGCGCGTGCCGGTGATGGTCGACTCATCAAAGTTTTCGGTAATCGAGGCCGGACTGAAGTGCGTGCAAGGCAAGCCGGTGGTGAATTCGATTTCGATGAAGGAAGGCGAGGCGACGTTCATCGAGCATGCGCGCACGGTGCGCCGCTACGGCGCCGCAGTGGTGGTGATGGCGTTCGACGAGAAAGGGCAGGCCGACACGCTCGAACGCAAGACCGCGATCTGCAAACGCGCTTACGACATTCTGGTCAATCAGGTGGGCTTCCCGCCCGAGGATATTATTTTCGACCCGAATATCTTCGCTATCGCGACGGGCATGGAGGAGCATAACGGATACGGGTTGGCCTTCATCGAAGCCACGCGCTGGATCCGCGACAATCTTCCGAACGTACACGTGTCCGGCGGTGTTTCGAACCTGTCATTTTCGTTCCGCGGCAACGAGCGCGTGCGCCAGGCGATGCATTCGGTGTTTCTGTTCCACGCCATCAAGGCGGGGATGGATCTGGGCATCGTCAATGCCGGCCAGATCGCGGTCTATGACGATCTCGATCCGGAATTACGCGAGGCCTGCGAGGACGTTGTCCTTAACCGGCGCGCCGGTGCGTCTGAACGATTGCTTGAGTTGACCAAAAAATTCCACGGCGCCGGACAGGAGGCCAAGGAAGCCGATCTCGCCTGGCGCGAACAGCCGGTCGAGAAGCGGCTGGCGCATGCGCTGGTTCACGGCATTACTGATTTTGTCGAAGGCGACGTCGAGGAAGCGCGCATGCACGCGACGCGCCCGCTCGACGTCATCGAAGGCCCGCTGATGGGCGGCATGAATATCGTCGGCGATCTGTTTGGTTCGGGAAAAATGTTCCTGCCGCAGGTCGTTAAATCCGCGCGCGTGATGAAACAGGCGGTCGCCTACTTGATGCCTTTCATGGAGCAGGAAAAAGACGGCCGCCAGCACGGCGGCTCCAGCGGCAAGATCATCATGGCGACGGTGAAAGGTGATGTGCACGACATCGGCAAGAACATCGTCGGCGTCGTGCTCCAGTGCAACAACTACGAGGTTGTCGATCTCGGCGTCATGGTGCCGGCTGCGAAAATCCTCGAGACCGCGCGCGCCGAAAAAGCCGACATTATCGGCCTGTCGGGGCTGATCACGCCCTCGCTCGACGAGATGTGCCACGTGGCGGCGGAAATGGAGCGGCAGGGGTTCGATCTGCCACTGATGATCGGTGGTGCCACAACCAGCCGGGTGCACACGGCGGTCAAGATCCACCCGAATTACCAGCGTGGACAGACTGTCTACGTGAACGACGCGAGCCGCGCGGTCGGCGTGGCGCAGACGCTGATGTCGCTCGACAACCGCGCGGGTTATGTCGCGGAGCTCCGTGGCGAATATGCCCGCATTGCCGCGGCGCATGCGCGCGCGCAGGAAGACAAGGCGCGGCTGCCGTTGATTGCGGCGCGCGCCAACGCACTCAAGTTCGACTGGTCGGGCGCCTATCAGCCGCCGAAGCCCGGTTTTATCGGGACGAAGGTTCTCAGTGATTATGCGATCAAGGAGCTGGTGGATTACATCGACTGGACGCCGTTTTTTGCGACCTGGGAACTTTCCGGAAAATTTCCCGCAATTCTCGACGATGCAAAGTATGGCGCGGCCGCGCGATCGTTATATGACGATGCGCGCACGATGCTGGACAAGATCGTCGCCGAGCACTGGTTCCGGGCGAGCGCAGTGGCGGGGTTCTGGCCGGCGAATAGCGAGGGTGATGATATCCGCGTTTACGGCGATGAGGCGCGCGGCGAACCGATTGCGGTGTTGCATGCACTCCGCCAACAGCTTTCCAAGCGCGAAGGTCGCGCCAATGCCGCGCTGAGCGATTTCATCGCGCCGCGCGCGAGCGGCCTTGCCGACTATGTGGGCGGCTTCACTGTCACTGCCGGGATTGGCGAGGACGAGGTTGCCGACCGTTTCAAGCGAGCCAATGACGACTATTCCGCCATCATGGTGAAGGCACTGGCCGACCGCCTGGCCGAAGCGTTCGCCGAGCGCCTGCACCAACGCGTGCGCAAGGAGTTCTGGGGCTATGCCCGCGACGAGGCGCTCAGCAACGAGCAGCTGATCGCTGAAAAATATTGCGGTATCCGTCCGGCGCCTGGCTATCCGTCACAGCCTGACCACACCGAGAAAGGCACGCTGTTCAAGCTGCTGGAGAGCGAACGCATTGGCGTCAAGCTCACCGAAAGTTACGCAATGTGGCCAGGCGCGGCCGTGTGCGGGCTCTACTTCAGCCACCCGCAGAGCGCTTATTTCGGCGTCGGCAGGATCGAACGCGATCAGGTCGAAGATTACGCCAGACGCAAAGGATGGAGTGTCGGCGAAACAGAAAAGTGGCTCGCGCCGATCCTCAACTACGATATCCACGCATCGCCCAGCATCGTTGCTGCTTAAATCGAAACACCGGAGAGCGTCGCTCTCCGGTGTTGTAACGGTTTGCCGGATCAAATCCGGTGTTGTTGGTTTGGCGTTGTCGATGGCCTCTTGAACTCAGAATGCCCCCAGCAAAATTGCGCCAACAAAAGCAAACACAGCGCACACCGCCAGCACATTGAGCTTCAAGGCAAGGTCCACGGCAGCTACCTCCCTTGTTGAAGGGTTAAAAGCTAGCACACAACGCAGGGCTGCCGAAGGTAGTTGCAGCCCAACTCGCCAAATGTGCGCATAAGGGCATGCGTGCCGATCATAGCGGCGACAACCGATTGATTGCGCGGCGCAAAAAAATTCAATATGAGCGAATTTCGCGGTGCAAAACTCGCGCGAGAAGGTGCCCTTAGTGGCGAATTTGGGGCAATTGCGAGCAGTTCCTTGAAGCCGGGATTTCGCTTTTGGCGCCGTCCCGCGACAACGCGTCACCGCTCCCACCAAGGAACAAAGTTTCACTTCGATATTGCGCAATGCGCCCGGTTATGACGTGATTCCCCCGCCTTTTCGCTCGCATTCAGTTCAATGCCAGGAGTATTCATGCAACGTCCGCGCCGCTTTTTGCTGATCCTTTCCTTTTGCGTCGCCGCCGCGATTGTCTCCGCGCCATTCGCGCAAGCGCAGACACCGGACCAATGGCCGCAGCGCCCCGTCCGCTTTATTATTCCGCTTGGTCCAGGCTCGGGTGTCGATATCACCGCTCGTTTGTTGGCCGACAAGCTTTCTGCGAAATGGGGCCAGCCGGTCGTCGTCGAAAACCGCCCGGGCGGTGATGCCTTTCTCGCCATTACAGCAGTGCTCAATGCGCATGACGATCATGTGGTCCTGTTCGCGCCGGCGTCCACTTTCACCGCGCACTCATTACTGCACGACAAGCTACCCTACGATCCGAAAGAGCTCACGCCTATCGCGCGCGTGACCAACACGCTGATCGCGCTCGGCGTGCCATCCGATCTCAATGTGTCCACGGTCAAGGAGCTTGCCGCCAAGATCAAAACGGAGCCGGGCAAGCTCAACTATGCGTCGGTCACTGGTGCGAACGATCTGTTGTTCGCCGCGTGGCTGAAAACCGAAAAGCTCGATATGGCCAAAGTCCCTTACAAAGATGCAGTGCAGGCCATCAACGATCTTGCCGAAGGACGCATCCACGCCTTTGTCGGGGCCTACGCGATCATGCGGCCGCGCGTGCAAGCCGGAAAAGTGAAAGTGATTGCCTTGACCAACCGCCAGCATGCCAAGTCGTTGGACGACATTCCGACTGCATCCGAAGCCGGCTACAAATCACTGGAGTTCGATGGTCTCGTCGGCTTGCTTGGGGCACGCGACTTCCCGCAGGCGGTGCGCGATCGAATCGCAGCCGATATTCGTCAGGTCTTGAGTGATCCCGAGGTTGAGGCAAAACTCAGCGCCACCGGGCAGGTGGTCAACCCCGGAACGCCCGCCGAATTTGCCGCCGCGCTTGATGATCAGCGGATGACGGTCAAGCAGATCGGTGAAACACTCGGGATCAAGCCAGCGCAGTAAAGTTATACCTGGCCTTCAATCAGCCGCACGATGGCCTCGGTTGCGCGCCGCACATATGGAACTGCAAAAAAAGCCAGGATCGCGGCGACCGGCCAGCCGGTAATGAATGCTTTGAGCCAGCGCGGCACAAAGTCGGCACGCAAACCAATATTGGTGAAGGTCACCACTCCGCTTACGACAAAGACAATGAGCGCGCTGATGATGACCGGAAAAATGAACCTCGCCTTGCCTTCCATTGTTTCCCCGTTCCCCTGCAAATTCCCTCGAGCGATGTGAGCCGAAAGCTCCCCGGAGTTCAAGGCAGCGGGCCTGATTTGGCAAGGATTTCTTATCCTTAACGAAATCGCCAACGGCAAGCGTTGAAGCCTCGTTAAAGAAACTGCTCGCATTTTCGTGAGCATGAAGGGTGGCGTGGGTTTCTGTCTCGTCGGTGCAGGTGCGCTGCTGGCGCTCGCCGGTTGCGGGCGCGGCTTTATGTATGGCGAGCGGGCACCCTGGCGGCATCAGGCCGAAGTTGAATGTATGAAATCCGGATCGGTGAAGCTCGGCGCCGCCGTCGTTCAGGTCGAGCCGATCGAAGGACCCGGCATGTGTGGCGCGGATTTCCCGCTCAAGGTCGCGGAGCTGGGTGAAAGCAACGCGGCGATCAGTTACGCAGACGACCCGCGTCCGCCCGGATCGATTCCCGGTAACTCCGCGCAGATGCCACGCTGGCCGATCAATGACTCGCAATACGCGCCGCCTGCACCTGTAACTTCAGGACAAGGAGCGCCGCGTATGCGCTGGGTGCCAGGGCCGCCGCCAGCCGAGCGGTCCGGCGGATCAACTGGCCAGCCTGCCTCACTCAGTGCCCCCGGCGCAGCGCCTGGCGTGACACCAAGTGCAGCGTCCTTGCCCGATGACATCCCTGACGACGCCGTGTTGCCGCCTGGCCGCGCCGGCGTTGCTTCGCCACAGCGCGCCTATGGTACGCCAGTCTATCAGGCGCCACAGCGCACTTATGATGCTCCGGTCTATCAGTCGCCGCAGCGTGCCGTGCCACCGCTCGGGCCTCGCGGGCGGCAAGCGATGGCAAGCATTACCCCAGCGACTCTGACGCCACCGGCGACGTTGGCTTGTCCGATTGTATCCGCGCTCGATCACTGGGTGACTGAGAGCGTGCAGCCGGCAGCGATGCGTTGGTTCCGCACGCCGGTCACCGAGATCAGGCAGATCTCAGCCTATTCGTGCCGCGGCATGGTTGGCGCCGGCGGTTCCGGGATATCCGAGCATGCATTCGGAAATGCGATCGATATCGCCGCCTTCACCTTCGCCGACGGTCGGCGGGTAACGGTGCAAGAAGGCTGGCATGGTACTCCGGAAGAACAGGGCTTCCTCCACGATGTCCACCTCGCGGCCTGCGACAATTTCACGACGGTGCTGGCCCCGGGCTACAACGCCGCCCACTACAATCACATCCATGTTGACCTGATGCGCCGTTCGAGTGGGGAGCGTCCCTGCCGGCCGGAGGCGATTTCCGGCGAAGTCGCGGCAGCAAAAGCGCGAGCAGTCTACGCCGGTCGCCAGCGTGGCCCTGCTTATACCGGCGTCGTTCGGAAAAACGTGAAGTTGAGCCGTTCACCGACGGCGGTACCGGGCGAGGATGGCTATCTGTTGGATGACGTGTTGATTGACCTGCAAAACCGTCGTGCTGCGCCAAACGACAACGATATTACCGGCACGGCCACGCCTTCGCCGTTAATGCCCGCAATCGCCAAAAAAACAAGATTCGCCGACGACCGATTGAACTCTCGCTGAAACGGTGTTTCTAGACCGTTGCGTCGACCAGCATCGCCCCAAACAGGATCAGGCCGGCATCGCGGTTGGATTTAAACAGCGTCAGGCAGTATGCGGGATCGTCAATGTCGAGCCGCGTCACTTGCCAGGCTAAGTGCGCGCCGAACGCAATCAAGCCGATCGCGAAGATCATTCCGCCGCCCGCCATGAAACCGGCCGCTGCGATAAGAACAACTGCGCAAGCGTAGAAGCCTGCCAGCATTGAGGGCGTGCGCTCACCGAACAGCAATGCAGTGGACTTGATGCCAATCAGAAGATCGTCCTCGCGGTCCTGATGGGCGTAGATGGTGTCATAACCAATCACCCAGCAAATTGATCCGGCATAGAGTACGAGCGACGGCCAATCGAGGCGACCGAAAGCGGCCGGCCAACCCATCAGCGCCCCCCATGAGAAAGCGAGCCCGAGGAATATCTGTGGCCAATAGGTGATGCGTTTCATGAATGGGTAGATGACGACCACGAGCAAAGAGGCGAGGCCGGTGACGACGGTAAAGCGGTTGAACTGCATCAGCACCAACAAGCCAACCAGCGCCTGTGCCAGCATGAAAGCGGTCGCCTGTGCGATAGTGACCTGTTTCGATGGGATCGGCCGCGAACGCGTACGTTCAACGAGTCCATCGAGATTGCGATCCACCAGGTCGTTCCAGGTGCAGCCCGCACCGCGCATTGCAAAAGCGCCAATGAAGAACAGCACAATGTGCCACAGACTTGGGAAATGGCCGTTGTGCATGCCGGCGAGACCAACCGACCACCAGCACGGCATCAATAGCAGCCAGGAGCCGATCGGTCGGTCGAGACGAGCAAGGCGCAGATAAGGACGGCTAAAAGGTGGCGCGAGACCGTCGACCCAGTTTCCGGTCGCATCGGCAACGCGTCCGGCGCTCTCGCTCATTTTCCGATCGGGCTGCCGGTCAAGGTGTCAAACGTGCCGCGCCCGGTCTTGATGTTATTGGAATCCGGAACCGGGTTGCTGAGCGCATCGCTCAGACTGGGCGGTTGCGCAGCAGGCGACGCGGCGGCCTGGCAAACCTTGGTGCGAATCTCGGAAACCTTGACGACCCCCTGCTTGAGGCCGTCCACAACTTGCTGCGGGATGCCGCACCATGTCGTATTTTCCGACGCATATTTGAGAAGTTTCTGTTGGGCAGCGACAAACGTGCCAAAGAGGGCGCATGCTTCTTTCGGGGGAGCTTTGCGCTCATTCGCCGCCTTGATAGCGGCTGCCTTTTTTTCTGCGTCGTCACGCAGCTTGAAGAATTCCTGAACGCAGGGCGGTTCCTTCTGCGGCGGCGCAGGTTGTACAGGCTGGAATTGCGCGTTCGCCACACCTGCACACAGTGGAACCATGCACGCGGCGAACATTGCCCGGCGCAAATTCATGGACTGATCGCTCCTGCCTCTGCTGCAGTATCAGTACGGATGTGTCCTGACTGGCTTATAGCAACCAGAATGCGTCGGGAAGGCGGCAAGTGGGGAGGGCGACCAAAGGTCTCGCGAAGCCTCATTAGAGCGCGTAAACGGGTGCCGGCTGATGCCTTTGCTACGGTTGACCCATGCCGCGCTATGACTTCCGCACCCCCCGCCTTTTCGTCGACGCGCCTTTGGCCGCAGGGGGCGAGATTTTGCTGGACCGGGGCCAGGCGAACTATCTGCGGAACGTGCTCCGGCTTGGGCGTGGCGATGATGTGCTGCTATTCAATGGCCGCGATGGCGAATGGGGCGCCAGCCTTGCCGGCAGCGACAAACGGTTGGTTACATTGGTGGTAGGGCCGCGTTTGCGTGCGCAGCCGCCGGCCGGTGATCTGCATTTCCTGTTTGCGCCTCTCAAGCACGCGCGCCTCGATTACGTGGTGCAAAAGGCGGTGGAGATGGGCGCATCTCTGCTGCAGCCGGTCATCACGCGACACACGCAAGTCACCCGTATCAACCTCGATCGGATGCGGGCCAACGTTGTCGAGGCTGCTCAGCAATGCGGCGTTCTGGCAGTGCCCGATGTCGCAGAGCCGACCCCGATTGATCGGGTCGCTGATGGCAGCAACCGCCTGCTAATCTTTTGCGACGAAAGCGCTGAGGTCACCGACCCGGTGACGGCGCTAAAGGCCGCCCAATTGGCTGGGGTCCAGCCGCTCGCTGTCTTGATTGGCCCGGAGGGCGGTTTTACCGATGAGGAGCGGGCGGCTCTGCTGGGGCGGCCAAAGGTGATACGGATCGCCCTTGGGCCTCGCGTTTTGCGTGCCGATACGGCAGCGGTAGCAGCGATGGCTGTGGTGCAGGCCGTACTGGGGGATTGGCGAGGCTCGACTTGAGCCGTACACGATGCAAAAAAGCTGTGCTAGAGTCGGGCATGGCTAGGGAGAGCTTCCTATGATGGCTGGATCTCATTGCCTTCGGTCCATTTTGGTCGCTGTTTGTGTCGCGGCAGGCGTGGCCACGCCAGCCGGCGCGGCGGGTTGGTTGGAGAAGAGCATCTATCTGATCGGTCCGCGTTATGATGGCGTGCTGCCGCCATGCGAGGCCGCGCTCGGTACGATCGCTTCTCGCTTTGCGCAGAAGGAAGGACGATTCTGGAATTCGGACCTGCAAATTCTCAGCTTTGACCGGGTTCGCGAAACCGCATTTCGGCCTTGGGCGCCTGAGACGATCCCGCGACGTTTCTGCACGGCGGTTGCCGCGGTGAGCGATGGACGCCAGCATACGGTCCACTACTCGATTGCCGAGGACGCCGGCATCATTGGAATGTCTTGGGGAGTTGAGTGGTGCGTCGTCGGGCTCGATCGTAACTGGGCCTATAACCCGGCCTGCAAGATGGCGCGACCTTAGGCAAAACGCGTGTGGCGATCGCGTTTTATCCCACTTTGTTCTTGAATCGTTCTCAAAGTGCGGTACCCTGCTCACGGAACCATTGAGCTTAGTCAATTTCCGGTTTGTTCTCGAGTCGGGTTCTGAGGCGCCGATGAGCCATCATTGCTACCGCTTGGCTCAAATCGCCGCCGGCGCCGCAAGCATCACATTCGGCCTCGCGATGGGCTCGTTTGCTCAGGATCGCCGCCAAGGCGAGCCTGGCCAGTTTGACTTTTATGTCCTGGCGCTCTCCTGGTCGCCGTCTTATTGCGAGGCGGCGGAGAACCGCAGGCCCAATCGGGCGCCCGATCAGCAATGTTCCGGCCGGCCTTTTGCGTTCGTGGTGCACGGCCTCTGGCCGCAGTACGAGCGGGGTTTCCCATCTTACTGTCAGGTGCCCGCGCCGCGACTCAATCGCACGATTGTCGGTAGCATGCTCGATCTCATGCCAAGCCCGCGTCTGATCTTTCATGAGTGGGATCAGCACGGGACTTGTTCCGGCCTCTCGCCGCACGCCTATTTCGAGAGCGTACGCAAGGCTCGGGCGATGGTGAAAATTCCGCCCGAGTATTTGGAGCTCAATAGGCCGATCACTATAACGTCAGGCGAAGTGGCCGAAGCTTTCGTCAAAGCCAATCCGGGACTGTCGCAAAAGGCGATGGCGGTCTCCTGCGATCGCAGAAGGCTGACCGAGATGCGCGTGTGCTTGGGCAAGGATTTTTCGTTCCATGACTGCCCTGAAATTGCGCGCCGCACCTGTCGTCTGGATAGAATTGCGATGCCGGCGGTCCGCCGCCGATGAATGGGCGCGACATCAGAGATCGGCGCGCCAGGGTTATGGCGTAAACTCGGCAAGTCGGCCGACAGCGGACCGTCATGCGGAGCTGGCAAGACCTGTCGTGAACTACCACCATGAATTCCACGCCGGCAATTTCGCCGATGTGTTCAAGCATGCAGTCCTGTGTCGCATCTTGCACTACTTGCGCGGCAAGCCGGCAGCATTTCGGGTGATCGATACCCACGCCGGTGCCGGTCTCTACGACCTCTCCAGTGAAAGGGCCGGGCGCGGCGGCGAATGGCAGAATGGCATTGGCAGGCTTTTGACGGCGCAAATACCGGAAGTCGTTGCAGCGCTGCTTTCGCCCTATCTGGAGGTCGTTCACGCGCTCAACGAACGCAAACAGCTTCGCGTCTATCCCGGCTCGCCGGCGTTGGCGCGCGCGTGGCTGCGTCCGCAGGATCGGTTGATTGTTTGTGAGCTTGAACCCAGGACAGCAGCTGCCTTGGCCCGCAATATGCGCGGCGATGTCCGCATCAAGACTTTGACGATCGACGGGTGGACCGCACTGAATGCCTATGTGCCGCCCAAAGAGCGGCGTGGCTTGGTCCTGATCGACCCTCCATTCGAAGCGGACAATGATTTCTCGCGGCTGGCTGCTGGTCTTTTGGCGGCACACCGGAAATGGGCGACCGGCATTTACGTCCTCTGGTATCCGATCAAGGGCCGCGGCGAGCCAGATGCCCTTGCAAAAAGGCTGCGCCGGCTGCCGCGCGCCAAGGTTCTCCGGGCAGAGCTCCTTGTGGCGCCCCTGGGTGATCCGACCCGGCTCAATGGCGCTGGAATGATCGTCGTAAATCCACCCTGGGCCCTGGAAAACGAGCTTTGTGCCCTGCTACCGGCCCTCGCCGGCATCCTTGGCGGCGAGGGCAAGGGCAGATTCCGGCTCGACCGGCTTGCCGGGCAGGGCCCCCCCGGCCAATGACCTCTTTCCACAGGCGCGCAGTTGGTGTGTAGTTCCGCACTGGCAGTGACGTTCCGCCTCCTGTGGGGGCCGGCGGAGTGACTGAGGCCGAGTGCGGCCGACGCTTTCCCCGATTGTGAATGTCCAGCCGAGCCGTCGTGCGTGGGGCCGGCGGCGGAGCAGTGGGGGAGAGGAGTTTTCCCGATGGCGCAAACGGGTGTCGTGAAATTCTTCAACGGTGAGCGGGGCTACGGCTTCATTAAACCTGATGACGGCGGGCGTGATGTGTTCGTTCACATCACCGCGGTGGAACAAGCCGGACTCAAAGGATTGAACGAAGGGCAACGGATCAGCTTCGACGTCGAACCGGACAAAAAGGGCAAAGGCCCAAAAGCTGTGAACTTGGTCGTGACAGGCTAAGTTGATGTAAATCGCGTGCCGCCGGTACGCGCCAACATTTCGAGCCAAACCTCACCAGCCGTGGGGCAGCGTCCCGCTTCCGCGGTTGCGATTTGATTTTGTTGTTGGAAGTTTGCTTCCACGCAAAAGCCCCGGAGCGCGCTCCGGGGCTTTTCTCACATTTTGGTCGTGGCGGATCAGAAGCGATAGTTGATGCCGCCGCGCACGATATTCGTGTGGAAGTCGACGTGGGTCGACAGTGCGCAGCTTCCACCCGAGCAATTGTTGTTGCCAAGGTCGACGTAGAGAT
>DATIWJ010000077.1:0-16612 GCA_035519415.1 Pseudolabrys sp.
AGCATTTCCGAAAGGCGGCGACTTGTCGGGGTATTCGGGAGGTCATTCGAATAAAGCGGCGCGTCAGCAAAACAAGCGTCCACGTAAGACCTCAGGAGCACCCAGCCGCTGGTGTTGCGTCGACCGGTTGACCCTGCAACCAAAGCCGACATTGCCAAGTCGTTAGGCGCCTGCTCAGAATTGGCCCGAAGCCGCCAACGAATGCTAGACCGGGGCCGACATGTCACTTTTCAATATTGGCTTTGTCATCTTTCCTGATCTGACCCAGCTTGATTTCACCGGCCCTCTCCAGGTGCTCTCACGGCTTCCTCGATCAGCAACCCATATTGTTGCAAAATCGGCAGCGCCTGTCCCGAGTGATTGCGGACTTGGACTCGTGCCGACGCACACCTTTGCGAACTGTCCGCATCTCGACTTGATCTGCATTCCGGGCGGAAGCGAAGGCGTGGCCGGTGTCATAAACGACCGCGAGACTATCGAATTCGTCCGGCAACAAGCCGGTGTCGCAAAGTACATCACATCAGTTTGCACAGGAGCATTTGTTCTGGGTGTGGCCGGTCTGTTGAAGGGACGTCGGGCCACTACGCACTGGGCCTATACTGATCTTTTGTCCCTCGTCGGAGCTACATACGAAAAGGCAAGAGTGGTCAAAGATGGAAACGTAATTACTGGAGGTGGTGTGACCGCCGGTATCGATTTCGGGCTGAGTGTCATTGCCGAAATCGCAGGCGAGATGACCGCCAGAAGAATTCAGCTCGGCATAGAATACGACCCGGCGCCGCCGTTCGATTCCGGGAATCCTGATAAAGCGCCGACTATCAAGTCAGAGCTTCTATTCGCCCGCTACAATGAGTTCAGGACAATGTACCGTACGCGCATCGAACAAGCCGTTCCGTTTTGATGGCAATGTTCGCTTCTGGCCCTTGGCGGAACATCCATAGTTGCACTGCACATGTCCGCTAATGATGCTGTGGACGGCGCCCGCTCTGCGGCATCAAGAGTGCCATAGGGTGGTTGCGTGAAAGCGAACCACATTGAGGAGAGCCGTCCATGGGCAAGGTTAGCACGATTGGTCTTGATATTGCGAAGTCAGTATTCCAGGCGCACGGGAGGTCGATAGCGTTGGGGCGGTGGTGATCCGCAAAGGGGGTGGAGTTCTTCGTTGATCTGCCTGCCTGTTTGATTGGGAATGCAGCCCACCAAGTTCGAGTTGGTCATCAACATGAAAACCGCCAAGGCGCCGGGACTCACCGTCTCCTCTGGTTTGCTAAGCATCGCGGACGAGTTGATCGAATGACCGGTCCTTGTCCCAATGTCCGCCACACATTGACCGTTCTTCCATCGCTTCCGAAGCTCTGCCCGCTGCTGCGGCGTGAACCATATCCGTGCGCTCCCATCCATCGCTCACCTCCCAATCCGACACGATTAGAAGGCGTTGCGTCGACCGGTTGAACCACCAGCCAAAGCGGACATTGGACACCCCTTTTCCAGTGCTGGCTTGAGCCGATACGATGCCTCGTCCCGAGCCTGGGGGCGAGGCAATGAGACGGCCGCGCGTGTAAGCGGCTGCGTCGTGACACGCTAATGGATATCGAAGTGTGACTGCGAGACCGACGTTGACAGCGTCGCGTTTCCGGTACGATCGCGTGTACGCCGGTGCGAATGCGCCGAGAGCACATGCCTGGCCTGCGAATGTTGCGCAATTTGCAGCGCGGGCTTGTGTGATTGCGCCGCGCAGAAGCTGTCGACGGCATCCACCACCGCTGCGCTAATGAGTTGCTGCCGCTCGGGCGAGGCCATTACCAATTCCTCGTCACGGTTCGCGATCGAGCCCGCTTCAAGCAGGACAGCGGGCATTTGCGTCTCCTTCAGCACGAACAGCGTGTCGTAGCGGTAGACGCCAGCGTCGGTGTCCAGGAGCGTGCGCCGCCAGCGGCCCATGAATTTCTCGGTGTAATGCGGTGTGTACTGCAAGCCTCGCGCCTTCAATTGCTCGCCGAGCATGCTGCCGAACAGCAGGCTGTCTTTCGGATCGTTATTGCCATCGGAGACGAAGATCGAGTGACCTTTGAATCGGTCACTGAACGTCTCCGCCTTGCCGTTATAATCCCATTTTTCCAGAAATCGATCGGGCACCGAGTCGTGGTGGATGGACAGCAGCAAATTCGCCGATAACGCGTTGGCGCGTGCCACACGCGTGTACATGCTGCGGACCCCCGGTCCTTCGGTCACCATAAGGACCGTCTTGGCAAAGCCGGCGTCAAGCAGAGCCTGATCAATCCGCCTGGCGAGCCGCAGATTGAAATCAAATTCGTCGGCTCCGCGCGCGCTTTTGGCGCCGGGAGATTTTGCGGTGTGGCCGACGTCGAGCACGATGCGAAAGTCCGGACGTGCGCAACTCGTCGCGCCTGATTTCACGAGGTTCTCGGGCGGCTCGGCGCGGACAATGCCGGGCGGCAGCGCGGACAACACGGCCGCGAGCGATACCGCAATGGTTCGCCAGTAGCGAATCATGAGACATTCTTTGATATTTCCCGCCAGCAGACAATTCCAGCGTCGACGGCGCAAAAAAAACGCAGGCGGCAACGTTCTACCGCCTGCGGGGAGGAAGTTTGGAGAAAACCCTAGTGCTGTACGGATAGCTGCCTGACGGGCGGCAAGCCTGAAGGTAATCTGGATTTTTCCTTGAGATGGGCCTGATATTCCATAAAGCGGACATCGCTCGATCTCGGGATGTCCGCTTCGGCCTCTAGCGGGGTGTTTTTTTACCGGCTCCCAGCGCGAGATTGAGCTGGTCTGTTACCCGCGCGCTACAGCCATCGCTGTCGGTGATCGCTACAGTGCGATGAGTTAGCACCGAGTACATCCAATGATGACGTATGTAATCAGCGAAGGCAGGCTGCTTGGGTTGAAACCCTCAGAGTGGTCAATAATGCTTGTCGGTGTCGCGCTTTGCGGGTTCATGACCCTGCTTTTCTGATTACCCGATTAGTGCGCGGTGCCGGCCACCGTGGCGGGACCGGTTGCGATGGGAACCTGGGGACGGGGTTCGCAAACGGTCCGGGGACTGTCAAGGCGGCCGGCCGTGCCTAGATAAGCAGGCGAATTAAAAATTGTAGCCCAAGCACAGGCAACTCTCGGGCTAAATCCGAGTTTCAATTGAGTCAGGCACGGAGGTTTGAATGACACCACCGGGTCAGAAATGCCGCGATGATCGCTAGCGCAAGCGTTTGGGTTCTGGCGTAGCGGCAACTTTACGAACGGCGCGTCGGGAGCGGCCCCGCGGGTCACATCAGTCAGGCAAGACCCCAATTCAGTCGTTCCCGACGCGCATTCTTTGTATCGCGTGCGGGCGCTTAGGCTGCCCTGCTTTTCTGCTGTTTGATAAAGGCCTCGGCGCGCTTTTGCAGTTCCTGCGGCGAGACATCTTCCTTGTGCGTGGCGATGAACCAGCTGTTGCCTGAAGCATCCTTCACGCCGCCGCTCCGGTCGCCGTAGAACATGTCCATCGGCTCCATGATCGTCTGGCCGCCGGCCTTGACTGCCTGCTTGAAGACGCTGTCCACGTTCGGAACGTAAAGATACATGGTGGACGTGGTTGCCTTGGCCATTTCGTTTTCCTCGGCAATCATGATGCGAGAGTCGCCGATGATGACCTGCGCATGCATAAGCGTGCCGTCCGGCCGCTTGATCGGCTCGTGTGACAACCTGGCGCCGAAAGCCTGTTTCAGAAACTCGATGATCTTGGCCGCACCACGCACGGTCAGGTAGGGCGTGACTGAGTGATAGCCATCGGGAATAGGTTTTGCCGCCATAGATTATCTCCCTGAGTATTGGTGAGGACATCAAGTGTCATCGGGAACTTGGCCAATTGTTTGCTGCCATGAAGAAGATGTGATGGCGATCCAGCCGGGTTGTGGTTGGAACCGAGCACCGCGAAAAAGTTCAAATGGGAACCGAGACGGGAGCGCGATCGAATGGTCGCCCCTTCCGGGATGGTTATGAGGGTTGATATGATGCCTGATGCTTTTTTGGGGGGAGGCCGATGATGCGGCGCGAGTTGGTTATGCTTTTTGGCGTCGCGGCAGCGATGCGGCCGCTTGCAGTGCGTTCGGCAGCGCCGGTTGTTAAACCTTGCGGTTTGACGAGCTTCTGCACTGCCACTAGCGTCTTCGCATCGTCACCTTGAAATTGCGCCTATGGTTCACGCTGTCGGACTACCAACCTCCGCAAATGAATTTACGGACGACATTTATCACAAAGAACTCGCGCGCCTCAGAGAACCAGGAGCCTTGGCAAAGCGTCTGACTGATATTGACAGGACCAAGGCCACGCGGCGCATCTATATAATGGGCTGCGGTCGATCAGGTACCTGGCTCCTCACGACCGTAATGTGTACGTACAAGGACGTTGAAGTCGTAGGAGTGGAATTGATTGTCGAACATTTTGGCCTGTTTCAAACAGATCGCTCAACGCTCATCCTCAAAAGAGATTATCGAGCCTACCAAACGATAAAGGAAATCCCTCAGCAGATAGAGATACTGTATATTGTGCGTCATCCTTTCGAGGTTTTGACAAGCCACCTGGCAAGCAGTCAAAGGCCCTATCACATTTTGCCCGATCGATGGTTGGGAGAAATGTCAGCGCTGCAATGGCTTTCTGCTGCGGATCGTAAGAAAACAAAGATAATTCGCTATGAAGACCTCGTCGGCGCGCCCGATCAGATGCATGCCGAGCTGGCAACATTCTTCAATCTGCAGATTGAAGTGCCGATCGACACGGTCGTTAAAATTTCCAAGGACGCGACCGATAAACACAAACGAGACGCCGACAAGATCCGTTATCTGCAAAAAATAAAACCCGACCTTGGGGACATGCTTTCCTGGGTCGCGAGCACATATCACTATGATGTGTCGTTGCCCGCTTGAAAAAGGTCTACTCCCCTTGTGATGCGGTTAGGTTCGGCTTGGTACCGCTCTGTTACTCAAAGGCGGTTGATTTCGGCGATGCGCCGGGTCACCTCGACGGGCGTTTCGTTGTCTGCCCTGGTCTTGAGCGCCAGCGCCTCGCGCGCAGCCGGCCGCTCAAGGCAGCGCGCAAGCCAGCCCTTGAGGTTCGGCACCGCGGACAGGTCCATGTCGATGGCGCGGCTTATGACCGCGGCAACGTTGAGGTCGGCCACAGTGAAATCGTTGCCGAGCAGATATTCTTGCTTTGCCACCGCCGCGTCGAGCACTTTGAACGGCGCGGCCAGAACCTTCAGAGCCTCGTTGCGCTTGACGGGATCGCGCTCGGCCGGCGGGAGACGCACGGCGTGCAGTGACCAGATATTGACGCCGCGGTCGACCTCGGTGACGGCCCACAGGCTCCATTGCCACGCCTTCGCCTCGCCCTCCAGCGTGCCGGGATAGAGGTTGCCATTGGAGTACTTCTTGGCGAGGTAGAGCGTGATCGCAAGCGACTCGAACAGCACGAAGCCGTTGTCCACGATGAAAGGCAGACGCCCGTTCGGATTGATCGCGAGAAATTCTGGCGAACGGGCACCGGCGTCGCCGATCTCGATCGGCAGGTGCTCGTAGTCGAGCCCAACCTCCTTCGCCATCCAGAGCGCGCGGAACGCGCGGGTGCGGGCGATGCCGTATATACGCAGGCCGGACACGTAATTTCTCCGAGTTTGCGGCCAAGCATATCGGACAATCGCAGCGCAGAGCCAATCGCTTCCGGCCCAAAGCGGAGGCTCCAATTGCATCGAACAATGCCCGCTTTTGGGGGCAAAGCAGACACCATTCGCAATTATCGAAAAGGCGCGTTACACAGGACTTCCGGGTCTGAGGTATCCTCGGCCCGCGCGCGTGGCGATTGAGGGCGCTATGTCCAGACAGCTTACGAAACGCGAGATGCTAAAGGGCGCCGCGGCGCTTGGCTTCAGCGCCTTTGCCGTGCGGGTCGCTGCTGCGCCTGCGGCGGAAACGGTGACGCCGGCCTTGATCGAGGCGGCGAAAAAAGAAGGCAAGGTTTCTTTTTACACGGCGATGGACTTGCAGTTCGCGGAACGCCTCGGCAAGGCGTTCGAGGCCAATTATCCAGGCATCGCCGCACGTGTGGAGCGATCAGGCGCCGAGCGCGTCTTTACCCGCATCGATCAGGAATATTCCTCCAACATCCATACCGTCGACGTCGTCAACACCTCCGACCAGGCGCATTGCATCATCTGGAAACGCAAAGGCTGGCTCGCGCCGTATCTGCCGGAAGAAGTGGTGAAGTATTACGACAAGCGCTACTACGACCCCGAGGGGCTGCATGTAACGACACGCATTCTGATCTCTCCGCTCGGCTACAACACTAACCTGGTGAAGAAGGAAGATGCGCCGAAGAGCTTCAAGGACCTGCTCGATCCGAAATGGAAGGGCAAATTGGTCAAATCGCATCCGGCCTATAGCGGTACGATCATGAACGCGACCTTCGAGATCGCGCGCGATCTGGGTTGGGACTATTTTGTAAAGCTGGCGGCGCAGAACGTCATGCAGGTCCAGTCGGCGACCGATACACCGAAGAGAATTTCGCTCGGCGAACGCGCAGTCATGGTGGACGGCGCGGGTTATCTTGTTATCCGCTACAAAGAGGCAGGCCAGCCGGTCGACATAATTTATCCGGAGGAGGGCACGCCGCTCGCCACCGGTCCAAGTGCGGTTTTCAAGGCCGCTCCCAATCCGAATGCCGCGCGCCTGTTTCAAAACTGGATGCACTCACGTGAAGCCCAGCAAATACTTGTCGACTATGCGCGCCAGTATTCGCCACACTCGCAGACCGTGGAAAAGCCCGGGGTCCGCAGGCTCGCTGACATCAAGCTGATGAAGGAGGATCCGGAAGGCATCCTTTCGCAGGCGGACGCGGTCAAGAAGCGGTATGAAGAGATTTTCAAGGTGTGATGGCAATTCAAGGTGATTGTATAAGTACGGCGATGCCCGGGTTTGGCCAAGGTGGGCATATGTCAGGGAATAATCAAGCGTATCTCAAGAGCAAATCAAGCTTCTGGCAATTCTTCCGGGGTGCCCTTTGGTATCCAGTCGATTGATGCCCCGGACTGCGCACGCATGACTACGGCCGGTGATCGCGAAGTGCACATCGCCTGCGATCCCAAAGTCCATGGTTTTTCTGCCGCAGCGAAGTCCTCAAAAAACCCTCGACGTATCGGCATACACTCCGTCTTTCTCCTTCAAGACAAGAAGTGTTGCGTCGACCGGTTGAACCGGCAGGAGTAAAGCGGACGTTCCATAAAGCAGACGCGCTGGTTTGTTCGACAAACTCCAACGATTCGGGAGGGTCCGATTGATATAGCTCAATCAAGCCTTCGCGAATGGGCGCTATTAGAAACAAAATGATTCTGACCGAAGAGACTCAAGATGAGGGGCTGTTTGCTGTTGGCGTGTCTTATGGTGACTTGCCAAGCCGCATCCGCTGATGTGGTCCGTGACTGCAATCAATCCCGCCGGCCCGACATGCAAATCATTGCCTGCACCAAGATTATCGAAAGTCGAAATTTTGGACGCAATGAGAAAACCCATGCGTATATATCTCGTGGCAAGGCTCGCACGGATGCAGGCGCACTTCGGTCAGCTATGACTGATTTCACAGCAGCGATCCGTCTCAAGAAAAAAAATGCCTTCGCTTTCGCAGGTCGGGGTCGAGCAAAATCTATTTGGGGAAATTTATCCGGCGCGATTGACGATTACAGCGAAGCTATTCGGATTTCGCCCGACTCAGATGACCTCTACATCGAGCGTGGCCACGTCTACACCGTAATGAAAAATTTCGATGCCGCCATTGGCGATCTGACAATGGCGATTCGGCTCAATCCCCGAACCAGCCGAGCGTTCGATGAGCGTGGCTTGGCGTATTTCAAAAAAGGCGACTTGGACCGGTCGCTAAAGGACTACACCGCCGCAATTACGATTTTTCAAGCACCTGAATATTACGCCAGTCGAGGCCACGTTTACGAGATTAAGGGTGACAGGCTCAAAGCCATTGACGACTTAAGCCACGCGCTCCTGGCTGATCCGTCACTTGTTGTGGTCAGGGATGCGCTCAAACGGCTTGGAGCTGAACAGCCCGTCGCAATTGAAACTGAAAGGCGTATTCGCGATGGGATGGCGTTAGCTGAGGCAAAATGTGCGAACTGCCACGCTATCGGAGCGACCGGCGTTAGTCCGAACAAGGATGCTCCGGAATTTCGAAATATTTATCGGAGACATGCAATGTTCGCACTGCGGCTACCAATTACACAGGGGGTGACCGCAATTCATGATCAAATGCCTCAGTTTAAATTGTCGGTCGGGGAAATCGACGCGATCGCTGCCTACATCAATAGCCTCTCGAAGGTTGGTGATAACTAATCGCTGGACATGCGGTGGTCTGCTTTTGACTCAAAGCGGACTTCAAGGCCGATGCAGCATTCCGGGTCACGCCGCCGGGCGATGCTGGCGAGGAACAGAGTCGATGTGGGCCCGAATCGCACCCGCCACCACCGTTGGATGCGAGAGGGGACTCATGTGGCCAGCATCAGCGATTTCGATGTAGTGGGCTTCCGGCAACGCCGAGCGGATTTTCTCCATTACGCGCCGCGCCGGCTTACGGGTCCTCCCGCCGCAAACAAGCAGCGTCGGGGCATGGATCCCGGCAATGGTGTCGAGATCGTCGTGCAGGGCGAACATCAGGCGCCACTCAGCAGCGACCTTCGGCATCGTCCGAACGACGCTGTCGCGCACAGCGTTGGGCATCTGCTGCCAGGCGGCCGACCCCATCCAATAGGTGATGAAGGCCCGAGATGCTTCGATGTCGTGTCCTTGCGCGGTCAAAGCGATATGCTGCTCCGCGAGCGCAGCGACCTCTCGCCAGTCATCCAACTCATCAGCATCTCTCAGTAGCTGAAAGGCCACTGGCTCGATCAGGGTGAGGCTGGCGACACGTCTCGGAAAGCGCCTTACGGCATTGAGGGCGACTGCACCGCCATAGGAATGGCCAACCAGGTGGGCCGGCTCTCCGCAAGAGTCGAGCAGGGAATCAACAATCGAAAGCTCAGTGTCCGGACCGAGATCGCCGCCGCGCGGCCAAGGAGAATTCCGCCCGTAACCAAGAAGATCCGGAACCAACGTGCGATAACCTTGACCGAGGCCGTCTATTACTTCCGTCCAGGCAGAACTCGACCCAGAACTGCAGTGCAGGAGGATCACAGGCACACCGGCACCGCCATCAAGATAGAAGTGACGGCTGCGGTCCGCCGTTTCCAGGCTGTGGTAAGTCATTGTGTGGCTCCAATATTGTATGGAACCCGGTCTAGTATGATTGCGTCCCCCATCCGTCCCCTGCGCAGGCGCGCTGAATCAAATATTCGCGATGGCACGAGTAGAGATTAAATTGTTTGGGTTCCCCTCCGCGCGGCTCGACGCTCATAAGGTCAACCTTTCGCTGCGCAAGGGCCTGGGCCTGCTTGCCTACGTTGCTGATGTTTGCAGGCCGGTTGGCCGTGACGTCATGGCTAGCCTGCTGTGGCCTGAGTCCGATAGTGAAGAGGCACGCGGCAGTCTGCGGCGCACGCTGCACAAGATCCACATTGCATTTCAGGCAAATGTGATCTGCGCCGATCGCACCTCGCTCATCCTTGCGCCCTCGCTGGCTGCAAGCATCGATACGCACGAGTTCGAAGCCGCTTGCGATACCGGCGAGCTGGAGAAAGCGGGCCAACTGTATAGCGGCGACTTTCTAGATGGCCTGTCGATCGAGGGCTGCCCCGCGTTTGACGAATGGGCGTTCTTCCGGCGCGAGGCGCTGCGCAGTCGATTGGTGCAGGTACTCGAGCGGCAAATCGAGCGAGCTCTGGTGTCGAGCGCCCCCGCCGCTGCAATCCCTGCCGCCGTGCGCCTGGTCGGGCTCGATCCGCTAAGCGAGACTGCACAGCGGCACCTGATCTCCGCTTACATGCGCTCCGGGGACCGTGCCGCGGCAGAACGTCAGTACGAAAGCTGTGCACGCGTGCTTGCGGTCGAGCTTGGGGTAGCGCCAGATCCGCAGACCAAGGCGTTGCTGACCCCGCGTAGAACGTCAGATCCTGCACCGGCTGGACGCACGCTCTACACTCAACATGGGGGACTGCATCTCGCCTATCAAGTTGTCGGCAACGGGCCAATCGACATCCTGCTGGTGCCGGGTTTCGTGTCACACGTCGAGCGCATCTGGGAAGAGCCACGCTCCCGAGCTCTGCTCACTGCCCTTTCAAAGATGGGGCGTCTTATCCTGTTCGACAGGCGCGGTGTGGGGCTATCAGACCGAGTAGGCGCGCCGCCCACTGTGGAGGCGACGGCGGAAGATCTGATGACTGTGATGGACGCCGCAGGCAGCAGTCGAGTGCTGTTGATCGGGATGTCGGAAGGCGGGCCAAGTTGCATTCACTTTGCGGCCAGGCATCCCCAGCGGCTGACGGGACTTGTACTCTACGGCTCGCTAGCTAAGGGAGCCCGATCGCGTGACTACCCCTTCGTTCTGACGCGAGCCCAGTATGATCGCTGGCTACAAAAGCTCGTCAAAGATTGGGGAGGTCCTACTGGCATTGAGACTTTTGCCCCAAGCCTTGTCGGCGATCGGCAAGCAGAAGGTTGGTGGAGCGGGCTACTGCGGGCCGCCTCCAGCCCGGGGGCAATCAAGGCGGTGCTCGAGGCGTTGCGCGATACCGATGTGCGGACACAGCTGCCATTGGTCCAAACACCTACGCTGGTGCTTCACCGTCGCGACGATCACGCCGTGCGCATCGAAGCCGGTCGCCACTTGGCTATTTCCATACCCGGGGCAAAGTTTATAGAGCTCGACGGCGGCGACCATTGGCTTTGGGCTGGTGATCAAGAGGCCGCCCTACAGCATATTCGCCGGTTTGCTGATCGCCTCCATCATTAGAACCCGCCTAACACCGAAACAGACTTTCCGGACTGTAAGATCGATGTGCGTTTTGGTGGGGCGGACATGGATTTGTGCGCTGCAAATGTCCACTAGTGACTAAAGCGGACATTCTCACATGGCGCAGATGCTCGGATTTGCATAGCATTGAGCATCATCGTGAACCGCCAGGGGCGACATGCAGCGACGCGGCGGAAGGGGAAAATCTGCGAAGCGGCGCGCCAGTGGGCCAAGGGCTCGCAAAACGCCGACCGCCGGCGTGTCCATTGCAAGCCTCCAAGAACAGGTCGCCACTCTTACCGGCAAATTGAAAGAGGCGCGGGAGCAGCAAAGCGCGACCGGCGACGTGCTCAGGGTCATCAGCCGCTCGACATTCGACTTGCAGGTGGTCCTAGACACGCTTGTCGAATCAGCGGTCCGTTTGTGTGAAGCTGAACGTGGTCTGGTATTTCGTCGCGAGGGTGAAATCTATAACAGCGTCGCGTATTACAACTATTCGCCCGAATTCCGGACGTTTCACGAAAGCCATCCCATCACGCCAGGCCGCGGGACAACCGTCGGCCGCACCGCGCTTGAAGGCAAATCGGTTCAAATTGTCGATATCCTTGCCGACCCGGAGTACACATTTGGGGAAGCGCAAAAGCTCGGTGGAGGTAGGGCTACCCTCGCAGTGCCTCTGCTGCGGCAGGGTACTCCAATTGGAGCGCTATCACTTCAACGAACCGAGCCGCGGCCATACAGCCGCAAGCAGATAGAGCTTGTAGAAACGTTTGCCGCGCAGGCCGTCATTGCCATCGAGAACACGCGGTTACTCAGCGAGCTGCGCGAATCTCTCCAACAGCAGACGGCGACGTCGGAGGTGCTCAAAATCGTCGCCAGTTCGACCGGCGGCCTCAAGCCAGTATTCGCTACAATCCTCGAAAACGCAACGCGACTATGCGGTGCCGAATTTAGTCTTCTTTACTTATCCGAAGGCGATGTGTTCCGCACGGTTTCTCTATATGGCGTACCTCCCGCCTTTGCGGAACAGAGGCGGCTCAACCCAATACTCCGCCCCAGTCCCGGCACGGCGCTCGGACGCGTGTTTGCGACAAAGCAGATGGCTTACATCCCCGACGTTATGGCCGAACCGGCCTATCAAAACGATCCGCTAAGACGCGCGACCTTCCTCGACCTCGCGGGTGCCCGCACGGTTGTCTGTGTACCCATGCTCAAGGATAACCAAGTGGTCGGCGCAATATCTATTTACCGTCAAGAGGTTCGGCCTTTTACCGAGAAGCAAATCGAATTGCTTGAAAATTTTGCTGCGCAAGCCGTCATCGCCATCGAGAATACGCGATTGCTCAATGAGCTGCGCGAGTCGCTTGCGCAACAGACCGCGACCGCCGACGTTCTCAAAGCTATCTCCAGTTCGCTCGACGACCTGACGCCGGTGTTCGAGACGATTGGGCAGCGAGCAGAGAAATTATGCGACGCAGAGATCAGTCTTATATCTATGGTCGATGGTGACCTGATCCGCCTGGTGTCGATTAGCGGTGTAACCGAGAAGGGCGTGGAGACGGTCCGACAGGTATATTATCCGATGCGGCGCAGCGACGAGACGGTTGCGGCACGTGCGATTCGGTCCGGTGCGATCTGCCATGTCCCTGACGTTCTCAGCGATCCCCTTTATCCAAGCAAGGAGGCCGCGCGAGTGGCCGGATTTCGTGGCTGCCTTGCCGTACCAATGGTCCGCGATGAGCAGGTCATCGGGGCCATCTTTGTTGCACGAAGAGAGGCGGGCCTCTTCACGGACGCCCAAGTTCAGCTTCTCAAGACATTTGCCGCTCAGGCAGTCATTGCAATCGAGAACGTGCGGCTATTCAATGAGACCAAAGAGGCGCTCGAGCGACAAACCGCCACCGCCGACGTTCTCAAGGTCATCAGCCGATCAACGTTCGATCTGCAAACAGTCCTCGACACGTTGGTCGCGTCGGCAGCGCGGCTTTGCGAAGCGGATAGCGCTTCGATCCATCGCCCCGTAGAGGGGAGCTATCCTTATGTTGCAAGCTACGGCCTCACGCGCGAATACGACGAGTACATGCGAGAGCGACCGCTCGTGCCAGGGCGCGGAACGGTACTTGGGCGTGCCATCACCGAACTTAAACCCATCCAGGTTAACGACGTTACGGCCGATCCGGAATACACGCTGATTGAAGGCCGCAGGCTTGGTGGATTCCGCACTGTGCTCGGTGTGCCACTGCTACGCGAAGGCGTTCCAATCGGAATCATCATGTTGACGCGTAACATGGTGCGGCCATTCACTGACAAGCAAATCGAATTGGTCTCGACTTTTGCTGACCAAGCCGCGATTGCAATTGAGAACGTGCGTCTGTTCGAAAGCGTCGAGGCCCGCACGCGCGAACTGGCTGCTTCGCTGGAGGAGTTACGCACCACTCAAGATCGTCTGGTGCAGACACAGAAACTTGCCTTGCTTGGTCAGCTCACCGCCGGCATCGCACATGAGATCAAGAACCCGCTCAATTTCGTCAACAATTTCTCGGGTATCTCTACCGAACTTATCGATGAATTGCGCGACGCATTGAAGGGCGTACCGCTTGACGATAAAGGCCGCGCTGAGATTGAGGAACTAACCGACACGCTAAAGAGCAACTTCGACAAGGTCGTGCATCATGGCCGACGCGCAGATGCTATCGTCAAGAGTATGCTACAGCACTCGCGTGAAGGCTCGGGTGAGCATCGGCTGATTGATATTAATGCACTTGTTGAGGAAAGCCTTAATCTTGCCTGGCACGGAGCGCGAGCCGAGACGCAGGGTTTTGAGATCAAGCTCAACCAGTCCTTTGATCCATCTGCCGGTGGGGCGGACGTTTTTCCGCAAGATATCCGGCGGGCTCTTCTTAATCTGATTGCAAACGGTTTTTATGCTGCCACCAAGCGCAGAGCGGAGACAAATGGGGGCGACTACGAGCCAACGGTCACAGCCTCGACGAGAAACCTAGGCGATCGTGTGGAAATCCGGATCCGTGACAACGGCACCGGCATCGCGCCTGACGTAAAAGAAAAGATGTTTGAACCGTTCTTCACGACCAAGCCGACGGGAGAAGGCACGGGTCTTGGGCTCTCGATCAGTCACGATGTCATCGTAAAACAGCACGCGGGCACAATCGAGGTCGATACGCAGCCGGGTGAGTTCACTGAGATTAGGATTGTCCTGCTTCGCACTCCTGCATTTGTCTGAAAAGCGTTCCCGCAAGCTCTTCATGTCCGCTTGTGGCTGCCAAAGCGGACTTGAGATGACGGCCCCTTGGTGGGGCCCCTTCCAGTGTTCTACTTTAAGCCTGTACGATGGTCTGTCCTGAGGCTCGGGGGAGGCAATGAGGCGGCGCGAATTCATCAGATTGCTTGGCGGCGCCGCGGCGACCGCTTTGCCCTTTGCCGCGCGAGCGCAGCAGACGGCGATTCCAGTAATAGGCTTTATCAGAGACGGATCGGCGGATGGCAACGCGCGGAATGTGGCCGGCTTCCGCAGAGGTTTGAGCGAAACCGGCTATACTGAAGGACAGAATGTATCGATTGAGTACCACTGGTTGGAAGGCCAATACGACCGGCTGCCGGGATTGTTGACTGACCTTATCCGTCGACAGGTGTCCGTCATCGCGACCCCTGGAAACATACCCACGCGCGCGGCTAAAGAGGCGACAGCTTCAATTCCAATTGTCTTTGGGGTCGGTGAAGATCCTGTCGAGCTCGGTGTTGTTAGGAGCCTTGCCAAACCTGGCGGAAACGCGACGGGCATCAACTTCCTCGTCGGAGAGGTGACAGCCAAACGGTTACGGCTCCTGCATGACATGGTACCTGTAGCTGTTCGAATTGCGGTGTTGCTTAATCCGGGCAACGTTGTGGTAAGCGACTCGACGTTGCGCGAGGTGCAGAACGCCGCCCCGGCCATGGGACTTCAAATCCAGCCGGTCAGAGCAACCACGACCCAAGAAATCGATGCCGCCTTTGACACGATGCGGCGCGAACGGGCCGATGCCCTGTTTGTTGCCGCGGATGGACTTTTCGCCAGCCGTCGCGTGCAGCTCGCAACTCTGGCCGCGCGTGACAGGATTCCTGCAATTTATGGCATTCGTGAAATTGCCGAGGCCGGCGGGTTGATGAGCTATGGGACCAATCTCGCGGAAATGTTTCGCCAGCTTGGCATCTATAGTGGCAATATTCTAAAAGGGGCAAAACCGGCGGATATGCCGGTGCTACAGTCGACAAAATTCGAGTTTGTCATAAACGCGACAACCGCCAAGGCGCTTGGCCTTACTATTCCAGCGGGCGTAGTTTCCATCGCTGACGACGTCATTGAATGAGCTGCGCGGCCAATGTCCGCTATTCGCCCTTAGCGAACCTCGTTAGTTGCGCTGCACATGTCCTCTTTTGGGGGGTAGAGCAGACATAGCCTTTGCGGGAATAGCTTTCGCAGTCGCTATTGGGGGTAAAGCGGACATCGGCTCCTGCACTGCACATGTCCGTGTTTGATGCTGTGGACGGCGCCCGCTCTGCGGCATCGAAGTGCCATAGGGTGGTTGTGCAAAGCAAACCACATTAAGGGGAGCCGTCCATGGGCGAGGTTAGCACGATCGGTCTTGATATTGCGAAGTCCGTGTTCCAGGTGCAGGGGGTTGATGACGCTGGCGCGGTGGTAATGCGCAAACGCGTCAGTCGCGCGAAGGTGTTGGATTTCTTTGGCGGTTTGTCGCCGTGCCTGGTCGGGATTGAAGCCTGTCCGTCAGCGCATCATTGGAGCCGTGAGCTGGCCGCGCTCGGCCACACGGTGCGGCTGATGCCGCCGAGCTATGTGAAGGCCTATCTCAAGCGCAGCAAGAATGACGCCAACGATGCGGCAGCGATCTGCGAGGCAGTGACGCGGCCCTCGATGCGGTTTGTGCCGATCAAGACGAAGGAACAGCAGACTGGCCTGATGCTGCACCGGAGCAGACAATTGCTGGTGCGGCAACGCACGATGCTGTCGAATGCGATCCGCGGGCATCTGGCCGAGCTCGGTATCATCTCGGCCAAGGGGCGTAATGGCACGGCCGAACTGCTGCAGGTTATTGCCAATGCCAAGGATGATCGCATCCCGCCGATTGCGCGGTTTTGCCTCGATCTTCTTGCCCGGCAATACGTGGCCATCACCGGAGAGATCAGCGTTATCGACAAACGCATTCATGCCTGGCACCGCTCCTGTGAAGACAGCCGGCGGCTCGAGGAGATCCCCGGTATTGGCCCGATTGTGGCTACCGCACTGGTCGCCGAGATCGGCGACTGGAAGCAGTTCCGCTCAGGACGCAACCTCGCCGCCTGGATCGGATTGGTGCCCAAGCAGCACTCGACCGGCGGCAAGGAGCGGCTCGGCAGCATCACCAAGCAGGGCAATCGCTACCTGCGATGGCTGCTGGTCGCCGGCGCCATGGCTGTCATTCGATACGCACGCCAGCATGGCACCAAGCGAGCCTGGCTCACTCGGCTAATGGCGCGCCGACCCGCGAAAGTGGCCGCCGTTGCGCTTGCCAACAAGATCGCACGGATGGCCTGGGCGATCATGGCACGTGGAGAGCGGTTCACAGAGCCGAGATTGCTGCAAGCAGCGATTTAGTCACTCGCGGGCAGAAGC
>DATIWJ010000078.1:0-20255 GCA_035519415.1 Pseudolabrys sp.
CGCTTGGGCATCGGGTGCGCTTGATGCCGCCAGCCTACGTCAGACCTTACGTCAAGCGGCAAAAGAACGATGCCGCCGACGCCGAGGCGATCTGCGAAGCCGTCGCCAGAGCCAACATGCGCTTTGTCGAGACCAAGACGACAGAGCAGCAGAGTTGCCTGGTGCTTCATCGCACGTGGCATCTGTTCATTCGTCAACAGACCTCCGCGCAACAACAAAGATCAAAGAGCGAGAGTGTATAGCGAAGCGCTAACCAAAGCCGGTTACGCGTCGGCGACAACGGTGCCACGACTTGGTAAAAAGAGAGCCGCGATTCGGGTGCGCGGCCGGTCACGGAAAACAACTTGAGCCTCGGACACAATTCAACTGTTGACGCAATAGATGCGCGCTCTTGGACGCGAATTCTTGCCAATTATCGCCAGCCTAATCAGGCACGTAGCATTGCCGAGCTGGCGATCACGTTTGTACCGCTGGCGATTTTGTGGACGACGGCCTGGTTTATTTTCTCGCTGGGCTATGGTTGGGCCTGCCTGTTCATCGCAATTCCAGCCGCGGGCTTTCTCGTCCGCCTGTTTATGATCCAGCACGACTGCGGCCACGGCACGTTCTTTACGCATCGCCAGGCGAATGACTGGGTCGGCCGCCTTATCGGCGCGCTCACGCTGACCCCTTATGATTTTTGGCGTCGCTCCCATGCCATCCATCATGCGACCGCCGGCAACCTGGATCGGCGTGGCTTTGGCGATGTCGATACATTGACTGTGAATGAATATCTGGCGCGTTCGTTCTGGGGCCGCCTGAAATATCGGCTCTACCGCCATCCGGTAGTCATGTTCGGCATTGGGCCAACCTACCTGTTTCTTCTAAGGCACCGCATACCGCTGGGGTTGATGCGCAATGGCTGGCAACCTTGGGCCAGCACAATGCTCACCAACCTTGCGGTAGCTTTGATCGTCGCCGCACTCACGTGGTTGATCGGTATCAAAGCATTTATCGTCGTACACCTTCCGATCACGATATTTGCGGCGACAGCCGGTGTTTGGCTTTTCTATGTGCAGCATCAATTTGAATACACAGTGTGGGAACGCGACGCGAAATGGTGCCTGCATGATGCCGCGCTGCACGGCAGCTCACACTATGATCTGCCGGTGATGCTGCGTTGGTTCACAGCCAATATCGGCGTTCACCACGTGCATCACCTTTGTAGCCGTATCCCATATTACCGGCTGCCGTGCGTGTTGCGCGACTACCCTGAGTTGCGCGACGTCGGCCGTGTAACGTTGCTCGAAAGTTTTCGCTGCGTGCGGCTTGTGCTCTGGGACGAGGCGCAGCGGCGCCTAGTGTCGTTCCGTGAGGCTCGGGCGTCGACGGGGTGGCAACGGCGAGGGGAGAGTTCTTCCGAAGAAGTGCTGTAATACGGTCGATTAGTATGTACTATTCGATTTGTTCGCCAATCCGGCGCAGCGCGCGGCAAACGGGCACTTGTTTCGACCGGGGATGGACGTTCGGATAGAGAGTATGTTGAAGCAGACCGACGCCACAAATCCCGCCATCTTCCATTTCGTGATGATAAAGCCGACGCATTACGATGATGACGGCTATCCAATCACCTGGTTTCGATCCGCAATTCCCTCCAACACGTTGGCTTGTCTAAACGCGCTTGCCGAGGATGCGGCGCGGCGTGAGGTGCTCGGGCCAGGCGTCGAGATTCGTCTCCACACCTATGACGAGACCAATCGTCGGGTGCGCCCGGATCAGATCATCGGCATGATTCGACGGGCTGGCGGCCGCGCGCTCATTGGCCTTGTCGGGGTGCAGTCAAATCAGTTTCCGCGTGCCGTCGATCTGGCACGGCGATTTATTTCGGTCGGGTTGCCGGTCTGCATCGGCGGATTTCATATCTCGGGCTGTATCGCGATGTTGCCTGAACTGCCGCCGGATATCCGCGCGGCGCGCGACATCGGAATTTCATTTTTTGCCGGCGAAGCTGAAGAGGGGCGACTCGATTCTGTTTTACGCGACGCGTGGAACGGCCAGCTGAAGCCGATCTACGATCACATGAAGGACTTACCCACGCTGGCAGGGGAGCCACCGCCATTCTTGCCACGCAAGCACGTCTCGCGCACATCGGGTTCGTTGTCGAGCATCGATCTTGGCCGCGGCTGTCCCTATCAATGCTCTTTTTGCACAATCATCAATGTTCAAGGAAAGAAGAGCCGCATTCGCTCGGCTGATGATCTCGAGAAAATCATTCGCGAGAATGTCGCCCAGGGAATCAAGCGGTTTTTCATCACTGACGATAATTTCGCGCGCAATCGCGACTGGGAGCCGCTTTTCGACCGCATGATCCAGTTGCGGGTCGGCGAAGGCATGAATATCGGCTTCACCATCCAGGTTGATACGCTTTGCCACAAGATACCGAACTTCATCGAGAAAGCGACCAAGGCAGGTGTACGCCGCGTCTTTATTGGGTTGGAGAATATCAACCCCGATAATCTCATCGCCGCAAATAAGCGGCAGAACAAGATCACGGAATATCGCGAGATGCTCCAGATGTGGCGCAACCACGGCGCCATAACCTATGCCGGCTATATCCTCGGGTTTCCTGCCGATACCAAGGAATCGATCGCGCGCGATATCGAGATCATCAAGCGCGAATTGCCGCTCGACATTCTCGAATTTTTCTTCCTGACGCCGCTGCCGGGCTCGGAAGATCACAAAAACCTCTGGACCAAGCATGTCTGGATGGACGCCGACATGAATAAATATGACCTCAACCACCGGGTCTCGCATCACGGCACGATGTCGGACGCGGACTGGGAAGAAGCCTATCGCGCAGCCTGGTACGCGTTTTATACACCGGAGCACATCCGCACGATCCTCCGCCGCACCTGCGCCAATCCGATCGGACGCCCCGGCACAACTCTGTCGACAATCCTGTGGTTCTATCTGATGATCTTGTACGAAGGCGTGCATCCGCTCGAAGGCGGCGCACTGCGCCGCAAATTCCGCCGTGACCGGCGACACGGCATGCCACTTGAAAATCGCCTCACGTTTTATCCGCGCTACATTTGGCAGACCGCGACGAAAGCGTGGGGCTATTTGCGCGTGTACCGAAGCACCAAGAAGATGCTTAAGGAGAGCCTGGCGGCAAGCGATCGCTGGTCCTACAGCGATCTGGCGATCGCGCCGCCGAAATCAGACGAATTCGACGCGCTTGATCTTTATCACGCGACGAGCGGTGGCGAGGCCGCGCTGGCGCGCAAGTATCGCGACGACAAGATTCGCGCCCGCGTGAAAACAGCGGTGGACGAACTGGCAGCTCAATAGACCGCCCGGGCGGGCGCGCGCGGGCATTACACGCCGGCGCGTGAGCGCCGGCATTTTTTTGATAAAAGGACCGCACTATGCCGAAGAAACCGGGCACCAATCCGAAGGGCGAGTACGTCTTTTTTGACGTGATCTATGAGGACGGTTCACAACGCTCCAACCGTCGTGTCCCGGCTGAACTGCTCGGCGGTATCGATAAAGACGCCCCCGCGCGTGGTTTTATAGAAGAGCAGGATCGGGAAATCGCCGAGAAATCGGGACGACCAGCGCTACCCATCAAGAGCATTCGCCGCGCCGCCGCTAAGAAGAAATGACTTAATGAAGCGAAGTTATCGTCAATCGCCGCATTGGTCGCGCTGATGCGAGGCAAGGATGTCCGCAAGGTTGACGCTCGCCTTCACGATGGACGAACGCCCGTGCGCCTGGGGCGGAACAAAGAGTAACGACACGACCTGGCGGTATACTGGAAAGCGGAATTCGCTCATCAATTCGCGGTCGGGCACAGCTCATAATCTCCCGGCGACAACAGACGATCGATGCCCTTGACCGAAAATGACCGTCTAAATATCAATTTCAAACGCTTGCGGCGCATAAAATCACCAACGATCGGCGAAGGGCTACCCCTCGATACCGGCGGCGTTTGCCAAAATGCAAATAAGTGGACCTTTTCGACCAAATAGTGTACGTGGCCTCTGTTGAAACTAGGTTTTTTCGGTACTGCCTTGCTGCGCTGCCCCGACTTGGGCGCTTATCAAGTCACCCAAAAACTCGGATGTTTCGATCGCACGGTGCGATGAACACACGTGTGCACCACAATTCGAAGCAGCATCTAACGCAAGGAACGCCAGCATGGCTACAGGTGTCGTCAAGTTCTTCAACACCCAAAAAGGTTTTGGGTTTATTACGCCGAGCGACGGCTCGCGCGACGTGTTCGTGCACATCAGTGCAGTCGAGCGCGCCGGCATGAGCACCCTCAACGAGGGTCAGCGTCTGACCTACGAGCTGGTGACGGAGCGTGGAAAGCAGGCTGCGTCCGATCTGCAGAATGCCTGATCGCTGGTAGGACAAACGGCCACCAGCAACCGGAGTTTTACCGGCGCCCAGAAATCCGCTTCGGTCGTAAAACACCGAAGCCAGCTCATGAGAATGGTCGTGAACCATAAATATTCGGCTGGCCAGGACGTTTATTTCGATCCGCAGTTTGGAAACAACGCCGCGCGCGGAAAATACAAGATCGTTCGCCAGCTGCCGATCGAACGCGACCGGCGGCTGTCCTATCGGATCAAGAGCACCGCCGAGTCATTTGAGCGGATTGCCGAAGAACACCAGCTCACCCGTTCGGAGTGATCGCTGCGGGTATCTCGTTTCCCGATCGTCGTTGCGCGCACCACCCACGGTGCGCGTTTTTTTTTAACTGTAGTTCATCACTCTTAATGATTTTTTGGAGCGGACCCACGACGAACGTCTTCAGTGCGTTCGGTCGCTGGCCGCGCCCCCGGTCGCAGTCTTTCGCGGATGGCCTGGAACATGACGTATAGCGGCGGTATCGCAAAAATTCCGATAAAGGACGCTAAAATCATGCCGCCGAATACCGGCGTGCCAACATTTCGCCGCGCAAGCTCCGACGCGCCGGTTGCTATGACGAGCGGCAAGAGACCGAGGATAAATGCAAACGATGTCATCATTACCGGCCTGAATCTCAGTCGTGCGCCTTCGGTTGCCGCCTCCAGCAAGGGAACGCCTTTTTCCCTCTGCTCCTTCGCGAATTCGACAATAAGAATTCCATTTTTTGCGGCGAGGCCGATTAGCACCACCATGCCGATTTGTCCGTAAAGATCGAGTGTGAGTCCGCCAATGACAACGGCAGCAAATGAGCCAAGGATGCCCACCGCAACCGACAACAGAACGGGCACTGGTATCGTCCAGCTTTCGTAAAGCGCGACAAGAAAAAGGTACGCAAACAAAATGGCAAAGCCGAGAATGATGGCGGTTTTGCCCTCAGCGCGTTTTTCCTGAAAGGCGGTATCGGTCCATTCTCCGGCGTAGCCCTGCGGAAGAGTGCGCGCGGCCACCTCTTCCATTGCGTTTAGCGCCTGGCCTGACGAAATGCCGGGTGCTGGGCCGCCTTGAACGGTCACAGCCCGCCGATTGTTGTAACGAATCAGCCCCGGCGGTCCGACAACGACCCGTGCTTCCGCCAGGCTTCGCATTGGGATCATTTTGCCGTCTGCGCTCCTGACGTTGATGCGATAAATATCGTCAATACTTTCGCGGTCGCTGGCTTCCGCCTGAACCTGAACCTGCCAGGTTCGGCCGAACAAATTCATGTTGTTGACGAAGTAGCCGCCGAGCGAGGCCTGCAAGGCCTGAAACACGGAGCTCAATGAGACGCCCAGAATTTGCACCTTGTCGCGATTTATATCCAGGAAGATTGACGGATTCGTCGCTGAGTAAGTTGAGAATACGCGACTTAATTGCGGATTTTCGTTCGCCGCGACGATGAGACCGCGCAAGGCTTGCGCCAGTTCCTTCGGGTCGCCACCACGAAGATCCTGCAGCACGTAGGTAAAACCGCCTCCGGTACCAAGGCCGAGGATCGGCGGTGGTGCGAGCGGCGTAACCATGCCGCCCTGGATTTGGCGAAACTTCGCATTGAGTCTGGCCATTACTTCGCGGACACCCAACGCACGGTCTTTGCGTTCTTCAAACGGCTTGAGCGTGACAACCTGGAAACCGGCATTCGGCTGGGAGAAGTTATCGATAAAATTCAAGCCGACAACGGAGGTGACATCCTCAACCGCCTTTTCCTCGCGCAAGATGGCCTCAGCTTGCTCGATGACGTCGGTCGTGCGGGCAACGGCGGCGCCTCCTGGCATTTGAACGACGACGAAGAAAGCGCCCTGGTCGTCCTCCGGCAGAAATCCTGTCGGAGTAATTTTCGACAGTCCGACGATTCCAACACCGCTGATTCCGACCAGCACAAGGCCGATGATCGATATTCGAACGAGACGCGCCACGACAGCGCCATAGCGGTCACGAACATAATCGATCGAACCCATCACCTTTCCCATGATGCCGCGGCGTGGCCCATGATGGGGCCGCAGCAAGACGCCGCAGAGCGCGGGAGAAAGCGTGAGCGCGTTGATCGCCGAGAGAAACATTGAAACCGCGACCGTTACGGCAAATTGCCGGAATAGTTCTCCGGAAATGCCAGGTATAAACGCAACCGGCACGAACACCGAAAGCAGCACCAGCGTAATCGCGATGATGGGGGCGGTGATTTCTCCCATGGCCTTCTTGGTCGCCTCTGCCGGCGACAGCTCGGGATGCTCTTCCATCACCCTTTCGACGTTTTCGACGACGACGATGGCATCGTCGACAACAATTCCGATGGCCAGCACAATGGCCAACAGGGACACGGAATTGGCAGAATAACCGACGGCCAGGAGCGCGATGAATGTGCCGATGAGGCTGACGGGTACGGCCAAGGTCGGAATAAGAGTGGCGCGCACGCTGCCGAGGAAAAGGAAAACAACGATCACCACAAGGATGAAGGCTTCGACGAGCGTCTTTTGCACCTCATGAATCGTGTCTTTAACGAAGACCGTCGGATCGTACGTAATCTTCCAGGCCAGATCGTCAGGGAAGTTCCTTTGCAATTCCTCGATGCGCCCGCGAACCGCTTTCAGGGTTTCGATGGCGTTGGCACCGGGCGTCTGATAAATCGCGATTGCTGCTGCGGGCCCTCCATTGAGCCGCGTCTCCCGGTCGAGATTCGCTGCGCCCAAATCGACCCTCGCAACGTCCCGAAGCCGCAACACCGAACCGTCAGGGTTTGTGCGAATGACGATATTTTCGAAATCTGGAACTGTGCTGAGCCTGCCTTTGGTCTGGATATTTAGCTGGAGCTGTTGCTCGTTTGATATCGGCCGGGCGCCAATGCGCCCAACCGCGGCCTGAATATTCTGCGACTGGATCGCGCTGATAATATCGGCTGTCGTCAGATTGAGACCCGTCAGCCGGTCAGTCCGCACCCAGGCACGCATGGAATAATCTTGCGGCCCCCAGAGAGTTGCATCGCCGACCCCCGGAGTGCTCTTGATCTGGTCAAGAAGATTGATGGTGACGTAATTCGAAAGAAACAGCGGATCATGCGTATGCTTGGGCGAATAAAGCGCAATAACGCCGAGCAACGCCGATGATTTTTTCTTGACCGTAACGCCTTGGCGTTGGACCTCCGGCGGCAGGCTCGAGAGGGCTATTTGAACCCGATTGTTGACGTTGACGGCATTGATATCCGGATTGGTGCCAAGTTCAAAAGACACAACGAGCGAATAGCTTCCGTCGTCGCCGCTGATACTCTTCATGTAAATCGCCTTGTCGACGCCAACAACCTGAGCCTCGATGGGCTGGGCAACGGTTGCGTCCACAATGGCGCCGGAAGCGCCGGGATAGACTGCCGTAACGGAGACCTGCGGCGGAACGATATCCGGGTATTGCGCGATCGGGATCGATAGCAGCGCCAACGCGCCAGCGATCGTCGTCACGATGGCAATGACGATCGCAAGCCGCGGCCGATCAACAAAAACTGAAGACAGCACCGAGCCGCTCCGATCAACCCGCCGGAGTCACTGGACTGGCGCGCACCGCAGCGCCGGGCCGAATGCTTTGTAGACCCTCAACGATGACCAATTCTCCTCCCGTAAGGCCCGATTCGATCACGATGCCCGTACCGCTCGCGCCTCCCGGCTTGACGCGCCTTGTCGCTGCCTTTCCGTCTTCCACCACGAACACATAGACGCCGCCCTGATCCGCGAGCAGTGCCGATTGGGGAATCACGATTTTCTGCTGGGGGCTGCCGGCTTCGATCACGACTGTCAGCAGTTGGCCGTCGATGAGACTGTCCTTCGGATTGGGCATAGTCGCTCGCGCTGTGATCGTGTCGGTCGCGCGGTCAACGGTAACATCGACAAAGTTCATGTCGCCAACCTGGTCATAGAATGTGCCGTCCGGATAACGAAGTTTGACCTTCAGGCTCTTTACGTCGGGCCCTTTGCCGGTCTGCTGCGCGCGCAGAAAATCGCGCTGGCTGACGGGGAATGTCACGTACATTGGATCCTGGCTTACAATTGTCGTCAGCGTGCCTGTGCTCGGACTGACGACATTGCCCTTTGTAATGCTGGTGCGGCCAATCTTTCCCGTAATGGGTGAAGTAATGTCGGTGTAACCGAGATTAATCTGCGCGGTTTGCAGGTTTGCCTGGGCTTCCAGAATAGATCCGTTGGCTTGTTGATCTGCCGCCAATGCCTGGTCCCTCGCCACGATAGTGCCCGAATTGGTTTTGAGCAGGTCTTCTGCGCGCTTGAGTTGAATTTCCGCCAGAACTTTTGCCGACTTGGCACGCTCGAGCGCGCCTTCCGCCTGTTTGACGGCGGCTTCGAACAATCCTCTTTCAATGCGGTATAGAGGTGCGCCGTCTTTGACTGCTCCACCTTCCGTAAAAACAACTTCATCGAGAAATCCTGTCACGCGCGCTTTGATTTCGACCCGATTGATCGCGTCAACGCGGCCAACGAATTCAAGTGACGGTGTGATTGATTTTTTTTCGGCAACGACGGTGCCCACGGGGACTGCGGTTGGGGCGGGTTGTTGCCCTTGTGCCGGCAGCGCAACTGCAAGAGGCAAAAAAATTGCCGGTATAATGAGGCGCATAAGGTCCTTCCTTTTGAGGCCGACCAAGCTTGCTCCAAGTGAGTGATCAATTGAGTGTTCAAGGGGGAGTGTAGTGCCTATGCCGGCCGACACAACCCGCTTGAGTTCGAAAGCCAAAAGTTACGAGCCGCAGCTATCGCGCCGTTGAAAAGACCACTGGATCGCGTCGGCGAATTGCGTCCTGCCAGGAGATGCGGACATGCTCTGCCGGTTCGTGACACAGCGCGCGCGAACTTCCTTGAAATACACTCCAATCGAAAGGCGCGTGCACATCGGTGGACATTGAAAATTGTCTGGGTCTGACGCAAACACATCAAGCGGGGCGCTAAATACCCGCCTTTGACCCAAATTGCGGGGCCTCGAACTTTGCCGGGTCCGATGTTAGGGTTTCCCGGCCAGTCCAGCGGAAACCGAATGTCTTCTGACACGAGAGCAGATCAATCGGCGGCAACCAATGGCGGCATCGCTCTTGGAGTCGAGGCGGCTGAGCACGAGCGTCAATTCCGCGAAATATTGGAGTTATGTCCCGCGGCGCTGCTGGTCATGGATGAGGATGGCCGGTTGCTATATCACAACGCCCGGCTGCGCGAGATTCTGGGCTACAGCAAAAATGAGCTCGATCTTTGCGACACGCGGATGCATTGGCATGACCTCGACCAGCGCACGCGGATCATCAATCAATTAAGGGAGCGGGGCGGCCAGATTCTGAATGAAAAGGTGATCTGGCGGACCAAGAAGGGCACGCTGGTTCATCTCCTGCTGTCCTATGTGCAGGTCGCGTACCAGGGAGGACATGTCAGCTTCGTCGGTGGCAAACGTGTGCTGTGGGTTTACGACATCACCGCATTGACGACCCACGAGGCACAAGTCGTCGAGCAGGAACGCCAGCTTCGCGAAATTCTCGACTATAGCCCCGCTGCTGTCAGCGTTGTCGACGAGGATGGGCGGCTCCTGTTCCACAATTGGCGCCTGCGCGAATTGACCGGCTACGCGAAAGAGGAACTCGAACTATTCGACACCAAACGATTCTGGCATGACCTTGATCACCGCGCCCGCGTGGTCGAGCTGCTGCGCACGCGTGGCGGCCAACTGCTGAACGAGGAAGTGATCTGGAAGACCAAGAACGGCGAGTTGCTCAATTTATTAATCTCCTATGTCCAGGTCGTCTACCACGGCGGCCACGTCGCGGTTGCCGGAGGCAAGCGGCTTTATTGGCTCTATGACATTACGCCGCTGCGTCGCGCCGAACAGGCCCGCCTGCGCAGTGAACGGCGGCTCGCTGAGGCGATCGAAAGCATTTCTGAAGGCTTCGTCTGCTATGATGGAGAGGATCAGCTTGTGATCTGCAACTCATGCTATCGCAACCTGCTCTATCCCGGCCTGGACATCGACCTGAGCGCCGGCACGACCTTTGAAAGCATCATCCGCCGGGCCGCCGAGCGCGGCTACATCAAGGACGCGGAAGGTCGCGTTGAGGAATGGATTGCGGAAAGGCTGCGGCAGCACCGCAATCCGGGTGAACCGCAGGTGCAACAGCGCGGCAATGGCCGCTGGCTGATGGTCAGCGAGCGCCGTACCGAGGATGGGGGCACCGTGTCGGTCTATTCCGATATCACCGAGCTAAAACAGCGCGAGCAAGATCTCACCGAGAAGTCCAGTGCCTTGGCCGCGCTGTCGTCCAAGCTCGCAAAATACCTGGCGCCGCAGGTCTACGACTCGATCTTCACCGGCCAGCAGGACGTCAAGATTGTCAGCAAACGCAAGAAGCTGACGGTTTGCTTTTCCGACCTCGTCGGGTTCACCGAGATTACCGACAAGATGGAATCCGAGGACCTCACTCAGCTCCTCAATCACTACCTGACCGAAATGTCGAAAATCGCGCTGCAATACGGCGCGACTATCGACAAATATGTAGGGGACGCCATTGTCATGTTCTTCGGCGATCCGGCGACACTCGGCGTGAAGGAGGATGCGCTCGCCTGCGTCCAGATGGCGATCGCCATGCAGAAGCGAGTCGGTGAACTGGCGCATGAATGGAGCAGGAACGGTATCGCGACGCCGCTGCAGTGCCGGATTGGCATTCACACCGGCTATTGTACGGTCGGCAATTTTGGAAGCGACGACCGCATGGATTATACGATGGTCGGCGGCACGGTGAACCTTGCGTCGCGGCTGGAGCATGAAGCACCACCGGGAGGGGTGCTGATCTCATTCGAGACCTACGCACTCGTGAAGGAAAACGTGCGTTGTGAGGAACGCGGCCATGTGCAGGTCAAAGGCATCGCGGAGCCGGTCGCAACATATGCGGTGATCGGGCTGAATCAGGGTCCGGAACAGGCCGGCACAGCGCATTTACGGCTCGAACTCGAAGTCGACCGCATGTCAGATGATGAGCGCAGGGCGGCGGCGGATGCGCTGCGTCGTGCACTCGGATTGCTCGAAAAAGATGGCCAGGACCGGCATTGAGCGGCATTGCCGCATGTCGGCTTATACCTCTTTCGCACAAGAATTTCGAAATTTGAGATTAGAGGACAGCAATCGGGTCACGCGCAAGGGCAATTTTGGCGGCGGCTTTTCGGCAACTATACAGCGACCAAATGCTGGGCATGAGAATTCGCCAAATAATTATCAAATGTCGCGGCGATGAGGCGCAAGTACGGGCGTCCGCTCTCATCGACAGTGATACATTTGCCGTCAATCCGCACAAATCCATCTTCAACGAATGGCAGCAAGGCTTCAAATTCCTGCACAAACGATTCTAATTTCATGGGCTTTCATCCCCAATTCAATTGAATCCTGAGACAGCGTGAATTGACTGCAATCGTCTCCGATCAATCTTTGATACAGATCAAAAAGCCTTCAGTTTGCCGGCGCCCTTTCGTCGCACCAATCGCGCTCATATCGGTCCTGCTGTTACAGGATTGCTCGCGGCGGAAACGGTCCCACCGTAGCGGTTTAATGTTGCCGGATCGATTCGCGTTGATTTGCAAAAAAAGCGCACTGCGCCAAGGTTTTGATATGAATCAATGTCGATGAAATCTGAATTCTTATAAATGAAATAACTTATCAGGTGCAGATATGCGCGGTATCGACGAAATCGGAAAGCTTTTTGCGACAGTAGGAAGCTTCCTGGTGCGACGGTCTTCCCCCGGGTTCAGCTGCGGTGATTGTGACCGAAATGCACAGTGCGGCCTCCCGCCTCACGACGATTGCCTCTACAGATTGACCCAAATAGCCCGTGACGGCGACCGCCCTTCACGGCCGCCCGACTATCTTTATCCGGCTGTCTGGCCGCGCGCGAGCACGCGTTATGAAATCAGTGGTTATTAAACGTTCAATTTTCATTAACGGACGCAAGACGAGCGTCTCAGCTCGCAGCTAGTTGCGGAATCTGAGATTGCGCCGCGACAACTGGCCGATGGACGCGCAGCCCATTAACCGCATGTCTCGTTCAATCTCTGCACGCATCAATTGGAGCGCGTGCTCGACGCCCGATTGACCTGCCGCGGCGAGCGCGAAAAGATAATAGCGACCGACACCTACGGCCTTGGCACCAAGCGAGAGAGCCTTCAGCACGTGCGTTCCACGATGGACCCCGCCGTCAAGGAGAACATCGATTTTGTCGCCCACGGCATCGACGATCTCCGCCAGTTGGTCAAAAGAACTGCGCGAGCCGTCCAGCTGACGCCCGCCATGATTCGAAACGACGATTCCGGCGCAGCCGATATCGACGGCCTTTCTGGCATCGTCGGTGCTCATGATGCCTTTCAGGCAGAATTTACCGCCCCAGTGCTTGACCATCTCCGCTACGTCGTTCCAGTTCATCGAAGGGTCGAGCATGTTGGTGAAGTAGTCGCCGATGGAAGTTGCGCCCCCGCCCATGTCGACATGCTCTTCCAGCTGCGGCAACCGAAACCGTTCATGGGTCAGATAGTCGATCGCCCATTTCGGCTTGATGGCGAATTGAGTCATGCCTTGCAGAGTCAGACGGAGCGGGATGGAAAACCCGGTGCGCAGATCGCGCTCACGATTGCCGCCAGTGATCGAATCCACCGTTAGCATCATGATCCGCACGCCGGCACTCTTCGCGCGCTCCATCATGGCTTTGTTGAGGCCCCGGTCTTTGTGGAAATAAAATTGATACACTTGCGGGAACGAGAAACGGGACGAAAGCTCTTCGAGGCTGACCGTCCCCAGCGATGAGACGCCAAACATCGTTCCGAATTTTTCAACCGCACTTGCGACCGCGCGCTCGCCCTGGTGGTGAAACAGACGCTGCAAGGCAGTCGGCGAACAGTAAAAGGGCACAGCAAGCTGTTGCCCCATGACAGTGATCGATAAATCGACCTGTGCGACGCCAGTCAGAACATTCGGCACGAGGTCGCATTCTTCAAACGCGGCTGTATTTCTGCGGTAGGTCGTTTCGTCGTCGGCCGCGCCATCGATATAATTGAAGATTGGTCCGGGAAGTCGCTGTCGCGCCAGTCGGCGAAAATCGTGATAATTCACACAATGTTTTAAACGCATGTCGTCCCCGGCCCCTCGAATGAAACCTGACGTTACACACTTATGGCGCGTCGGGTGAAGGCTCTGACCGGCCCTGCATAAATGCCACGATCGACGCGATTGCGCCTTTGAACGTCCAACCCGACCAGAAACCGACGGCCTCGACTTCGGGTGGGAGGGCAGACGTCACCGCGGCCTTCTTTGCGGTGATGGGCCGTCCGTCAATGCCCTCACTTATTCTCTCAATCATGTAGGAAAAAAACGGGTTGGATGAAGCACGCAGTAAAGAATCCAGGCTCGCGATCAGGACATTTCGCTCGCCCCGTGGTGCGAGCGAGCCCAGGTTAAGGCCGAAATTTTCCGAAGAATCGGGAGTCAATCCGTACAAGGCATCGGTCATCGGAAACGGCAAGGCGACGTGTGAAAGCGAATAAAGACCCGCTGGATAGACCAGCCCCAGGGCGCGATCGCGTTCGTCCACAGTACCGGCCGGAATCGTGCGTTCGACTTCTTCTCCGCTGGCGACGTCGGCATTGGTAATGACGGTGGTTCGATAGGTTCTTATAGCTTTGGGCAGCAACTGAGCGAGTGCGGTGTCCGCCGCCGGCCGCAAAAGCGCGCCGAACTTGACGGTGCGATTTACATCAAAAAGGACGAGCTCGCTTCCGTTCGAGGGCAGGTGAGCATAGAGCGCCGAAATAATGGCAGGCGTGCTGACCGTGAAGTCCATGACGGACTGGAATGTGATGATCGGGGGCAGGTTGGAGAGGCCCGCGTTACGACCATATTGCGCAATTTCCCGCTGAATAACTTGCGTTAATCGATACGACTGGACTGCGCCGTTGACCGGAAATGAATTGTACTTAAATGGATTGAATTCGGGTATGACGCCAAGCCACGCGGCTTCGGCGAATGCCGGTAGCAAAGCCGGTAAACTTGCCAGCCCGGCGAAGCGCGCAAAGCGCGTGATGCCGATCATTGGCGAAATCAGAATTACGCGGTCGGGTTGAGACAGCTTGGGGTCGGATATCGCGTCGAGCGCATATTTGACTGCAAGAGCGCCACCGTTGGAGAAACCCACAAGATGCAGAGGTGCTGAGGGCGGGACGCGTCGGCGTGCCTCCCTTACGGCCAATCGCGTCGCAGCAACCCAGTCTTCCCAGTTCACGTCCGTCAAGCCGGCCGGAACCGTGCCGTGTCCGGGCAGTCTGATCACAATCGCCACGAAGCCGTGATCACGATAAACCCGTGCGATGTGGCGCTGGCTATACGGTGAGTCTGTGAGGCCGTGCAGCAACACGACTGCGCCGACGGGAGGATCTTTCGGTTCCAGCACATACGAGCGGTTAAAGTCCTGAGAAAAATGACCCGGATATATCGGGCTGCCGTCGAAGTACCGGTTCATTGGAACGCGATCGTCCGGATCAAGCTTTTGCGTCACCTCGGACTTGACCGATTCGAAAACCTTGGCCTCATGAGCCAAATACTCTTTCCAGTCGGATGTATCGAGATCCTTTGCTTTCAATTCGTGCGGCGCGAATGTGTGCCATACGGAGAGCGGCGGACCACGTCGGGTGTCGTAAACACGAATTGAAAAAAAGGTGATGGCAAGGATCACAAGCAGAATCGTCGTCCACTTCATTAGCTTGACGAGTTTGGCCCACATCTTCTGATCCTCTTTATGACGTCCGAAGGAGATGCGCCCCCAGGGCCATAGGCCTTGCGGATTTCGAGTCTTCTTTGGCAACGATCGTGCAAATTACCAAGCGCTAGGTCTCCGGCATGCTCACCTAATTTCCATGATCTTTCAATGATACGCTGTGCTATCTTGATCAAATGAAGGTTAGTCTCGCAAAAAACGATCGCCGCGTATTCGCGCTTCTCATTTTGATGTTTGTATCGCTCGCGGGGCTGCTGCTTCTGCCTCCGATTATACAGGATCAGCGCTATCACGAGTTTTCCGATCAACGAACATTCATCACGCCAAATTTTTTGAACGTCATTTCGAATATTCCCTTTGTCGCGATCGGAGCCGCAGGGCTCTGGCAATTTAGTCGCAGCCCGGCAACCGTCATGCTCTTCCTGGGAATTTTGCTGACGGGCTTCGGCTCGACCTACTACCATCTCGATCCCAATGACCGTACTTTGCTTTGGGATAGATTGCCTATGACGATCACCTTCATGGCTATCCTTGCGATCGCAATCGAGGAGCGCGTGGACGCAAAGGCGGGAGCGGCCCTTTTGTGGCCACTGATCGCGACCGGCGTATTCAGCATATTGGTGTGGCGCTGGACCGGCGACCTCAGGCTCTATGGCTGGGTGCAATTCTTTCCCTGTTTAGCGTTGCCGCTGCTTTTTCTTCTTTTACCGCCTCAATACAGCGGAACGTCCTACTGGCTTGTCGCGGCCGCGCTATATGCTCTCGCGAAGGTCTTTGAGTTCTACGATGACAAGATTTTTTCCGCTGGATCCATTTTGAGCGGTCATACTCTCAAGCATCTCTTTGCCGCCGCCGCCTGTTTTGCTATCCTGAGATATTTCCAGACGCGCCAGCCTGTTAGTGGCTCATGACCGTCCATAATATTCTGCCCGTGCGGTTACTATGGCGAAACGCCGCCATCGATACGGCGAAGTCCCGCGGATGGTCGTACCCTTGCCCTAAAGGCCAACTCGACGAACGGCATGATGCTGAAGGTATAGTGGAGCTCGCGTAACAATATCGGCTCCGGAAGGGACAATGAAAAAGATCCTTGTCATGCTCACGTTCGCCCTCACCTGTGTGACGGCTCAAGGCGCTCACGCTGCAATCAAGTTCAAGCGCTTTCCGCACTGCCCCGACGGTCTTGTCTCTAAAAAGACCTGTGAGTGCCACAGGGGGACATCAGGCCGTTATCACTTCTGCCATACGGGGTATTATTGCGATACGGGATCTGGCAAGTGCAGTAAGTAGCCCGATCTTCTGAACGGTTCTCGAGGTTTAAGCAGAGGAGGATGCGATGCTCTTCGACGGAGGCTTTACCTTTTGGAATTTTCTGACCGACGTCCTGGCGATTTTCGCATTTGTCGTATGGTTCTGGCTGCTCGTTATTATTTTCGGCGACCTGTTTCGCCGTCACGACATCTCCGGTTGGGTCAAGGCGATTTGGGTACTCGCGCTGATTTTGACGTCCTACCTTGGCGTATTCGCGTACCTGATCACCCAAGGAAGAGGCATGGCCGAGCGCAATGTTCAACAAGCCCAACAGGCGCGCGACGAACTACGACGCGTGGTCGGCTATAGTGCGGCGGATGAAATTGCGAAACTCGATCAGCTCAAGAAATCCGGATCCATAAGCGATGCCGAGTTCGCGCGTCTGCGCGCCAAGTTGGTTGCGTAGGCGCGCGCACAGAATTTCGGCTCATTCGCTTCTGCCAGCCGCCGCCGGGTTTCCAGGCGGCGGCCCTGTGAGGCGAAATCACCAGCAACGCACGCGGCCCCAGCCGTCGCGCCAGCAGCGGCGGCAATGCAGGCGGCCCCAGCGGTCACGCCAACAACGGCGCCAAGAAACATCCGTCAAATTGCACAGGCTGCCCGTGACAGCCGCAGATATTGGCGCAACCGGCGCCGCTTGCGTCGGCCCCGACGCGGTCGAAAGAACCACTCCCGCAACAGCAATCGCAAATACTGTCCGCAACATGTGTCTCTCCCTGTTTTTATGGTGTTACTTTCGATCGGACTCGTTGCATTTATCGACGAATATCCGGCGAACATATACGATTACGAAGTCAGCTGTTGTCACTATTAGTTGACGTTACGAAATTCGTCGAGCTGTAATACGCTCTCAGCGACCGCACGAGACCGCCGCGCAGGCCGGGCCGGAGATGATGATGCTTGGTTCCATTCGAGCAATAAGATTCGGATGTGCCGTTTTTGCGGCGTCGGCAATGCTGGCCGTGACGTCGACGCCGGGCCACGCGGCGACGGGCTCAGTCCGTATCATTATCAGTAGGGCAAATTTTATCGTCGGCGGGGGCAGCGGCACTTTGCATTTCGCAGGCAAGCGCTATCAGCTCCGAGTCGGGGGCATCAGCGTCGGACCTTTTGGAGCGCCACGGATAGACTTGGTGGGCCGCGCCTACAATATGCAGACCGCGGCGAGCATCCACGGTATCTATTCCGCCATCGCGCCGGCGGAAGGCAGGCCAACAATTGTACGGCTACAGAATTGGCACGGCGTCATTTTGGAATTGCGGGGGCGAGGGGGAGTTAAACCCACCACCGAATTGAGTGGGCTGCAAATATCGTTACGCTAGCTTTTGTGTTGCATTGGCGCGCATGACCCGCCGACGCAACCCAGCAGGTCGCTGGCGCCGGTCCAGATAATTTGGACGCCCAGGCAGAACAAAATAAAGGCCGAAAGGCGAACGGCGATATCGGTGCCCGCATGCCCGAGCACGCTTTGCACCCAATCCGAGAAAGCAAAGCAGACGTAAATTGTCAGGGCGATGACGATTGTCGCAAGCAAGCCCGCCAGGAGAAAGCCGAAATCCTGGCCATAATCGGAATAGGCTGCTCGTGAAAGCCCAAGGCTGATCATGACAGCGATCGTTCCGGGGCCGGTCGTAAGGGGCAGCGTCAGCGGATAGAACGCCAGACTCATATATTCCGTTTTTCGTTCAGGTGTTGGGGTTTCGTCGAGAACCTCCTTGACGCTCCCTTCGTTCAGAAGTTTCCAACCCGAGATTGCGACGATCAGCCCGCCGGCAACGCGGAGAATCGGAACGGAGATACCATAAATCTTCAGTATGAAAGCGCCGATCAAAAGCGATGCCACCATGACAAAAAAGGAATTTATGGCGACACGTCGCGCAAGCCTGCGTCTGGTGGCGACGGGAGCGCGCTTCGTCATGCTCAGGAATACGAGTGCCGTCCCCGGAGGGTTGACCACCGGAAAGAGGGCGGCGAGCCCAATAAAAAGGTCTCAAGCAAAATTAGTGCTCCCAGGGTCAGCGGCACCACAATGGATTCTTGCCGCGCGGGGTCAAGGTCCTTCTAGCGCTCCGCAGCCGCCCGGTACGTTGGACCCAGGTCCAATATGTCTGCTTGAAACCCTGTAATAGTGTCTTGCAAAGGATTCGCAGGTGCCGAGGCGGTGTCGCATGAATTGTTCGAAACTGGCTGCCGCCGCAATGCTGGCGTTCTCAATTCTGGTCCTCATGGGATATTCCGTTTCCGCGCAACAAGACGGCTCGGAGCGCAGGATAGCCGCGAAATGCAATGCGCATCTCAGAAAATGCAACAGTCATTGCAATCTTGTGTATGAAAGCAAGCGGGCACTTCGAGTCTGTCGCAACCGCTGTGAAGATTCGTTTGCTGTTTGCAAGACACAGCACGGCTAAACCTTCCACTTGAGATTTTGATTGCGTTCGACACGGCTCGCGACCGGCAAGACGCGTCGGACTCGTGTTTTACGCACGTTTATTGCGACGTTGCGCCCGGTTGAGGCCGTGCGCGTTGCGGACGTGAACCCTGCTGGGGACGAGCCCCCCGCTGCTGCGGCCTTGCGCCCCTTTGCTGAGGACGAGCTCGTTGTTGCGGCCGCGCGCCTTGCGACGGATGGGATCGTTGTTGCGGTCTCGCGCCTTGCGCAGGGCGAGCTCGATGTTGCGGACGTGCGCCTTGCGCAGGACGGGCCCGCTCTTGAGGTCGCGGCCGGGACGTCTGCGGACGCTGCGTACTCGGACGTTCGGTTGAGCCCGGTCGCGACGCGGGATGCACGGGCCGCGTCGTATCCGGGCGCCCACCAGGCCTTTCGGGCCGCCCGGCGCCGGGACGTTCTGGCCGTCCAGTGTCGGGTCGCTCCGGCCGTCCAGTTCCGGGACGATCAGGCCGGCCGGTGCCGGGGCGATCTGGCCGACCGGGGCGGTCCGGCCGAACGCCGGGACGGTCAGGGCGGCCGACGCCCGGACGGTCTGGCCGCCAGACACCGGGAGGCCGCGTGCCGGGCCGACCCGGTGGGCGCCAGTTTGGCGGAGGTGCGTGCCACACGGGTGGATTGATCCAGACCTGATTCCAACGCCGGTTGTTCCAACCCCAGCGGTTGTTCCAGGCGGAGCCAACGAGCACGCCAGTGCCGAATATCAATGCCCCCGCTACGACATCAGAGAAGACGACCGAGGAATCGTAAACCGGCACGTAAATCCGTTCGGGGTTAGCCGGCGCGATGTAGATAATTCTCGATCCGCCTTCGTCGCGCGACGTCACCACCTGTTCCGGGGTCGATTTGAGATTGCCAACGCTCTCGGCCTTGGCGCGGAGCAACTGTATCGTATGGGCTACGTCGTCGGACTGGAGCGAAAACGCCATCCCAAGTGACTGCGTCCAGTCGAGATGATCGGCGAGCATGTGGATCACATCGGGAAAGCGCGTCAAGGCTTGCACTGACGTGTCCCACGGCATGCCATCGACTTTCGAGAAGTCGCCCCGCTTCGCAGCGGCCGAGTTGCTGGCCAGCCAGCGGTCTGCCTGAACAATTTGCAGCGGGAATGTGCTCGCCGGCAGGATGAGCGCCAAAAGAGGATCGGGATATAAAGCAATTGGCCCGAGCAAATATTCGAGGTCTGTGAGCGAATAGACTGCCGATTGCGGTGCCTTTGCAGGTGATTGCGCTGCGTCCGGGGGTTGAGATGTTTGTGCGATGATCGGGTCGACAATCGTTGTCCACGCC
>DATIWJ010000079.1:0-4652 GCA_035519415.1 Pseudolabrys sp.
AAACTTACGCCCGCTATTACAATGACATCAGAACACACTGGTCACTGAATAAGGACTCGCCAATCTCGCGTCCGGTTCACCGGGCTGGAAACATAAAATCACACGCCCTACTCGGCGGACTCCATCACCATTATGTCCGGGTTTAGGTTTTCGGTACACACACGGACATGCAATCTCATTTGTTGGCAAAGCTAAACACTATTGTCTAAGGATCGAAAATTTTTACTAGCTTGTCGTCCGTCAAGTTAAGCTTGCTGTTTGTATAGATCCACACTTCTATTTTTTTTGCATTCTTCGTAATGAAGTCTGAAGTGCGGATTGGCCTTTGCCCGCAGGCTGATAATACTTGTGGTGTCGTCATCCCGATTTTCAATTCACTCAATTTTGCGCAGGCCCCGCCGTGTATTGTTGGTTGATTGCTTTGTTCGTTTTTTTCTTCAGGATCGGTGGATACGACTTGTTCGAGAGAGCCAGCGCATGCGCTAAGGCATATACATCCTGCAGCGATGAACAATCGCATGGGGTACAGGATGCGCATCGAGATTAGTACCTCAGCAGTCTGCCGATGGCGGTCCGGCAGTAAATTGAAAAACGCGCGAGCGCCTTTTGCATTGCTTCTTCGTCCAATCGGGTGCGCGGCCAGCGATAGATCAAAGCATACACCAGCCAAATAATCAGGAACGTAAATACGCCGGAAAAAATTGCGTCAGACAGGAAATGCGCGCCCATAATCATGCGCGATGCTGAGATGATAACGCCGAAAGCAATCGCCGCGGTGTATGCCAGCGCCCGCCATTCCGGCGGCGCGAGGGCGGCAGGTGCGATTGTCCAAAAGGCCGCCGACGCCTCACCGGACACAAAGGAACAGTTTTTCTCGCACGGGCCGGTCGGATCCCACCAAGCAACAAAATTTTGGTCGCCACCAAATTGTTTCAAATGGCCTGGCCGCGGCCGTCCCCAATTGTCCTTGAGTGCGACGTTTACAAGAAGACCGGGACCGAGGGCCAAGGTGGCAATCAGAAATACGACGGCACGACCGGGCATCAGCATTTTGCTGCGCGGAAAGAAAAGCTTAATGGCCAAGGCTACAAACGAAAATGCGATAAACAACAATTCGATCCAAAGCCCAAAATTACGCACGACAGGCATCATCGGGCTCGAAGCGAGCGTACTGTCGCTAAGAGTTTTTGCGACCCAAAAATCGATGAAGGGAAAGAGAGCCAAGGTCAGCCCCGCACAAAGGGCAATGGACACGATAACGATCAGTCCGGTGCGGCTCATTGCTGCTCTTGATTGGCGAAGACTTCGTCCGGTTCCCTACTTTTAGAGGAACAATGAAGAAGATTGCTATTGCCCCAAAGGACAACTCACTCCTTGGCCAACGTATGGTTGGAGGGGGAATGTCCGCTGTTGATGCCGTGGACGGCTCCTCCACCGGCACGTGAGTGCCATGAAAGTGGGTGCTGTTAAGGCGCCCACGATTCAGAGGAGCCAATCATGCAGGCAGTTAAGACAATCGGTCTGGAGATTGCGAAGTCCCTAAGCGGAAACGGGTTGGTGCACCGCACATGTCCGCTTTCAGGAGGAGTAAAGCGGACAGTACAAATATCGGGCCCCAGCTGGTTATTCCTCGCTTTCACCGCCGATCACGGCACCTGTATTTGGATCGACGAGATGGAAGCACTGGCACGCAATGCATTTCACCGTTTCACGCGGGGTCTCTGAAATGTCTGCACTGGTGAATGCTTGCACTTGAAGGCCAGTGTTTGGGCAGCGGAAGAGAAAAGGAAGAAATGGGGGCATGCCGCATGTCTTGGCGGGCCAGCGGCCGCGCCTTGATCTGCTTCAAAGTCTTTCCCCGATGGTTAGCGACGCCACCCCTCACTTGATCCAAGTCAAAGCGGAGCGGCCTCCGCTCATATATTCGATTATTCGTATGTGATCCTGCGCGCCGACTCACCTGGCGCAAAGAGGATTTTAGAATGCTCACGAAAAAAGCCTGGTCCCCTTATCTCGCCGGGATCGTTATCGGTCTCTTGCAAATCCCAGCATTTTTGTTGATCGAAACTGCGCTCGGCGCCTCATCGTCCTATGTGACTGTCGGTGGTATGGTCGCCTCGTGGATCGACCCCTCGATCCTGAAGATCGACTATGTCGCTCGCCACGTCGCTGCGACTGGCAAGAACTGGTGGCAGGTCGCTCTCGTTATTGGCATCGCCATTGGCGCATTTGCTTCGATGAAGCTTTCTGGTGCGAAACGAGCGCCGATCTCGCCAATCTGGCGGCGCGCGCTTGGATCACCGTCATCGACCCAACGCTACACCGTCGCTTTCGTGGGTGGCTTCGTTTTGCTGCTCGGCGCGCGTATCGCCGACGGCTGCACGAGCGGCCACGGTCTTTCCGGTATGGCGCAACTGGCGGTCGGCTCGACCGTTGCAGTTGCCGCGATGTTCGCAGGCGGTATCGCGACAGCGATGCTCCTGCTGCGCCGCATCTGACTTAAAAGGAGACTAGCCATGTCAGTTACCGTCGCCATTGTCGTCGGCATCGCCATGGGGATCGTGTTCGGTTTTGCGCTCGAAAAATCGCGCGTGTTTGAACCGGGGGTCATTGTCGGCCAAATGCAGCTCCGCAACTTCATTATGCTCAAAGTTTTCCTCACCGCGGTTGCGACCGGAGCGGTGGCGCTCGCAGTGCTCAACGGCTTTGGCTATGTGAAGCTTCAGCCAAAAGCCGCGGCCTACGCTGCGGATGCAGTCGGCGGGCTTCTGCTCGGTGCCGGCATAACATTCTCAGGCGCTTGCCCCGGCACGACGCTGGCGCAGATCGGAGCCGGTTATCGCGACGCATTGTACACTTTAGTCGGTGCACTGTTCGGAGCGGTCACCTTTTCCTATGCGCAGCCTACGCTGGCCAAAACGTATCTCGGTCAGAGCGGGCCTAAGCTTATTTTCAGTGAACTTGTCGGTGTGCCCTACTGGATCGGTGCGTTGGTGCTGGCAGCTGTCATTGTTGTGGTTCTCGTTGTGCTCGAGGCGTGGGCACCCTGGCGCGCCGAATTGGGTAACGACGTGGATGGCGACCTGCCGTCCTCGGTGCCACCCGCAAAAGCGACCATGCATGCTCAACCTGCAGAATAACGGGAGTACTCGATGACCGTTAATGTGGGAATGGTTGATCGCATTGCGCGCCTGGTTGTCGGAGTCGCACTGCTCGCCTTTGCGCTTGGCTATCTCGCGCCAGGAACAAACTGGAATTGGGTTGGGTGGGTCGGTGTCGTACCGATTCTCACCGCATTATTTGGCAATTGTCCGGCTTACAGCCTGTTCGGCTGGTCGACGCGGTAAACGGCTTCGGAAGGAATACGCTATGCGGTACGTCCGCTTGAAGGCCGACAGTGCTGGAGAAAGCCATATTGAGCAGGCAACCCTCGAGTTGAATGAAGCCGACTATCGGCCGCCGGCGCCAATGCTGTTTGTGTCGCACAGTTTCCAGGCCGACGGCCTACAATTTGTTAGGCTACCTTCGGGTTGGATTGGCGATTCAATCCACCCACCAAAGGCGCAGTTTCTAATTTGCCTAAAGGGCCATCTTGAAATGACTGTCAGCGATGGGCATAAGCGAACATTCGGTCCTGGCGACTGTATCCTAATGGAAGATATTTCCGGCAAAGGTCATCGCACGCACGTGAAAGGTGACGAGGAGTGCCTTGCAGCCGTGATCCCTATTGCTGCTCACTAAGCATTGCATGAAATGAAAGTTGCAGCGATGTCCGCTGTTGGCCTTAGCTGCCGAGGCTCTTATCGCTATCTGCTGACGCACGGCTTCTCCAACGAATAGTATTCTGGCTACCCAGCGGGATACCCGTAGGGCGTAGCTCGAAAACGGGACTCTTTGACCCACGTCAAAGAAAACTTTTTGACGCTTAGGCAAACGAAGGAAACCAACTTCCTAAACGTGTGCACTAGGAGAGCGTCATGATGACCTATGTCGTGCTGACAAATTTTACCGACCAAGGCATCCGCACTGCAAAGGACATCGTGAAGCGGACGGAAGCGTTTAAAGACATGGCAAAGAAATTCGGCGTGACGGTAAGGGAATTTTTCTGGACGCAAGGGCAATACGACATCGTCGCAATCACCGAGGCACCGGATGAGATTTCGGGTACGGCGCTCAACATGAGCCTTTGTGCTCTGGGAAATGTTCGTACGCAGACCCTGCGGGCCTTTTATGCCGATGAAATGAAGCAGGTCGTCGCAAAAATGGGGTAGGCTTGTTACCCCGGTGACGTCCGCTTGCGGCGGTGGATTCAACCGGTCGACGCAACACTTCTATCTCATTCTTTTTGCTGGGGTTTGAATCCCAAGGCGTTGCGCACATCGCCTGCGATCCCAAAGTCCCTAGTTTTTCTGCCGCAGCGAAGTCCTCGAAAAACCCTCGACGCATTGCTGTACACTCCATCTTCCCTTGTCAGGATCGGAGTGTTGCGTCGACCGGTTGAGCCGGCAGCCCAATGCGGACATTTGCGGCGTGCCCCCGCGTACCCTATACAAAGACATGTCCGAACACAGAGTGGCATTGAAATGGGAGCGCGGTGGCGCGGAGTTTTCATATAAAAAGTATCCGCGCGATCATACTTGGAGTTTTGACGG
>DATIWJ010000080.1:0-16210 GCA_035519415.1 Pseudolabrys sp.
AAAACCCGACGTCGCACAAGCGCAGTAGAATAAACGTTCGCCAAAATCACCTTTCAGTGCGAAAAGATTCGCAGACGTGTCTGATTTTAGTTGGCCTAAGAAATATCATTCTCGAAGCTTTTCAATTTTTTGCGTTTTCACACAGCTAGAGTCATCAGCCTACATATGCGCTGCAACAGGCGATGTCCGCTATACTCCCAATAACGACCGCGAAAGCCGACTTCGCCTCATAGGGCGCATGGTCCTCTGGCTAGCAACAGAGGAGGTTGACCATGCAACAAGAAGCAATTCTGACCTTACCCACACTGACCAGAGTCCCCTGGAACAAGGGCAAGTTGATCGGAGCCAAGCCGCCGCTCAAACAGAAGCATGTCTGGGCAATTCGCAGCGTGCTCCAAAATGAGCGGAATAAACGTGACCTGGCAATGTTCAATCTTGCTATCGACAGTAAGCTGCGCGGCTGCGACGTAGTCGCAATTAAGGTCGATGATGTTGCTCCCAACGGCTACGCAGTTGATCGAGCGACGGTGCGTCAGAGAAAGACCGGGCGGCCTGTTCGATTTGAACTAACCGAGCACACGCGCCAGGCCATTGACGCCTACCTTAAGTGCTCTCGTAAGAGGGCTGGCGAATTCCTTTTCACCGGCCCAAGATGCGGGCGGAGCATGACGCCTCGTCAGTACGGACGACTCGTATCAGATTGGCTGATCGGTATAGGGCTAGACCCGCATCTGTACGGCACGCACTCCTTGCGACGAACTAAAGCGACGCTCATCTACCGCCGCACCGGGAATCTGCGAGCCGTGCAGCTTCTGCTTGGCCACACCAAGATTGAGAGCACTATCCGGTATCTCGGCATCGATGTGGATGACGCTCTTGCAATAGCGGAGCAGGTCGACGTCTGACCTTTCAGGGGCGGAGCAGAAGTGTTCTGCCCCTCATCGGAAACCAACGATGTCCCTATTTCGGTTGCTTTCAGGGGTAAAGCAGACACTAGTTTGTGCAGTGCAGATGTGCGGACGCTATGTTTGCGCGCCTGCCAAAGTTGACAGTCATCTAGGTACACGCGATCCTTAAATTATCGGCCCAAAAGCCGTGCATGCTGGGCCGACAAACTAGTGCAATTCGCAACCGTGCAGTTTGTTCAAGGGGTAAAGAGCATGTTAATGATTCGCACTTCACATGCCATCGCAATCGCAACTGCATTGGGGCTCGCTGCTCCTGCAATGGCGGAAGACGTCGTCAACTTCGGTGTCCAGCCCTCGACGCAACCGATCCTGATTGCGCATGGGGCAGGTTTTCTCAAGCCCATCGAAGAAAAGTATAAGATCAAAATTGTTCTTCGATCATTTTCTTACGGCGCACCCGAGAACCAAGCACTCGCCGCAGGTGAATTGCAAATTGCATCCGCGGGCATGGGCCCGGCTATGCTCGCGGCGGCGCGCTTGCCGGCAACGCTTGTCGCGATCGACATTCTCGACCAAACTGCAATTTTAGTGCCCAAGGGTTCTAAGATCACTACGGTGGCCGGGCTCAAGGGCGCCAAGATCGCGTTTCCCGGCGAGGGTTCGCAGCAATATCCCCTGCTAATTAAGGCACTCGCGGACAACAATCTCACTGTTAACGACGTGCAATTGTTTAAGACCGATGGCTCCCAAGTGGCGACGCTGCTCGCCAACAAGAGTGTCGATGCAGGCATTACCTGGGATCCGCATGTTTCGCGCGCGTTAGCCGACGGTGTCGCCACCGTGTTAGCGAGTTCGGCTCAGATTATGCCGATCAAGAACGGCCACTATGTCGGTGACGGCACTTACGTGCGCGACGATTTTATGGCCGCCCATCCCGACATCGTGCAAGACTTGATTACCGTGCAGGTCAAGGCCATCGATCTGATCCTCCGGGATCCGGACAAGGCGATCGACATCTGGACCAAGGAGAATGGCTTCCCGCGCCAGGTCATCGAATACGCGGTCAAGCAGAAGATTTCGGTGTTCGACCGCAACATCGTGCCGGATAAGAGTACGGTCGATGCCTACACCGCCTTCCTGAAGAAAGCCGAGCTGTTGAAGGATACCGATAATCCGAAGATCGAGACTAAATTTGCATTGCAGGCGTTGAAAGACGTCAAATGATGCTTCTGGCGGCTCAATGACTGATGCCCCTGCGCCCGCCGGTGCCAGGCCGAGCGGGACGGCGGCGCGGCTGTTCGGCCAATTGGCGAAGCTGCTGTCTTATCTATACGCGGTCATCGGCGTGATTGCAGTGTGGTGGGCGGTGGTGCTGATCGCCAAACCGCATATGTCACTGCTGCCGTCGCCGTTGCTGACCGCACGGACATTCGTCCAATTAATGGCAAGCGGCGAACTGCCGAGCGATGCGGCTTATAGCATCTGCCGCGTGCTCGCCGCTTGGTCGCTCGCCGCGCTCGTTGCCGTGCCGCTCGGTTTTGCCATGGGACGCTGGCAGCGGCTTGAGCGCGTGCTCGATCCGGTGGTCGAGCTGTTTCGGCCGATCTCTCCGCTGGCTTGGATTCCGCTGGCAATTCTCTGGTTCGGCATCGACGAAGGTGGCAAGATCTTCGTCATATTCATTGGCACTTTCTTCCCAATCCTGCTCAACACCATCGCCGGCGCCAAGACCATCGATCCGGTGCTGATCCGCGCCGGACGCATCCTCGGCTGCGCTGACGACGCGTCGCTTTTCCGCAAGGTAGTGCTGCCGGCAGCACTGCCGCAAGTGATCGTCGGCCTGCGAATTTCCTTCGGCACCGGCTGGGCGGCGATTATCGCCGCTGAGCTGGTCGCCGCGCGTTCGGGACTCGGCTATCTAATCTCCAACGGCATGGAGGTGCTGCGCTCGGACTACGTGCTGGTCGGCATGGTCACCATCGGCGTGATCGGCGTGTTGTTCGACACCGTGTTCCGCATCATCGACCGCCGCTACAATTGGATGGGCGAATGAACATCATCGCGCCCAACGCTGGCAAGCCGTTATCGTTGCGCGGGCTGTCCAAACATTACGCTACCGCCGATGGGCTCGTAATCGAGGCCCTTAAACCTATCGACCTCGATATCGCGTCAGGCGAATTTCTAGTCGTGGTCGGGCCGTCCGGCTGCGGCAAGTCTACCCTGCTCAATATTCTCGCCGGACTAACCCCCTCGTCGGCCGGTGAGGCGCGGATAGGCAACATTCTGGTGCAGGGCCCTGACATCGATCGCGGCATGGTGTTTCAGGATTACGCGCTGTTCCCATGGCTCGACGTGATCAGCAATGTGGAGTTCGGCCTTGAGCGCAAGGGTGTGCCGCGCCGCGAACGTCGCACGATTGCGATGCGTTATTTGGAAATGGTTGGGCTCACCGATTTCGCCGAAAAGCGCCCGCGCGAACTCTCGGGCGGCATGAAGCAGCGGGTCGCGATCGCTCGGACCTTTGCGACTGAGCCCTCGATCATTTTCATGGATGAGCCATTCGGTGCGCTCGATGCGCTAACGCGCCGTTACCTGCAGCATGAATTGCTGCGCATTTGGCAGCAGCATCGCAAAACGGTAGTGTTCATAACTCATTCGGTGGTGGAAGCAATTTATCTCGCTGACCGGATTGTCCTAATGACCGCCCGGCCCGGCCGCATAAAATCCATGATACGAATTGAGCTGCCTCACCCGCGCGATCCTATTTCGGATGAATTCCGTGTGATCGAACGCCAGGTTTATGCCGATCTCGACGAGGAGCTAGCCAAAAGCTTTCGCATGGAAGGCCGCGCACCGCCACCGAGGAGGTAATTGAATAGTGTTGCTATTTGCCGCGGCGCATGAGTCCGCTTTTGGCCGATACTGTTGAAAAAAGGATTTTGAGGGGTCAGCCTAGCAATATTGATTCAAAAATTGCGCGTAAGACGCAAAATCGATTCAATGAACCATCCGATCCGATTCAAAAATTGCGCGCTCACGGCTCGTCGCGACCTCTTTTAATAGTATCGGCCCTTAGCGTACACGCGCTAAGCACCGCAAATGTCTGCCAGCGACCCGAAGTAGACATACCACTTCAAGCTAATAGGCTTGATCGCTACGATGGCTGTCCTCAGGAGCACGCTAATCAAGCGGCGCGAATTATCTCAGTGGCGCAGCGGTGTGGCCTTTTGCGGCAGGCGCTCAGCAGCACGCCAGTAATCGGATATATCAACGGTGCATCGGCAACTGAATTTCCGCATCTTCTCGCGGGGCACCGCGGTGGCCGCCAAACTGACGGCAAGACAAATCGCCGAAGCACAATGGCTCGCATCCGATTTTGTACCGCGATTTTATCGGAAAATGTCGATCGCAGTTGCTGCTAGGACAAGTGATCCCATCCCAGCAAGCGTGACAAACGCTGAAGCCCGACCTACGATTTCGCAGCAGTAATTAATTCCAAATTTTAACCGCATGACACACCATCCCTGTTATGGGCCGCGATTGTTTAATGCGACCGTAGGCCGCCCGCGCAGAGCTCCGGCGTGAGGCAGTTCACATTCGTAAAGAAAGATTGGGATGGCCGATTATGGGCCACTTATCGCTCAGAACCGCCAGACAAAGGCCGTTTCTTGTGGACCACTAGCGGATTTTGCCGCATGTCCGCATGATGCTTTCCCATAGGAGTTGAAATACGAGGAGGCCTTGAACGATGCGTGCGATTATGTCGGCTTTCTTGGCATTGATGTTTGCCGGCACCGTCGTTCCGGCACCCGCGCATGCGCGCGAAAGAGTTCACCTCACCGGCTATCCGGCCGGCACGATCGTGGTGAAAACCAACGAAAGGCGCCTCTATCTGGTTTTGGACGGGAGCGAGGCGATTCGTTATCCCGTCGGCGTCGGTCGGGCCGGAAAGGCTTGGGCGGGAACCGCCTACATTAATGGAAAATACATTCAGCCGGGCTGGTCTCCGCCAGCAGAAATAAAGCACGACAAGCCATCTATACCCGACCTCATACCCGGGGGCAGCCCGCGAAACCCGATGGGCGCTGCTGCAATGACGCTGAGTGACGGTGAATATGCCATTCACGGCACCAACAATCCGGGCTCGATCGGCGGGTTCGTGTCCTACGGATGCATCCGCATGTACAATCAAGACATTATGGACCTGTACGGGCGGGTCAGCTTAGGTACCAGGGTTGTCGTGTTGCGGTAGTCCAAAGAAAGCAGTGGGGAAATCATGAGACCGCAAAGAGTTACGGTTCTGACGTTTTGCGCTCTTGTCGCAACGGCCGCTTTTCCGGCAACGCCGGCGTTGGCTTACTGGCAATTTATGGAGCGCCCGCCTGGTATCGAGGTAAAGCCGTCGCCACGATACGCCACCCAAAAGCAGTGCGAAGAGGCGCTCAAAAAGGCGGAGGCTACGCTCAAGAAGGCGTACCCCGATCGCTACCCCTTAGTGGGAAGCTGCGAAGAGTATCGCTGAATCTGATTCACCTTTTTCGGCGCCCAGCTGCGCTAGAAATCCCCATCCCAGGCTGTGGTTTTCCAATGCCCCGGAGGGCGAGAAACATCTGATCACAATGGATTTTTCAGAATATCGATGTGTGTGACTTTTCCGCACTAGTTGTTAACTATAAACGGCGATACTGAATTACATTACTAAAAGAGAGCAAACTGTGGGGTGGCTCATGAAGAAGTTCCTAGTTGTAATCTGCTCGGTGTTTCTGGCCTTCGGCCTCACGGGCTGTATCGGCAAAGGCAAGGCGCCGGTCGGCAAGGGTAAAGCTCCGGTCGTCCAAACCAAGGGCTGAGCTCAGCACCGAACAGCTGACGGGATGAGGTCCGGATATCTTGCCGGACCTATTCTCGTTTCTGATGCTGGATAGTTCCGTTTGGCCGCGTGTTGCTCGGTTATCCGGTGGACGTCTGTCGTCCCAAGGCAGCCGCAGGCTCAGGAGTAAGGAGCCGATCATGCGGAGATTATACGAGTCACGCAGATGCTTCCGCGCGCTCCTGGCCGGCGGTTTCGCTGCGGTCTCCTTCGCGCTCATGGTCTCCCCGGGCGCCGCAATCGATGCCGCTAACCCGGCTCAGGCACCTGCCGCCAAGCCGGCGCAAAGCTCGTACAAGCCATATTTTTTTGAGTTCCGCGCGCGATCTGCGGCGAGCTATGGGCATATGTACGTGCTCTACGGACAGGTGAATGGCCGCGGTGAGATCGTAAAAAGCGACATCGCCGGCCTGCATCCGGCGGGAGATAAAAACGACTGCGAAAATTGCAGCCTTCTTGCCTGGACTTTGGGTCATCTGATTTTCGTGCCGTCGGAAACCGGCGCCAGCGACGGTGACCTCGAAGAGAAATATGTGACTGCCCGTTATCGCGTCATGGTGGACGCTGCGACCTATAAAAAGGTGTCCGCCTACATCAGCCAGAAGAAAGCCGACAAGCCCATGTGGAACGCGCTGATCAATAGCTGCGTCACATTCGGAAACAGCATTGCCGAAACCATGGGCTTAAAGACACCGGCATCGACCTTTCTGGAACCGAAGGAATATGTCGAATCGCTTCGCGATCTCAATGGCGGCAAGCCCCAAAAAGCCTTGAGGTTTGCAGCGCCTTCTTCCGGATCGACCGAGTCGGCGAAGCCTGCGACCCCGGCCGCACCGAGCAAGCCGAAAAAACAGCCTGTCGTGAATATCTCCGGCTCGCAGGCGGCCGTATCTGACAGCAGGCGCTGACCAATCGATGTTGATCGGTCTTTGACCGCCTGGCGGCGGACAGATTTATTTTCCAATATTCGGATTCATACGTTTTGCCGCCGCCACGTCGGCTTCCCCGCCGGCTTTATCTCCCAGTCTTTGCTTGTCGAGACCCCGGTACAATAACGCGTCGGCGTCATTCGGATCGAGGCGGAGGGCTTCGTCGTAGTCGGCGATGGCGCGGGTATAATCATCCTTGTTTTCGTAAGCCAGCGCTCGGTTGTAATAGGCGATTGCGATGTTTTCTTTAGATTCCGTTCCGGATTGAATAAGTGCGGTACAGCTCTTGATCTGCTGATCCCAATCAATTCCCGGATTTCCGGTGCATGCCTGCCAATGCGGCGAAAGCTGTGCCATCGCAGACATCATCATCGCTGCAAGCGCGACAGCGCCTCCGATCCCGCGCAATACAACTGACACCCTCGTTGTCGTTTCTTGCTTCATCTCGTGAGCACCGGCTTCGCCCAGGCCCGACGGCTCGCGTCTTCCTTTTTGAAAGCCGCAATCTTGTCGCGAAAACTCTCGGTCAGCGCGATATCATCCCAGCCGTTGAGAAGGCGCATACGGCAAGACGCATCAATTGCGAAATGGTAGTTACGGTTTCCGCACAGGATCGTCTGCTGCTCGAGATCGACGGTGACTGGCAGATCCGGGGTCGCCTGAAGGGTTGCGATGATCTCGGCCACGGCGTTGTCGTCAACGACCGCCGTAAGCAAACCGTTCTGGACCGCATTGCCGGAAAATATGTCTCCGAATGAAGGTGCTATTACGCAGCGAATACCGAAGTCGTAGAGCGCATACACCGCGGCTTCGCGAGAGGAGCCGCATGCAAAGTTTCGGCCTCCGACAATAATTTTGGCGTCGCGCCAGCCAGGCCGGTTGAGCGGAAAATCCGCCTGCTCGTGCCCTTCGCTATCGAAACGCAGATCCTGCAACAGCACTTTCCCCAGGCCGGCGGACCGCGGCCATTTGAGGTAGCGCGCCGGCAACAGCTGATCGGTGTTGAGATTGGTGAAATCGAGCGGACAGGCTGTAGCAGTCAGTCGGGTGAACTTTTCCATCACGCGACCTCAGACTTTGCGGCTGACCAACAATGGCCGGACATCGGCCAGATGCCCGGTCACCGCTGCCGCGGCGACCATTGCCGGCGACATCAAGTGGGTGCGCGCGCCCGGCCCCTGCCGGCCGCGGAAATTCCGATTGGTTGTTGAAGCGCAGCGTTCGCCGGGCGCAACAATATCGCCGTTGATGCCAACACACATCGAGCATCCCGACTCACCCCATTCAAGCCCGGCATCGCGAAAGATGCGATCAAGGCCCTCCTGCTCGGCCTGACGCTTGACCACCGAAGAGCCCGCCGACACCAGGCCTGGTACCTTGCTCACGCGGCCGGCCAGCACGGCGGCGGCGGCGCGCAGATCCTCGATGCGAGCATTGGTGCAGGAACCGATGAAAACACGATCAATGGCGATGTCGGTCAACTTTGTGCCGGGACGAAGCCCCATGTAGCCAAGTGCGTCACGCAACGCGCTGGCGCGGGCCGGATCCGGCTCCGCCATCGGATCTGGTACGCTTGCGGCGACTGGTGACGCATGCTCCGGACTGGTACCCCAGGTGACGATTGGCACGATCGCCGCGCCGTCGAGTTGAACTTCACGATCAAAGTCTGCGCCGTCATCGCTGACCAGCTTCGACCAGGCGTCAACCGCCTGTTCGAAAGCGGCTCCTGTCGGCGCGGCCGGACGCCCCTTCACGTAGTCGAAGGTTTTCGAATCGGGCGCAATCATTCCGCAGCGCGCGCCCCCTTCAATCGACATATTGCACACCGTCAGCCGCCCCTCGATGGACAGTGCACGGATCGTGCTGCCGGCAAATTCGATCGCATGGCCCGTGGCGCCGTCCGCGCCGATTTTCGCGATGATCGCAAGGACGATATCTTTTGCCGCCACTCCGGGTGTGACCTGGCCATCGACGGTAACTCGCATCCGTTTGGGTTTGCGTTGCCAAATCGTCTGCGTCATCAGCACGTGCGCAACTTCCGACGCTCCGATGCCGAACGCGTAGGCACCGAGCGCCCCATGCGTCGACGTGTGGCTGTCGCCGCAGACAATGAGCAGGCCGGGCAGCGTCAGCCCCTGTTCGGGCCCGACCACATGGACGATGCCCTGCCGCGGATCGTCGAGACCGAACAGCTTGATGCGGTGGGTCGCGACATTGTCTTCGAGCTGACGAACCATGCGCGCGATTTCGGGATTGCCGATATTGTTACGCGGGCCCCGCGTCGGAACATAGTGGTCGGCGACAGCGAACGTCAGGTCTGGCTCGGCCACCGCGGCGCGGCGTTCGACAAGCCGGCCGAAAGCATGAAAAGAGCCTTCATGCAAGTAATGGCGATCGACCCATAGCAGCGACTCGCCATCCTGGCGACGGACGATCTCATGCGCGTCCCACAACTTGTCGAAGAGGGTTTGTTCTTGTGCCATGTCGCAGGTGCCAAAGGTCCTTTTTAGGGGTGCAAGCTAATATAGATAATTGTCGCCGACCAATGGTAGGTTTGCGGCAGAAAAACCGGGAGGCAATAAATGACCAAATGCTCACGCGTGAGCCGCCGTGAATTTCTGCAATCGACGACGGCGGCCGCAACTGCCACGATGACCGGCCTCGTCGGCGCGCCGGTTGTCCTTCGCGCCCAGGGCGCATCGGTGAAACTCGGCGTCCTGCATCCGGTCACCGGAGCGCTGTCTTACTCCGGCCAGCAGGGTCGCCTGGGCGCAACCATGGCCATCGAGGAGATCAATGCGGCCGGCGGCATCAAGGGGTTGGGCAAGATCGACGCCATACTTGGCGACGCACAGTCCACGCCCGACGGCGGCGTCGCCGAAGTCGAGAAGATGAATTCCGCCGAGGTCGCCTGCATTGTCGGAGGCTATGCCAGCAACATCTGCCTCGCGACGACGCAGGCAGCGGCCCGCTATGAATTGCCTTACGTGGTCGATGTCGGTGTTGCCGACGGGATTGTCACCCGCGGCCTGAAGAATACCTTCCGGTTTGGCCCCGGTTTCGGTGTCATCTCCAAGACCGCGCTGGCCAATCTCGCCGCGATCAATGATCAGGCCGGCAAGCCTGCCAAGACCGTGATGATCGTGCACGAGGATTCGTTGTTCGGCTCCGGGCTTGCCAAGTTGCTCAATGCGCAACTACCGCAGCAGGGCTTCGAAATTCTAGAGACGATCCCGCATCCGACGCCAACACGCGACTTCAACAACGTCGTCCTCAAGATCAAGGCGCAGAACCCGGATCTCGTGATCCCGGCGAACTACTACAATGAATACGTCCTGCTTGCCCGCACGATGCAGCAGCAGCAGGTCAAGCCGAAGGGCATTTATTCTGTGCTCGGGGGCGCTGCCTCTTCCTACAAGTTCGTCAAGGAATTCCCCGACGCGGCCCGCTACATTATGGACTGCAATCACTGGTTCGATCCGCGCAACGACAAGGCGCAAGCATTGAAGAAGAAGGTTGAAAGCAAGGACCAGTTCTTCACCTACGAAGTCTATATGAACTATAGCTGCGTCTTGCTGATCGCCGACGCGCTTGAGCGCGCGGCCTCCGCCGACCGCGCCAAGCTCACAGCTGCTCTCGCGAGCTCGACCTTCTCCGGCCACCTGATGCCTTACGGTCCGACCAAATTCGTCAATGGTCAGAACGAAGGCGCCGCACCGGTCAATACGCAGGTGCTCGATAATGACATCAAGGTAATCTTGCCGGCCGCCTTTGCGAACGCCAAGCCGGTGTTCCCGAGGCCGGCGTAAGTGTCATAGAGTCGCGGGCGGCGCAGCGAAGGCGCCACCCGCAACCATGGTTTTCAAAGTATTGCGTCCGTGCTGTCGCCCGCCATCCTGATTCCTGCGATCCTCAACGGCCTGTTGATCGGCGCAATCTATGCACTTGTTGCCCTCGGGCTGACGCTGATTTACGGCGTGCTGCACATCATCAATTTCGCGCATGGCGCGTTGTTAAGTGCGGCCTTGTTCGCCGCCTTTTTCGCCTTTCGCCTGTTCGGTCTTGATCCTTACGTCGCTGTCTTCCTGCTTGCGCCCTTGTTCTTCGTGCTCGGTTATGGCTTGCAACGCTTCATCATCGGTCCGGCTTCGCACAGCGATGAGCGCAACATGCTGCTGGTCACGCTCGGCATTGCCGTCATCATCGAAAATGTGCTGCTCTACGCATTCCGCGCCGACACGCGGACTATCGATGTGCCTTATGCGTTCCAGACGATCGATATCGGGGCCACATTTCTGGCTGTCTCGCGCGTGGTCGGCTTTGTTGCCGCCTTTGCGGTTGCGCTGGCGCTCTGGCTCATCATGACCTTCACCGATATCGGCCGGGCGATCCGCGCCGTTGCCAAGGAAAAACTCGGCGCCGAACTCTCAGGCATTGATGTCGCGCATGTTTACGCCGTCACCTTTGGCCTCGGCACTGCCTGCGTCGCCATCGCCGCCTGCCTGTTGATTCCGACTTACTACGTCAATCCGACCGTGGGGGACGCCTTCGTGCTGGTCGCCTTCACCATTGTCGTGCTCGGCGGCATGGGCTCGGTGCCCGGCGCCCTCACCGGCGCGCTACTCGTTGGCGTAGCGGAAAGCCTGTCCGGCCTGTTCCTTGGCGAATCGCTCGGGCAGATCGGCATTTTTCTTATCTTTATCGTCGTGCTGCTGGTGCGGCCAAGCGGCTTGTTCGGGGCACGCGCTTGAAGGCGCTGATCCCGACCGCAGGCGTTCTGGCCGTCCTGGCCGCAGTACCGCTTGTCGTGCATTCGAACGTCACGCTGAATTTCCTCGTCGTCGCGCTGATGATCGCGCTGGCCGGACAGGGATGGAACATTCTCGGCGGTTATGGCGGTCAATATTCCTTCGGCCACGCAGCCTTCTTTGGCACCGGCGCCTATGTCACCGCAATCCTGCAGGTGCGCTACGGTATCAATGCATGGGTTGGCTTTGCCGCCGGCATTGCGGCTGGCGCCGCGCTTGGCGCTGTGCTGGGCGCGCTCACCTTCCGGTCCGGCCTGCGCGGCTCCTACTTCGCGTTGGTAACGCTCGCCTTCGCGGAAGTGCTGCGCATCATCGCGAGCGTTGCTCCGATCACCGGCGCCGGCGTCGGTACATTGATCAAGCTCGATCTCGGAATCCGGACACTCCAGTTTCAAAGCCGCGCCGCGTTCTATTGGATCATCCTGATGCTGGTCGGAGCATCGCTGGTGATAGCGCAACTCATCGAGCGCTCACGTTTTGGCGTATGGCTGATTGCGGTGCGCGAGAACGAAGACGCGGCGAAGGCACTCGGCGTCAATGCAAATGGCGTCAAATTGGCGGCGATGGTGATTTCCGCCGCCATGACCGCTGCCGCCGGATGTTTCTACGTGCAATATTTCCTGTTCGTGGATTCCGGGATTGCCTATGGCACCTGGATTTCGATCCAGGCGCTGCTGACGCCTATCATCGGCGGTGTTGGTACCGTGTTCGGTCCGTTGCTCGGCGCCCTGGTCGTCAAGTCGTTGGGCGAAGCCGCGAAGCTTTTGGCTGGCGATGCCCCCGGCCTCGATCTCATTATTTACGGTGCCGTGCTGGTGGTGGTGATCTGGTTTATGCCACGCGGCTTGATCGGAGGGTTCGCGCAGGCGCGCAAGTTGGTGATGCGCAGACCAGCCGGCTCGTCCACCGCGGAGGCAAGCCATGGCTGAGCCGTTGCTCGCGGTCGATCGTGTCATTTGTCGATTCGGCGGGCTGATCGCTGTCGATGCCGCGTCGTTGACGGCATCGGAAGGACGCATAACCGCGCTCATCGGGCCCAACGGCGCCGGCAAGACCACGCTCTTTTCGATCATCTCCGGGTTCATCAAGGCGAGCGCAGGCGCCATCCGCTACGCCGGCGAGGATATTGCCGGCGAGCCGCCGTATCGCCTCGCACGGCGCGGCATCACGCGAACCTTCCAGATCGTGCAGCCCTTCGTCGGCCTGTCGGTACGCGAGAATATTCTGGTCGGCGCCCATCTTCATCACCGCAAACGTAACGCAGCAATCGCTTTCGCCAATCAGATCGGCCACGATGTGGGGCTCGGCGAACTGCTCGACCGGCCGGCTGACACGTTGACTGTCGCCGCGCGCAAGCGGCTCGAACTTGCGCGCGCGCTCGCGACCAACCCAAAGCTGCTGCTGCTGGATGAGGTTCTGGCGGGGCTCAATCCATCCGAAGTCCGCGATATTGTTCCGGTCATACGTAATTTGTGCAGGCGTGGCATCACCATTTTGATGATCGAGCATGTGATGCAGGCGGTGATGAGCCTGGCCGAACACGTGTTCGTGCTGGCCGAAGGCCGCATCATCGCCGAGGGTGCGCCGGCGCAAGTTGTTGCCGACCCCGTTGTCGTCGAGGCCTACCTCGGCCATGGCGCCGCGGCAAAACTGGGGGCGTCGCATGGACGGTAGCCCGTTGCTCGCCATCAGCGACCTGCACGCAGGCTACGGCGAGACCGACGTGCTGCGTGGTGTTGCCCTTGATGTACACGCGAGCGAAATCGTCGCTGTGCTCGGTTCAAATGGCGCCGGAAAATCAACGCTCAACCGTGCGATCTCCGGCGTGCTGCGTGCGAGAAAAGGTTCCATCCGCTTCGCCGGGCATACGATCGATCAGGAAAAGCCTGCAAGCATCGTCGCGCGTGGACTCATTCAGGTGCCTGAAGGGCGCCGTGTTTTTCCCAATCTGAGCGTAAAGGACAATCTCGATCTTGGGGGTTATCGGCGCGCGCGCAATCATCGGCGGCAGAACCGCGAGCGCGTATTCGGCATTTTTCCGCGTCTTGCGGAGCGGCAATCACAACTTGCCGGTACCCTCTCGGGCGGCGAGCAACAAATGCTGGCGATTGGCCGCGGCCTCATGGCCGAACCCATTCTGCTCATTCTCGATGAGCCCTCCCTCGGTCTTTCACCGCTCCTCGTCGAGGAGCTCTTTGCCTTGATCAGGCGCATCAATGACCAGGGCATCGCCCTCCTGCTGGTCGAGCAGAACGTCGTGCAGAGCCTTGAAGTCGCCCATCGGGCCTATATTCTCGAAAACGGCAGCGTCGTGCTGGACGGGGCATCAGATCATCTTCGCAACGACCCGAATCTTAAACGCGCCTACCTCGGACTATGACCATGATTGACGCTGTAAACCTTCGCACGCGGCTGGCGCGCAAGCCTATCGTTGTGGCGCCGGGAGTTTTCGATGCGCTGACCGCGCATCTTGCCGAGCAAGCCGGTTTTTCGACACTCTATGTGTCGGGCGCGGCCATTGCCTACACCCGGCTCGGGCGCCCCGATATCGGTCTCGTCGCCATGAGCGAAGTGGCCGACACCATCGCGCTGATCCGCGATCGCGTGGGCGCCCATCTCGTCGTCGATGCCGATACCGGCTATGGCAATGCGCTCAATGTCAGCCGAACGGTCCGTCTGTTCGAGCGCGCGGGGGCAAGCGCGATCCAGCTCGAGGATCAGGCCTTTCCCAAGCGTTGTGGACATCTCGATGACAAGACTTTGATCCCGGCGGAGGACATGGCCGGCAAGATCAAAGCCGCGCTCGATGCGCGGCATTCGCACGAAACCCTGGTAATCGCCCGCACCGACGCAGTCGCCGCGGAGGGCTTCGAGCAAGCCATTGCACGCGCCGTCAGTTACCGCGATGCCGGCGCCGATATCTTGTTTGTTGAAGCGCCGAAAACGCGTGCCGAGCTTGAACGCATCCCGCCGGCGGTCAGTGGCGTGCCGCTGATGGCGAACATGGTCGAGGGCGGCAAGACGCCCGCGCTCCCTGCGGCGGATCTGGAAGCGCTCGGCTTTGCGCTCGTCATTTTTCCGGGTGGTATCGTCCGTGCATTGGCACGCACCGCCAGCGAATTCTACGCTTCGCTTTCCGCCCATGGCACCACCGGACCGTTCGGTGATCGGATGTATGACTTTGCGACTCTCAACGACGTCATCGGGACACCGGCATTGATCGAGCTCGGCAGAAAATACGAAGCATCGATTAACAAGAAAGGCCGCAACACGTGAATGGCCCTTTTCGATTCGTCGCTGCCATCGCCATTCTTTCCGTGTGGCCGACGCATGCGTCCCATGGGGAAGATTATCCGGCGCGACCGATCAAATTGTTGGTCGGCGCGCCCGCCGGGGGCACCACGGATACCATCGCCCGCGCCATTTCAGAACCTATGGCCGCCGCGCTGAAGCAGCCTGTGCTGGTTGAAAATCGGCCAGGTGCCGGCGGCAATCTCGCCGCGGCCGCGGTCGCCAAGGCGGCGCCCGACGGATATACGCTGTTGGTAAGCTTCAGTAGCCACACGATCAACGCGACGCTTTATCCAACCTTGCCCTACGATCCTGTCGCCGATTTCACCCCGATCACCATGGTGGCAAGGGTAACGAGCCTGCTGGTGGGACGTGCCAATCTGCCGGCAAAAGATCTCAAGGCACTGATCGAACTGGCCAAGGCGAAACCGCACGCTCTGACGATCGGTATCGGCGGAATCGGCTCATCACTCCATCTCGCCGGCGAGAAATTCAAGCAGATGACCGGCGTCGACCTGCTCAATGTTCCTTACAAAGGGACCGCGCCGGCGCTGACCGATCTTTTAGGCGGGCAGATCGATCTCATGTTCATCAGTCTGGTCACGGGAGCCGAGCAGGTCCGCGCGGGGAAATTGCGCGCTTACGGTGTCACGAGCGTGCAACGGCAGCCGTTCTTCCCGGAGCTTCCGGCGATCGGCGAGACCGTGCCCGGATTTGAGTCAAGCGCGTGGTTCGGCGTGTTCGCACCGGCCAATCTCCCCGACGCAATTACCGAAAAACTCAATACGGTCATCGTTAACGCTCTGGCAGAGGCAAAACTGCGCGAGCAGCTGAAAAATGAAGGCGCCACAAGCGTGGGCAATGCGCCCAAGGAATTCGGGACTTTTGTGCGCGAAGACATCGAGCGATGGGCGCCACTCGTCAAATCATCCGGAGCGACGCCGAACTAGGAGTCTGCGTGTAAGTCAGGGAAATGCCTCGCATGGACAAGCCTTTCGATACCGTCATCAAGAATGCCCGTGTGGTTCGCCCGAACAAGACCTCGGTCGATTGCCTCGATATTGCGATCAAGGAAGGAAAGATCGCCCGGCTCGGGCCGGATATTCAGGCAGAGCAAGCCACGATAATTTTCGATGCGAAAAACCGCCTCGCGTTTCCGGGTTGCGTGGATGCCCATATGCATATCGGCATCTATGCGCCGCTCTCCGAGGACGCGATTTCCGAGAGCAAGGCCGCGGCCATGGGCGGCGTGACCTCAAGCTTGAATTACCTGCGCACTGGACACTACTACCTCAATCGGGGCGGTCCTTACCGCGAGTTCATGCCCGAAGTGTTCAGGCAGTCGCAGGGGCGATTCTGGGTCGACTATGGCTTCCATATCGCGCCAATCGAGGCCGGACATAT
>DATIWJ010000081.1:0-72373 GCA_035519415.1 Pseudolabrys sp.
AGTTAGGATTTTCGAGGCCGGAGTAGTCGCGAATGGCATTGTCTGGGCGTCACAGATCTGTCGGAGTTGATGTGGGTGGCGTCGTTGTTGGCGGCGGGGCACCGATCGTGGTGCAGTCGATGACCAACACCGACACGGCCGACGTGGAGGCGACCGCGCGCCAGGTGGCGGCGCTGGCGGCAGCCGGCTCCGAGCTGGTACGCATTACCGTAGATCGTGACGAAGCGGCCGCCGCGGTGCCGCGCATCAAGGAGCGGCTTGGCGCGTTCGGTGTGCGCGTGCCATTGGTAGGTGACTTCCATTACATCGGCCACAAGCTGTTGGCCGATCACCCGGCCTGCGCCGAAGCACTCGACAAGTACCGCATCAATCCCGGCAATGTCGGCTTCAAGGACAAGAAGGATAAACAGTTCTCTGCCATCATCGAGATGGCCCTCAAATACGGCAAGCCTGTGCGCATCGGCGCCAATTGGGGCTCGCTCGACCAGGAGCTGTTGACGAGGTTGATGGACGAGAATGCCAAATCAAGCACCCCGCGCGATGCCCGCTCCGTGATGCACGAAGCCATGGTGCAGTCGGCGGTGCTGTCGGCGGCGCGCGCGCAAGAGCTCGGACTGGCGAAGAACCGCATCATCCTCTCGGCCAAGGTTTCGGCGGTGCAGGACCTGATTGCGGTCTATGGCGAACTCGCGCGACGTTGCGATTACGCGCTCCATCTGGGGCTGACCGAAGCCGGCATGGGATCCAAAGGTATCGTGGCCTCATCAGCGGCCATGGGAGTTTTGCTGCAACAGGGCATCGGCGACACCATCCGCATCTCGCTCACGCCGGAGCCCAACGGAGACCGCACCCGCGAAGTGCAGGTGGCGCAGGAGCTATTGCAGACCATGGGTCTGCGTACCTTTGTGCCGCTGGTGGCAGCCTGTCCCGGCTGCGGGCGTACCACCTCGACCACGTTCCAGGAACTGGCCGCCGATATTCAGGGGTTCATCCGTGATTCGATGCCGGCCTGGAAGACGCGCTATCCGGGAGTGGAGACGCTTAACGTCGCGGTGATGGGCTGCATCGTGAACGGCCCCGGCGAATCCAAGCACGCCGATATCGGGATCTCGCTGCCTGGCACCGGCGAGCAGCCGACCGCTCCGGTGTTCATCGACGGCAAGAAGGCCGCCACCTTGCGCGGAGCAACGCTCAGCGATGACTTCAAGCAAATGGTGATCGACTATATCGAGCGTCGCTGGGGGACAACCGCAAGGGCGGCGGAATAAGTCACGCGAAGCTGCATCGGGCAGCGCTGCCTAGATCCAGCCGCCGCCGTCCTTGCCGCGATTCGCTACACTTGCTTCTTCCAGATCCAGTTCGTACTCGATACGTCGCCGCGCCTCGTCGGTGATCTTGCCATCGCGCAAAAGCCCATAAATGAATTCACGCTCGGCATCGATCAGCTCTTTTTTCACCGAAGCGCTCAGCCGCATCTGCTCGAGACTTTCATCCAGGTTGTCGGGCAATATTTGCGAGCGGCTCTGATTGCGCGTACGCAACAACTCGATCACCTCGTCGGGCAATTCACGCTCGTTGATCAGCTTGTCGAGGCGCTTTTCGACCTGCTGCAGCGCTGACACGCGTGCATCGAGCTCAGCCTGGATTTCGTCCTCGTGCTCCTGGTGGGCAAGCCGGTTCAATCCAAGGGAGCGCACGACCCACGGCAGCATCGCGCCTTGCCCGATCAGCGTAATAATGATTACGCCAAACGTGACGAACAGGATCAAATCGCGATGCGGAAATGGATCTCCACTTAGCACTGTAAAGGGGATTGCCAAGGCAACGGCGAGCGAATCCACACCACGTATGCCAGTGAAAGCGAGGAAAAAGGGAGCTTGCCAACGTGGCGATGGATCCCGTCTGGCAAGTGACGGACTCACCCAGCGCGGAATGTACGTCGCAGGAAAAATCCAGAGAAAACGGGCAACAATCGCGATCACAGTGGTCCAAATAGTCGTGACGACCAGCTCGCGAATGGTGAAGGCATGCGATTGATCGATCAATGTACGCGCCTGCAGGCCGGTAACCAGAAACACGAGACCCTCGATCAGATAGACGAACAGACCCCAGAAAAAAATTCCCTGTAGCCGCGTTGAAAATGGAATTAAGAGCGGGCCATTCCAGCTCACGTAAAGGCCACATGCGACCGTTGCGAGTACGCCCGAACCTCCGAGATGAGCCGGTACCCAGAACGCGACATAAGGCGTCATCAGCGAAAGCGTGATCTCAACGCGCGGGTCGCGCGCCCAGTTCCGGAGGTGAAGACTAAGCCAGCCAACCGCGAGTCCATAAATGGTCTCGCCAATCACAATGAGGACGAAAGTGACGGAGGCGTGTTCGAACGAGAACGTGCCAGTACTCACGGCGGCTACCGCGAAACGATAAAGCACCAGCGCGGTCGCATCATTGGCTAGGCCCTCTCCTTCGAGAACCACGACGATACGGTGCGGCAACCCAAGCTTTCGCGCGATGGCAAGCGGCGCCACGATGTCGGTTGGCGAGATGATCGCGCCGAGTAAAAACCCGACGCCCCAATCAAACTTCAGAAGATAGTGCGTGGCCGCGGCGATTGCGCAGGTTGTAAACAACACGCAGCCGAAGGCGAGCAGGGCAATCGGACGCAGATTGAACTTGAATTCGCGCCAGCTCATGGCGACGCCGGCGGAATAAATCAGTGGCGGCAAGATCACCAACAATACGACTTCCGGCGCCAGCTCGACTTTTGGCAAGCCGGGAACGAATGCAATGCCGATGCCTGCAACGACCAACAGGACCGAAGGCTCAATCTTAAGGCGCTTGGCAGCGATGGCGACCGCTGCCAGCAGTCCCAGCATGAACAGCAGCGTCTGTACGACCTCGGTCATGTCAAATTAGATTCGCCACCATATTCACCGTGAGTGCCAGCACCACCAGATTGAAGAAGAATGACAAAACGCCATGGATTGAAGCCATACGGCGAATAACCTTGCTCGTGATGGCGACGTCAGAGACTTGCGAGGTCATGCCAATCACCAACGAGAAATAGAGAAAATCTCGATAATCCGGCTTGTGATCACCGGGGAAACGCAGCCCGCCGATTATCCCGTCGCTGCGTTCGCCATAATATTCATGCGCATAGTGGAACGAAAATATCGTATGCACAAAAGCCCACGATAGCAGGATAGTTACGAACGCCAGCAGCACATGCAGCGTTGCACTACCGTGAGTTCCCCCTTTGGCGCCGCCGAGCGCGAACACGACAGCAACGAGACTGGCGAATGTCGCGACGATCGAGAGCACGAGGATAAAGGCGGCGCCTTCGTCTTGTTCCGATGCGCGGCGGCGAATCTGCGCGATGTCGGCGTGCCACATCATTGGAAGCGTCAGGACAAGATAGACCGCGACAGCTATGCCCCATGCGCTCAATATACGTGTTCCCCATAAAAACCCGAGCGGCGCTGCAGCGGTGGCGACGGCAATCCCGACGACGATCGCAATTGCAAGCTTGGCATGGAGTTTGACAATGCGTAGCGGCAATGCTGATGGCGGCGGCTGGCGGTTGCTCTTGGCCATGTCGCGATCCGTGCGCGCCATTCAGGTTTTCCGCTCAGCGACGAAGCGGGCTGCAGCGCGCAGAGTTTCCGCCCTTGCACCAAACGGTGCCAGCGCGGCGTCGGCTTGCGCAACCAACTCTTTGAGACGGGCGCGCGCGCCGTCAGTGCCGAGCGCGGCAACCAGTGTCGCCTTGCCGGCAGCGGCATCTTTGCCGGCGGCCTTGCCCAGCGTCTTCGCGTCGCTCTCCACGTCGAGCAGATCATCGGCAATCTGAAAAGCCTGACCGATCGCCGTACCGTAGCGGTCCATGCTGGCGAGCGCTCCGGCGTCGGCTTGTCCGAGAATAGCGCCGGCGCGACAGGCGAAGCGGATCAGGGCACCGGTTTTCATTGCTTGCAGGGTCGCGATCTCGCTTTCCGTTAGCCTGCGCTTTGGGTCGAAGCGACCTTCGGCGGCGAGATCGAGCATCTGCCCGCCCGCCATGCCACCCAGACCAGATGCGCGGGCGAGCTCCGCAACCAGGGCGACGCGTACTGCCGGATCGCCGTGCACTTCGGTTCGTGCCATGACGTCGAAGGCGAGCGTCAGGAGCGCATCGCCGACGAGGATGGCCGTTGCGTCGTCGAAAGCCTTGTGGACGGTCGGCCGGCCACGGCGCAGATCGTCGTCGTCCATAGCAGGCAGATCGTCATGCACCAGCGAATAACAGTGTACGAGCTCGAGTGCTGCGCCTGCCGTCAGTGCGCCTGTTCGCGCGGCACCGAATACCGCGGCTGTCTCGACCAGCAAAAACGGCCGCAGACGCTTACCACCATCCAGCGTCGCGTGGCGCATGGCTGCAACAAGCCGCGGCGGGCGCGAAATTTCGCCGTCGAGCGGCGAATCGCCGAGGAGTCGCGTGAGCAGCATTTCGGTCTCGGCAGCGACCGATGCGAGCCGGGCGGGAAAGTCGGTGATACCCTTGTTCATCGTGGCATTGTTTAGCCGTTGCACGTGGTCCCGCAAAGTGGGCGGTGATAGCGGATCGAATAGGCTAATCTTTCCCCGTGCAGCAATCGGGCCAAAAATCAGCCTTCCGGCGTATGCGGACGCTGCGGCGGCCGTTGCGTGCCGTCGCTGTCACCGTATTGGCGGTGTTTTTGCTGCCGTACCTGATCACGCCGATCTACGCCATGATCAATCCTGTCTCGACGGTCATGCTCTGGCGATGGTTGAGTGGAGCGAGGGTAGAACGGCAATACGTCCCCATCTCGCGCGTCTCACCGGCACTTCCACTGACTGTGATTATTGCCGAGGATGGCCGCTTCTGTGGCCACCATGGAGTCGATTTCACTGAACTACGCGAGGCCATGGCCGAAAGCGACGACGTCGATGAGATGCGCGGTGGTTCGACGATCACGCAGCAGGTGGCAAAGAACCTGTTCCTTTGGCAGGGGCGCAGTTATGTGCGTAAGGCGCTAGAGTTTCCCCTGGCGCTATGGATCGACCTGGTGTTGCCGAAGCGACGAATTCTGGAAATCTACCTCAACATTGCAGAATGGGGTCCCAACGGCGAATTTGGCGTCGAGGCTGGTGCGCGGCGCGCCTTTGGCAAGTCGGCTCGCGATCTTTCCCGCTATGATGCCGCATTACTGGCGGCGGTCTTGCCCAATCCGGTCAATCGCAATGCGCGGCAGCCGGGACCGGGCTTGCGGCGACTGGCCGGGCTCTATGTCGGTCGGGCGGCGCAGGCGCCGGCAGCGGCCGCTTGCCTGCGGCAAAGCCACTAGCCTTGTCGCGAGCCTTCATCTATAAGCCCGCCTTCAAACCGATATATCGCGCTTTTTCAGGAGTTTCGTCCCATGGCTGTGCCGAAAAGAAAAACCTCGCCGTCGCGCCGCGGCATGCGCCGTTCCGCCGACGCGCTCAAGCGGCCGACCTATGTCGAGGACAAGGATTCCGGCGAATTGCGCCGCCCGCACCACATTGACCTGAAGACCGGTATGTACAAGGGCCGTCAGGTCCTGAAGGCGAAGACTGAGGTCTAACGCGATATCGGGCGGCCGGAGGTAAAGCTGCGCCATGTCCATGCTCGGCTTTCCGCTGCTGCTGATTCCATTCGCGATTTACAACATCGTCGCGTTTCTGATGCCGGGGGTAAGCTGGACCGGCGTGCTTACCACCGTGCGAATGGCATCTGGTGCCGACTGGACCATGTCGGCCGGCGACATGCTTATCGCGTTGGCAATCCTGCTACTGTGCGCCGAGGTCGTGAAATCGACCCGTATCGGAATTCGTACGGTTGTCGACCATGGATTGTCGCTCATCCTTTTCTTGGGCATGTTGGTTGAGTTCATCCTGGTCCAACAGGCCGCCACCGCGACGTTCTTTCTCCTTCTCGTCGTAAGCTTCGTCGATGTGCTCGGCGGTTTTGCTGTAACTTTGCGCTCGGCCCAGCGGGATCTTACAGTTGAGGGTGTCGAGCGGGCCTCGCCCTGATCGTGCCATCATTTCTGGTTTTGCAATGAGTCGCGATTTTCAGCTGCCCGGCCGCTCGCCCGTGATTGCCTGTGAAGGCATGGCGGCAACCTCGCATCCACTGGCAACGCTCGCCGCGATCGACGCCTTGCGCGCAGGGGGCACCGCCGTCGATGCGGCCGTGGCGGCGGTCGCAACGCTGTGCGTGATCGAACCGCACATGACCGGCATCGGAGGCGACTGCTTTTGTCTGGTGTCGCAGCCGGGCAGGCCGGTCTGGGGCTACAACGGTTCCGGCCGTGCCGGAGCGAAGGCGTCCGATCAAGCCCTGCGTGCCAAAGGACTAACCGAGATCGGCAATTCGATACATGCGGTCACGGTGCCTGGCGCGATCGACGCCTGGGAGGCGATCCTGAAATCACATGGCCGCTTCGGTCTCGATCGTGCGCTGGCGCCCGCCATCAAATATGCCGAGGGCGGATTTCCCGTGGCCGCGCGTGTCGCCTGGGATTGGCAGAGACATGTTGGTAAACTCAAAGCCGACTCCGGAGCAGCAAAACATTATCTGTTTAATGGCAGCGCACCAAAGGAAGGCGATGTCATCCGCTTCCCTGCGCTTGCTGCCACCCTGAAGACCATCGCCGCGAAAGGCGCGCGGGCCTTCTACGAAGGCGAGATCGCCGACGATATGACAAACACGCTCGCCGCGCGGGAATCTTTCCTTACGGCAGAGGATTTCTTCCGTCATCGCGGTGAAGCAGTTGAGCCCATTTCGACCAATTATCGGGGGCTCGACCTGCTCGAGATTCCACCGAATGCGCAGGGGCTCACTGCGCTGGTCATGCTCAATATCCTCGAGAACTTCGACGTCGCTTCGCTCGATCCATTCGGCGCCGAACGTTTCCACCTGGTGCTGGAAGCCGCGCGCCTGGGCTTTGCCATTCGCGATACCCACATTGCAGAACAGACACATATGCGAACGCCAGTCACCGATCTTCTCGATAAGAAATTTGCCAAGAAGCTCGCGTCGCTTATCGATATGAAAAAGCGGTCGAAGCTGCCAAGCGCGCCCGCGCCGGGCAACGACACGGTTTATCTCACGGTGGTCGACCGCGATCGCATGGCGGTATCATTCATAAATTCGCTCTACTCCAGTTTTGGTCTCGGCATCTGCACCGAGAAGACTGGCATCATGCTGACCAATCGCGGCGCATGCTTTACGCTCGAACCCGATCATCCGAATACGTTTGGCCCCGACAGGCGGCCGATGCACACCATTATTCCGGCGCTTGCCATGCGCGATGGCCGCTGCGACATGAGTTTCGGCGTCATGGGTGCACACTATCAGCCGATGGGCCACGTGCAGATCATTCTCAATATGCTCGACTACGGCATGGATGTGCAGCAGGCGATCGATGCTCCGCGTTTCTTCTTTGAGGGCGAAAAGACCGGCGTCGAACACGGCACCCCGGCGGCGACAGTCAAAGGGTTAAAAGAGCGCGGGCATGACGTGGTGATGGCGAGTTCGCCGTGGGGTGGCGCGCAAACGATCAAGATCGATTGGAACCGCGGCGTGCTGATCGGCGGCTCGGAGCCGCGAAAAGATGGTTGCGCGCTTGGTTATTAGGCGGTCAGCGCGGCGGCCGTCCGATAGGCGGCAAGCGCCACATCCGGTTCGACGCGACGACGCTCGCGAGTTTGCGGATGATGATCTTTTGTTGCGACGAGCTGGGCGAGAAACGGGGCGTGTCGGTAGTGGGTCGCCGGCTCGGCTGACGCTGTCACGGGCGAGAGCACGATAAGCGCGCGGCTTTCGGTGGACTGCTCGTCGCAGCCTGATTCACCCGGCAGCGCTGGATCGGGTTGGTTCACGAGTGTATCGAAATCGTCAGGCCGCATCGCAATACCGTGTCAATTCAGGACATCGAGTCCTTTTCCGCCATGCAATGGGCAAGCTGTGTGCCGCGCACGTTAACGCGCCTGACACCGGCATCATTGCTGGCACCGCTGAGAGCAGCTTCGGCGTTCCAAAAAGGGGCGATCGTGAGCCGCGCCCAGCGGTAACCGGCTATTCTTTTCCGCCGATCCTATCCAGGCGCTTCTGCATTTCGTCGAGCTGACGCTTGAGCTCGTCCATTTCGCTACCCGAGCCCTGCGGTTTGTCTGACGATTTCGTCTGCCCGCGCGCAAACGGCGCAAACATGGCGAATGTTTTCTCAAACATCTCCATGTTTCGCCGCACCTGATCCTCGAGAGGGCCAAAAGCCCCGACGCCGAAAGCCTGCGCCATTTGTTCGCGAAATTTGCCCTGCTCCTTCGAGAGCGAGTCGATCGAGGCTTCCAGGAAACGCGGCACCAGCATCTGCATGCTGTCGCCATAAAAACGGATCAACTGCCGAAGGAAAGCGATTGGCAGCAGGCTTTGACCTTCCTTGTTCTCTTGTTCGAAAATTATCTGTGCGAGCACCGAGCGCGTGATGTCTTCGCCGGTCTTGGCATCGTAGACGATGAAATCATCGCCGCTCTTGACCATCGCGGCGAGGTCTTCGAGCGTCACGTAAGTGCTCGTGCCGGTGTTGTAGAGCCGCCGGTTCGCGTATTTTTTGATAGTGACCGGCTCTTTTTTGTCTTCTGACATGCTGACGACGTTTCCCCTGCCAAGGGTTTGAGCATAGCCAATTTCCGCTTCTGTGGGCCACCGTTTTGTGGCGGCGCGGCAGACGGCGGGGAGACCAAGGTCACCCTTGCGGAAAGGGTGAAAAAGCGCCAATTGTCGCGGGTATCTGCGAGGCAGGTCTTGTTGACAGACCCGCGTGGCCTGCCGAGGATGTGGCATCGCCGAAATGACCAGCCCCGCCCGCCAAGGCCTGTAACAGGAGCTTCTGATGAAAGACGATATCGTCATTGTGAGCGCAGCCCGCACGCCAGTCGGTGCTTTCAACGGGGCATTCGCGAACCTGCCGGCGCACGAGCTTGGCAAGGTTGCGATCAAGGCGGCACTGGAACGTGCAGGTGTTGAAGGCGGCCGCGTCAGCGAAGTGATTTTGGGACAAATACTGACTGCCGGACAGGGCCAGAATCCGGCGCGGCAGGCTTCAATTGCGGCGGCCATCCCGGTAGAGACCCCCGCTTGGGGCGTGAACCAGCTATGCGGTTCAGGTTTGCGTGCGGTGGCGCTTGGCTATCAGGCGATCGTCAATGGCGACAGCGAGATTGTTGTCGCCGGTGGCCAGGAGTCGATGAGCATGGCGCCTCACTGCCAGCATTTGCGCTCCGGCATAAAGATGGGCTCATTCGAAATGATCGACACCATGATCAAGGATGGGCTGTGGGATGCCTTCAACGGCTATCACATGGGTACCACCGCCGAGAACGTTGCCAAACAATGGCAGATCACCCGTCAGCAGCAGGATGAATTTGCCGTCGCCTCGCAGAACAAGGCCGAAGCCGCGCAGAAGGCCGGGAAATTCAAGGACGAGATCACTCCGGTGACCATCAAGTCGCGCAAGGGCGATGTGGTGGTGGATACCGACGAATATCCGAAGTCCGGCGTCACGATGGATTCGATTGCCAAGCTGCGTCCGGCCTTCGACAAGGAAGGCACCGTGACGGCGGCTAACGCTTCCGGCATCAATGACGGCGCTGCCGCAGTTGTTCTGATGAAAGCCAGCGAGGCCGCCAAGCTCGGCAAAACCCCGCTTGCGCGCATCGTGTCGTGGGCACAGGCCGGCGTCGATCCGGCAATCATGGGAACCGGGCCGATCCCCGCCTCGCGGGCCGCTCTCAAAAAAGCCGGCTGGAAGAAAGAAGACCTCGACCTGGTGGAGGCCAATGAAGCTTTCGCCGCACAAGCCTGTGCGGTCAACAAGGATCTCGGATGGGACACCGCAAAGGTCAACGTCAATGGCGGTGCCATTGCCATTGGCCATCCAATCGGTGCTTCTGGCGCGCGGGTTCTGGTGACCCTGCTGCACGAGATGCAGAAACGCAACGCCAAGAAAGGCCTTGCAACGCTTTGCATTGGCGGGGGAATGGGTATCGCAATGTGTGTCGAGCGATAGGATGCCCTCGATTGATTTAGGCGATGGCCGGGCTTGTCCCGGCCATTTTGTTTTAAGAAGATAGCCGGGAGGGTGGAAACATGGCGCGTGTAGCATTGGTAACGGGTGGCACTCGTGGAATCGGAGAGGCAATTGCCAAGGCTCTGAAGGCCGGCGGTTACAAGGTTGCGGCCAACTACGGCGGCAATGACGCCGCCGCCCAGAAATTCAAGGCGGAAACCGGAATCCCGGTGTTCAAGTGGGATGTGTCGTCCTACGAGGCCTGTGCTGACGGAATCAAAAAGGTCGAGGCCGAGGTCGGGCCTGTCGAAGTGCTGGTGAATAATGCCGGCATTACACGCGATGCCATGTTCCATCGGATGAAGCCGGAGCAATGGGCGGCGGTCATCAACACAAATCTTGGCTCGCTGTTCAACATGTGCCGGCCGTTAATCGAGGGCATGCGCGAGCGCAAGTTCGGCCGGATCATCAACATCTCCTCGATCAATGGGCAAAAAGGTCAAATGGGCCAGACCAATTATTCCGCCGCCAAGGCCGGCGAGCTCGGGTTCACAAAGGCGCTCGCACAGGAAGGTGCACGCTCGGGCATCACCGTGAACGCGATTTGCCCGGGCTATATCAATACCGAGATGGTGCAGGCGGTACCAAAGGATGTTCTGGAGAAATCCATATTGCCGCTCATCCCGATAGGGCGGCTAGGTGAACCGGAGGAAATTGCGCGTTGCGTCGTGTTCCTTGCCTCCGACGACGCCGGGCTGATCACCGGTGCGACGCTCTCCGCCAACGGCGGGCAGTATTTCGTCTAGGCGCCAGCAAGTCTCATGAAGGCATTTCTGATCGGAATAGCAATCGTCGGTGTTTTGACGCCGCCGCTTATCCGCCCGGCGTCCGCGCAAGAAGTCGATGCGAAATGCAAAGACGTCTACGACAAGGTTGCCTGCGGATGCGCGTTGCAGAACGGTGGGCGCGTCATTCCTCCAGCAGTCGGCGTCAAACGTGAAGGTTTGAAGTTGCGCCCGCGGGAAGGATCGACGCAAACGCTTGATGGCGGGCAAGTCGCATTTCCGAAATACTTCAGGAGAGATGGCCTTAAAGTCCACAAAAGCCGCGCTCTTGAGGGGTACCTGGCTTGCATGCGTCTCAACGGCCGCAAGTAAAAAGCCCCACTCAACGGCGGCGTTTCTGCTTGCGTTTCGTGCGGCGTTTTTTTGGCGATCCAGGTTTTGATTTTCGCGGACGCAATGCGCTTTCGGCCTTGTCGAGCCGCACGTTCCAGTATTCCCAGGCGCGTGCGACCGGGCCCGGCCGCAAATTGTACTCGCCGGCGAGCCGCGTCTCGGCCGGATTCAACGGCGAGACATGGCCAAGCATGTAGGCCTGACTCTGCAACGCCGCATTACGCGCCGTATAGATGGTGCGGAACGTAAGCTCTTCCAGCGTCGCGCCGGCAACGGTTGCGCCGTGACGGCGCATGAGCACGATCCAGTGCGCACCGAGTGCGCGCGCAAGCGAGGCGCCTTCCTCGGGTTTCGCTACGATGAGAGTCGTATCACCAAATTCGTCTCGAGAGTCCCAGAATGGCACCTTCTCGCCCAGCGTCGCACCGAGATGATAGACCGGTTTGAGCTCCGAGCCGGAAATGCAGAACGGCAGAATGGAGGGCGCGTGGTGGTGGCACACGGCGTTCACGTCTGGTCGTGCCTGATAGATGCCGCCATGGATTACCCGTTCACCGTAAAGCCGTACATCGGTCGGGTTCACCGGCTGCGAGTCGAGCGTAAACTCGAGAATATCTTCAGGCTGCACCAACTCGGGCGCGCGAGACCGTGACATAAGATAACGCCGAGGGTCGGTCGGATGACGCATGGTGACATGCCCGAAAGCGTCGAGCACGCCTTCATTGGCAATCATGCGATTGGCGCGCGCGAGCACTTCGCGCGCTTTATCAAGGTTACTGGGCACAATAGTTCCCCTTTCGAAATTTCCGACGTTTTATCGCGTTTGGTTACGTGGTGACCAGTCCTTAGGCGCCAGTTCGAAACCCTCGAAGGAAAAGCCGGGCGCCACAGTGCAGCCTGTCAATGTCCAAGGGCCAAGGCTTTCCGCCGCCTGCCAGGCGCGCGCTGGCACCGTCACCTGCGGCACTTCACCCGCGTGGATATCTGCGCCGAGGCGGAAGATTTCTTCTTTCGCGCCGTCGACCAACTCAAGCTTGAGTGGAGCGCCTGCGTAATAGTGCCAGATCTCGACTGCGTCGATGCGATGCCAATGGGAACGCTCACCGCGCGCGAGCAGGAACAGGATCGCCGTGGACGCGGGGCGGCCCTCCACCTGTCTCGGATCGCGAAATGTCTCACGATAGTGCCCACCCTCCGGGTGCGGCTTGAGTTCAAGCGCCCGGATCATCTCGGCGGCCGACGGTGTATGCATGTGGTCGCTAGAACTTGTTTTTTCGAGCGCGGATCTCGGCAAAGACCTCGGCTGCGGGCTTACCCGCCATGCCGATGCCGGCCGCAACCTCGGGCACGTCGGCACGCAGGAACGGGTTTGCCTGTTTCTCCTCGCCGATCATGACCGGAATCGTCGCCTCGTTTCGCGAAATCTGCTGCTTTGCCTGCGCCTCGCGCGCCGCGAGCGCCTTGTTGTTCGGCTCGACGGTACGGGCGAATTTGATATTCGCGGCGGTGTATTCGTGCCCGCAATAAATCTCTGTGTCGTTGGGCAGGTCGCGCAGCTTGGTCAGCGAACGCCACATTTGTTCGGGGGTACCTTCAATGACGCGGCCACAGCCAATCGAGAACAGCGTGTCGCCGACGAAAGCCAGCTTGTCGCCCTGAAACCAATAGGCAATGTGGCCAAGCGTGTGACCGGGCGTCTCGATGACATTGGCTGAGAGGCTACCGACCTTGATCTTATCGCCTTCGCGCACGGTTTCGTCCACCGCTGGAATTTTTGCAGCTTCAGCCGCCGGCGCCACCACGCGGCATTTATATTTTGCCTTTAGCGCTTTGATGCCGTCGGTATGGTCTGCATGGTGATGAGTGACCAGGATGTCCGTCAGGTTCCAGCCGGTCGCTTTGAGCGCCGCCTCGATGGGCGCCGCCTCGGGTGCGTCGATTGCGGCTGTGGCGCCGCTTTCAGGGTCGTGCAGAAGCACGCCGTAATTATCGGATCGGCAGAGAAACAGACGGGTTTCCGCGGGCATAGCTTTGGTCCTCTTGGCATTCTTGAACAGGGTTAACCGTACCATGCGGATGAATGTCGTTGCACGTCCGTGCGTTCCGCGCCGTTAGCGGTTTGCTACGCAGTTTCGTGGTAGTTTCAACACATGTCGATTGACGTCGTTGACCTGCGAAATTTCTACGGCCAAAGGCTGGGGGTCGTCGCCCGACGATTTATTGGCCGCGGCATCCGCACGCTGTGGGGCGATACGTCCGGTCAGCGTGTGCTTGGCATCGGCTACGCCACACCTTACCTGGGCTTGTTTCGCGAGGAGGCCGAACGGTGCTTCGCGTTGATGCCGGCAGGGCAGGGCGTCGTAAAATGGCCGACGACACGCCCGGCGCTATCTGCATTGGTCGATGAAAATGAATTGCCGCTCGGCGACTCCGCGGTCGACCGTGTGATGCTGGTGCACGCGCTGGAAATGACCAACGATCCGGGTGCGCTGTTGCGCGAAGTATGGCGGGTGCTGGCGTCCGGCGGCCGATTGCTTGCGGTGGTGCCAAACCGACGCGGCCTGTGGGCCCGCATGGATACCACGCCGTTTGGACATGGCCGGCCTTACTCGCGGAGTCAGATCAACCAGCTCCTGCGCGAGACCTGGTTCACACCGACTGGATGGAGCGAGGCGCTCTACGTGCCGCCGATTGCACGCGGCTGGTTCTTGCGGTCTGCAGTGGCGTGGGAGCGCACGGGCGCGACGCTGTCAGCGCCGTTTGCCGGGGTGCATCTGGTTGAAGCGACCAAGCAGGTGTATCGCGCGATTCCGGCACGGCGCGAAAAGCGACGATTGGTGCCCGCGCTGGAGCCGGCATTGGCTCCGTCACCAGGCCGATGATTTTAGTTCAGAACAATTAGCCTGGCTTAGTCCGGCTGTCGCGGCTCGTCGCCGCCGCCACCTTCATCTTGTGTTGGTTGGGGCGTCGCGCTCTGCTGATGACCACCGCCGAAATCGGGCCGGTCGGGACGATACCCGCCCCCGCCGCGATGGCGACGACGGCGACGATGCATTCCAAAGCGATCCTGACCGCGATCGCCTTGGTCATGACCGTTCGGCCCCGAATTCTGTTGCGGCTGCCCGCCGCCGCCACCTGTGATGAATGCAGGTAATCCGCCTACCTCTTGTTGTTGCCCTTCATGACCACCCTGTTGGTTCGGCTGTTGTTGATATGGCTGCGGCTGATGTTGCGGACGGTTGTGCACCTGTTGATCGCGGGGCGGGAACGGTTGCGCATCCCGCGGCAGATAGGGCTGCTGCTGAGGTTCGCGCGGCCCGTAGCTCGGCTCGTTTTGTCCCATGAATGGCTGGGCGTCATCGTCCTCGCCGTCAAATCCTTCGTCGGCGCTTTGCTGGCCGGATGCGCCCTGCTGCTGCGGTTGCTGGTTGTAATACGGGTTCTGTTGACGGAATTGCTCCTGGGCGGCAGCGATCAGGCGAAAATAGTGTTCGGCGTGCTGATAGTAATTCTCAGCGGCGACCGGATCACCGGAACCCTGCGCATCGCGTGCGAGCTGAATGTATTTTTCCGCAATATGCGAAGCAGTGCCGCGGATTTTGACGTCGGGACCGTTTGATTCGTAAACGCGCGTCAGTGGATTTTGGCTTTTGCGGTGGTTGCCGCGTCCCCGCATGCGCTTCTGACCGTTTCTCATGATGTGCCTGTTATCGCCTTTCGCCTGTCTCGGCGTTCGCTGCCGAACGCACTACCAAATTGCAAGTCCGTACAAACTTCATCGCGCGGCCGGACCAGTTGTCCGCGCCAATGATCGAACCATTGCATTCTTTGTCGCTATAGTCGCAGCAACCCCATAGCCGCGATCTTGCCGCAGCGTTGCCAACCTCTCGTTACGCGCATCGTCCTAGGTTTCGAAAATTGATGCGCCCAACCGGTGAAGCATCCAAACCCGTATCTGGCGATTTCGTTTGCCGTCTCTTCGCAGACGGCGGTTCGTCATCCGCCTTGCGCCACACCTCACAGAGCCTCTGCTCCAGGGTTCATGGCGATGCAACCGTTACGGGTCGATTCCGTAAATCGGAAGCTAGTCGTTTCCGCGACATAATCCAAGCGATTTTTTTGCTGATAAATGAGCTCTGCGTTTTTCGTCAGGTCGGGATGCGACACACTCATGACACGAAACCTGCGCCGAGCACGCGCGGGATTCCTGCCAGATCCTTGCGCGCTACGCCGACATTTAATCCCGCATTGGTAAACAATATGCGCACGGCTGCCTCTTGGCCGGCACCCAATTCTATGAACATCCGTCCAGCCGGTGCCAAAAGGCGTTTTGCGTCAGCCGCAAGGGCACGATATGCGGTCAGGCCATCGTCGCCGCCCTCAAGCGCCAACATCGGATCGTAATCCCGCACCTCCGGTGCAAGAGCGGCAATCTCGTCGTGCGCGATATAGGGCGGGTTCGAGACGACCAGGTCGAAGGGCCCCTGAACCTGCGAGGCCATGTCGCAGGCGACAAAGCTGCAGCGCGCCTCGAAACCAAGCTTCGCGGCGTTAGCTTGCGCGACTTGCAACGCAGCTTCGCTGACATCGGTTCCGGTACCAGTCGCGCGAGACAACTCGCTCAGCAAAGCCAGCAACAGTGCGCCCGACCCGGTTCCGATGTCGAGGACGCGCAGCTTTTCCATTCGAAGGCCTCCGCGCACGACATAATCGAGCGCGCCTTCGATGATGGTTTCTGTTTCGGGCCGCGGGACGAGAACATCGGGGGTTACGATCAGAGGGAGACTCCAGAATTCCTTTTGCCCAAGAATGCGCGACACCGGCTCGCGCTTCAGTCTGCGCGCAGCAAGCATCGATATCGCCGTTATTTCTCGTGCCTCCAAAATGCGATCCGATTGTGCGATCAACCGCGCGCGGTCGAGGTGCAGCGCGTGCGCGATAAGCACGCGCGCATCCGTGTCCGCCTCGTTGACGCCAGCAGAGCGGAATGCCTGCGCTACGAGGCGAAGGGCCTCGGAAACGGAGGCGCCATCCTTCAGGCCGGGAATGACTCTCACACCGCGCCTTCGGCAGCGAGCAGCTCGGCCTGATGTTCTGTCACCAGCGCGTCGATGACTTCGTTAAGCGCCTCGCCTTCGATAATCTGCGGCAGTTTGTGCAGCGTCAGATTGATGCGGTGATCAGTGACACGACCTTGCGGGAAATTGTAGGTACGGATGCGCTCGGAGCGGTCGCCCGAACCGATCTGTCCGCGCCGTTCTGCCGCTCTCTCGGCATCGCGTCTGGTGCGCTCTGCATCGTAGAGCTTGCTGCGCAAATAGCCCATCGCCTTTGACTTGTTCTTGTGCTGCGATCTTTCCTCCTGCACGAACACAACAATCCCGCTCGGGATATGCGTGATACGGATGGCCGATTCGGTCTTGTTGACATGCTGGCCGCCGGCACCCTGTGCGCGCATTGTATCGATTTTCAAATCGGCATCGTTGATATCAATATCCACGTCTTCAACTTCGGGAAGCACGGCGACGGTGGCGGCAGAGGTATGGATGCGTCCGGAAGCCTCGGTATCGGGTACACGCTGTACGCGATGCACGCCCGATTCAAATTTGAGCTTGGCGAAAACGCCACGGCCGCGTACCGAAGCGACGATTTCCTTGAAGCCGCCTTTGGTGCCTTCGCTGACGGACAGAATTTCCGTCTTCCAGCCCTGCTTGGCCGCATAGCGTTCGTACATTCGAAAGAGATCTCCGGCAAAAAGCGCGGCTTCGTCGCCGCCTGTGCCTGCGCGGATTTCAAGGATCGCGTTGTGGTCATCCATCGCATCCTTTGGCAGAAGAGCAAGCCTGATTTGCTGCGCCAGTCTTTCCTTGCGTTCTTGCACCTCGTGCCGCTCGACATCGGCGAGCTTGCGCATTTCCGCATCCGTCGATGGATCATCGACGAGTGCTGAAAGTTCAGCGATCTCTTTGTCGGCGCTGCGATAGGCTTTGATTGTTTCGATGACCGGGCTGAGTTCGGCGAACTCACGCGACAATTTGACGTAAGCTTCCGGGCTCAAGCCGCTGGCGAGCTCGCTTTCCACCAGTGCATGGCGGGCGAGCAGGGCGTCCAGTTTCTGTTGCGGCAGCACGATCAAAGCTGCAACCCTTCCGCCGCGGCAAAGCTTTCAAGTTTTTGCCGGATAGAGACACTCCCGACCGGCTGCTCGAGGCAGGGCAAAAGCATGGCCTCGCCTCTGCGGCAATCGAGGTCGAGCAGCAGGGCCTTTACCGGGCCGACTGCGGACGGCGTCAGTGACAGGGTGCGATAACCAAGAATGGTGAGCGCCAACGCGCCGATGGGCTGGGATGCGAGCTCACCGCATAGGGTCACCGGCTTGTTGTGCTGCTTTGCCTTGTCCACGATATCCTTGAGCGCGCGCAGCACCGGCGCCGACAGCGGATCAAATCGTTCCGACACGCGGGGATTGCCGCGGTCGGCGGCATAGAGGAACTGCATCAGGTCGTTGGAGCCGACCGAAAGGAAATCGACCCGCTCCAGTAATTCGTTGAGCTGGAACAAAAGCGCGGGTACCTCGACCATGGTGCCGATCTCGACTCGCTCGGGTAGCTCGTGCCCATGCCGGCGCAAATGGGTCAATTCGACTTCGACGAGCGCCTTGGCCTTGTCGAATTCCTCCACGACGGCGATCATTGGAAACATCAGCTTGAGGCTGCGCCCGCCCGCTGAGCGCAGCAGCGCGCGTACCTGGCTGCGTAGCAGGCCAGGCCGGTCGAGACCGAGTCTGATCGCCCTCCAGCCCAGTGCCGGATTTTCTTCTTCGATATTGCGCATGTACGGCAACACCTTGTCGCCGCCGATATCGAGCGTGCGGAACGTCACCGGCTTTTTCCCGGCCGCGTCCAGCACCGCACGATAGAGTGCGAGCTGCTCTCCGGTGCGCGGCAACGTAGCCGCCACCATGAACTGCAACTCGGTCCGAAACAGGCCGATGCCGGCGGCGCCAGTATCTTCGATATGCGGAAGGTCGATGGTCAGGCCGGCATTGATCATGAGCGCGATTTTCTGGCCATCTTTGGTGACGCACGGCCGCTCCCGCAGCGCGCGATACTGCGCTTGCCGGCGGGCGCGCAGCTTCACCCGTTCGCCGTAGGACGCTTGAATGTCCTGCGGCGGACGCATGTGAATATGGCCGGTCGATCCGTCGACAATAATGGCGTCGCCCGGCTCGACCAGACCTGTGGCATTGTCGATCTCGCCAACGGTCGGAATACCAAGCGCGCGTGCAACAATCGAAACGTGCGAGGTGGGTCCACCTTCTTCCAGCACCAGCCCGCGCAGTCTTTTCCGGTCGTAATCGAGCAGCGCCGCCGGGCCCATGGAGCGCGCCACGACAATGGCGTTTTCCGGCAGTTGCTCCTTGGTCGGCGCATGATCCTGGCCCATCAGCACGCGCATCAACCGGTTGGCGAGATCGTCGAGGTCGTGCAGGCGATCGCGCAAATAATGGTCGGATGCACGCAGCATGCGCGCACGGGTGTCGGACTGGACGCGCTCGACGCCGGCTTCGGCGGTGAGGCCGGTCGTTACCGCCTCGCGGATCTTGTGCAGCCAGCCTTGGTCATAAGAAAACATCCGATAGGCTTCGAGCACATCCCGATGCTCGCCGCCGTCGGCGACATCACGGTGTTCGACCAGCCGATCCAGGTCTTCGCGCAAGGTCGCTATGGCGGCATCAAGCCGTTTGAGCTCCTGCGGTACGTCGTCGGCGATAACGTTGGTAATAACCACGCGCGGCTCGTGCAAAACGACGTGACCGAGGGCGATGCCATCGGACAGCGAACTGCCGACAAGATGCATCGCGTGGCGCGCGACTGGCTCTGCGCCGGGCCGGGCGAGCGAGGACAGCTCGCCGGACGCGATCATCTCGGCGAGGACCATCGCCGTGGTTTGCAGCGCCTCTTCTTCTTCCTCGGTGTAAGTGCGCCGCGCGCGGTTCTGCACAACCAGCACGCCGAGCGTGTTGCCGGCGCGCAGGATCGGCACGCCTAGAAACGAGTGATAGATCTCTTCGCCGGTTTCCGCGCGGTAAGAGAAGGCGGGATGCGCCTGCGCATCCGACAGGTTCATCGGATTGGCCTCGCTGGCGACCAAGCCAACGAGTCCCTCATCGGCTTTAAGGACGGTTTGGTGGACCGCCTCGCGTTTCAGGCCTTCGGTGGCGTACAGCTCAAGGGTTCCGTCTACGCGCAGCACGTAGACAGAGCACACCTCCGCCACCATGTTGGCGGCGATCAATACCACAACCTTGTCGAGGCGATCCTGTGCGCTGACCGGCTCCGCCATAACTTCGCGAAGCCGACGCAACAGCACGCGCGGACCACCGAGCGCGCCACGCATTATTGAAGTCCTCTGGCCACGGCTCGGGCCGCGGCCTTATTACGGCCAAATCGTGTACGAATGGCGACCGCCGAATCCGGCATCCGGAGCCGCTTACGCGTCAGCCTATAGCGAATGGTCTGGGCAAGGGGCAAGCCAAAGAGCGCTTCTCAGGCTCACCCTTCCGGGATTCTAGGTCTTATCCAGCCCATAGAGCGTATGCAGAGTGCGCACCGCCAGGTCGGTTTGGGTCGCTTTGATCAGCACCGAGAACTTAATCTCAGAGGTGGTGATGGCGAGGATATTGATCTTCTGCTCGGACAGGGCCTTGAAAGCCTTGGCGGCGACACCGGCATGACTGCGCATGCCAATGCCGATAACGGAGACCTTGGCAACGTCGGTCGCCCCATCCAGCCGCTCGTAACCGATCGATCCCTTGGCCTTTTCGAGGGTTACACGGGCACGTTCATAGTCGGCAGAGGGCACCGTAAAGGTGAGGTCTGTGGTAGCGCCGTCGGCCGACACGTTCTGCACGATCATGTCGACGTTGATATTGCTATCGGCGAGAGGGCCAAAGATCGCGGCAGCGACTCCAGGTTTGTCCTGCACGCGGCGAATCGAGATTTGCGCTTCGTCTTTGGAAAAGGCGATGCCGGTGACAACTTGTTGTTCCACGATGTCTCCTTCGTCGCAAATAAGCGTACCCGACGGCGGCTTGGAGGGATCGATATCCTCCGGTTTCTCAAAGCTTGAGCGCACGAAGATGCGTACATTGTGCACCATACCGAGCTCGACCGAACGAACCTGCATGACTTTGGCGCCTAGCGAAGCGAATTCGAGCATTTCTTCGTACGCGATCTTGTCCATGCGGTGAGCCTTCGGCACCACCCGCGGGTCGGTCGTGTAGACACCATCCACGTCGGTATAGATGTCGCAGCGTTCGGCGCCGATTGCGGCGGCGATTGCCACAGCCGAGGTATCGGAGCCACCACGGCCGAGGGTTGTGACACGACCGGTTTCTTTATGCATGCCCTGAAAACCGGCGATGACGGCGACCTGGCTGTGCTCTTTGAAGCGCTTGATCAGTTCGGCGCCGTTCACGTCCAGAATGCGAGCAGAGCCATGCGCATTGTCGGTCAGGATCGGCAATTGCCAACCTTGCCAGGACCGTGCGTTAACTCCCATGCCTTCCAGTACGATTGCGAGCAGTCCGGCGGTGACCTGTTCGCCCGTGGCGACGACCGCATCATATTCACGGGCATCGTGCAGCATGGCGGCTTGCCGAGACCATTCGACGAGCTGGTTGGTCGCGCCCGCCATGGCAGAGACTATAACGGCCACATCATAGCCGGCATCAACCTCGCGCCTGACGTGGCGCGCAACGTTGCGGATGCGGTCAAGATCGGCGACGGACGTTCCGCCGAATTTCATCACCAGCCGAGCCATGGCATTCCCGGGTACGTAGAAAGACGCTAACAAGCGGCCGACGCAAATCGTTAACGTTTCGAGTGCCGGCCCAAAAGGCGCGTATTACATACCGGCGGGGTGCAGCAATCGCAACATCGCCGCCATAACGCTGGTATAGTCGCGAAGAATTAAGGCCCGATGATGCGATACATCGATCACATCCTCCAGCCCGGTGAGACTTTGGCTTATACAACCACCTTGCACTGGATCGTCTATCTGCCGGCGATTGGCCTTTGGCTGTTGGCCTTCATTTCGCTTACTGCTGGCGGTGCTGCTGGGCCGGGGGCGATTCTGGTTGCGCTCGTTTGTGCACTGACCGGGCTGGCGCTGGCTTTCGGTGCCTGGTTCAGGCGTTGGACGACAGAGATAGACGTGACGGACCGTCGCATCGTGTACAAACGGGGCTTTATCCGTCGGCATACGGTTGAGATGAACATGGACAAGGTTGAGAGCGTTGATGTCGACCAATCGATACTGGGACGGATGCTCAACTATGGCGACATCACCATTCGCGGGACCGGCGTGGGGATTGAACCGCTGCACAACATCCACGCGCCGCTCGAATTTCGCAACCAAGTGACTGCCCGCTGACATCCAGACGCCCGGAAAAAACATGGCAGGCAAGCCCCACGCATCGTCAGTCGACCAAGCTGAGGTCGAGCGATTCTCGCGCTATGCCGCCGATTGGTGGGATCCGCGTGGGCCGATGGCGGCGCTTCATAAATTCAATCCCGTAAGACTTGCCTATATTCGCGACCAGGCGACGGCGTGCTTTGGCCGCGATCCCAAGAAGCTGGACTGCCTGAAAAGCCTGCGCATGCTGGATATCGGCTGCGGCGGCGGCATTCTGTCCGAACCGCTGGCGCGACTGGGGGCAGAGATGGTCGGCGCTGACCCGTCAGAGGAGAACATCGCCGCCGCGAAGTCTCATGCGGACAAGTCGGGAATTGCCGCGGACTATCGCGCGACGACCGCCGAGGAGCTCGCCGCCGCGCACGAGCGCTTCGATGTGGTATTGGCTATGGAAGTGGTCGAGCACGTCACCGACGTTCGCGCGTTCGTTGCGAGCTGCGTGTCAATGGTCAAACCCGGCGGGCTTTTGATCGCGGCCACGCTTAATCGCACCCTGAAAAGCTTCGCGCTTGCCATTGTCGGTGCCGAATATGTCCTGCGCTGGCTGCCACGCGGCACGCATCAATGGGATAAATTTGTAACGCCTGTGGAGCTCGAAGACGCGATAGAGCGCGCCGGCTTGCAGGTGACCGGAGAGCGCGGTGTGATCTACAATCCCTTGGCCGACCGTTGGCAGTTGTCGTCCGATATGGATGTCAACTACATGCTGGTGGCGCAACGCCCAAAGCAAAAAGGAGAGGCGGTATGATCCTCGAATTGGTTGAATTCAATTCGCCGAACGGCTGGAGCCGTCAGCAAGTGGCCGAGGAGGCGCGCAACGTTATTCCAAAATGGCGGGCCAACAAGGAATTGCTGCGCAAGCATTTTCTGCTCGAGCTTAACGGCAAAACCGGCGCCGGCGTCTATATCTGGCCGTCGGTCGAAGCGGCGCAAAAAGCACACAATGAGGAATGGCGGCAATCCGTCATCAAGCGTACTGGTGGCGCGCCGACCATCCGCTATTTCGATCTGTTTCTGCTGATCGATAACGAGAAGGGGTCGGTGACCGAATTCCCCGAGGCGGCGGAGACCCGGTCAGCCGCGGCCTGAGCAGACAACAACAAGCATCGACCCGATGCTCTGGGCCGTCTTTACGCTGATTGCCGCGGCGGCGCAGACCGCGCGCAACGCCATGCAGCGCGAGCTGACGGCGACCCTTGGCACGGTCGGCGCAACCCATGTGCGCTTTCTGTTCGGCTTCCCGTTTGCGCTCTTGTTCCTCGCTGGTGTTCTCGCTGCGATGGGCGCGGAATTGCCGAAGCCGCCCCCTCTGTTCTGGCCTTGGGTGCTGGCCGGCGCTTTCACCCAAATCGCGGCCACCGCAACCATGCTCTCCGTGATGGGCCAGCGGTCCTTTGTGGTGGCCTACGCCTTCATCAAGACCGAGCCGGTGCATGTGGCTTTGTTCGGGCTGATTTTTCTCGGTGACAAGGTCACTCCGCTTTCAGCCGCCGCCATTCTCATAGCTACGGCTGGTGTGATCGTCATCTCGCTCAAGGGTAATGCCGACGAAGGCGGCAGCGTGCGTTCGACCATGGTTGGCCTGTTCTCCGGCGCGCTTTTTGGCCTTTCCGCAATTGGCTATCGGGGCGCCATCCTGTCCCTGCACCGGCCCGACTTTGTAGTGGCGGCAACATTCACAGTGACGGTGGGTTTGGTCATTCAGGCGGCGGTCTTGTCGCTGTATCTGGCGTTGCGCGATCCCAAGGTTCTGCAAGCTATCGCACGCGCCTGGCGGCCATCCCTGTTTGCCGGCTTCATGGGCGCTTTCGCCTCGGAATTCTGGTTTCTCGCCTTCGCGATCACCACCGCAGCCAATGTGCGCACGCTGGCTTTGGTCGAGGTCTTGTTTGCACAAGGCGTAACCCGGTTTGTGTTTAAGCAACCGACCACGCGTCGCGAGATCGCCGGCATTGTGCTGGTGGTGATAGGCGTCGCCCTGCTGGTGTGGGCGTATTAATTCCGATCGTCGGGCAACGGGGGTAATGGATGGAATTCGATGCCTTCCTCAGATAGCTCGCTCGCTTCTTCCGGAGAGGCCACGCCGTAGATCGAACGATGCTCGATTTCGCCGTAATGCATTTTCCGCGCTTCTTCCGGGAATTTCGTGCCGACATTATCAGCATTCTTGACGAGATGGTCGCGCAGCTCTTTGAGCTTCGTACGAAACTCCTGCTCCTGCGGCGAAATCATTGCGACCGGCGCAGGCACTGACGTCGTCGTCGCGGCATTGACGCCTGCTGCGGGCTCGTCGGTAGATACACGCCGCTTCTTCGCCGACGTGGATAGTCTCGGCGCCATGATCGCCTTTTCGACTTTGGCCGAATTACAGTGTGGGCAGGTCACCAACCCACGCTTGGCCTGCTTGTCGTAGGTGGCCGAATCCTGGAACCAACTTTCAAAGTTGTGGCCGCGTTCGCAGACGAGTGCGTAGTGTATCATTCCGTCCCCCGCACGACATGCAGATGAGCGGGCTCCACCATCGGCTCAATGATTTCAAATCGCCGGCCGTGCTGCAGTGACGGAATGCGCGCACGCGCTTTAGCAATTTCTGCGGGGTCGATTTCGGCCATGACTACACCCGGCTCGGTGCCGCCTTCTGCAATGATGCGCCCCCAAGGGTCAACGATAAGTGAATGACCATATGTATCCCTGGCGTTCTCATGTTTACCACCTTGTGCGGCGGCGAAAACAAAGCAACCATTTTCTATTGCCCGAGCGCGGATAAGGACGTGCCAGTGCGCTTCTCCGGTTTGTTTGGTGAATGCCGATGGAATCGCCAGCATGGTGGCGCCGGCTTCGGCCAGCGCGCGATATAGCGCGGGGAAGCGCAGGTCGTAGCAAACAGTCAGGCCGAGCCGGCCCCATGGTAAATCCGCCAGGACTCCCAGTTCGCCCGGACGGTAATTGCGCGACTCGCGATAGCTCTCGCCATCCGCAAGGTCGACGTCGAACATGTGGATCTTGTCGTAGCGGGCCACGATGTCGCCCTTCGAATCGACAAGGAACGAGCGGTTGGCCGCCCTGTCGTGCGAAAGCTTGATCGCCAGCGAACCGATATGAACATAGATGCCAAGCTTGCGTGCAAGTTCGCGCAAGGTCGCAAGCGAAGTATCCGCCTCTTCGTCGACAATCGCGGAGAAAAGCTGCTCGCGCTTGGCCGCCAGGATGTTGGTCATCTCGGGGGTCAGTACATAGTCGGCGCCGGCTGATCTTGCCTCGCCGATCATGCGCACTGCGTCATCGATATTCGCGCCAGGCTTGAGACCCGAACGCATTTGGATCATCGCGGCCTTGAAGGTGCCAGTGCTCATGCAAGTGCCCCGCCGCCCGCCGCCAACAGCGGATCGAGCTTGCCGGCGCGCTCAAGCGCGTGCAATTCATCGCTGCCCCCGACGTGCACTGTCCCGACGAAAATCTGGGGCACAGTCATGCGTCCATTTGCGCGTTGAATCATTTCGTCCCGGCGCTTCCAGTCGCGGCTGACATCGACCTCATTGTAGTTCACGCCCTTCCGCTTCAGCAAAGCCTTGGCGGCGTTGCAATACGGGCAGTAGCGGGTCGTGTAAATTTCGACGGGTGGCATAGCAGCATTTCTGGGGGCAACCTGACCGTCTTTTATATGGGAGCGCGCGCGGGCGCTACAACCCGCGCGAAAACCAGCACGTCGATATGGGCAACGCCGGCCCGTAACAGCGCTCGTGCGCAGGCATCGACCGTCGCGCCAGACGTAAGCACATCGTCGATCAGTACAACGCGCCGTCCGGCAATATCGGCCTTGCGCTCGGCCGGTACACGGAAGGCCCCTTGCACATTGTCGGCACGCTCGGTTTTCGACAGTCCGACCTGTTGTGGCGTGGCACGAACCCGCTTTAGGCCGCCATGTACAACCGGCACATTGCCGAGCGCCGAGATAACGCCTGCAAGCGCAGCCGATTGATTGAAGCGTCGCGCCCACTGCCTGCGCCAATGCAGCGGTACCGGGACGAGCGCATCGGCATCGCTCAACAGCGCGCGGCCCGCACGCGCCATCCATCGCCCCATTATGGGTGCAAGATCGAGGCGGTCGCTGTATTTAAGGCTTTGGACCAACGTACGGGCGACATCGTCGTAGCGTACAGCAGCGCGTGCTCGATCGTAGGCCGGCGGGTTGGCCATCGCCTCCATCGACAGAAGACCCGGGCCTTGATCATAGACGAAGGGAATACCCAGCCGCGCGCAGTATGGTGGTTCAATGAGCGACAGTTTTGACCAACAGGGGGCGCAAAGGCCGGCGCTTTCGCTGAGTGGCTCGCGGCAGGATGGGCAAAGAGGGGGCAGCACAAAGTCAAGTACCAGCCGTAATCCCGCTCGCATGCCGCCCCGAAAACGCGAGGTGCGGATTTGTGATTCGTCCGGACTTGCCGAAACAAGCTCGTTCATGCTGCAACCGTAGCACAGGCAAGCACGGGCATGACAAAATCGCGCGTGAGCGCGTGAGGACAAATCAATGTCGTCAGGTCCCCAGATCTTTGATCGTTCGTTGTTGCGCACGCGTCAAAAGCGTGCCCGCGCCTTCGGACCCGCGACCTTCCTGCTTGATCGTGTTGCCAGCGAGCTGGACGAAAGGCTCTCTGCCGTGGTGCGCCGGTTCGATACCATCGTCGACCTTGGTACGCCAACCGATGCGGTCCGGCGAACACTTGCCGCAAACCGTAAATTCAACATGATTGTCGCCGCTGAATTCGGTGCGGTGGAACTTGATCGATCTTTTCCGCGAGTCGTTACCGACGAGGAGGCGTTACCGTTCGCGGCCAATTCGCTCGACCTGGTGACGTCGGCGCTGGCATTGCAGTTTGTCAACGATCTGCCGGGAACGCTGGTACAGATTCGCCGGGCGTTGAAGCCGGACGGATTGTTATTGGCCGCGCTGGTCGGCGGGGAGAGTTTGACCGAGCTGCGCGAGGCCATCGCTATCGCCGAAAGCGAGATTGAGGGAGGGATCTCGCCGCGTGTTGCGCCATTCGCCGATGTGCACGAACTCGGCGCGTTATTGCAGCGCGCCGGATTTGCACTGCCAGTCGTCGACAATGAACGGCTCGTTGTGCGTTATGAGTCTGCCATCGCGCTGATGCACGATCTGCGGCACATGGGCGCGACCAATGTCATGCATGAGCGGCTGCGCAAACCACTTAAACGTGCGACGTTGGAGCGAACGATGACAATCTACGCCGATCGCTTTGCCGACGCGGACGGCCGCCTGCGCGCCAGTTTCGATATCGTTTGGCTGTCCGGCTGGGTGCCGCACGAAAGCCAGCAGAAGCCACTAAAGCCCGGCTCGGCCGCGCAACGATTGGCCGACGCACTTGGCACCAGTGAAATATCGACGGGAGAAAAACCGGGACGCTGCAGCTAGAGCAGCGCCATCAGGTGTGCAATCAGCGGCACGTCGGCCGGCGGCATCTGGTAGTCGCGCAGCCGATTCGGCTTTACCCAAGTGACCCTCTGGCCTTCGGCAGGGCTGACCGTTCCATCCCAGCGCCGGCAAACATAGAGCGGCATCAACAGATGAAAGTCCGGATAAGTGTGGCTTGCGAAAGTGAGTGGTGCGAGGCAGGCCTCGTTGACGGTTATTCCCAGTTCTTCTTTCAATTCCCGGATTAGTGTCTCCTCAGGCTGCTCGCCGTTCTCAACCTTGCCGCCGGGAAACTCCCACAATCCTGCCATCGGTTTGCCCTCGGGCCGCTGTGCGATCAGTACGCGGCCGTCGGCGTCAATAAGGGCGCAGGCGGCAACTAGGACGATTTTGGTAGCCACCACCCCTCAGCCTCGACGGTTCTAGGATCGGTAATCGCCATTGATGGCGACGTATTCCTTGGTCAGATCACAAGTCAGCACTCGATCGCGGCCCTTGCCCAGACCGAGCGCCACTTTCAACCGGATCTCCGGCCTTTTCATTGCCGCGCTCACGCTTGCTTCGTCGTAGCCGGGATCGCGCGCGCCCTTGTATGCGACGCGAATACCGCCGAACCAGATCGACAGCCTATCTCGGTCAGCGGGCTCGCCCGCCTTGCCGACAGCCATGACAACGCGGCCCCAATTTGCGTCCTCACCCGCAATCGCCGTTTTGACAAGCGGCGAATTGGCAATCGACATCGCAATGCGACGGGCCGAAGCCTTCGATACTGCGCCTTCGACCACGATCTCGACCAACTTGCGTGCACCCTCACCGTCGCGCGCGACCTGTTCGGACAAATTTGCCAGCACAGCATGCAGGGCCTTCTTGAAGTCCTTCAGGCGTGGATCGGCAGCGCGTGCAATACACGAAATTCCTGCCTTGCCAGTCGCAAACATCATCAGCGTGTCGGACGTCGACGTATCGCCATCGATTGTCACGGCATTGAAGGTATCGGCGACGCCTTCCTTCAAGAGTGACTGCAGCGCGGCGGCCGAAATCGCTGCGTCCGTGAAGACGAAGGCAAGCATGGTCGCCATATCGGGTGCGATCATGCCTGCACCTTTCGCAATACCGTTGATCGTGACTGTCGTCTTTCCGATCTTCGCCGTTGCGGTCGCAACCTTTGGGAACGTGTCGGTCGTCATGATCGCGCGCGCTGCGGCGAGAAAATCGCCCGCCTGCGCCTGCGCCACTAATCCGTCCATAACGCCGTCGAAGGCCTGCGCCTTTAACGGTTCGCCGATAACGCCAGTCGAAGCGAGAAAGACATCTCCCGGCTTGCAACTGACCGCGCGAGCAGCAATTTGCGCTGTGAATTTGCAGGCATCTCGACCGCTCTTGCCGGTGAAGGCATTGGCGTTGCCGGAATTAACCACGAGTGCGCGCGCCGTCCCCGTTTTCAGGTGCGCGCGACACCATTCGACCGGTGCCGACGGGCATTTCGATCGCGTGAATACTCCGGCCACAGTGGTACCGGGTTCGAACAATGCGAGCAAAACATCGGTGCGCTCCGCATAGCGAATACCAGCCGCAGCAGTTGCGAGCTTTACGCCAGAAATCGCGGGCATATCCGGTACGTGAACCGGGGCGAGGGGGGAGACTGAAGAGCTCATGGGCGCGTCATATCTGAATGGACATCCATGTGCGTACCTAAGCGAAATGGCCGGCACAAGGCCGGCCATGACGAAATCATTTGATGAATATGATCGACGCTACTTCTTGGCAGGCGCGGCGGGTTTGTCTTCGGTCTTTGCCGGCTTGTCCATGCGCTCGATTTTGGCGTCTGCGCGGAGCTTTGTGACCAGCTCGGCCTGTGCCTTGCGCATCACAAAATTCTCGATCTGCGGCTTCACATCTTCGAATTTCGGCGCCTGTTTTGTTCGTTTATCTTCAACCTTGATGACATGCCAGCCGAACTGGGTTTTTACCGGCTCCGAAATCTGTCCCGACTCTAACTTGAAGGCGACGTCGGAGAATTCCGGCACCATCTGTTCCTTTGTGAAATAGCCAAGGTCGCCGCCATTGGCTTTACCGGACGGATCCTCTGTCACTTCAGCCGCGACCTTGGCGAAGTCCTCGCCCTTTTTCAGCCGCACAATAACTGCCTTGATTTTATCCTCGGCTTCCTTACCGGCTTTGTCGTCGCCGGCCGGCGCGCGGAACAGGATATGGCGCGCATGCACTTCCTTCTCTTCCGCGATCTGCTTGACCGCCTCATCGTAGACTTGGCGCATCGCCTCGTCGGTGACGGCCGTTTTGCCGACAGACTGGAGCAGCCCTTCCATGAGCAACTTTTTGCGAGCGAATTCGAGCTTGCGTTTGAAGTCGGCCACATCCCCGAATTTCTTGTCCTCTGCTGCTTTCGACACCAGGATCATGTCGGCCACGAATTGCACCAAGTAATCTTGCTTGGCCTCAGGTGACATGGGCGGGATTTGTCCGGCCTCATCTTCGGCGACAGTGAGGTCGCTTTGATGAACTTCAACACCATTAACTTTAGCCACAAGCGGGTCCTTATCCTGGGCGCAGAGCGGCCCGGTCGTAAGGATGAGCAGCGCCAGGGTGGCGGCAATGAAACCGGCCGGACCTGATCGGACCGGGACGCCGGCGGATACAACAATCGTCATAGCGTTATCCTTGAATATATGGGCCGCCGGTTCGAACCGGCGGTGCGCGGACTATTCGCCCAACAACCGTGGCATTGCAATGGCCGACTAGTACGTGGGGTCTAACGTCGGCGTGACCGTCTTGTTAAGGTCGTGGCAAGCCGCCGATTGACAACAATCCGACCCCCTCATATCTCTCGCTCACCTTTAGCTGTTCGCTATTTGCCGGCGTGTTTGGCGTCGAATTTGCCCGAAAAGTGCCGCATTCCGGAGCGCCGGAAGCAAATCCGGCCGCGGCGGCATGATATAAGCGCCCGGCCTACGTTAGGAGCCCCCCGAATGATCGGCGCCGTCGCCCGCAAGCTGTTTGGATCCGCCAATGAGCGGCGCATCCGCAGCTATGAGCCCCGGGTGCGCGAGATCAATGCTCTGGAGAAGGAACTCGAAGGGCTTTCCGACGATGAACTGAAGGCCCGCACCGACCATTTCAAGAAACAAGTCGGCGAGGGGGCCTCTCTCGATGATCTTTTGGTTCCTGCCTTCGCCACCGTGCGGGAAGCCGCCAAGCGCACGCTCGGCCAGCGCCATTTCGACGTTCAGTTGATCGGCGGCATGATTTTGCACGACGGCAAGATCTCCGAAATGAAGACCGGTGAAGGCAAGACGCTGGTTGCGACTCTTCCGGTTTATCTCAACGCGGTTGCCGGCCGCGGTGTGCATGTCGTCACCGTCAATGACTATCTGGCCAAGCGCGATGCCGAATGGATGGGGCAAATCTACAATTTCCTCGGGCTCTCGGTTGGGGTCATTGTGCACGGGCTCGACGACGAGCAGCGCAAGAAAGCCTACGATTGCGACATCACTTACGGCACCAACAACGAACTCGGCTTCGATTACCTGCGCGACAACATGAAGTACCGCTTGGAGGACATGGTCCAGCGCGGGCATATTTTTGCGATTGTGGACGAAGTCGACTCAATTCTCGTCGATGAAGCGCGCACACCGCTGATCATTTCCGGTCCGCTCGACGACCGATCGGAATTCTACAACACGATCGACAGCTACATTCCGCAACTCGACAAGACCGATTATGAGGTCGACGAAAAGCAGCGGACAGTGACGCTGACCGAAGTCGGCATGGAAAAGCTCGAGCAGAGGCTGCGCGCGGCCGGCCAGCTCAAGGGCGACTCGCTCTACGACGTAGAAAACGTATCCGTCGTGCATCACGTCAATCAGGCACTCAGGGCGCACAAGCTGTTCCAGCGCGACAAGGATTACATTGTTCGCAATGGTGAGGTCGTGATCATCGACGAGTTCACTGGCCGTATGATGCCGGGCCGGCGCTACTCGGAAGGTCTGCATCAAGCATTGGAAGCGAAAGAGCATCAGCCGATCCAGCCCGAAAACCAGACGCTCGCTTCGATTACGTTCCAGAACTACTTCCGCATGTACGAAAAGCTTGCCGGCATGACGGGCACGGCAATGACGGAAGCGGAAGAGTTTATGGATATTTACGGCCTCGAAGTGCTCGAAGTGCCGACCAACATGCCTCTCGTTCGTCTTGATGACGACGATGAGGTTTATCGAACTACGGCTGAAAAATATCGGGCGATCTTGACCTTGATCGAGGACTGCAAGATTCGCGGTCAGCCCGTGCTGGTCGGCACGACTTCGATTGAAAAATCCGAACAGCTTGCCGAGATGCTCCGCCAAAAAGGTTGGGAGCAGCACGACTTCTCGGATCCGAATGCTTTCGCTGCGCTCTATTCGGGCGACGAGGGGGCCTCGAAGAAAAAAGTCTTCGCCATCCTCAATGCCCGCTATCACGAACAGGAAGCCTATATTGTCGCTCAGGCCGGCGTGCCGGGCGCTATCACCATTGCCACCAACATGGCCGGCCGCGGCACCGACATTCAACTGGGCGGCAACGCCGACATGCGTATTCGTCAGGAAATCACGGACATTGCGGACCCGCGCGAGCGCGAGAAAAGTCCGCAAGCGGATGAGATTCGCACGCAAGTCGCTCGTCTGAAAGAAAAAGCGATTTCCGCCGGGGGCCTCTTTGTGCTCGGAACCGAGCGGCACGAAAGTCGGCGGATTGACAACCAGCTGCGCGGTCGCTCCGGCCGCCAGGGCGATCCTGGTCATTCCAAATTCTTCCTGTCGCTTGAAGACGACCTCATGCGCATCTTCGGGTCCGACAAGCTCGACGGCATGTTGCAGAAACTGGGTCTGAAGGAGAACGAGGCGATCGTTCATCCATGGATCAACAAGGCGCTCGAGAAAGCGCAGCAGAAGGTCGAGGCGCGCAACTTCGATATCCGCAAGAATCTACTCAAGTTCGACAACGTCATGAACGATCAGCGCAAGGTGATTTTCGAGCAGCGGCTCGAGCTGATGCGTGACGAGGCGGTCGACGAAACCATCGCCGACATGCGCCATGCGATGATCGAGGAATTGGTCGCCAAGCACATTCCCGCGAATGCTTATCCGGAACAGTGGGACAGCGCGGGCCTCGATCGCACTCTGCGCGAAGTGCTTACGCTTGAGCTGCCGGTTCAGGACTGGGCGAAGGAGGAAGGTATCACTGAAGAGGACGTTCGCGAGCGCATCACGCGACGCGCCGATGAATGGATGGCAAGCAAGGTCGCCAAATGGAGTCCCGACGTCATGCGTTACGTCGAGAAGTCCATTTTATTGCAGACCCTCGATCACCTCTGGCGTGAACATCTCGTCATGCTCGAACACCTGCGCCAGGTGATTGGCTTGCGTGGTTACGGTCAACGGGACCCGCTCAATGAGTATAAGGCGGAGGCTTTCTCGCTGTTCGAAGCAATGGTGGCGCACTTGCGTGAGGCGGTGACCGCCCAGCTCATGCGGGTCGAGGTCGTCCAGTCACCGCCGGCCGAAGAGGCCGCCAAGCTTCCTTACATGGAAGCGCACAAGGTCGATCCGACCACGGGCGAAGATGAGATGGCACCGGCTTTGGCGCCGGCTCTGGTCGGAAATGGCAACGGCGCGCAGCCAGAACGCAATTCGAATGATCCGTCGAGTTGGGGCAAGGTCGGCCGCAATGAGCCGTGCCCCTGCGGCTCCGGCAAGAAATTCAAACATTGTCACGGCAAATTCGCTTAAGGTCTTTTGGCCTCAGCGTGCAAAAAGCGCCGGCGGCCCTGCCGCGTTATTTTTTCAGCGACCTCGCCAAATCTCTGCGGAATGCGCGGTTGCGCTTGAGGTGCCATTCACGGCTCATGGCGTGACGTTTGCTCGCGCAACGTTCTGAATAGAGCAGCACCCAAATGCGGCCGCGCGTCGAGCGAGCGCCCTTGCCGGCATTGTGTTGCGCCAGTCGCCGTACAACGTCATCGGTCCAGCCGACATAAGTCAGGTGGCGATGGTTCGCGAGGGTGCCGAGGACATAGACGTAGCAATCCATGCTTCGTCCACTCGTGCCGCGGCGGAAACAGTTAGCGGAAACTGCCGAAGGAGCCGGCCGGCACCACCGGCTGTGCGCCTGTAAGCAAGCCATTGTTGCTCGCCGGCGGTGTCGAATATGCTGTACGAATTTCTTGCTGCTGCGGGCGCGGGGGCTCGGCTTTGGCCGCTTGCACTGGCGGGGTCGGCTCCGGCGTGCGAGCCGTTTCGACCGACTTCGGTGCGACGTCGCGCGGAGCCGGCGCGGCCACGGTAGAGGTGCTGCGCGGCGGTACGGACGTCGTGGCAGAGACCGTACGAGAAACTTGCTTCGGCTTTGCTGCCAGATCGGTATTGGCACTCCGCGTCACAACAGGCTCTTTTTCAGGTGCCGATGGGGCAGCTTCCGCATTCGAGCCAAACCAGCTGCCGATTAACCCGGCAATCGTAGTCGGCTGTGAGGGAGCTTCGCCTTGCTTTGGCTGTGGTGCAGGCCGCGGCATCGGCACGCTTGCTACGACCGTTGGCTCGCTGGAGGCCGCGGCAGGTTCCTGCCTGACGGACGCTTCGGCGCTTGCGGCCGGCGGGGTAGCCGTGCGCGGCAGCGCGCCGGGTGCGTTGGATACGCGCGGCAATGCGCCCGGCGCGACCGTTGCGCTCGCCACCCGATAGCGACCGTTGTTGTCGAAATCATTCTGGGGCGAAAGCTTTGCGAGGAACACCGGGTTCATACCGCCGTCGATGCCGGCGCGGGACGGGACTGTCGATACGCCGTTGGCGACGTATTCCGCCATCTTGCGCTGTTCTTGCCGCTGGTGATCGATGACCGCATCGGCGATATTTTTGTCGAGTTGATATGCCGGACAGGCGGCCTTCGCGTTGAACGCCAACGGCCGGTTTGAATCGCCGGGACTGACCGCATCGAAGACGTAACGCCTGTCGCAAATCGCGACCTTCGGCTCCTGATGCGTCGCGTCGAAATGGTCGTAGCCCTCTTTCAACATTTTCCAGAACGCGAAGTTCGGATTGTTGCGGTGCTTGGCCATGTTGATTGCGGTCATGCGGAACGGATAGGCCTGCAGCTGGAATGATTTTTGCCCGCCGAAGAACGACTCGCGCGCCAAGGCGTAGATTTCCTGAATCTGCTCATCGGTCATGGCATAGCAGCCGCGCGAAGAGCAGTCGCCGTGTACCATCAATTCCGACCCCGTGTAGCCCATTGCGCGGTCATAGGTGTTCGGGAAACCGGTATTGAACGCGAGGTAATAATTTGAATTCGGGTTCATCTGCCCCGGCGTGATGCTGTAGAAGCCCTCCGGCGCCTGGCGATCGCCTTCTTTCTTCTTGGGGCCTAGATCACCGGACCAGCGACAGATCGGGTAGGTTTTCAAAAGTTCGAATTGGCCGTCGCGAGTCTGCTTCCAGATCTCCATCTCCGACTCTTCCTTGAAGATGCGGGCGAGGATCGGAGACTCCTTGTCCATATTTTTCGCCGTCATCTCGGCGAGAGTTTTTTCGGAAAGCGGCGCATGCGCGCGGCCGGTCGGGGCAATGCTTTCGGGGTCACAGCCAGCAAGCGCAATCGCCGCGGCCACAGCCGCGGACGCCAGAAGCGCTCGAGCGAAAGGTCGATTCAAATCTGGTACTCCCCGAAGGGGCGGGCCCTTATTGTGTAATCGTTATCCTTAAGATGTGGCATCTGCAAGGCGGTCCGCGCTGTCTCAGGCTACCGCTAACCCCATGGTAAAGCAAAAGTAAATGACTTCTTAATCAAGTGACAGCACGGCCCATTGTGAGGAACTTCTCACGCCGCTGCTGGCGCACCATCTCCCGATCAAGTCCCCGCAATTCGGCAAGGGCGCCGGCTATCGCCTCACCGGTTGCGGCCATCGCGGCCTGTGGATCGCGGTGGGCGCCCCCGGTGGGCTCTGCCACCACGCCGTCGATCACGCCGAAGCGTATCATATCCTGGGCGGTGATTTTCATGCTGATCGCCGCCTCCTGCGCCTTGGCCGTATCACGCCACAGGATCGAGGCTGCGCCTTCAGGCGAAATTACTCCGTAGATAGCGTGCTCTAACATCAAGATGCGGTTGGCCGTGGCAATCGCGATAGCTCCTCCGGAGCCGCCTTCGCCCAGGATTACAGCGACGTTAGGTACGCCGAGTGACAAGCACGTCTCGGTCGAACGAGCGATTGCTTCCGCTTGGCCACGCTCTTCCGCGCCAATGCCAGGATAGGCGCCTGCAGTGTCCACCAGCGAGACGACTGGAATGCCGAAACGGTCGGCCATCTCCATCAGCCGAACGGCCTTTCGGTAACCTTCCGGCCTCGCCATTCCGAAATTGTGTTTGAGGCGGCTCTCGGTGTCGGAGCCCTTTTCATGGCCAATGACGCACACGCTTTCGCCTTGAAAGCGGCCAAAGCCGCCGACAATCGCGGGGTCGTCGCCGAATTTGCGATCCCCGGCGAGCGGGATGAAGTTACTGACCAATGCGGCGATATAGTCGAGACAATGAGGCCGTTGCGGATGCCGGGCAACTTGGGTCTTCTGCCAAGGTGTGAGCTCCGCATAGAGTTCTTTCAACGCCAGCGCGGCCTTCGACTCGAGCCGATTGATCTCCTCACCAATAGCGACAGCGTTCCCGGTTTCGCCCATTGCGCGCAATTCCTCGACCTTGGCCTCGAGTTCGGCTACCGGCTTTTCAAAGTCGAGATAACTGCGCATTGGGTCCGGGCGAGATTGTTTTCCGGGCGAACTGACGCGGGCGAAGCCTCTAAGTCAAGCGAGCGGGTTAATTTGGCTTTTACGTACGTCTTTGGCTAGCTATCCGCCAACGGGTGCAGGTCGCGCACCAGTGTTTTCAGGCGCTCTTCCAGCACGTGGGTATAAATTTGCGTGGTCGAAATATCAGCGTGTCCGAGCAGTGTTTGCACCACGCGCAGATCCGCGCCGTTATGCAACAGATGGCTGGCAAAGGCGTGGCGCAGCACGTGCGGGCTCAAGTTTTCGGCTCGAATGCCGCTGGCCTGGCCGAGTGTCTTTAGCTCGCGTGCGAAGTGCTGGCGGGTTAGGTGTCCCTTCTCACCAAAGGAAGGAAATAACCACTTCGATTTTGCGTCGCGTTCGGCTGCGGTGCGCAACTCGAGATACTCAGACATGGCGCGTTTGGCTGGCTTGTTGAGTGGCACAAGCCGTTCCTTGCCGCCCTTTCCGCGCACAACCAGCATGCGCTGATCTCTTTGGGCCGCAGATGCTGGCAATGCCACGAGTTCAGACACCCGCAACCCGGTGGCGTAGACCACTTCCAGCAGGCATAGCAGGCGTGTGGCCCGTAACCGCTGAGCAGGGGGTTGTTTCGCATTCTCACTATTCGCCCGTGCGTTCTTTAGGAGCGCATCAACATTTGCGATCGACAGCACCTTCGGGAGCGTGCGCGCGCGCTTTGGACCTTCCAATACTGCGGCAGGGTCGTCGGCGCGTTTACCTTCCGCGTAGAGAAATTTGTAGACTTGGCGCACCGCCGACAATCGACGTGCGAGCGACGACGGCTTGAAGCCACGCTCCGAGAGGGTCGCGATAAAGTCCCGCAAATCATCAGTTGTGGCGCTGGCGATCGTGCGGCCCGCCGCGCGCAGATGTGCCGACAGGTCATCGAGATCATTGCGGTAGGCGGAAAGCGTATTCTCGCCCGCGCCGCGCTCGGCTGCGAGCATGTCGAGAAATAATTCGACCATCGCCTCGTCGGATGCTTTTGGCCGGCGGATCATCGCCTCGCCCTGTTTCCGGCGTCAGTGATTTTTGAGGAATTTGTCGGGTGGAATAGTCACGATGATCTCGCGCGGCTGATACTTTACAAAAGTCGCGAGCGAGAACACCGCGCCATAACCTAATCCGACGAGCAGACCAAGAAAGACCAGAAATCTGAATAGACTTGGCATGTTCAAATCCGGCAAACGTGCGTGCACCAGCGCCTAGCGATTTTAGGCGAGTCACGTCCACGTTCCGGAACCGCTGACAATGCCCTCGCGGTTGTCACGATTACTGGTATATGGAACCGTGGATTCGTTTTGGAATCATAGCATGGTTGACGGTGCCATTCAAAAGTCCGCAGAAAATAGCCTGGAATCGGCGGTGGTCCATGCGCTTGGCAGCCGCTCGATCGTGCTTGTCGGCATGATGGGCGCCGGCAAGTCTTCGATCGGACGAAGGCTTGGCGGCCGACTTGGAATTCCGTTCATTGATGCCGATGCCGAGATTGAAAGCGCCGCGGGCATGACGATTCCCGAAATATTCAACAAGCACGGTGAGCCGTACTTTCGCGCTGGCGAGAAGCGCGTGATCGCGCGACTGCTGGACAACGGCCCACAAGTGCTGGCGACTGGCGGTGGCTCCGTGATGGACGCGCAAACGCGAGCGTTGATCGGCGAAAAAGGAATTTCGATCTGGCTGAAGGCGGATATTGATGTCTTGCTCAAGCGCACTAAACGCCGCAACGATCGTCCCTTGGCGGAAAAAATCAAAGATCTGTTGCCCGTGCGCGAGCCGCTCTATGCTCAAGCCGATATCATTGTGCAGTCGCGCGACGAACCTCACGATACCATTGTGGACGAGATCATGACGCAGTTGCCGAGGCGCCTTGGTCTCGGCACGGAGAAATCGTCATGACTGCGCCATTGCGACAGACCGAGCCAAGCGTAGTCAGGGTCGCTCTGGATACGCGCGCTTACGACATTGTGATTGGCCGTGGCCTGCTTGCGAATTTTGGTGATCGTATCAATACGGTACGCTCCGGCGCGCGGGTCGCAATCGTTACCGATGAAATAGTCGCCAAATTTCATCTCGCCGCCGCCGAGGCCGCGCTGAAATCCTCCGGTATCGACAGCGCGCCAATCGTTGTGCCGGCAGGTGAAGGCTCAAAGAATTATGCGACCTTCGAAAAAATCTGCGAAGCGATCATTGCCGCACGCGTCGAGCGAAATGACCTCGTCATTGCGCTGGGCGGTGGCGTGATTGGTGACTTGGCGGGCTTCGCGGCTTCCTGCGTCCGTCGCGGGCTCGACTATGTCCAGATTCCAACCACGCTTCTCGCGCAAGTCGATTCCTCGGTCGGCGGCAAAACGGGCATCAACTCTCGTCAGGGCAAAAATCTAATCGGCGCCTTTCACCAACCGGTGCTGGTGATCGCAGATACAGCGTTGCTCGACACATTGCCCAAGCGCGAATTCCGTGCCGGCTATGCCGAGATTGCCAAATACGGTCTGCTTGGTGACGCGGCATTTTTCGCCTGGCTCGAGAAGAACTGGCAGGATGTGTTTGCCGGCGGTTCGGCGCGCGAGCATGCGATTGCGGTCTGCTGTCGCGCCAAGGCTGGCATTGTTGCGCGTGACGAGCGTGAGACGGGCGAACGCGCACTGCTCAATCTCGGGCACACCTTTGGCCATGCTTTGGAAGCCGGTTGTGGGTTTTCCGACCGGTTGCTGCACGGTGAGGCCGTGGCGCTAGGCATGGCGCTGGCGTTCGAGTTCTCCTCGCACAAGGGCCTTATCCCAGCCTCGGAAGTCGCGCGTGCGGCGGCGCATCTTGCGGCGGTCGGCCTGCCTACCCAGCTAAAGGATGTCCCCGGTGGAGCACCGGGTGCTGATATTTTGATGGATCTGATTGCTCAAGACAAAAAGGTCAGGCGCGGCACGCTCACGTTTATTCTGGTGCGCGGCATTGGCCGGGCGTTTGTCGAAAATAATGTGGTTGCCGCCGAGGTGCGGGCCTTTCTCACTCACAAACTTGCCGAGCGATGACCGCGAACGACTGGCTTTCCCTTGTGGTCGTCCTGATCTGCCTGCTGCTTTCAGCCTTCTTCGCGGGCAGTGAAACCGCGCTGACTGCATCCTCGCGCGCCAGTATGACGCGCCTGGAAAAACACGGGAACCGGCGTGCCGCCATCGTGAATCGCTTGCTTGCGCAGCGCGAGCGGCTGATTGGCGCGCTTCTGCTCGGCAATAATGCCGTCAACATTGCAGCCTCGGCGCTGGCGACCGGCGTGTTGCTTACCTGGTTCGGCAATGCGGGCATCGTATACGCGACAGCTCTGATGACCGTGCTCGTCGTCGTGTTCGCCGAAGTATTGCCCAAGACCGCCGCATTCAACGCGCCAGACCGGCTCGCACTCGCGGTGGCAAAGCCGATGCAATGGGTCGTCAAGCTACTTGGCCCGATCCTGATGGCTATCGAGAAACTGGTGTGCTGGATCCTCGAGCGGTTCGGTATGGATGTCGATGAGGACCAGGGCGTGCTCTCGGCGCGCGAGGAACTGCGCGGCGCGGTGGACTTGCTTCACCGCGAGGGCGATGTGGAGACTCTCGATCGCGATATGTTTGGTGGCGTGCTCGATTTGCGCGAACTGGCGGTCTCCGATGTGATGATCCACCGGACCAACATGATTACGGTCGACGCCGACAATCCACCCGAGGATATCGTCAATGCTGTTATCGGTTCACCAGTCACTCGCCTTCCTTTGTGGCGTGGCAATCCTGAGAACATCGTCGGCATTTTGCACGTCAAGGATCTCTTGCGGGCTCTGCATGCGGTCGAAGGCGACGCCGCCAAGGTCGACATCGCATCGTTGTTGACTCCGCCCTGGTTCGTGCCCGATACGCGCCCGGTCGCAGAGCAGCTCAAGGCATTTCGGCGCCGCAAGACGCCATTTGCGCTGGTCGTGGATGAATATGGCGAAGTCGAAGGCCTGGTGACGCTGGAAGACATCCTTGAGGAGATCGTCGGCGACATCACAGATGAGCACGATGTAGCAATACCGGGCGTTCGACGTCAGCCCGATGGTTCGGTCAATGTCGACGGCGCGGTATCGATACGCGACTTGAATCGAGTCATGGACTGGAACTTACCCGACGAAGAAGCGACCACGATTGCCGGCTTGGTGATTCACGAGGCACGCTCAATCCCGGAAGTAGGACAGAGCTTCACCTTTCACGGATTCCGTTTCAGGGTATTGCGTCGCGCACGCAATCGCATAACAGCGTTGCGCATCCAGCCATTGCCGCGGACACGGTAGGCTGAAAATTAGACACCACCTTCGCCTGGTGCGGTGGCATGGATGGCGAGCGCATGGACGTCGTCGTTAAGTTCGGCTGAAAGCAATTGATTAATCATACGGTGCCGCTCGATCCGGCTCTTTCCTTTAAACGCTTCCGACACAATATACACACGGAAGTGAGTTTGCCCGCCGGGCCGGTGTCCGGCATGGCCCTCGTGCTTGTGAGATTCATCGAGCACCTTGAGGCTGTCTGGCGTGAAAGCCTCGGTCAACTTTTTAGTGATGATATCGGCGGTCCGCATGCTGCCCGCTTAGGAGAGGGCGGCCCGCCGGTCAATGCCGGCGGTACGAACAAGTCTTGAAGGCGTCACCTGGAAAAGCGCATAATGACCGGTCATGAAATTCGACTCGCCCTTATTTGACCGCATCCGCGTCAAGCCGCAGAAGGATCGCCGCCCGAAGACTGGCGGCCCCGGCTGCGAATGGCATGGCTGCAAGGACAAAGCGACCCACCGTGCGCCCAAGGGACGCGGACGGGAGAACGAGTATTGGCGGTTTTGTCTCGATCATGTCCGCGCTTACAACCAGTCATATAATTTCTTCACGGGTATGAGCGATGCCGCGGTGATGGCCTATCAGAAGGACGCGCTTACCGGCCATCGTCCGACCTGGAAGATGGGAACCGGCAAAGGCAATGTGCGGCCGGATATGCGTGCTTTCGGCAATCATGCCGATCCGTTCGGGTTATTCGGCGAAGGGGTGCGTGCGGAACAACAGGCGCGCGCTGAAACCCGTCCGATCCGCAATGCCGAGCGCAAGGCTCTCGACACCCTCGGCCTGGAGATTGGTGCCACCCCGCAGCAAGTGAAGACGCGTTTCAAGGAGCTCGTAAAACGCCATCACCCGGACGCAAATGGCGGCGATCGCTCCACCGAGGACCGGTTGGTGGAGGTCATCCAATCTTACAACTATCTGAAATCCGTAGGATTCGGCTGACCGGCCGGCGCCCCGGTCAACCCAGCCCCGCCTTCTAAACAGGGCTAATCGCACCTATCTTATTGAAATAATTGATGGTGTCATTCGGCCATGGCGGGTTTTTCGTCGTGCCTGCCTCTGCTAAGTTGCCGCCGCCATCAGCCGGAATGTACGAGTCGGACCAAAATCAGGGGCTTCGGCGTTCCGAAGCCACGGAGGATCAATGACCGCCGCAATGCAAGAAGTTGCCGGCCTGCCAGACATGAAAGTGTCGGTCAGGCAGGTTTTCGGAATCGACAGCGATTTGGAAGTGCCGGCGTATTCACAGGCCGATGAGCACGTGCCGGATATCGATGCTGACTATCGGTTCGACCGCCCGACCACGCTCGCCATTCTCGCAGGCTTTGCCAAGAACCGCCGCGTTATCGTCACCGGCTACCATGGCACCGGCAAGTCCACCCATATCGAGCAGGTGGCGGCTCGGCTCAACTGGCCCTGTGTTCGCGTCAATCTCGACAGCCACATCAGCCGCATCGACCTGATCGGCAAGGACGCCATCGTCATCAAGGACGGCCAGCAGGTGACCGAGTTCCGCCAGGGGATTCTGCCGTGGGCCCTGCAAAACAATGTCGCGCTTTGCTTCGACGAATATGACGCCGGACGGCCTGACGTCATGTTCGTCATCCAGCGCGTACTCGAGGCGTCCGGGCGGCTGACGCTGCTGGACCAAAGCAAGGTGATCAAGCCTCACCCAGCATTTCGCCTGTTCGCAACGGCCAACACAGTGGGCCTCGGTGATACCTCCGGCCTCTATCATGGCACACAGCAGATCAACCAAGGCCAGATGGACCGATGGTCGATCGTCACCACGCTCAATTATTTGCCGCATGACAACGAAGTCGAAATCGTTCTTGCCAAGGCCAAGCACTATCGCAACGAGCAGGGTCGCGACATAGTCAACAAGATGGTGCGAGTCGCCGATCTTACGCGCAACGCGTTCATGAACGGCGATATCTCTACCGTGATGAGCCCGCGCACTGTGATCACCTGGGCGGAGAATTCCGAAATCTTTAACGATATCGGTTTTGCATTCCGTCTCACGTTCCTCAACAAGTGCGATGAGCTGGAGCGGCCGATTGTCGCCGAATTCTATCAGCGCTGCTTCGGCGTCGAGCTGCCGGAATCTTCTGTGAACGTGGCGCTGACATGATTTTTACCTCTCCCGCATGTGCGGAGAGAAAGATGTCTGATGGCCTCTAACATCAAAACCAAGCCGTCGTCGAAAGAATCGCCGACCGAGCCGTTCAAGCGAGCGGTTACCGGCTGCCTGCGCGCGCTTGCGCGCAAACCCGAACTCGAGGTTGCCTTTGCCGCCGAACGGCCGGGCCTCATGGGCGGCAAGGTTCGTCTGCCGGAGCCACCGCGCAAGCTCGGCAAAGCGGAGGCTGCGATAGTTCGTGGGCATGCCGATTCAATTGCCTTGCGCCTTGCGTGTCACGATGCCGCCATGCATCGCCGCCTTCAGCCGGCCGGTCAGCAGGCCCGGGCGGTATTCGAGGCCGTGGAACAGGCGCGCGTGGAAGCGATCGGTGCTCGGCGCATGGATGGCGTCGCGCAAAATCTCACGGCGATGATCGACGAGCGTTTTCATCGTGGCAAGTTCGATCAGATCACCGAGCGAGCCGATGCGCCGATCGAGGACGCGCTGGCGCTCATGGTGCGGGAGCGCCTGACGGGTATGGCCCCGCCACCGGCTGCTAAAAAGCTGGTCGATTTGTGGCGGCCACTGATCGAAGACCGGGCCGGTAGCGATCTCGACCGGCTGGAAAATCTCGTCGAGGATCAGCGTCAGTTCAGCGACGTCGTGCACGATTTGCTGGACGCGCTTGAAATGGGCGAGGACCGCAGCCACGATTCCGAGGAAGAAGAAGATGAGGGCGAGGAGGATCGCCGCAAACAACAGTCCGGTGAAGACGGCGAAGCCGCTGATTCCGATGAAATGCAGCGCATGAGCATGGAGGACACCCAGGTGTCCACCGAAGATTTGCCCGATGCGGCTGCGGAGGCGGTGGAGGCTCCGACTGCCGACATGGCCGACGACACCGATATGGGCGATGCCGAGACGCCCGGAGAGCCGCAGCGGCCACGCCATTTCGGCGCCAACGAACCACGCGGGCCGGACTATCGCGCTTTCACCGTCAAGTTCGATGAAACCGTCGGCGCCGAGGATTTGTGCGAGGCCGAAGAACTCGACCGTCTGCGGGGCTATCTCGATAAGCAACTCTCGAACTTGCAAGGCGTCGTAGCGCGACTTGCCAATCGACTCCAACGTCGTTTGATGGCGCAGCAGAACCGCTCTTGGGAATTCGATCTGGAGGAAGGTCAGCTCGATCCGGCACGCTTGTCGCGCATCATCATTGACCCGCTCCACCCGCTTTCGTTCAAGGCCGAGAAGGACACCGAGTTCCGCGATACGGTCGTCACGCTGCTGCTCGATAATTCCGGGTCAATGCGCGGTCGTCCGATTACGGTCGCCGCCACTTGCGCGGACATTCTCGCGCGCACGCTCGAGCGCTGCGGCGTCAAGGTCGAAATCCTCGGCTTCACCACACGTGCCTGGAAGGGCGGGCAATCACGTGAGCACTGGCTCACCGCCGGCAAGCCCGCCAATCCGGGCCGGCTCAATGACTTGCGTCACATTATTTACAAATCGGCAGATGCGCCCTGGCGGCGCGCGCGCAAGAATCTCGGTCTGATGATGCGCGAGGGCCTGCTGAAGGAAAATATCGATGGCGAAGCGCTTGATTGGGCGCACAGGCGTCTTTTGGCTCGCACCGAGCAGCGCAGGATCCTGATGATGATTTCCGATGGCGCGCCGGTAGACGATTCCACGCTGTCGGTAAATCCGGGCAACTATCTGGAACGCCATCTGCGCTGGGTTATTGAGGAGATCGAGACGCGTTCCCCGGTCGAGCTTATTGCCATCGGCATCGGTCACGATGTGACGCGTTACTATCGCCGTGCCGTTACCATCGTCGATGCCGAAGAACTGGGCGGCGCAATGACCGATAAGCTTGCCGAACTGTTTGAAGAACACGCCGCTGTTGAGCGGCCGAGCCCGCGCGTCCGGAGGCGCGTCGCTTGAGATTTTCTCGCCGCCGCTGGCTCATCGCCGGTGTCCTCCTTGTCGCTTTGGTTGGAGTAGTCGGCTCTTTTGCCCTCGCCGACGTGCGGCTCTATGCCGTGGCGCCTACCCGCATCGAAATCGATGCGACGCCGATCACGTCGTTCGACAATCGTGAATCGTCTCAGGTCCGATTCGGAGCTTTGGAATTCCGTGGCGGGCTTGTGCTTACGTCGCCAAATCCTGCGTTTGGTGGAATTTCCGGCATTCATGTCGAGCGGGACGGCGAACATTTCCTCGCAATCAGTGACAAAGGTTCCTGGCTGCGCGGCCGCATCGTGTATCGGGATGGCAAGCTCGCGGGTATCGCCGATGCCGAAATGGCGCCAATACTTGGCGCCGATGGCAAGCCGCTGGCCGCGCGCGGCTGGTTCGACACAGAGTCGCTCGCTGAGCGCGACGGCGTATTCTACATCGGTATCGAGAGAGTTGAGCAGATCGTGCGGCTCGACTACAGGCGCGATGGCTTCAAGGCGCGCGCCGAGCCGATCAAGGTGCCGCCCGATTTCAAGAGCTTCAGATACAACAAAAGTTTGGAATGTTTGGCGGCGTCGCCGCAGGGTTCGCCCCTCGCAGGGCAATTGATCGTCATCACTGAGCGCAGCCTCGACGCTGGCGGTAATCTGCGCTCCTTCCTGCTCGATGGAGACCGCGTTTCGCGTTTTAGCGTCAGACGCACCGACGGTTTCGATGCCAGCGACTGTGCGATCCTGCCGCCCGACGATCTCTTATTGCTCGAGCGCCGCTTTTCGCTGACGCGTGGCGTTGCGATGCGCATTCGGCGCCTGCCGCTCGCAAGCCTGAAAGCGGACGCGTTGGTCGATGGCCGTTCAATGATCGAGGCCGATCTTGGCTACCAGATCGATAATATGGAAGGTATTGCCGTGCATCGCACGGGTACCGGCGAGACAATCGTCACACTGGTTTCGGACGACAATTTTTCGATCATTCAGCGCAATCTGCTGTTGCAGTTTGCAGTAGTGGGAGAGTGAGGCCGGTCAGGCAGGTTCCGCCGCCCGTTTCTTTGCGATTTGGCGCTTGAGCTCGAGCATCTTTGGCGCCAGTTCATCGTCTTTGGCCTTGAGAAGAAATGCATCGAGTCCGCCGCGATGGTCGACGGTCTTGAGCGCATTGGCCGAGACGCGCAGCCGGACTTTGCGGCCGAGGGTATCTGAAATTAGCGTGACGCTGCGCAGGTTCGGGAGGAACCGCCGCTTGGTCTTGATGTTGGAGTGGCTCACTTTGTGGCCGACCAGTGGCTTTTTACCGGTCAGGTCGCAACGCCATGACATAGCTCAGTCCTCGAAAAACATCCGCGCGGGTACGCGCCGATAAAGGTCAATTCGTCTGGGTTAAGATGGCCGGACGTATAGAGAGCGGGATTAGGGGCGTCAAGCCGAGCAATTGGACGCGATTTTAAGGGTTTTCCAGCATCCGGATATGTGAACACAGATTCGACGAAATCCGCGCCGACGAGAGGTGCATACTGTTGGCCGTCACTCAAATCACCCGTACCGACGCGCAAAAGGATTGAGCCTTGCGTCAAACGATACAACGCTCATTCTTGGCGTCCGGCGCGCTGATCCTGGCCGTGTCCGGCTCGATTGTCTCGGTGTGGGCGCAGGGACGGCTTGAGGCGCACTACTCGGCGACACTTGCCGGCATTCCGATAGGCCGTGGCAGCTGGGCCATCGACATAACGGATACCCAGTATACTGCCGTGGTCAGCGGAACGACGTCCGGCCTTTTGCGCGCTTTCACAGGCGGTCAAGGCAATGTCACCGCGCGCGGCACGTTGAACGCCGGGCGCCTGCTATCGTCGACTTACGCTGCGGATATTAGCGGCCGCAAGAAAATCGACTCGATCCGTATCACCATCAGCAATGGCAACGTGAAAGATTTCAAGGTCGATCCGCCGCTGGATAACGACCCCGAGCGGGTGCCGATCACTGAGGCCTCTCAGCACGGCGTGCTCGACCCAATGACTGCTTCACTGGTGCGCGTCTCTGGGAATGGGGACGTGCTGTCACCGGGGGCCTGCCAGCGTACACTGGAAATCTTCGATGGCAGGCTGCGTTACGACATGCAATTCGCCTTCAAGCGCATGGACAAGGTCAAGGCGGGCAAGGGTTACTCCGGCCCAGTCGTGGTTTGTGCTGCCTATTTTTCACCGATAGCGGGGTTTGTCCCCTCGCGTGCCGCGATCAAATACCTCTCCAAGCAGCGCGATATGGAGGTGTGGCTCGCACCAGTCGCGGGGACCCGAGTGCTGGTGCCGTACCGGGCTCAGGGGCCGACGCCTATTGGCCAGGCAGTGCTTGAGGCTTCAGAATTTGTCTCTATTCCGATCTCGGCCGGGGCCTCCGGCAATGGTTCGAAGACGCAATGAACCAGATCGAGCTTGACTCTTCGGCCGAGGGCGAATCCACGATCGCGTTAACGTTTCGGGGCCTAAAATGCTCTTGAATCGGATCCGCACTACTCCATCTTGTAGCCGTCCGGTAAGCGGTCGCCAGATGTCGCCGTGAACGAAGTCATACACGGCCCGAGTCAGTGATTCGGACGCGGTTCGTTCCAGACTCGTTCTAAAGCTTAACCACGCCCATGTTTGTCGTCGCATTGTGATACAGGAGGCTCATGGGAGGCCTGCTTGGAGGTCCTGCCATCAGTCCGGACGCGTAATGCCCCTTACTTTTTCCCCCCAGTCTCCCCGAACATCGCGAGTTCGCGGTGCGGGTGTCACGGCAGTTCTCGGTCCTACCAATACCGGTAAGACCCACCTCGCCATTGAGCGAATGCTGGCGCATTCCTCCGGCGTAATCGGGCTGCCACTGCGCCTGCTGGCTCGCGAGGTCTACAACAAGATTGCGGAGCGGGTCGGTAAGGACGCGGTTGCGCTGATCACCGGTGAGGAGAAGATCAAACCACCGAATCCGCGCTTTTGGGTTTCCACCGTTGAAGCGATGCCGCGCGATCTCGACGTCGCCTTTCTCGCGGTCGACGAGGTCCAACTCGGTGCCGATTTCGAGCGCGGCCATGTGTTCACTGATCGCATGCTCAATGCCCGTGCCCGCGAGGAGACGCTGGTCCTTGGTGCCGCGACCGTGCGGCCGATGGTCGAGAAGTTGTTACCCGGTGCACATGTTATCAGCCGGCCACGGTTATCCACGCTGACCTATGCGGGCGAGAAAAAGCTTACGCGGCTCCCGCCGCGATCGGCCATCGTCGCATTTTCGGCGGAAGAAGTTTACGCAATCGCTGAATTGATCCGCCGCCAGCGTGGGGGCGCTGCGGTTGTGCTGGGCGCGCTTTCGCCGCGGACCCGCAACGCGCAGGTTGCTTTGTATCAGTCCGGCGATGTCGACTATTTGGTTGCGACCGATGCGATCGGGATGGGACTCAACCTCGATGTTGATCACGTCGCCTTTGCATCGGACCGAAAATTCGACGGCTATCAATTTCGAAAATTAAACCCGGCCGAACTTGCGCAGATCGCCGGTCGCGCCGGGCGCGCAACACGCGACGGGACATTTGGCACCACCGGGCGCTGCGATCCCTTTGAACCAGAACTGGTGCAAGCGCTGGAAAGTCACAGTTTCGAGCCGATTCGCCTGCTGCAATGGCGCAATACCGGTCTTGAGTTTGCTTCGATCGGCGCATTGCAGGCCTCCCTTGCCGCAACGCCAAACGAACAGGGGCTGACGCGCGCGCCCATCGGCGAAGACATTCTGGTTCTGGAGCATGCGGCGCGCGATGAAGATGTACGCGAGCTCGCGCGCGACCCTGTCTCCATCGCCCGTTTATGGGATGTCTGCCAGGTTCCCGACTATCGCAAAATCGCACCTGCCACCCATGCCGAATTGGCCGTAACCCTCTATGGATTCTTGATGCGAGAGGGTAACATCCCTACCGACTGGTTCGCTCGTCAGGTTGCCCAGGCTGATCGGACCGACGGCGACATCGATACTCTCTCCAACCGGATCGCGCATGTCAGGACCTGGACTTTCGTCGCCAACCGGCCCGATTGGCTCGCCGATCCGGACCATTGGCAGGCGGTCACGCGCACTGTCGAGGATAAGCTTTCCGATGCGTTACACGAGCGTTTGGCCGAACGTTTCGTGGACCGCCGCACTAGCGTGTTGATGCGGCGGCTTCGAGAAAACGCAATGTTGGAAACCGAAATCGGGAAATCTGGCGAGGTAACGGTCGAGGGCCACGTGATAGGCCGTCTCGACGGCTTCACATTTGCACCCGATGCGTCAGCCGCCGGCTCCGAGGCCAAGGCGCTCAACGCCGCTGCACAAAAAGCCTTGGCCGGCGAGATTGAAGCACGCGCCACCAAGATTTCGCAGGCTTCCAACGAACAGATCGTACTCGCCGCCGACAGCGCATTGCGCTGGACCGGCGATTTGGTCGGTAAACTGACGGCCGGCGACGACACTTTGCGTCCGCGCGTGCGCGTAATTGCCGACGAGCATCTCACCGGGCCCGCACGTGAATTGGTTCAAACGCGGCTCGATCTCTGGCTCAAGAACCACATCGAAAAGCTGCTCGCGCCGCTTTTCTCGCTCACGGCCGCCGAAGACGTCACCGGCATGGCGCGGGGCGTTGCATTTCAACTCGTTGAATCGCTGGGTGTGCTGGAGCGGCAAAAAGTGGCGGAAGAGGTCAAGGGCCTCGACCAGCCGGCGCGCGCGACCTTGCGCAAATACGGCGTCCGCTTCGGTGCGTATCACATTTATCTTCCCGCATTACTCAAGCCAGCGCCGCGAGCGCTGGCAACACAGCTGTGGGCAATAAAGCACGAGAGTCCTGAGGCGAAGGGCGTGAGCGACTTGCTGCACCTTGCGGCGAGCGGGCGTACGTCAATTCCCGTCGACAAGGAAACCCCGAAAGCGCTTTACCGCACCGCCGGGTATCGTATCTGCGGCGAACGCGCCGTACGCGTCGATATTCTGGAGAGACTTGCCGACCTTATCCGGCCAGCGCTGTCCTGGCGCGAAGGCGCTCCGGGTCCCAAGCCAGACGGCGTGTTCGACGGACGCTGTTTTCTGGTGACCGGTGCCATGACATCGCTCACCGGTGCTTCCGGTGAAGACTTCGCGTCCATCTTGCGCTCGCTCGGCTATCGCATGGATCGCAAGCCAAAATCCGCTGAGGTGGCAACGACTATCGCCACTGCGGTAGCGGCGGGCGATGCGAGCCCTGCGCCAACAGACTCTGTGCCGGCGGAGTCTCCACCGGCTGAAGCGGTATCGGTTGCCGATGCGCAATCGCGAACATTGCTGCCAGAGCCGGAAATTGTGCCGCCTGTGCAGGAACCTGCCGGCGCAGCGACCGGGGTGACAAAATCGACGGCTGAAGTTGCTGCCACGGACGTGACCGTGCCGCCTGTGCAGACAACCGACAACGCACAAATTGCCTCGATTGAAGGCAAATCTACTGAGGAGCCGGCTTTTATTGAAACCTGGCGGCCGGCCGGGCGATCCGAGCGCCGTCCGCATCGGCCACGCCGGGCGCAGCGCGCGCCAACGCAAGCAGCCTCATTATCTGGTGAAGCCGGCGCCACGCCGACTGAAACTCCAACGGTGGCGGCACCCGATGCCGTTCAGCCGCCACCCGGCTTCCGCCGCCCACGCCACGATCAGGGCGATCGTCCGGACCGCCAGCAACGTCTTGACCGTCATGAGCGGCAACAGCGGATGGAGCGTCAGGGGCAACGGCAGCGTGGCGAGCGCAATGAACGTGCTCCACGCCGGGGGCCGCGCCGCGATCGCGATGACGGGATTGGACGTGCAGAACGTGAGCAATATTTCGCGAAGCCACACGGCTCCGACCGACGCGACAAACAACCCGACCCAAATTCACCCTTTGCCAAGCTTGCCGCGCTCAAGCAGCAACTCGAGCAAGGGGCCAAAGAGCCGTCTTGAGCACGGCTTCGCAAAGCCTGGATCGTCAACGCATCGACAAATGGCTTTGGCATGCGCGTATGGTTCGCACGCGCAGCGCTGCCATCGCGCTCACGACGGCAGGGTTCGTCCGGCTTAACGGCAAGCGCATGACGGCCGCCAGCCATCCAGTGCGAGTTGGCGATGTGGTGACGCTTGCGCTCGATCGCGCCGTCAGGGTGGTTCGGGTCGAAGGCCTTTGCGAGAGGCGCGGTGGCGCCTCCGTTGCTCGCAGGCTTTACCGCGATTTGACCCGAGATTCCGCGAGCGGGGCCTTCAATTCCGGTGGACTGGTCGGCTAGGTCTGTCGATGGCAAGCCGGCTGGTTGCGGCATATGTGGGGTTGGTTTAGGCAGCGTTCGTGATTATCGGCCGGAGTGGGGAATGACTTACGTCGTCGTCGAAAACTGCATTAAGTGCAAATACATGGACTGCGTAGAGGTGTGTCCGGTGGACTGCTTCTATGAAGGCGACAACATGCTCGTCATTCATCCAGATGAATGCATCGATTGCGGTGTGTGCGAGCCCGAATGCCCGGCCGAAGCGATAAAACCGGATACGGAATCGGGGCTGGAAAAGTGGCTGGAACTCAATGCCCAATACGCCAAGAACTGGCCCAATATAACGGTCAAAAGGGAGGCGCCCGCAGACGCCAAGGATTGGGATGGGGTCCCCGACAAATTCAAAAAGTTCTTTTCGGCGGACCCTGGTACGGGTGACTGAATTTACCTTCCTTGGCGGCACCCGCGTCGCGCGTCAGGTCTTTGTCGCAGGGCGTTAACCGATTCCGGCAAATTGCAGGATTGTTGCATCAGAATTGCAGTTTTGGGCCGTCATAAGGCTTTGATTCTGCCTAAAAATGTGCTATATATTTAAAAAATGGACAGGAACCGACGTCTCACCGGTGCGCTCCCCCTTCGGGAGCCTTATTTTTCGGTGGTCGGGTTCCCGAGTTCCCAGACCAGAGGGCGTGCAATCCACGCGTGAGCAGTGGCCGGAAAATCGCGTCATAAATCAAAGAAGGGTTCCACCGGTATGAGTCGTGGACCGAAAAAGTCTGCCGAAGCGCGGCGGACCTCCCATGCCTCGCGCGGCGCCGCCCGCGGTGGGGCCCCTGCAGCCAAAACGGCCGGCAGCCGCAAAGGTGCCGGTGAAGGAGTCATGCCTGGAATGACCTCTAATAAGAAGACTACCCAACGACAAGGCTTCAAGACTAATGAATTCATCGTCTATCCGGCCCACGGCGTTGGCCAGATTATGGCGATCGAGGAACAAGAAGTAGCCGGTGCCAAGCTGGAACTGTTCGTCATCAACTTTATCAAGGACAAGATGACGCTGCGGGTTCCGACCGCCAAAATCGTGTCTGTGGGCATGCGCAAGCTGGCTGAAGGGCCGCTGGTCAAGCGCGCGCTCGAGACGCTTAAGGGTCGCGCGCGTATCAAGCGCACAATGTGGTCGCGCCGGGCACAGGAATACGAAGCCAAGATCAACTCTGGCGATATCGTCGCCATTGCCGAGGTCGTCCGCGACCTTTACCGGTCTGATACCCAACCGGAACAGTCATATTCGGAGCGGCAGCTGTACGAAGCCGCGCTCGACCGGCTGTCGCGCGAGATTGCGGCAGTTCAGCGGGTCACCGAGACCGAGGCGATCAAGGAGATCGAGGCGGCGCTCGCCAAGGGTCCGCGCCGCGGTCCCAAGCCTCCTGAGGATGCCAGCCCCGAGGAGGGCGTCGAGGAAGAGGCGGCGTAGCTAACTGCGCAGCCATAGAAATTAAAAAGCCCGGCGCTTGTGCCGGGCTTTTCGTTTAGCGAAACGCATCCTGCCGCCAGTTGCCTCGACCATCGGCCCGGCTAAAATGGCGCCGATCACCCCATCGACGGTATGGAGTAGGTAATGACCGCCATTCGCGGCTATGTCGCGCCGACCACTGAATCCGACGCGCTTGGTGTGCATTCGCTGGATCAATTTGTGCTGGCGGTACCCGATGCTTCGGTGGCGCAGGATTTCTACGGTCTGTTCGGCCTCGACGTGCAACGCGACGGTAATGCGCTGGCAATCAAGACATTTGGTCACGAGCACCGCTGGGGATCGGTGGTTGAAGGTACGAAGGCGAAAGCGCTGCACCATCTTTCATTTGGCTGCTATGCAGACGATCTCCCGCGCCTAAAGGCGCGTATCGAACAGCAAGGTGTCAAACTCATTGATCCGCCGCCCGGTTTCGAGAGCAATGGAATTTGGTTCCGCAACCACGAAGGCGTGCTGATAGAAGTAAAGGTCGGGCCGAAAGTGTCGCCCGACAAAAAATCCGAAAGCCAATGGATTTCTGTGCCTGCCGGCGTTGCCGCGGCAACCATCAGGGAAAAAGCGCCGCCGGTGCACCCGCGCCGGCTATCGCATGTGCTGATTTTCGCGCGTGACGTCAGCGAATCGATCAAATTTTACGAGCGCACTCTTGGCTTGCGTCTGTCGGACCGTGCATCCGATCTCGTTGCCTTCATGCACGGAATCCACGGCAGCGATCATCATCTGTTGGCGTTGGTCAAATCGTCGGCGCCCGGCTTCCATCATTGCAGTTGGGACGTTGGCAGCCTGAACGATATCGGTCTTGGCGCCATGCGCATGCATGACAAGGGCTGGACCAAGGGCTGGGGTCTTGGGCGCCATGTACTCGGCTCCAACTATTTCCATTACGTGCGCGATCCGTGGGGCAGCTTCTCTGAGTATTCCTGCGACATCGATTACATCCCGAAAGAAGAACGTTGGCCGGCGGCGGACCACAAGCCAGAGGATTCATTCTATCTCTGGGGTCCGGACGTACCGCGCGAATTTACGATCAATTACGAAGGCGGCGAGAGCTGAGCGCTTTCACTCCACGACGATCTTGACCTTCTCGCCTGCCTTCAGGCGGTCGTGTGTGCCGAGGCCGTTGAGCGCCCGGAAGCGGTCGAGCGCGTGATCAGATATGGCCATTCTGTGCGCGAGTTTTTCGACCGTGTCGTTTGCGCCGGCGGTAACGATCTTCAGATGCATCGGCTTGACCTGTTGACTTTCCTTCAAGGTCATTCGGCGAAAAGTCATGACGGATTCGCGAAATTGGCGATCCACCTGGGCGGTTTTGGCCTTGGCGGCAAAAATAAAACGATAGACGTCGCTGCCGAAACGCACTGCGAAAACGCGGAATGACCAATTTCCGCTTCCGGCCGTAGCGGTCGCAGTCGGAAACCCATTGACGGAAAATTCCTCAACGCTTGCGGGATCGACATTCTCCATCCATCCCGACTTGAGGTAGTCGGACAGCGATTGCTCGGCCGGCACACTGATCACATCGAGGCGCAAAGCTTCGTCTCCGCCTTCTTTGAGGCCGAGTACCGCCTGCGCCGTGTTATCGAGCGTGAAGCCCGGCGGCGCGACGAACGTAAACCCGAGTTTGGGATGCAAGAAATGCCGGCCGCGGGCAAAACCCTCGCTGGGGTCTTCGCCATAAACAAGGCCGTCGAGATCGCCGAGATATTCGGCGCGGTCACGTTCGCCCCCACCCGGCCCGGTGAACTGGCGGGCATTCGAAAGCACGTTTTTCACCCGGTCGGGAGTCGCCGGATGGCTGGAAAGAAAATCGAGCATGCGCGGATCCGCGCCGCCGCCAGCGGCCTTCAGGTCGGCATTGCGCTGCATGTCCGTCAAAAATCGCGACGCGCCGTACGGATCGAAACCTGCGCGCGCTGAAATACCGACGCCGATGCCATCGGCCTCGAATTCCTGTGCGCGCGAAAATGCCGCTAAGGTGAGTTTCGATTTTGCCAGCGCCAACGCTCCTACCTGCGGATCACTGAGAACGTCATTGACCACGTGACTGATGATCGCGACCTGCCGTGCCTGCTCCTCGCGGATCGCGGCATGGCGCGCGATAACGTGGCCCATTTCATGTGAAAGCACGGACGCAAGCTCGGCTTTGTCGTTGGCGAGAGCAATCAATCCGCGCGTGATATAGAGCCGCCCGTTCGGAAGTGCGAAGGCGTTGATCGCCGGTGAGTTAAGAATGATGACCTGATATTTGAGGTCCGGCCGTTCGGATGCCGCCACAAGGCGGTCGACGGTCTTCCCGATCATGGCGTGCAGGCGTGCATTCTCGTATTCGCCGCCATAGGAAGCGAGTATGCGGGCATGCTCGCGCTGTGTCGCCGGTTCCTGCTCGGCCCGCGAAGGCGTCTGCTGCACGGGAAGCGAAACAAGACGGTTACCCGACGTGCTCGTGCATCCAGCCAGCAGCAGGCCCAGAATGGCGGCGATCCCAAACGCGCGGCCTGCGATTCCGGTTAGCATGGCCATGCCGCTTTACTCACAATAGCCTTTACTCAATGAGCTCGAGCTGTTCGGGGGCGGCAGCTTCGATCACCGGGCCGGTGTGCTGTTCGATCCAACCGCGTACCCTGATTGGATGGCCCTCCAGCTGTTTTGGGTCGACGCCAGCCGTGGCGAACTCGCGCCGATGACGCTTGAGAATGGTGACGGTGAAGTCGCGCGTCCAGCGCCGCCCGAAATTCAAATACATTGTGGCGCCGCTTTCACGCACCGACAAGACCCTGCCTTCTATCAGCGCAAATTGACCCCGCGCAGCCGCTATCTGGTTAATATTTTCCGACTTCAAAGGGGCAAAATTGGGGTCGGTCCATAAGCCCAGGCGCGCCAAGCGCGCCGTTCGTTCGGCGCGCAGCATGGCATCGGCGCAGGATTTGTCGCCGATCCTTGCCGAAACTCGCGCCTGGCCTTGCTCCACCATCGCCTGCTGCACCGATTGTTGACCGTCGTCGACATAGACGAAAGCAACCAGGCGGCCGTAACGATCCTGTCCGGGGCCGAGCTTTTTCAAACGCACGTCGCGCCCGCCAACGAGTGATTGTAATGCGCCGCGGCTTTCGTCGGTAACTTCAATCGCCGCCAGCCGCAGTTCGCGGCCATCAGTGAGCAATAGCGTGCGGCCATCGCGTACGCTGGCGACCCTCCCTGTTCCCATTTCAGCGAGTTTGCAGGATTCCTGCGCCGCGGCGCTGCACAGGAGAACCGGCAGGGCCATGGATAACATTGCGGCTTGGACCTGGGAGGGGGGACGTTTCATGAACCGACGGTCATAACTCGCTGCCAAATGCGTCAATAGAGATGGCGGTCACATATCGAAGCGCTAGAATGTCTCAAACAGTCTGGAATGTAATTATCGCCGGGGAGGTACGAATGCAAACGCGCCGCGCTTTGCACAACCGCCGCAAGTTCCTGACATCGGCTGCCGCTCTGGGCGTGATGGCGATCTCCGGAGCGCGCGGCGAAGACAGCCATTGGCCCGACCGTCCAGTGCGGATCATCGTGCCCTATCCGGCGGGTGGCTCGACCGATGTGCTCACACGGATACTGGCCGAACGGCTGAAAGATATGTTCGGCCAATCCTTCGTGGTCGAAAACCGGGCAGGCGCCGGCGGCAATATCGGGATTGCGGCGGTTACCGGCAGTGCACCGGATGGCTATACCGTCGGTTCTGCAACGATCGGTCATTTCGCGATCAATCAATTTCTCTACAACAAGATGCCTTACGATGCCGAACGCGACATGATCCCCGTCTCCCTGACCTGGGAATTGCCCAACGTTTTTGTCGTCCCGACGGATTTTGTGCCGGCGAAATCACTGGCTGAATTTCTCGCCTGGGCAAAGAAAAAGGGGCAGGTCAGTTTCGGGAGCCCTGGCGTCGGCACCACGCCGCATCTTTCCGGCGTGATGTTTACAAAGCGCTCGGGCATCGACGCCATCCACGTTCCATTCCGTGGTGCAGCGCAGACGATACCCGCCATGCTTGCCGGCGATGTCAATTTTGCAATCGATAATCTCGCCTCGTACGTCCCGATCATCCAGTCGGGAAAAATGCGCGCGCTCGCAGTGACCTCGGCACAACGTTGGCCGACTTTGCCCGATATTCCGACAATGAGTGAGGCCGGCATCAAGGATTTCGTGGTGACGTCCTGGGCGGCCTTCGTGCTGCCGGCGGGTACACCGCGCCCGATCGTCGACAAGCTGTCTGCGGCCCAGCGGGAGATCGCAAATGAATCGTCCGTTCAGGAACGTTTCCTTGTTGCGGGCGCGCGCGTGCTTTCGAGCACGCCCGAAGGCGCACTTGCCTTTGCCGCCAAGGAACGAATGATTTGGAAAGATGTCGTCGCGGCGTCAGGTGCTAAGGTGGATTAGGCCGAAGACCGGTGCGTCATATCGGCGTCTGTGCTACATCGCAGCGTCACGGTCCCGTAGCTCAGCAGGATAGAGCAGCGGTTTCCTAAACCGAAGGTCGGAGGTTCGACTCCTCTCGGGACCGCCAAACGTACTTTGAATTTTCAAGATTTTTAGGCCGAATTGTCAAACCGGGACTGCAACCTCTGCACCCGGTTAACGGAGCTGAATTGCCGGAGCCAGCAGTCATTCGTCAGCTCTTTCCTGCATGCAATTCTAACCGCTACGATGCGTCCTCTGGAGTCGCATCATGAAATCACCCGATAACCGTCAAGTCCGCTTGAAATCGCGGCCAACCGGCATTCCACAATCAGACAACTTTGAGATTGTTACAACATCGCTACCGGACATTGCCGACAGGCAGTTTGTGGTTCGCAATGAGTACCTTTCGGTCGAGCCGGCGATGCGTGGATGGGTGTCTGCAGTTGCGAATTATTCAACCCCAGTGGCTATCGGCGAAGTGATGCGCGCATTTTCGGCGGGCAGGGTCGTAGCCTCTCGCAATCCGAACTACCGCGAAGGTGACGCCGTGATGGGCATGCTGGGATGGCAGGAATATGCGATCTCGGATGGCAGTACCATCACGCGCAAAGTGAAAGAAAAGGATCTGCCGCTCTCGCTGTCGCTCGGCATTCTAGGGCTGAACGGGGTGACGGCATATTTTGGCTTGCTCGACGTCGGTCAACCGCGACCGGGCGACACAGTAGTTGTTTCGACGGCCGCGGGCGCGGTCGGGTCGGCGGTAGGGCAGATCGCCAAGCTAACGGGATGTCGAACCGTCGGACTGACCGGAGGGCCAGTCAAATGTAAACTTTGCCGTGAAGAGTTCGGATATGACGAAGCAATTGACTACAAAGCCGGTGCACTAGGTGATGCCCTGGCCCGCGCGTGTCCGCTTGGTGTTGACGTGTATTTCGACAACACGGCGGGACCAATTAGCGATGCCGTCTTGCCGCAGCTTGCCATGGGCGCACGCGTGGTTATCTGCGGTACCGCTTCGGTCGCGAGTTGGGATCCCCCGCCGATCGGACCGCGCGTCGAACGCCACCTCCTTGTGAAGCGCGCACGAATGGCGGGACTTCTCATTTTCGATTACCAGCACCGCTACGAAGAGGCTGTCGCGCGATTAGCCGACTGGGTCCGCGACGGTCGCCTACGTTATCGCGAGGATATCCTTGACGGGATCGAAAACTGTCCAGGCGCAATCGCTGAACTCTACCGCGGAGAAAACCTCGGCAAGCGTCTAATTCATCTTCGCAACCACTAATTTTGCCGAGCAACGGACGTGTCAGACGTACGTCCGCTTTTAGGGGGTGAAGCGGACATGATGCAGACGTCGCGCTTTAAGATTTTGCGGTTTTACAGTTCAGGAAATTGCCGTTAGCGTTCTTCGGCGCCGTTAGAAAAGTTTGACAGGGCAAGTTATTGAATTTGCTTATTGGTGCCACAACTCTCGGGACCGCCACAAGACTTGCTGACTGTCCGCCACTAGCGAACATTGCTACTCCGCCCGTACCAGCCGTTTTGCGGCGCGCGCGGCAGTTTGCGCATAGCTGCGATCCCCGTGAATTAGCATCAAGGCCATGGCTCCCTCGGTTAGCAGCATGATCTCCCGTGCGTGCTCGTGTGACGATGGCACGCTACCTGCGGCAAGTCCGTCCGCCAGCCATTGTTCGACTGCGGCCTTGTGGTTACGCGCGATGGCGCGAGCGGGGTGCCCGCGCAAATCGGCAAGTTCCACCGCGACACGCGTGAAGCCACCGCCCGACCATTTCGGCTTTGACGCCCATTCCGAAAGGTCGGCGAAAAACGAATCGATGAATGTACCGGGCTTACCGGCGCGCGGAAATACGCGTAGCCGCTCGATTGCCAGCTTGCTGGAATGCGCGAGTGTCGCCGCCATCAGGTCATCTTTGCTGGGGAAGTGCTGATAGAGGGCGCGCTTTGTGATGTCGGCGCGGGCGGCGATGTCATCCATCGACACCCGCAAAAAACCCTGGCGCCAAAACAGGCCGAACGCGGCGTCGAGGATACGTAGCCTAGTCTGGTGTTTCGACCGTCTCACACTTTTGCTCCAGGTTCGGGCAAGGATTTGGCAAGTATACCGATGAGTGAATTTACATCGCAACGGACCGGCATACTGATAATTGCGCCATGTCCGAACAATTGACCCTCAAATCCGCCACTGTCCGAAGTGTGTCGGTGCCGCTACGCCGACCGGTCGTTTCGAAAGTCGGACTGTTCGGAGAATGGCCGCTGATTCTGATCGATCTCTACACCAACGAAGGCGTGATTGGCCGCGGCTATCTCGAGCCCTATCTCAAGCATTCATCCCGCTACATCGTCCCGGCAATTGAAGATCTGGTGGCGCCACAGATCGGCAAACGGCTGGCGCCCCTCGACAACTTTCAGGCCAGCCGGCGATCGCTCAATCTTGTGGGCTACGAAGGTGTAACGATGATCGCCGTCGCCGGTCTCGACATGGCGATCTGGGACGCGCTGGCGAAGGCGGCAGGATTGCCACTTGCTGTCATGCTGGGCGGATCGCTCGGCAGCGTGCCAGCCTATAACAGCAACGGTCTTTGGCTAACGGATGTTTCGACATTGGCCAAGGAAGCAAAAGACTTAGTGGCCGAAGGCCAGTTCAAGGGGCTCAAGCTTCGGCTCGGCCGAGACCGGTTGGCCGACGACATTGCCGCTATTCGCGCGGTTCGCGAGGGCGCAGGCGACGACATCAAGCTGATGGTCGATTTCAACCAGGGTCTATCGCTCGGCGATGCGCTCGCGCGCTGCCACGCACTCGACGACGAGGGGCTTTATTGGTTCGAGGAACCAATCGTCTACAACAACCTGTCGGGCTACGCGCAGCTCACGCGGGAATTACGGACACCTTTGCAGATTGGCGAAAATTTCTACGGGCCGCGCGCCCTCCATGACGCGCTTGCTGCCGGCGCCTGTGATTATGTGATGCCGGACCTGATGCGGATCGGCGGCGTCAGCGGATGGCTGCGAGCGGCACCGATCGCGGCTGCCGCTGGTATTCAGGTTTCCACTCATCTATATCCGGAAGTCGCAGCGCATCTTATGCGCGTAACCGAGACCGCGCATTGGCTGGAGTGGCAAGATTGGGCCGATCCGATTTTGAAAGAGCCATTTGCTTTAAAGAACAGCTGCGTCGAAATTCCCGACCTTCCGGGCATCGGCATTGAATGGGATGAAGCCGCGGTCGAGCGGTACCGTTACTGAGAACGATCTTGACTGGTTCTGGTAAAAGGAGGGGAAATAACGGAAAGGTTGTATGCTTATGAAGTTTCGGGGGGTGACGTACGTCTTTGGAGGCTCCCATGCGAAACTTGGCCGTCCCCGTCATCCTGATCGGCACCCTTGGCTTCAGTGTTTCGTCTTTAGCCAGTGAAATATCTATTCACAAGCACACTACCGAAGAAGTCCGAAGTGTCTGCGACAAAGTCGGTGGCAAGTTTTCACAAGACGCAGCGGGTTATGACTGTGGAACTAATTGTCAAGGCGGCCCTGGTACCGATTGCGTAGTCAGCTGCAAAATTGATCAGCCATGCTTCGCGCAGGTGATCGGCGCCAGACGTCCCACTACCCTTCAGAATGCATTGCAGTCGCCGGCGCGGAACGCCCGCTAAGCGCTCTCTCACGCGCTGATCTCAGGGACACGAATTTGTGCCGCCCGCTTGACTACCGAAGCGGAAGCGCAGAGCAGGCGCTGTCCCGTTAGCGGCTGGGAAAACTTTAGTCTTTGGCCGCAAAAAACAATGCGAACTTGCCTGCGGCTCTTCCGGGGTGCTGGAAGACCTCCTACAGTTTCAGGAATGTCGTCCATCCTCACCAAGCTGACCCGGAAAGACTAATCATGCGTAGCGGACGGTTCGATTTTCCCAATGCCAAGGGCGAGAGACTGGCGGCGGTACTCGATATGCCGCTCGGCAAGACGGCGGCCGTCGCGCTGTTTGCGCACTGCTTCACCTGCGGCAAGGATATCCTGGCGGCAAAACGCATCGCCGAGCAGCTGGTGCTGCATGGCATCGCAGTAGTGCGTTTCGACTTCACCGGGCTGGGCGGGAGTGACGGGGAGTTCGCCAACACGAATTTTTCCTCGAACGTGGACGATCTGATCGCTGCCGCCGATCATTTGCGCAAGATGTATCACGCGCCCGCAATCCTGATTGGACACAGCTTGGGCGGCGCCGCAATGCTTGCCGCTGCGCACAAAATTCCTGAAGCGCGCGCGGTGGCCACCATCGCTGCCCCGTACGATCCCCGCCACGTTACCAACCTGTTCAAAGCGGACATTGAGAAAATTCAGGCGCAGGGCGAGGTCGAGGTAACTCTGGCAGGGCGGCCGTTCCACATAAGACGCGAATTTCTCGAGGACGTGGCCGAAAAAAAGCTGCAAGAGTGTCTTGCCAATTTACGCAAGGCTCTCCTGGTGTTCCACTCTCCGACCGATGATCTGGTCGGTATCGAGAATGCCTCGCACATCTTTGCCGCCGCAAAGCATCCGAAGAGCTTTGTCTCGCTCGCCGGCGCCGATCATCTCCTCAGCCAAAAACGCGATGCCATGTACGTGGCGGATGTTATCGCCACCTGGGCCGAGCGGTATCTCGACCAGCCCGAAACTATGACCGAAGCCGAGGTTGAAGCCGGCCTCGTATTGGTGCGCGAGACGCACGGCGGGAAATTCCAGCAGGAGATATTGACGGGCTCACACCACTTGTTAGCCGATGAGCCGGTCAAGCTTGGTGGGCTCGATTCCGGCCCCGGCCCTTACGATTTTCTGTTGGCAGGGCTTGGCGCCTGCACTTCGATGACAATCAGGCTATATGCCGACTTCAAGAAACTGCCGCTCGAGAATGTTTCTGTACGGCTGAGCCACGGTAAAATCCATGCCAAAGATTGTGAAACCTGCGACACCAAAGTCGGCATGCTCGATCACATCGACCGTGCCATCACGCTGGAAGGCCCGCTCGACGACGAGCAACGCAAGCGGCTGATGGAGATCGCTGACAAATGCCCGGTGCATAAGACACTGGAATCGAAAATCAATATCAGCACCTTTGAACAGCGCGTGGGTGAATGAGGCTCCGCCGCACGAGTCGCCCAAAGCGGAGGTCACCCACTGCTTCCGAAGAGGAACTGCAAATGGCCCGTTCTTGTAGTCATTTAGAAGAGATCCGCGACGTAACGCCAAGCGCGCGAGGCTGCGAGGAGTGCCTGAAGACCAACGATGTCTGGGTTCATCTGCGTCTCTGCCGCACATGCGGCCATGTCGGGTGTTGTGATGATTCTCCCAATCGTCACGCCACAAAGCACTTTCACGCTACCGGCCATCCGATTATCGAGGGCTATGATCCACCGGAGGGATGGGGCTGGTGCTATGTCGACCAAGTGACATTTGATTTATCGGACCGAATGACTCCGCATAACGGGCCGATCCCACGCTACTTCTAGATAGAAGAGTCGCGTGTGGACTGCGATCTACGTTTGCTTTCGGGATAGATCGGACATGGTGCTGAGGCCTCGGGGCGATGAGCAGAGGCGGGATCTATCGTGACCAGACCTCGGCTTTAAGCGCGCCGGTCAAGACACGTGACTCAGTCGCGTTCTGATCGTAAGCGCCACGCCATACCGACGACGAACGCTATCGCAAGAATGATCCAGATCACCATGTGAAATGGGCCATATCCGCCGTAGCCCCATGAGTCCATCCACCACATGATCGTTTTCCTCGCGGTTCGTCCACAATCAGCGATCCGGGAGCGTCCTGTATGCCGGGTAGCCCGGCGTAAGCTGTCCCCGCTGGTTGGGGGTGGAGAACGGCCTCAGATCGAAATTGAAGAAGCCGTTGCCCTGACCCATTGCATTCTTGCCGGTGAAATTCCCGAACTGCTCGTCGGGGTCGACATACTTCGCGCTGCCGTCGACGTTGGTTCCGCTCTGCGGGTCGATGGTGAAGGCATATGCGGCGTTGGTGGCGACAAACGCAGCCACGGAGACAGCTGCAACCAATGCAGGCAGATTCTGGGGTCGGAATGCGTTCATTGATGCCTCGCGCTAGTCGCTCTGATGACGACCCCCAAGCACGGTAAGACAAGCCCGGAATCAGGGCAACTCATTCCCGCCCTCCCGGACCGCAGCCCTTGGCGGACAGTCCAATCGCTCGCGCAGATGACCGCCTGGCGAGGAAAGAAGACATGTTGCGCCCACGCCCTCACGCATGCCTGGCCGATGCGATGGTAACCCGATGAGCACTGGGAAAAATTATAAGCCTCTGTGACGCCGCTCACCCACGCTTCGCGTGACCAGAGCAAACATCATCCTGCCCCGGGGCAGGCATCGGCGCAGGAGGCTCACATGCGAGCGGCGCTCAACATTGTTCTGGTCGCAACAGGGATTTTGATCAGCATTATGGTCCGGCCTTACAAGACGGTAGCAATTACTACCTTCAATGGCGAGGGACACAACGTAGCAGTGGTCCACGGTCTTCACGTCGCGATCCCCGACGATATGAAGACGTTTCCTGCTGATCTGGTACCGCTACCCTGATCTGGAGCCCGGAAAGAGGAAATTTAAAACTTGTGCCGTTGGGAGGCGGCCGACTTCTCCTGCGATCGGAGCTGTGGCGATAACGGGGGTCCGGGTGGTTGCGTGGGGCGCAGCCGAGCCGGCTTCCCGGTCATCATCGTACCCATCGAGCGCAAATCGTCTGGCGTGAGCCACACCAATTTATCAGGCGGAGTATCGACCATCTTCTCTATGATGCGCGAAGGTACACCGAATTCCTCGGCAATGAGCGCCATCGATATCGTCACGGCGTTCGACTGCAAGGTTTCCTGTCCCGATTCATTTGAGGCACCATGAACGCCCACGGATGCAGCGTAGTCCGCATATTTCTCACGCCCCGCGGCGAATATGATGAAACATATTGAGGCGCACTTCGCGGAGCCGACAATCGAAGTTGAGATTTTGCCGTCACGAATTATATCGGCAAGTTTGACCCCCTCCAGAATAAGGCCGCCCAGCGAGTTAAGCCGGATTGCCACGACTTCGTGGTTGCCGCTATTTGCCGCTCGAATGATCGACTTAAGAGTATCCGAGTCGCCCTCGATGATTGCGCCACTGAGGGTAACAATAATGTTCCCATTCTTTGTTGGGACAGTCGACAAAGTCGCCGCGTGAGATACCGACGAAATTGAAAGGATTGACGTAATCGCGAACGCGAAAATTCTGCGCGACATAGCGGCACATCCCAGCCTGCCTGTTCTAGTCAGCCACACTATGCTTTTGACCCGAACATGGCGAGAAAGCCACGATGATGACCAGGACCTCATAACTCATATTGATCCCCCAGCCGTCATCGGCGAAAGTCAAAATAACATTAAAGGCTTGGCGTTTCGTATCCAAAGCATGGCTGGCATGCCGGCTATCCTTTGGGAGGGTAATGTCAAATGCAGGAGAAAAACAGGGGCCGTCTAATCGCCTTTCTCATTGTTTTGTTCATTGTGCTCGGTGCTGGTGCGATTTTCAGCACCTACATTTATAACAATTCTGCCGTTGGAATAGGAATGCTCATCGGGGAACTCTTCGGAGCAGGACTGTTAGCTTCAATTTTCGCAATTCCCGCTCGTCGAGCAACGTACACGCCCGCCATTGTTCTTGCGATTGCGGCATTGGCCGTCGGAATCGGTAACACGTCAAAACTAATTGACAGCATTGATGCGCGCCGCGGCATGAAAGAACTGAGCGCCGTGCAAGACCCATCTCAAATTGAGCAGGCGCTTAAAAAAAATCCATCAAATACTTTTTTACAACTCATGGCCGGAGCAGCCAGGCTGGCACAGGATACTGACCGCGCCACCGCGGAATTGTTGGCCGAAATTGAACCGCCCGCACTTAGCAAAGACATCGATTTCGCGACCGCGACTCGCGCCGATTTGCAGGCCTATCGCAGCAATCTAAGAATCGCAGAGACAAATGCGGCGGCGGCAATGCCGCGCCTCGCCCCTCTTGCCAAAAAGGAGCGCGACGACGTCGAAAGTTTATCGCGATCATTGAATGTTAGCGACGATTTAAGGCGGAATTTGCTGGCCGGAGTCGACAAACGGCAAGCTAGATTTTTGGCTTTTACATCAAAGATGATGTCTGCGCGCGCCGAACTTTACGGTGCGCTCGGAAAGTATATTACAGTTTTGGTCGAGCAATACGGGCATTACACCGTCGGCCCAAACGGCGAATATCAATTTCAGGATAGTTCAGTCGTAGTGCCATTTAACGTCGCGGCCAATGCGGTCAAGGTCGCCGCACGGCGGGTCGCCGAACTGGATGTCGAAGGAAAACAGCTGACAAAGTCGCAGCAAGAAGGATGGGAACGTTTTCGGTCAATGAAATGACGTATCCTGCAGCGGCGGGGCGAACAAACATTGGCCAAGTACTAATTACCAATCTTGCGGGCGGCCCGTTGTACCGGAACACTTCGCTCGTCTTTTATGTCCAGGGGCGCATAATTACCGTTTCCGCAGTTATCGGTCAGGATGGCCGCGCGCGCGTCCACTACAACTCCATCAGATATAAACACTGCATAGGTAGCGGGTAAACTATTCAGATTCAGACGAATACAAGCCTTCCACGCCCAGCCGTAAAGATTTGTTTGCACCATCGTGATCGTGTCTGAAATCTCGACGTGATCGATCTTCTTATCTGCCTGAAAGATTCCCCCTCGATCCCTGAAATAAAAAACCTGGTTCGGATTGAGAAGGCCGTAGATATTTGTCGAGCTGCTGCGGTCATAAAATTCTGACTTTGCGATCAAACTTTTTGCGATGATGGCGCGATAGTTCGGCGTTGGCCCTTGTGGCGGCTCGCTTGACGGTGAAAATGTTGAGGCACACCCGCCACCGGAGCCCAACAGGAAAGCCGCATAGAATATGTTTAATGACTTGCGTCCCATGAACGCGCCAATTGTTAGCCGTTCCTGCTAATTCAGCTACACATCTGCTCCCAAGTGCTGGCTTTCAATCCGGTGATCGTTCCGCGTTCAATCGATTCGCTGCGTTTTCGCAAGACGCCGACAATAAGACATTTGCGACCCAGGCCAAGCTGCACCGATTTTGGCACTGGGTAGCGGAAAAATTAAGCCAGCCAACGTCCGCCGTTGGAGAGCAAGGCAGACGTCGCGAATTCACATCGCCATGTCTGCTTTTGAACAAAGCGGGCATTGCACTGTTGGCTGATCACCAGCAGCGCCAAACCGGACGCAGCACCCAGCCACCGTAACGCCAGACGCGGACGCGTACCCAGCCGCAGTTCGGACCGGCCGCGTACCAGTAGGGGTTCCCCCAGCCGGGGCCCCAACCCCAGCCGGGTCCGACACCCCAGGCAAATGCCGGGGCGAAGCCTACGGCAAAAGCCGGACCCCAACCCCATCCGCCGCCACGCCAGCCGCCCCATCCGCCGCGCCAGCCTCCGCCACCCCAGCCTCCATGCCAGCCGCCTCCATGCCAGCCGCCTCCATGCCATCCGCCGCCCCAGCGCGCTTCGGCGCTGGCGGGCGCAAAGGCGACGACGCTGACGATCAACATGGCGGCTGCGAAAAATTTCACGAGCTTTGACATCGATGCATCTCCGTTGTCGCCCCACTACTCAAACCATTATAGCGAAATCCCGACAGCGCAGAATTGAAGTCACGTCAAAGTGTTCACTATCGTGAACTTGCGCGTGAATGTTCCATTTCAGGGGAAGCGGACGTGGTGTGGCCGTGCAACGAGGTGTGCTCGATCTTGCATCCGGGCCCGTTTTCCGGTGCGGGTTGGAATCGCTACGAAGATTTGTCCCGAGCTTCGGGCGCTACGTGCGACGGCGTTAGCCAGTTGACTTCTTCATGCGCCACAATTGGAAGCCGTCGCTGGCGATTGAGGCCTCGATCACCTCTCGGTTTAGATTGTGAGGAGGCACCGATTCCGGGCGGATGACGCCAACCGCGTGCCAGGGCCGGAATTGCGCCGGCAGTTTATGGCCGCCTTGGTCGTCTGAAAATGCCCGCAATTCGGGGTTGGCGTCCGACTTGAATATGAAGATACGCATGGGTGTCTTTCCGTGGACATCGGGCCGCTAAAGTGAAATCAATATTGGCATCTAAGATGAGATGTGGGACGCAACTGCGCCTATGGTGCTTGTTAGATAAACCTCGTACGGCTTTGCCACAAGATCGATCCGTCCGTTGCGCGAATAAATCCGAAACCCGTGTTTTTGCGACGCGCCGCCGCCAGATCCGATATCATTTCCGGACGAGTAGAATTCGAAGCGGGCCAACGAAAGACGTCCGCCACCGACCTATTCCAATTACCAAACATTAATTTCGTCGAAACGTCCATGTAATGCGGATCTATCCATTGAGACGCCCGCCGCTGCGGCTGGTGCCTGCACAATCCATGGCATTCATCACGTCGAGCGTATTGCAACGTCTTTTTGTGAGAGTCTCATGTGGCTTCCGATTTCTACCGCGCCATTTGACCGCGACCTCGAGTTGGCGGTGATCGACGAAAGCGGCGTTCACACAACGATTTTTCCTTGCCGGCGTGTTCTTGGCGGATGGATAAAAGTTGGAATGAACAGGTGGGTTGATTTGCGTCCGACACATTGGCGTGAGTGGACGAAAGAATCCTGACCTATCCGGCCGATTACCAAACATTAATTCCTTCGAAACGTCGGCGTAATCCGAAACTTTCCATTTAGACGTCCGGCGCGGCGCCGGTGGCGCCAGCAATTTGTTCATGGAGAGTCAGAAATGCTTACGTCCACACATCCGCCTCGGCGCGCAATTTTGTCCGCACGCCGTCTTGTCCTGCTCGCGACAGTCACCGGCCTCGGTGCGACCGCGCTCATCATCGGCACAGACGCTCAAAATCGCGGGATGCCTCCCACCATCAGCACTGCGACTGCAGAAACCGTACAACGTCCCGTCGGCTTCGGCGATCTTGTCGAAAAGGTGAAGCCCGCGGTCATCTCCGTGCGCGTCAAAATGCACGAAAGCCCTGAAACGATGGGTTCCGACGCTGACCGCAGCGCGCCGGGCATCGAGCCAGGCTTCCCCGAGGATCGCTTTTTCCGTGATTTTGGCCTGCCACGCGGTGAGAAGCCGTCGCAGCCGAAACGCAACTTCGCCATGGGCCAAGGCTCGGGTTTCTTCATTACGGCCGACGGCTACGCGATCACGAACAACCACGTCGTCGAAAGGGCCGAGGAGGTCGAAGTCAAAACCGATAGCGGCAAAACCTATACGGCCAAAGTGATCGGCGCGGATCCGAAGACTGATCTCGCGCTCATCAAGGTCGAAGGCCGCAGTGACTTTCCTTTCGTGAAGCTGGCTGAGCAAGCGCCGCGAGTCGGCGACTGGGTTGTTGCCGTGGGGAATCCCTTTGGCCTTGACGGCTCGGTCACCGCAGGAATCGTCTCGGCACGCGGCCGTGACATCGGCGCAGGCCCCTACGACGATTTCATTCAGATCGATGCGCCGGTCAATCGCGGCAATTCGGGTGGCCCGAGCTTTGATGTGAACGGCAGTGTGATTGGCGTGAATACCGCGATCTTCTCTCCGTCGGGCGGGTCGGTCGGCATCGCTTTTGCAATTCCTGCCGAGACGGTGAAGACCGTCGTCGCCCAGCTTCGCGACAAAGGTATGGTCACTCGCGGATGGATTGGCGTTCAGATTCAGCCGGTCACTGAAGAGATGACCGAGGCGCTCGGCCTGAAGAAGCCGGAAGGTGCGCTCATCGCTGACGTGCAGGCCAACAGCCCGGCTGCCAAGGCAAGCATAGCCTCTGGTGACGTCATTACCGGCGTCAATGGCCAGCCACTGAAAGACGCGCACGAGCTCGCGCGTGCAATCGGATCGATGGCGCCGCATTCGACCGTCAAGCTCGCCGTCATTCGCAAGGGTAAGGAACAGTCGGTGTCTGTGACGCTCGGCGAGTTGCCTAAAGAGCGCCAGGCACAGGCTGGTCCGGCCGAGCAGAAGAAAGCCGACAAGGCGCCGCTCGGCTTAACCTTGGCGCCGGCATCGAGCGTGGCCGGGGCTGGTTCCGCAGGCGTCGTCGTCGCCGAAGTCAGGCCGGACGGACCGGCCGCTGAACATGGCATGAAGGCTGGCGATGTGATCCTCGACGTGGCGGGCTCGGTTGTTTCGACTCCAGCCGACGTGAAAAAAGCACTCACCGAGGCACGCACCGCAAACAAAAACAACGTTCTGATGCGGATCAAGTCGGGTGATGCGACACGGTTTGTCGTCCTGCCCACCGGCAACACCTGAGCCGACAACAATGATATTGTCGAGGACAAGCAGTCATGCTGGTCCTCGACTTTTTTATTCTCGAGTGTCCGCGCATGCGGTGAGGGCCGCTGCACCAATCAAGCGCAGCCTTATGGAGGAACGGGCAAAGGTGGCAGCGGATGGGTTTCAGATCGAGGCACCGGCGCAGACGATAGTTGCGGCGCGGGTTCGGGCGATACACGTGGCGGGACAAGAGCTGCCCGGGATTGCGGTGGAGGCGGCATCTTTTGCCGGATGCTGTGCTCGCGCGGTTGCGGTTTGGCGATATTTTGCGCCGTTTGGTCCCGCTTGGCAGCCAACTGCTCGAGCCGTTGTTGTGCGGCGGCAAGCTGCTCTTGCTTGGCAGTGAGTTGCTCAACGCCGCGTCGCACGGAAGCGAGGTCTTGCGCCATCGCTTCAAGCTGCTTCAGCAGTTCAGGAGATGTTGCAGTTGCGCCAGGCGTGAGTGCGGCTTGCGGAATAGCCACTGATTGCGGAATTGCCGCGCTTGATGTGGGCACCTGAGCGGCAGGAGCGGAGCGCGGTTGTTCGGCGGCGGCATCGATGTCATTGGACGATACGGCGGGCGAAATACGATGAGACTGCCAGGCGAGCGAGCCTGCGACACCGATCAGGACCACAACAAGAAAACCGGCCAGTGTGACAGCGGCTCGCCGGCCAACCGACGGCCTGTCGTTCGCGAAAAGATCATTTTCAAAGCCAGTGGGCCGAGGTGTCACGTGGATTGACGGCTCCGTGACCTGCGATCCAGGAGAAGAGCTAGGACCTTCGTGAACATTCTCAATGGGCTGATCGGGTGAGGCACGTCCCTTGGCGGCCAAATCGTCGGCAAGAGCCTCAAGCTGACTCATTAGCGCAAAAGCTGTTGTCGACGGCGCTTTAGCAGTCAGAGAAACGGGCGTTGGTGCCTCATCTTGTATGGGCATTTGGGCGGCATTGGTCGGGCAGGTTTCCTCAGCTGTAACATCGACAAGTCGAGGCGACATTTCGCCCTCCGGATCGCGCGTTGATCCGGCGGGCCAACTCTTCACGGCTGTCGGCTCCGGCACGAGGGAGGCGATATCGGTTTTACAGCGTCGATCGCTGAGAAGGCCCTGCGATGAATCCATTGGCGCTCCGACTTCAACCACGTTGAGAGAGCAACCGGGGCTTCTGCCGCGGCCGCCAAAACAGGCCATCATGGTGTGACAAGAGGAAGGCGGGAGGGCAGCAAGCGAGTGGCATTCTTTTGGCCAAATTAGCCCGGTCTGGCAGGAATGCTGACAGATTGTCCGGCGTTATTGCCAACACCGACCGAGGAAATTGTTAGTGCAGAGGGCGGAGCGTCATAAAGGATTGCGCCATTCACCACGTCCGTTCAAGGTCCTTGCCACCGTTGTGATCGCTGTTTTTGCTCTCGCGTCACCGGCCGATGCTGCGAAGACGCGCAAGCACAAAAAAGTCACGGACTCGTCGACGTCAGCTTCCACACGCGTGCGTTACCGGGGTTACAAACTTGTTGCCGGTCCGCCCCTTTACTTCGGTAACGTTTATCTTGGCTCCGATCCCGACCCAAACATCCGCTTTCAGATCTTGCGGGATATCAGCGGCAGGCCTGGCGGCGATCAGTGAAAGTCACGGCCGGATTAGTTATTGACGAACGTGACGTCCACTCACGACCAGCCGCACCCAATTTGGTTTTTGTGACCGGATTGCCACGACGAACAAGAGTCGTGTGCATCCAGGTAGTAACGGTATGTCTCTGCCTCCAGGCGGGATCAGATTACGTTATTCCTGCAGGCAAGCGTCGTTCACACCGAATGGAGAAACGGATGCGCACCACCTTGGTCGCGGTAGTGATGGCATTAACGCTCACCGGGTGTGCGAACAGCCGGCAAGATCGGGTTCTGGGTGGCGCTTTGATCGGCGGTGGCAGCGGCGCGCTCATCGGCGGTCTGGCTGGCGGCACGGCGGGCGCCGCAGTCGCAGGCGGACTGATTGGTGCTGCTGCTGGTGCGATTATCGCCGACGTTACGAGGCCGGGCTGGTGCTATTATTGGCGGCATCATCGTCGCCACTACGTGCGCTGCTGATTTCAACTCAATCATAATTTCGACAGCCGCCAAGTCATTCGGCTTCACTATTCCGGCGGGCACGCTTCTCCGCCGTGGACGAAGTGATAGAATGCGTGACGTGATGTCCGGCGCGCTTGCAAAGGCGTGTTCGCGGCAAGATTGAGATTATTGCACGCGAAAAAAATTTTTGCTGCTTGAGGTAGCCGGTTGTGATCGAACGCGCGCGTCTTCAAATCGTCCACGAATGATCACAGTGCCGGTCCGCTAAGTTCTCATTTCAGTCGGACCGTGGCCACGGAGGTAGCCAACAATGTGTGGCTCCTCGACGGTATCAAATTGCCACGGCATGCATCTTTGTTCATTTACATCTGTTGTGGCGATTCCGGACATCGACACCCAGGAAACGAGAGCGCGATTCCGCCCCCCAGGAGGTAGTTGTGTGAGAACGTTGCTCATCGGCACTCTGGCTGCGACCTTGATTGGCTGCTGCCCGATTGCACCGCAGGCGATATCGAAAGGGTGTGTCTCGAAAGGCTGTATCTACAAAACCTCTGCCAGCGCGCCGATTGAATCAAGGCCAGCGTCATTCAGGCCCAACTCCGCCAAAGTGAAGTTTGTGACACCTGGGAAGACGCCAGGATCAACATCTGCTCATCCAGGCAACCAGGTCGGTCTCGTCGAAAAAGATACGCCCCATCCGATCACGTCGACGCCCGAGATTGCGCCTGCTGAGACGTCCGATCCCATTCTGAAAAAAGCGAAGATCACAACCGCCGCCAAATTGGAGAATCCGGCATCCGCCGAGTTTGGCGACATGAAAAGGGCCATCAGAAAAGATACGCTTGGCGAACCTATCGATACCGTATGCGGCCACGTTAAAGTGAAAAAAACGTCTGGTGAAGAAACGGGAGAGAAATCGTTTTTATATCTCGTGAAGGAGGATCGGGCGTACGTCGACGATGGCAATCCGGATTCAGTGGCGGCGACCGCGTATCGTGCCATCTGCGTCAGCCCCGATGTGCACGGGCAGGATCTCCGTCAACAACAGAACCGTGAATGATTTCCTTGCGGCGACGCATCAGCGGCTTTTCGAGAGAATCGCCAATGGGAAGCGGTATCATTATCTTCCGTTTGCGTTGCTATTGAGCAACACCATTCAAACAAAATGACATAAAAAGCCATAAAAAACCCAGTTACGGTAGTGGGATAGGGCGTTTGCCACAGTCTGGTACTTATTCGTTGGCTAACAAATGATCTCACCGTTTCAAAACCCACGAATGAGCTGAATTGGGGGA
>DATIWJ010000082.1:0-7166 GCA_035519415.1 Pseudolabrys sp.
CGCTTCTCAACATCACGTGTTGATGATTTTCCGGAAAACCTAATGCTTGCGCGCAGCGCGCACGGGCGTTGACGGCATACGATGGAAATCGAGAATTTGCTGTGCCGTCGACTGCTTGAGACGATGGAACGCGGCCATCGCTTGGTCGACCCCATTCGCCGAGCGGCGGTAGCGTTTGGCCGCAAGCATCATGATGCTGCGCGTGGTTTCCCACGAAAGCCCGATGGCCTTGGCCATCACCAGCAGCGATTCCGCACGGGTGTCGCGCATATTCTGCTCGATTGTCGCGGTCGGTATGCCTGACATCAGCGACATCGCCGCGACCATCTCCTCGAAACGGCCTGCGCAAGCAAATTCCTGCAACTTGCCCGGGGTCAGCACACCGGCCTGATGCATCGATTCCACAAGAATCTGCGCTGTTGCGTAACTCAACGGTTTCGTTGCCGCTTCCACCTGGATTCGGTCGGTGACCTCGCCAACCACCCGCTCAATCTCGGCCTTGGCATATTCACGTTCGGCTACAAGGGTGCTGCGGACCTTCTCTGACGCCGCCGTGAGCAGCTGCTCAAAGAGTTGCGGAGGCAGATCGGAACGCAGCCCCACGCACGAGGTCAGCGCATCGTCGCCGCGCGAACGGTAGACAAGGATCTCAAAACCTTTGCCGGAAAACCTGGCGCCAGCGTTTTTTGCCGTGCTCAGCACGACCTGCTGATCTCCGCGCTCGACCAGCACGTCGGTGAGTTCCTCCGGTAACGTCCTCCGACGCGAAATGGCAAGCAGATGCTCCTGGTTTTTGACGCGCGCACATTCGATCAGTGTGGCGATGTCCAGCCGCGCGGCCTGGGTGAGAACAGGCGAGGCAACCTCGATGGCATCATCGCAGGCGAGCGCGCGCAGGATCTTGGGTGGGGCGACCGGCACGGGCCCGAGCCGGATCGCGAGCAACGCGCGGGAAGACTGCTCAATGGTGCCGACCAGCCGCACAAAAACATCATCGATCAGGTCGATCTCTTCCTCTGAGTATTGGTCGGAGCCGACCAGAAACAGATCGGTGAGGTGCCGCAGCATGGCCGACCGCCGTTGGTCCGTGCTGTGCGCGATCGAGTTGTCGAGCTCGTGAATAAGTTCGAGGGGAGCGCCCATAGACCCTGGTGAACCGTTCTGGTTGGCCACGGAAATGGCAGGCCGGGGTAGTTAATGTTCGTTTAGAGTGTACGCGATGCGGGTTTAGCAATTCGTAAAGATCGCCGGCCGTTTCGGGGCGGGATCCCACTGTGCGGTGACGACCCAGTTTCAGCCGGAAAAGCCGTGGCTTTTTGCGCTCTCTATTGTTTCAAGAGGCCGCAATATTTCTGGATGCCGCTGTCCCAGCAGCCGTTTTTCATGCACGCCGATTGGCGCACGCCGCAGTTGGTGATGCAAATCGACAGCGTCGAGCGATCGGGGTTTTTCTTGCAGCTGCTGATGCAGATGGTCTGCTCGCCGCTGCACCGCATGGGAGCGGCAACGGCCGCCTGAGCAGAAGCCAAGACTATCCCCACGGCTATGATCGCCAGGATCCTGCGCGCAGGCGTCGCTAGCGAATCGAGAAACTGATTCATGCCAGCTTTCTACGAACCGCGCCGGCGAACGGCAATAGCGCCGCTTTGCGGCTGTTCATCAATCGGCGAGATAAGACCATCATAAAATTTCGTTGGTTGCCGATTGTCGCGGGGTCTAGCTATCGGCTGGGCAGAAAGGTGGAAAGGTGGCCCAATGTCGAACAGAGATTTTCGCGACCTTCGCAAGAGCATCGAATCGAAGCAGAACGAGTTCGCGCGGGCGCATTATGTCGGCGCCGTTGTCCTGATCCTTGCGGCGGCGGCGTTCCTGGTGTTCGTTTTTGGCCTCGACCGGATCTATGATTTTACCCATTTCGCGTATTGATAGGCCGGAGAAGCATTACTCTTTCTTTTTCGTCGTCGCCTTCTTCAGGCTGCGGATGAACTTCTCGGCCTGTGTTTCGCTGATACGCACAAGCGGCGGGGGATAGTAAGCCCCGTCGGCCACGTCTTTCGATGGCCCGTAGAACCGATAAGTCAGGTTGTATTTCTTTCCGTTCGGGGTCGGCAGCCAGTTCGATTCCGGAATACCCTCGGGCTGCTTGGGCGCGAAAACCAGCGTGAGTGAACCATCGTCGCTCACCGTCAACGGTGATTGCTTGTTCAGCAGATACCGGTTGAGTGAATTTGGGATGACCTTGAAATCAACTCCGTCAACCACGATCACCGACCAGAAGTAGCGCGTTTTGCTGGGGGGCAAGGCGTCCTTGGGATAGGTCTGGGTGAAGGTTTGGCTGCCATCGAGACCCTGCGCTGAGAAATAGACGACCTCTTTGCTGTTGTTCGCCCAGATGCCGGTGTAATTGGCGATGCTCCGCATCACATAATCCGAGCGGTAGTTGCCGATGAGGCGCGGACGAATCCACCCGTTCACGAGCTTTCCCATTTTCGGGATTTCACCGAGGAACAGGGGGATCGCCTGCTTGCGGATCACCTCGTCAATGCGCGCGCGCTGCGCCGGATCGGCGGCGGCTTTTGCCGTTGCGCGCGCCTGTTCCTGAACCGCGATCATGCCGACGTTGAGATCGCGTTCGCTCGCCAGAATCGCCTCTGTCTTGTCGAAAGCCTCGACGCCCGGCAATTTGTCATTTGGGAAGTCCGGCCTCACTACCGGCTCGTCGATGACCGGTTTGCCCAAGGCCTTCATTGTTGTCTTTTTTTGCAGAGCGATTGCATTCTCGGGATGCGCGCCAAGCTCGATCCGCATCAGGATTCGTGATTTCGCGCTCGGCAAATTGACCCGTTGCGTGCCTTTCGGCAGCACGACCTTGGCGTCCTTGAGACACAGCGCAAACTTGCCGAAAGGATGCTTTGGATAATTGCGCTCGTTGATGTTGGCGGTCACTTCGCCCCACCCATTGAGCGCCTGAACAGTGTAATAACGGCCCTTGATCTCCGGCAGCTCGATCAGCGTGCAACTTTTTTCGTCGAGGCCTATCCATGCCTCGCTATAGACCACATCGAGGTTCGGATTGGCCCAGGTAACGCCGCCGGGTTCGCGGTGGATGATTTCGTTCCACTTAAAGCCCTCCTTGAAATCAAGATTCTCCTGCCGCAGCACCAACAGACGCCCGAGCATGTATTCGTAGGCTTCAACGATATCCCTGTCGGCCAGCCGGAAGGGTTGCGCGCTTGCCGCGACTCCAGCGCAAATAACGGCAAGTGCCGCAACGATGTATTTCTTCATGCCGGCGCACCCCTTCTGCGCGGCGGAAGTATACTCAATTCACGGCCTGCGCCTCGGGAAATTTCCACTTGTTGTTGAGGATTTCATCGCGCGGGCGATAGAGCCGCACCATGTAGTTCCACCCCGGCGTGGTCGGCAGGCAATTGACGATCTTGCCATCGCAGCCGCCAAACTGGATGGCAACAGAGCCATCCGGGTTCTTTTTTGCAGTGATAGCGTTGAGGGAGTAGGCGTTGTACTGGTTTTTTTTGAAAAAGCCGTCGGCGCCATAGACGGTCACCGACCAGAACGCGTTCACCGGGACTTTCGCCGGAACGTTAAGCTTGTAGATTTTGGTACCGTCGTTCTTGGCCGGAGTTAGGTTGAGATAGATCGCGTCTTTGTCGGGGTTCCCGCCCCATGCGCTGGCCGTGCCGATCAGGTGGCGGATCGGGTCCACCTGAAACCTGCTTCCGAACGCCTTCCTGAGATCGGGGAGTGACGCCCCCAACACCAGAAGCGCATCGCGCATCTTGTCCTGACTGGCCGGATCCCAGTTGGGTATCTCAAAACGGCCCGGAGCGCGCTGCTTGACCGTCACGGCATCCTGCAATGCGTGCGCCTCTTTGAGGTCTTGCGGATTGGCCGGATCGGCGAATGTGCGCAAACCCAGCAGCACGTAGCGAGTGCCGACCTCCGATTTGGTAAAGTTATAATTGCCGGCGCCGTAATCGACCTCGTAGATATAGTGGTCCTCATTGATGACAAGCATTGACATGAACCGTTTGCCCGGGTTGGGCAGCGTGATCTTCACTGGCCCGGCATCGAGATCGAACACCGCGGATGAATAAAGCGTGTCGCGATTGAGGCGGATGACAGTCTGCTTGTCGAGCGGTGCCGGCTCACGTGTATGTTCAAATTTCCCGAAACCACCGTTTTTGACGATGCGGTTAAAATAAAGGTCGCTTTCGGCGCGGATGAAATTATCGGCAGTGACCGGAACGGAAGGCGCGGCCGGCGTCTGTGCAAATGCACCTGAGGCGGCAATCGCAAGCAGCAAGGCCGCGGAAATATCCACGCAAACATCTCGAGCATTTTTCATGGCATCATTCCGACGTTTTTGGCGGCACCCTTCAGGATAGCTTACCTGTCAAAACGGATTTACGTAATTCAGAATCGCGATTTGCCTGAGGATCACCTTGCGGATGATGTGGGCCGGCTTGATGTGGGGCGTGTAGATTGCCGCTGCGCCGACGGTCCCCGCGGGCAGACTGGCAGCGAGCTTGCTGTCATCGAGCTTTACTCGCACGACGAACGGCAACGCGACGACCTGCCTGGGGGTTACCGCCGCACCAGTAACAACAACCTGGCCGGTTGCCGTCGACTCCAGTACCGAAACAACTTTTCCGGCAAAAACCTGGCCAGGGAGAAATTTGAACGTGACCTCGACCTCCTGGCCCGCCGCGATATAGCGCGTGTAGATCTGCTGGATTTGCACGCCAACAACCGTTTCCGACGTGTCGATGAACGCCATGACGGGTGACAACGGCAAATTGGCAACACGCGCTCCCTTCAGCAGCCCGAGATTGGTCACATAACCGTCGGAGGGAGCACGCACGACCGTCTGGTCGAGGTTATACTTTGCTCCCACAAGCTGCCCCTTGAGCTTGTCGACATCGGCCTGGCGCTGTTCGACATCAAAGGCGCGTCCGGCCTCGGTCGACTGCAGCTGTTTCATCTGGGAGAGCCGCAACTCCTCGAACTTGAGCTGCGCGGCGACTGTATCGACCTGCGCCTGATAGGGGACGGGGTCGATCTTGAACAGGACATCGCCGGCCTTGAGCGGCTTGTTGGCCTCGACCGGAACATCGGTCACCTCTCCGGCGACATTCGGCACGATCGACACCGAATTGCGGACGACCAGCGCAGGGCCTTGCGGCGCACCCCATCCCATGGGGATGAAGAGGCCGAACATGAGCAGCAGAAGGACGATGAGGGGAGAGCACTTCCAGAACAGGTTGAACGGAACGATCTTCATCTTCACCAAAATGAAGAGGATAACCAGGTAAACATTGAGAATGGCGACAATCACCGCGGCGCCTCCTGCTTACGCGCCGCCGGAATGTCGACATAGGCCCAGATCAGCGCAACCGGCCATAAGGCAAAGCCGCAGATCAGCGTCACCCAGCCGGCGACCGTCACGGCCTGCGCCCAGGGATGATTACGGCTCCTGGCGATATGCCCGGGCAGTGAACCGGCGATGAAGAAAATCGCGATCGCACTCGCGACCAGGATCAGAAGAACAATCCAGGCAAAGATATCGATCATGCGCGCCCTCCCGATTTCCGCGCCGCAGCCTTGCAGGCACAATGCAACGTGTCGGCTAGGCGCCAATAGCCGACACGTTGCAATAGAAGTGAGCTACGTCAGCCACCTTGCGGCTTCTGCAACATCTGCTCCATGATCTGATCGACGCTGAAGCTAGAAGGCCTCTGCCGCGGAGGAAATTCTCTGAACGTGGCAATGAACTGCCCTACGATACCTTGCGCCGGCACGACGAGAAAACTTCGGCGCAGCAAATAGTCATTATACGTGTTTGAGGTAATTTCAGCGCGTTCATAGGGATCCATACGCAAATTGAACATGGTTGGAGCCCGCGTACAGACGAATGGCTCGCGCCAGACCGCCAGCGTTCCTTCGGCCCTTTGCTCGCAGAAAACAATCTTCCAGTTGTCCACGCGCAGCGCCACGAGCTGGCCATCGTCGTTAAAATAAAAGAACTCCCTGCGTGCCGACTTGTCTTGCTGGCCAGTCAAATAGGGAAGCTGATTGTAGCCATCGAGGTGAACCTTGTAGGTGCGTCCACCAGTTTGCCAGCCTTGTAGGAGCCTGTCCTTAACGGCGGTGTCGCCAGCGGCAGCGATCAACGTTGGAAACCAGTCCAGGCCGGAGATCATCTCATTCGAGATGCTACCCGCCCGGATGCGGCCCGGCCATCGCACCATAGCGGGCACCCTGAAAGCGCCTTCCCAGTTTGAATTTTTCTCGTTCCGAAATGGGGTCATGGCCGCATCAGGCCACGAGTTCATGTGCGGGCCGTTGTCGGTGGTGTAGACAACGATTGTATTGTTGGAGATGTTGAGATCGTCGAGCGCCTTAAGCAGTTTCCCGACATCGCCATCGTGCTCGAGCATGCCGTCGCCATACTCATTATCGGGCATACCGCTTTGGCCCCGCATTGAGGCGCGCACATGCGTAAATGCGTGCATGCGCGTTGTATTCATCCAGCAGAAAAACGGTTTGTTAGCCTGCGTTTGCCTTTTGATGAAATCGATCGCGGCGTCGGTCGTTTCGTCGTCTATCGTTTCCATCCGTTTCTTGGTGAGCGGACCCGTGTCCTCGATGGTCTGCTTCCCGACTTTCCCAAACCGCGGATCAATGGTTGGGTCGTCGCGGTCTGTGGCTTTGCACTTCAGCACACCACGCGGCCCGTACCGCTCCCGAAATCGAGGATCCTTCGGATAGTCCGGATGTTCGGGCTCTTCTTCGGCGTTGAGATGATAGAGATTACCGAAGAATTCGTCGAAGCCATGTACCGTTGGCAGGAACTCATTACGATCCCCAAGATGGTTCTTGCCGAATTGCCCGGTTGCATAGCCCAGCGGCTTAAGAGCTTCAGCGATCGTAATGTCCTCAAACTGCAAACCAAGCGTCGCCGCTGGCAGGCCAACTTTTGAAAGGCCGGTGCGCAAGGTCGCCTGTCCTGTGATGAACGAGGAACGTCCGGCGGTACAGCTCTGCTCCGCATAGTAATCTGTAAACATCATACCTTCGCGTCCAATGCGATCGATGTTCGGCGTCCGGTATCCCATAACGCCGTGTGAGTATGCGCTGATATT
>DATIWJ010000083.1:0-19740 GCA_035519415.1 Pseudolabrys sp.
TCAATTAACAACCGCGGTACCGACCCCACCGCAGGCAGGCCTCGCCGGTCAATAATTCGGAGGCGAGGCGACGCTGCCGAATGTGCGCTTTTGATGGTGGATTCAACCGGTCGACGCAACACCAGCGGCTGGGTGCTCCTAAGGGCTTACGTGACCGCTTGTTTTGCTGACGCGCTGCTTTATTCGGATGACCTCGCGAATTACCCCGACAAGTCAGCGCCTTTCGGAAAATAGTGTCTCAGTAGATCATTGGCTGCCGCGAGCTTTGCATATCGCGGACGTGTTGCGTCGACCGGTTGAAACCACCATCCAAAGCGGACGTTGCCAGTCAATCTGTTTTTACGCGCTTTAGGTTCATCTATCCGAGAGGATAGCAGCCCTTTTTTCTGCTAACTCGTCCTTATTAATTTCGCCACGTGCGAAACGTTCGTTCAAGATTTGCAACGCCGAGTACGCCGGATCGCCCCATGGCCTGTTCATTGAATGCGATGGCGGGCCCCAATGATGCATTCCACGGTAGCAGCCTAACCGGTGAGCAAAGTAAGCAACCGCTCCGCAAATAAGAAGAAAAAACAAAATCAATAGCGGGAACATCCACCAAAAGTGCCAGCCATAGCCGTAATGCCACATGTCCCAAGGGCCATGCGCAAAATAACCGTGCGGTGGCACATAATCTTGCGGCGGCTGCGGCGCGGCCTGCTGTGCAATCGCCTGCATCGGTCTGATGAACATAATGGAAGCCAAAAGTGGAAGTGATGAGAGTTTTTTCAACATGGGCCACTCCATCGAAAATAGGTACCTTGTCTGCACCATGTGGGACCGTGACGCTTTGACTCAGGTCAACCGCAACGGAAACCAGCGCGCCAAAGCCAGCAGGAAACCGTTTTTTAACAGTGGCGGCTGCATCGTATCCGATCACTGCCACGGTAGGTAAAACCCCATGCACACCCTTGCAACAGCCGCTGCGGCGGTCGGCCGGAATAAAACTGCGATCCTGCGTGCGATCGAAGCCGGAAAGATTCCGGTTGCTCAGGGCAAGAACGGCGAAATGCAGATCGACCCCGCCGACCTGCACCGCATTTACCCGCCATTGCGGAGCGACGATGCGCAGCACCACGTGCATCAATCGCCGCTGCTCATGCCCTTGGCCGAATAGAATTCGTATTGCCGCACTGTCCAGTGTCGCTTTTTCGGGGGTAATGCGGACGTGACGCGGACATCACTGAATGTCTGCTTTGACTGCGGGTCAACCGGTCGACGCAACACCAGCGGCTGGGTGCTCCTAAGGTATTACGTGGCCGCTTGTTTTGCTGACGCGCCGCTTTATTCAGATGACCTCGCGAATACCCCGACAAGTCGGCGCCTTTTGGAAAATAGTGTCTCTCGGTAGATCATTGACATTCTCATTGGAACCGTGCTGCCACGAGCTTTGCGTATCGCAGACGTGTTGCGTCGACCGGTTGATTCCACCATCCAACACGCACATTGGCTAGTTGTGTTTCGCCGCCAGGCATAATCTCATATTTGCGGTCAAACCAAGATTAGTGCTCAGTGAATCAGTGAGGTTGAACTTGCAGGCAATGGTACTGATTCAGCCAGGCGCCAAGCTGCTGCTCCGGGAAATGCCTGACCCCAGTCCAGCTCCTGGAGAAATACGGGTAAGCGTGGCGGCCTGCGGAGTGTGTCGTACCGATTTGCATGTGGTCGATGGCGAATTGCCCAATCCCGGATTGCCTATCATTCCGGGCCACGAAATCGTCGGCCGCGTTGATGCGATTGGCACCGGCGTCACCAACATACGACTGGGGATGAGAGTCGGAATTCCCTGGCTCGGCCATACATGTGGCGTTTGCCCCTATTGCCGGTCGGGTCACGAAAATCTTTGCGACAGCCCGCAATTCACGGGCTATACGCGCAATGGTGGCTACGCAACGCATGCATTAGCCGATGAACGGTTTGCATTTCCGCTCGACATGCCGGGGGACGATGTTTCGCTGGCGCCTCTATTGTGCGCCGGCCTCATCGGTTGGCGCTCACTTGTGATCGCGGGGCCGGCCATAAAGCTCGGCCTCTTCGGCTTTGGAGCCGCCGCCCATATCGTTGCTCAGATTGCCCGCTGGCAGGAGCGCCGGGTATTCGCGTTTACCCGCCCGGGTGACGAAGCTGCGCAGGCTTTCGCGCGCGACCTCGGCGCCGTGTGGGCCGGCAACTCGGATGAGCCGTCGCCGGAGCTACTTGATGCAGCCATCATCTATGCGCCGGTCGGGGCGCTTGTCCCTGCCGCACTGAGAGCGGTCCGCAAGGGTGGGCGGGTTGTTTGCGCCGGCATTCACATGAGCGACATCCCGAGCTTTCCCTACGAGATTCTTTGGGAGGAAAGGCAGCTTGTTTCGGTGGCCAATCTGACACGCCAGGACGGGCTGGATTTCTTCCGCGCGGTGCCGGAAATCGGCGTTGTCACTCACACGGTCCGCTACCCTCTTGAGCGGGCAAACGAGGCATTGGACGATCTCCGACATGGCCGTTTGCAGGGCGCGGCGGTATTGGTTCCATCACACTAATTCGTTCAGGAAGGATAGACACGCCGCAGAGGCAGATGGTGCGGATCTAAAGCGGTATCGACCATCGCATATTTGACCTGAATCAAGCAGGCCATCACCTCGAGGATTAATTTAATAGCCACGAGGGCGGCTAGGCTATGCGATGAAAAATCCCTTCAGCATAGATTTTAAGAAACTGCGCAAGGAGATGGTCGAGAAGGCCATTTACGCGCGCGGCGTCCGGTCCGAGTTGGTCCTGGAAGCCATGGGTCGCGTCCCGCGGGAATCCTTTCTGCCTTCGCACCTCCGTGAATTTGCCTATGAAGATACGCCGTTGCCGATCGAAGAAGGACAGACAATCTCTCAGCCCTATATCGTTGCGTTCATGACCGAGGCCCTCGCCCTACACGGCGGCGAAAAAGTCCTCGAAATCGGTACTGGGTCGGGCTATGCGGCAGCGGTACTCTCTGAAATAGCGGCCAACGTTTACACTGTTGAGCGACATGGTCCGCTGGCCGAAAAAGCCGCCGTGACGTTGGCCGATCTCGGCTATGACAACGTCCATGTGCTGCACGGCGATGGGACACGCGGTTGGCCAGCGCATGCGCCGTTTGATGCGATCATTGTCGCAGCCGGCGGCCCGACGATTCCCGAATCGCTAAAGAACCAATTAAAAATTGGTGGCCGACTGGTAATCCCGGTCGGGTCTGATCAGCGCGCCCAAGAACTGGTGCGGGTGACGCGGATTTCGCAGAGCGATTATCGCCGCGAAGACCTTGCCGATGTTCGATTTGTTCCTTTGCTCGGCGAGGAAGGTTGGGCACCCGAAGAGCGGGAGCCGGCTCGTGCGCGCCATGTGCCGCCTAGCGATGAAAAACTGGTCCAGAGAATTGCCGATTCGGCTGAGCCGTTCCGCTCGATTGACACGGTTGATCTCGGCGCACTGCTCGAACGAGTGGGTGACGCGCGTATTGTATTGCTCGGCGAAGCAACCCACGGCACCTCGGAATTCTATCGGATGCGGGAGCGTATCTCGCGCGAACTAATCACCAACAAAGGGTTCCGCTTTATCGCTATCGAGGGTGATTGGCCGGATGCCGCGCGCGTCGACAACTATGTTCGACATCTCGAATATTCTCCCTCCGAATGGACCGCGTTTGCGCGATTCCCGACCTGGATGTGGCGCAACAACGAGGTGCGTGATTTCATTAACTGGCTCCGCGAACACAATGCCGCGGCCAAATCGACGGCGCGGGTGGCGTTTCACGGCCTCGACCTCTACAGCCTTTATGTATCGATCCGCTCTGTTCTGGACTATCTCGAGCACGTCGAGCCGGGTGCCGCCAAGGTTGCGCGCGAGCGCTATGGTTGTCTGACGCCGTGGCAGGGCGACCCGGCGGCCTATGGCCACGCCGCACTCATCGGCTCCTATCACACCTGCGAGCAGCATGTGGTACGTGCGCTCAAGGATCTGCTGGAAAAGCGCGTTGCCTACGCCAAACGTGACGGCGAGCGCTTTTTTGACGCGGTGCAGAATGCCCGCCTCGTCGCCAACGCCGAGCGTTATTATCGGGTTATGTATTACGGCTCGCGCGCGTCCTGGAACTTGCGCGACGAGCACATGTTCGCGACGCTCAAAAACCTGCTGACGTTCTACGGGGATGGCAGCAAGGCGATCGTGTGGGCACACAATTCGCATGTCGGCGACTCAGCGGCGACCGAAATGGCGTCGCGCGGCGAGCATAATATCGGCCACTTGTGTCGCCAGGAATTTGGCGAAGATGCCTACCTGGTTGGCTTCGGCACCAATAGCGGAACCGTTGCAGCGGCTTCGGACTGGGACGGGCCGATGGAAATCAAGAAGGTTCAGCCGGCACTGGCGAAGAGCTATGAACGATTGTGTCACGCCACTGGACAGGCTCGCTTTACCTTGGGTTTGCGCAACCGCTCCGACCTGACCGGCGCACAGGGCTTGGGCAAGCCGCAGCTCGAGCGGGCGATCGGCGTGATCTACCGGCCGGAAAGCGAACGCGCCAGTCACTATTTCCAGGCGGTTCTGCCGAGACAATTCGACGAATACATCTGGTTCGATGACACACGCGCGGTCACCCCGTTCGATACCACCGAGCTGGCGGGACTGCCGGATACCTATCCCTTCGGCGTGTGAGTATTGCCGCCATGTCCGCATGCAGGGACATTCCTTTTGTTCTCGACAGACTGAACTGGATGCGGGCGGAGCGCGTATGGCCAAATGGGCTGCGCTATACTTGGACCGATGCGTTCGGTGTCGTGCTGCTGGTTTCGCTCTATGCCGAACTGCGCGAACAGCGCTTCCTCGACGAAGCTGAATGGCTGGTGTCAGAGGTCGACCGGGTGCTTGGACGCCGGCGTGGCATTCGCATCGGAGAGGCGCCGGATCGCGATGGACAATATTTCCACTATCTCGCGATGTGGCTTTACGCGCTTTCTGTCCTGGCGCGCCACGTGCCGACGTATCGAGCCAAGGGTGTCGATCTCGTGCATCAGATTCACGATGCTTTTGTTGTGCCGGGAAGGGGCGTTGTCTGGAAGATGAAGGAGGATTTGACGGCTCCTTATCCCGGCTTCGGTTTTGGTGCGCTCGATGCGTTCGATGGCTATGTCTCGTACCGATGCCTCGACGAGAATGCGTTGGCCCGTGAGATCGCCGAAATGCGGGTGCTGATAGACGCGAGTGTCGCGAATCTCACTATCACACAAGATCTGGGCCTCGGCATGATGCTGTGGTTGAGCCATTTTTTTCCGAAGGAGGATTGGGCGGTGATGCAGGAGCAGCGTTGCCTCGCGACGCTCGATCGGATGTGGTGCGACGACGGCTATTTTTGTCGCGAGCCCAATCTTCGTCATGTGAAGTTCGCCTTCACCAACTATGGCGTATCGATTGGCCTCCAGGCTGTGAAAGCGATGAATGAGCGAGTGCCACGCCTGAATGCCTTTTTCGATCATTACCGATCGGGCGACGAATATGAGCGCGATGCCATCACCCATGTAATGGCATGCAGCTCACATTTTCCTGGTTATCTAATTCGTGGATTTGGCGCTTAAAACGATTCAACGCTCATGTAACGCGAACGGCTGCGGTCAACAAACGACGTAGATCTATCGATAGACGAGAACCGGAACCGTGCTGTGGGTCAGAACCTTAACGGTTTCACTCCCGAGAACGACGGCAGACATTCCGTGCCGCCCGTGTGAGGCCATCACGATTAAATCACAACCCTCATGTTTCGCGGCATCGATGATGGCCTGGTACGGTTGTATATCTTCCATGTGGATCGTATTGCAGGGCACGCCTGAATTCATCGCGACGCTTTTCAAATCATTAAGGCACTTGTTCGCGAAAGAGATTGTGCTGCTTCGATATAAGTCCTGCGGAAATATTTCAGGATCTGTTGTAAACGTGTAATACGGCATTGATGCCGTAATCCCGGTTACCTTGGCTTTCATTTCCTTCGCCAGGGCAACGCCGTATTCGATAGCTCTTTTGGATAGTTCGGACCCGTCGGTCGGAATTAAAATGTGTTTGTACATGAAAATTCGTCCCGTCAGGATAGTTACACCCCAGCTCCGATCAAATCTTACGCAATTTGAACCTGCGCAGCAGTATGACTTCAATTTCAGCTAACTCGCGCACGTTAAGCAGTCGGGCCAGAACGATGTAAATGCTGACCCCAAGCACGCACAGAGCCGTGGCGCGAATTAGAATTACTGCGAGGGTTATTCCAGGGAAGAATTGCAGTAGCAGAGCACGGGCTAACAAACCGACACCGATTGCGCCTGCCCCTGCCACCGCCAACCGCAGCGCTCCATCCAGCATGCCATGCACGTCTTTGAGAGAAGTATCGTGGGCTGCCGCCTCCCGTTTGAAACGGCGATATTGCAACCAGCCAAGCAGGAACACGTATATCAATATTGCCACCGCGCTTGCGATCGCCAGGCCGATCGCATCCAATTGCTGACGCAACACGACGTAGAAAGGCACCATTGCGAATGCAACCGTCGTCCCCACGATCGTTGGCAACCAGGTACTCTCCAAGGCGTAGAACCCACGGCTGATGACAGTCTGTGTGGTCCAGCCGCTAAGGCCTAAACAAAGAAAGGTAAGAATCGTCGCCGTGGCCTCAGCATCCGCGACGCTGAATCGGCTAGAAAAAAGGCCCCATATCAAATACGCCGCTTCAAAACCTGCCAGCGTCATGCACACTTGTGCAGCAAAAGTGGCGACCAGGATCAATCGAACCATTCGGCACAGCAAGCCATAAGCCTGGGCAACATTGCCGGCCGCCACCATGCGGCTGATCGATGGATATGCCGCGACACCGGCCGCCATGCCGAACACACCGATCGGCACTTTCATAAGCGTACGTCCGTACTGCAGATATGACAGCACGCCTTCGCCAAGAAACGAAGCCTGATTCTTTACGATCCACTCGTCAACGACGACGATAGAGAAGCCAATCATGATTGGCGCCGACAGCCAGAGATAGCGCCTCAGGTCTGGATGCCAAAATGAAAGGATCGGATACCAGCGCATACGGGCTCTAAGACACCCATAAAGCGGCAGTCCGAATGGTCCCACAATTGATCCAACCAACACGCCCCACGCGAATCCATCGGCTCCCAATTCCGAATAGTGGCTCCCAATCATGCCGCCGGCAATGATACCGGCCGAATACACGAGCGGTGCCATCGCCGGGAGAACGTGCAAGTCCTGCGCCTGCAGCGTTGCCGACAGCAAGCCTCCTATCACATGAAAAAATTGTGCCGGCAGAATGATCCGAGTGAGTCGCACTAAAGTATCTACGTCAGTCGGACTTGTGAACCCGGGCGCGACCAACCCGACCAATTGTCTCGCAAATACCATAAGCAAGGCGATCCCGATGCATCCGACCAGAAGAATGAAGTTTGCGGTGACACTGAAGGCTTCCCAACCGCGTTTGTGGTCACCTTGTTGAAGGTGCGCAAGGAAGATCGGTATGAAGACAATTGAAAGCGCTCCCGCCGCGAGCAAATAGTTCAAAAAATCTGGCAGCGTAAAGCTTGCGAAGTAGAGATCGGCCTCGCGGGAAGCGCCCAGAGTGCGGCCGATAACCTGCTCGCGCACTAATCCCATTACACGGCTAAGGAAGATTGATGCAGCCCAGATCGCGGAAGCTATGCCGATTGTGCGCGCTTGGCTTGTTCCATGCTGCGAACTAGCCGTCAAAATTGTCTCCACTGGAGTTGTTGAACCAAGGCCTCTTTGGCCAGAAGGCAGAAAGCGCGTTGTTGTCGTGACCTCTCAAAGGGTGCCGGCCACCCACTCCACCAGTTCGGTGACACTTTGGCCAAAAGCCTTGTCAAGCGCCGCTGCTCCTGCAGACGCATTCATTTCCCTGATCGGCACGGCCGCCCGGAACACCTTGGCTTCGACGATCCGGCCACCATCGGAAAGAATTCTGGCAGCGAACTCGACTTCGGCCATCGGTTCCGGAGATGTCGAGATTTGAAATTTGCGGACATCAATTGAAAGCTGTTTGTCTGGGGCGCCCGCGTCCGTCGGCCGGGAGACGCTCTTCGATAAACCTGCATTTTCGAATGTCTGAATGATTTTGGCCTGAAGGAGCTTGGGCACGTTGTCGCTCCATTGAGCTTTGGCGAATGACGGATCTTCGCTTCCGCTCGGTCGGACGAGGATCTTCCGGGAGTCGAGCATGATCAGCGTGGCCGGTTCGAGAACCGTCAGCTGCCCGCGCGGCGCCTTGTTGTCGAGATGGGGAAATTGCGTCGGCGCCGTCAGGTCGTAGACAACCTGGGTTGCATTGGCCGAGCCGCCACCCACCAGCCGCTCAAGTCCGCCGATGATGACGTCCAACCGGTCCGAATTGCGCGCCAATGCTCCCGAAAAAGTGTTGAGATTATTGATCGTGCTTCGAAGGGCATCGGCATTGTCCGTCAGTATGCCGTCCAGCCGGCGGAGCGCGTCGCGCGCGGCATTGGTCATGCTCTGTCCGGCCGCCGGATCGGCCACGAGAACGTACGGTTCTTGCGAGGATTTTTGCGCGGGGGGCAGGGGGGTGCTGCCACCTTGCAACGTGACGACAGGCACTCCGGTGAGGCCCTGGAAGTCGAGACCAGCCTTCGTGTCGGCGCGAACCGGTGTGCCGCCATCGACCGCGATCGTGGCTATCACCAGCTGGGGATTATCGGCGTCCAGCCGCAGATCCGTTACCTCGCCGACGCGTATGCCATTGAATAGGACCGACGCGCCCTTGAGCAGACCGGAGACCGTGTTCTCGAAGCGCACGCGATAGACCGTTCGCTCAGTCAATCCGCCGCTGTTGTGCAACCAATAAACAAAGCCAAATACGGCTGCGATGATGGCGAGCACGAACAAACCAACTAACGCGTATGGTGCCCGGGTTTCCATCAGTCAACCTCAGTGTGCGACGCTCGCGCGGACTCGCGCGCGATCGCCGTGAAAGTATGATCGCACCCAGGGATGAGTGGACGCGAGAAGCTCATGCATAGGACCTACCGCTACGATCTTGCCGTCAGCAAGAGCGGCGACACGATCGCAAACGGTATGAAGGCTGTCGAGATCGTGTGTGACCATGAATACCGTTAAGCCGAATGTCTGCCTCAAAGTGGAGATCAGTACGTCGAACTCACCTGCGGAGATCGGGTCAAGACCGGATGTCGGCTCATCGAGAAATACGATCTCCGGATCGAGCGCGAGCGCGCGGGCAAGCGCCGCTCGCTTGGTCATGCCGCCGGATAGCTCCGAAGGAAACTTGTCGCCGTCCTCGCGTGTTAGGCCGACCATTTCCAGCTTGGCTGTTGCCAATTCATCGAGCAGTGGTTGCGAAACAATAAGATTTTCGCGCATCGGAAATTGCACGTTTTGAAGCACTGTGAGTGAGGAGAACAGCGCCCCCTGCTGGAACAGAATACCCCAACGCCGCCCGATCGTCCTGATTTCTGGCAAGGTGGCTTTATCAAGCTCCATGCCCATGATCTCGATCTGACCTCGCCATTTCGGTATGAGCCCGATGATCGTCCGCAGAAGCACCGATTTGCCGCCGCCCGACGCGCCGACCAGACCGATAACTTCTCCACGATGAACCTCCAACGACAGCTGGTCGAGTACGACCTGCTTGCCGAATCCGACCGTAAGATCGCGTACCGAAATCGCTGGCTGGTCCGGAGATGAGGTCATCCGGTTACATCCCGATCGAGGCGAAAAAAATTGCGAACACGCCGTCAAGAACGATGACCAGGAAAATTGACTTCACCACGGAGGCCGTTGTTTGCAGGCCGAGGGATTCGGCGCTGCCTTTCACGCGAAGTCCTTCGCTGCAGGCGACGACTCCGATCACAAGTGCCATGAACGGCGCCTTGATGATGCCGACCTCAAAGTGGGTCACCGAGATGGCTTCGCGGAGACGGGCAATGAAAATCGACGGGCTCATGCCGCCATAAAGCCATGCGACCAGACCGCCGCCGTAGAGGGCAGCCATCGAGCCCAAAAATGTGAGGATCGGGAGAGCGCAGATGAGCGCCAATACGCGTGGCAAAATCAACACTTCAACAGAATCGAAACCCATTGTCCGCAGGGCGTCGATCTCTTCACGCATCTTCATTGATCCGAGTTCGGCGGTATAGGCGCTGCCGGAACGCCCTGCGACCATGATTGAGACGATGAGCACGCCGATCTCGCGCAAAACCAGTATTCCGACCATGTCGACGACGTATGCGTCGGCGCCAAACTTGCGGAAGTGAAAGAACCCCTGCTGCGCGATGATGCCCCCGATCAAAAATGTGATCAGCAGCACAATTGGAACAGCCTGCCAGCCGACACGGTACAGATGATAAACGGCCGATGTCGCACGCAGTGCACGTGGATGGCGCAGGCAAACCGCCAGGGCTGTGCCAATGGCGCCCAACATCCGAAGGAAAGCATTGATGTCGTCCTTAAAGGTGAATGTTGCCTGTCCGACGCTTTCCAATGCAGCGATCATTCGATTGGGCTTGGAGCGAGGGACGAATGGATTCCGATTGAGGTCATGCACCCTTTCGAGCAGGCTCCGGAAATGGTCCGGAATTCCGATGAGCGCGCGTTCGCGTTGTTCGGTCCGATATTGGCGGGTCAAGCGCTCCAGCAGCCACGCCCCGAGTGTGTCCAATTGCTCTATCCGCGAAACGTCAATGGTCGCGGCTTGCGCCTGTGGGGTCATATTGGCAACAGACGGAATCAGACGCTCAAGCAAGGCGGAATGAGCCGCGGTCCAATCCCCGGCCGCAACAAACGTGGGCCCACCCGCAGCGCTGAAAGTCAGGGTTGGATCACTCACTGGCGCACCTTTCTATCGTGGGGAACGTAGGCCGCAGCGCCCTACGCAAATTGATCTGCATCAATCTGAAATCACTGAATTTTTGGCGCTCCCGTTAATCGTTGGGACTCGCGGTCGCTTCAATGCGCCATGAGGCAGCAGACCGGTGAGTGATCAAGCAAATCGCGCGTGACTCCGCCGAAAATCCATTCGCCAGCACGACTGTGTCCGTACGCACCGCAAACAATGAGATCCGATAATTCCTGCTCGGCAATTCGGACAAGCTCATCGCCGACGGAGCCAGCGGACTCGTGCCGGTTCAGTGCGGACGCTCCGACGCCGTGACTGCCAAGATAGCTCGCGACGTCTTTCGCGGCGTGACCGTCATTGCCGACTGAGGTTACCAGAACCTCTTGCGCGCCTTTCAGGAGGGGGAGAGCGTCCCAGACGGCGCGTCTTGCTTCCCTGCTGTCCTTCCAGCCGACGATAATACGCTTCGCCTGGAGATAATCGACCCGTGGGGGCACGAACAGGACGGGCCTCCCGGCGCCCATTACCAGGTCTCCGCCATTGACGATCATAGGATCAAAGGCGCTCTGATCGCGTCGCGGCCGCGCCGCGACGATCAGATCGGCTGCCCGGGCCTGCTCCAGAATATAGGCGAGGGTAGGCTTCAGTGCCGGGCGCCACTCGATACGATTGCGATTTCCGGCGATATCGCGAAATGCCGATTCTGCTTTGCGGTTGCTCTCGTTGAGGCGGCGTTCCTCGATTTCGATGAAACTTTCCACGCCCTCCACCGGTGTTTCAAAATACATTGGGCCGGTGATCGGTTGCGAAGCAACGCCGATCAGCCGGCTGGAAAAACGGTCAGCCAGGTCCACGGCCAATTTAACTCTGCGCTCGGTTCCTGGATCAAGGTCCATAGGGACCATGATGCTTGTGTAGCCAGAAGGCGTCGGTGAGTTGTTCGGGTGCGGCATGGCTATTTCCCACCTCGTCAAATTCTCTAACGAGCGCTCTTGCTGCGTCCCCGCTTGCGGGAAAGCTGGGCCTTTTTAATGTTCTGTAGCTGCGCCCGGCGCATCGCCGGAGTGGGCTTTTCGGCTTCAGGAATATTGCGCCGTGGCTTTGCTTTGAAGCGGTCGCCGCTGATGCGGACAGGTACCGAACTTAGACTTGCCAGAACTTTCCTCGCCTCAGCACTATCAGCAACGAGCAAGCCATTTTCGACATGCGCGTGCGTTTTCTCGATCAACCATTTCTGGGTCGCCCAAGCTCCGGTCGCGCGACGCCCGGCGAGTCTTTCGACGCCGCCGGGTCCGCCGACATCTTGCACACGAAAACTCACAAAATCCCGTGCCGGTCGAACCTCAACATGGAAGAATCGACCACCTTGTCGGCTGCCTGGCTTGGCTCGTTTTCGTTCTTTTTTGACTCTTCTTCGCATATGCCGCTCCCGTGGTCGGGCTTTCCTCGCAAATGCACTCACTTTTCCTGTATGCGATTGAGATAATCAATCACTGCCAAAATTCGCGCTCGGACCGCGGCTTCAGGAGAAAGTGGCGGGGCGTAGATGTAGTCGTCGGAAAGTTTCAAATCGAAATGTTTGGACGGCACAAAACGGTACCCCCAAACCGGCATTTCACGAGTTCCGTGGCTCGCAATTGGATCGCGCCCGTCAATTGTTCGGTACACCGCGTTGAAAGGAAATACCCCGTTATTTTTCTTGGCGAGCATCGTTAGATCGGTTGGACGTACCTTTAGCTCTTTACTGACCGGCCCGTCCCCTTTTGCACCGACGCCATGACACGCCGCGCAATTCGACTGGTATTCCACCTGGCCAAGATCGAGATCTTCCGCCCATGCGCAAGGGCTGAGGCCCACACTCATCGCGACCATCAAGTTGAATGCAGCGATTTTCATTGCATCACAGCCCATGTTTTTTAACATCACGACCATAATAGTTTTTATTCCCGTACATTTGATGTCGATCAAATGAAGTGTGATTGATAATGTTTTCAGAGAAACTGCGTTACCTCGCGCCCACGCCATATTGATCTGCATCAATGCAATTTTCTCTGTTCGACATAGCTACGACAATTATTCATAGAGTAGGAGGTCGCTATGGCCCAAAGTGTAGCGAAGTTACCGGTAAAAAATGAAAAGCTGGCGCCTGTATCAACTTCAGAGACATGGCAGCCCCTTGAAAGCCTCCGCCAGGAAATCGATCGCTTGTTCGATAATTTTGGCTTGGGGTCTTGGCAGCCATTTAGACACTCACTTTTCCAGGCAGAGCCACTGTTTCGGCGCGCCCTCATGCGAGGGACCATGCCGGCAGTCGATGTCGCGGAGAGTGAGAAGGCCTTTGAAATCACTGCCGAACTACCCGGAATGGACGAGAAGGATATTGAGGTCAAAGTGGCCGAGAGTCGTCTGACCATAAAGGGTGAAAAGCAGGAAGAAAAAGAGGAGAAGAAGAAAGACTATTATTTGCACGAGCGTCATTTCGGCTCATTCGAACGCAGCTTTGAATTGCCGACGACGGTTGATGCGGACAAAATCGAAGCCAGCTTCAAGAAAGGGGTGCTGACCGTGACGCTTCCGAAAAAGGCGGAAGCGCAAAAGCCCGCAAAGAAAATCGACGTCAAGGCCGTATGAAAAGTCTGAGTCTGACGTTGAAAATCTGGACCCCGGGCAGCAGCCCGGGGTTTTTTGTTTTCAATAACGAAGATTGCGAAGTCCCGCCTTATAGCCATGTTCGCTTTTGGCAGCCTTAGCGGACAATCACGAATGTCTGCTATTGGGGAGTAAAGCAGACATGACCTGGACACGTTTCTCAATGTCCGCTTTGACCAAAAGCGGACATTGGCCGTCTCAGGACAGCCCCCTTCCAGCGTGCGCGTTTGACACGGTACGATGTTTGGCCTGAGCCCTGGCAGGGGGGAGCCTTATGAAATCAAGGTCGTTTGTTCAGTGGTTATCCACGCTTGGCGTGGCCGCTTTGTTGATGGTGGGGCCAGCATCTGCGGCGGATGTACATGTCATGATCTCGGCCGGCTTTTATGCAGTTTATTCTGAACTGGGCCCGGCTTTCGAGCGCGCGAGCGGCCACCATCTGGTCACGACGCGCGGCCCATCGATGGGTGACTCTCCCGAGGCAATTCCCACTCGACTCGCGCGAGGCGAGGCTGCGGATGTCGTGATCCTCGATGGAGGAAGCGCCGACGAGCTAGGCAGACGGGGATTGGTGCGCGCCGACAGCAAGATCGAGCTCGCTCGCTCGCTGATCGGCATGGTCGTCCGCGCCGGGGCTGAAAAACCCGATATCGGCACCGTCGAGACACTCCGGAGCACGCTGCTCGCGGCAAAGTCCATCGCGTACTCGGACAGCGGTAGCGGTACTTACCTTTCGAAGACACTGTTTCCCAAGCTCGGCATCGCAGACCAGATCGCAAGTAAGAGTCGAAAGGTACGAGGACCTCCATCCGGAGAGCCGGTAGCCGCGGTCGTCGCGCGTGGCGAAGCAGAGATCGGCTTCCAACAGGTCAGCGAACTGATACATGTCCCTGGAATTACTTTCGTCGGCACGATTCCAGCCGAGGTCCAGCCAATGTTTTCTTTCGCGGGTGCGCTCACCAGCACGGTCCAGCGGCCCGAGGCGGCTATCGCGCTGATCCGCTTCCTCGCATCGCCCGAGGCGGCACCGGTGATCTTGCAGGCCGGGCTGATGCCACCTTCAGAACGATAGCTCAGCGGACAATTAGACTGGTGAAGCCGCCGCAGCCAAAATCTGTCGGGACGTCCGCGACTCGCAAACAATACCATGCGGCAAGATTTCTATTTTGTCGCTGCAGTGATCTGACGAACTGGCCGCAACAATATCGCCGAACTTTATGGGCCGCACTGTCGCGCATTCTGCTGCAACGCGTGGCATGCTTCCTTTTGGGAGCAAAACGGACATCGGGTGGCCCCGGTACCACGTGGGATCGGGCGCGAATGGCCCTGGCTAACCATGCGGACCACGCGCGGTTTGCCGCGTCTTACTGCCGGGCCTGGTTGCATTCAACGATAGTACTGGCTGCCCCAGCCCCACCACCGACGGGCATTGCCGGGTTGGGGGCTCCAACCGCGCTGAAAATAGAATCCGGCGCCGTCGTCGTTCCGGAAGTTGTCGCTCGCAACGAAGGATTCGGTCGAAGGCTCACGCGTTATGAAGCCACCCTGGGGCTGATTGCTTAGCACCGCGACAAACTCGGTGCGATAGTTGGTCTCGGCGCTCAGCGGCTCGTCCGAGACGACGATCGAGGATCGCGGCACTGCGGTCGGCCCGATGCGATCGAGCACATTCTGCGGGATGGTGATGCGATCGAGCGCATCCCTGGCGTCGTCCGCGTCGTCGATTGTGACTGCGGTCCAGCGCAGGCCGGCGTCCAGGCCAGCGTTCAGGCCAGCGTTCTTGCGCGCCATCGCGGTGAACACATGCGTGCCGATGCGTTTCTCGGGATTGCGGATCGTGACCGGAACCTCAATAGTCGTATCGAACACCTCGCCGCCACCGTCCGGCGCCGGCTTGTGCGTGTTGCGTCGCACGTAAAGCTTGTGCGTCGCGCGGCTGATGTAGATCGAGACCGGTTCGAGCGCGAGCTTTGCCTCGCTCGCTGCCTTGGCGGAGGCGGCCTTCCTGGTCTCGGCCGCCTTGGCGGCGTCCTTTGCAGCGGCGGCGGCGTCGAGCTTCGACTTCGCGTCGGCCCTGGCGGTGTCGAGCTGCGTTGCCGCTTGCGTGGCTTTGGCCGCGGCCTTCTGCTTGCGGTCCTCGGCCCGCACCCTGGCTTCGTCGGTCTTTGCAGTGGCGAGCGCCTTGTCGGCGGACGCGAGCTCGGCGTCAGCGCTCCTCTTGAGCGATTCCAGCTTGCGCAGCGACGATGTGAGCGATGCCGTCTCGTGCGCTGCTGTTGCGGCGGCTTTCTTTGTGTCGACGGCCGCCTTGGCGGCCTCCGCGGCCTCGCGAGCGAGCGTCTCGGCATGCGCCGGAGCAGCGGCGAGGGCCTCCGCGTTCGGCGTGAATAGCGCCGGGTGGGAAAACTCGACCGGAGCCGCGTCGTTCGGCGAGATGATCACCCGCATCCCGATCCGCGTCTTGTTGAACAGCTTCTCCGCGAAGCCGAAGGGCATGCGTATGCAGCCGTGCGAGGCCGCATATCCGGGCAGCGGCCCGCCGTGCAGTGCGAGGCCGTTCCAGGTGATCCGCTGCATGTGCGGCATCCAGGCATCGTCATACATGCTTGAGTGGTGGTCCCGGTCCTTCTCGATGACGGCGAAGACGCCGGATGGCGTCTCGCGTTCCTTGACGCCGGTCGATACCGGCGCGCGAAGGATCCAGCCATCGGCGTCGTAGAAAGTGACTTGCTGGGTCTTGATCGACACGATCGCCATGATCGGCTCGCCCGCCTCGCGCGGCGCCGTCGCCTCTTTCGCTTGCGCGGGCCGCGGTTCCCTGGGCGCCGCGTCGGCGGTTAGCGCCGTCAGCGCGGTCATCGCCAAGAGCGTCACAATGAGCGTCACAATGGCGGCAGGCCCCCAGCGCCGCATGGCCAAGGTCGATTGCGCCGTCGTAAATCGATTAATCATCCCATGCCCGGTTGGAATGCGTGTCCGCGTTTGCGTCGATCGAGTGTCAAATCGCATGTCTGGATAACCAATAGGCAACATCATACCCCGCCAATTCGTTCCTCGAGACTAGCGCACGTCGGTGGGCAATTCTCTCATACATATACGACAGCGAGCGGACGAACAAAGGGTGGCTCGCGGCTGAAATTGCACTTAGCAGACACTCCAACCTCGGCGCCGAACGTCCGCTTTCAGGGACAAAACGGACGTCACAAATTCAGCATCTCATTCCTGCTTTTGGCCCAAAGCAGAAATGACTGTTTGCGCTGCACACGTCCCGCTTTCGGGGGTGAAGCGGACATGGCCGTTTGCGGAAATCCGCTTTTTGCAGTGCTATTGGCAGTATAGCGGACATCGCTTGTTGCGGTGCGCATGTCGGCTACTAACCCAAAGCAGACATCGCGAGAGCAGTGCGAAATGTGCATCGCGTTGAGCCATGTCAGTGATCACAGGCCGGATTCCCTGTGCTAACTAGAAGCCCGAAAACCGAAGCAGGTGGAACGTGGACCCTCTACTCAAGGAAATCCGCCATAACCCCATGCTTTGGCTGCTGGCCCTCGTGCCGGTTACTTTGATCGCCGCAAAATTGGTCCCCGATGCGCACACGCTACTGTTTGTCCTTTCAGTGCTCGCGATCGTCCCACTTGCAGGCTTGCTTAGTCACGCCACCGAATCAGTTGCGGAAAAGACGGGCGATGCTGCGGGCGGGCTGCTCAATGCTACGCTTGGAAACCTGACCGAGCTGGTCATTGCAGCGGCGGCGCTCCGCGCGGGGGAGTATGCGCTGGTGAAAGGTTCTATAGCCGGCGCCATTGTGACCAACACGCTTTTCATGCTCGGCGCTTCCTTTCTTCTCGGAGGCCTCAAGCACCATCTCCAAGAATACAATCGCGCTACCGCCCGTCTGCACGCAGCTTTGCTCTTTCTCGCTACGATTGCGCTCGTCAGTCCTTCGGCGATCGCCAAGGCTGACTTAATGCCGGGCGCCGCTCTGACCCAGAAGCTCAGCGTCGCCTTGGCCGTGCTGCTGATTGTCGGATACGGATTGGGCTTGCTGTTCTCGCTGAAGACCCATCGCGAAATTTTTTCCGGAGCGGAGCACGCGGACGCAGGCGAACGTGCGTGGCCCATCGGACTAGCCCTGGTCACGTTGGCCGTACTCACGATTCTCGTTGCGCTAGTGAGCGAGATTTTCGTCGAGTCGGTACAGAAGGCGGCCGAGACATTCGGGATGAGCCAAGCGTTCGTCGGTTTTATCGTCGTAGCACTCGTAGGCGCTGCTGCCGAAATGGCGGTAGCGTTTTCCGCAGCCCGCAAGAACCGGCTTGACCTGAGTGTGGGTATTGCGTTGGGGAGTGCTTCCCAGATTGCGCTATTCGTCGGCCCCGTGCTCGTCCTTCTTAGTTATGTCATCGGACCGACGCCGATGGACCTGCAATTCTGGCCCGGCGCAGTGGTGATGGTCTTTATTGCCACACTTGTCGCGGCTTTCATTACAAGCGGCGGACGTTCAGCATGGTTCGTCGGCGTTCTGTTGATATTCGTCTACGCGGTCTTTGCGATCACTCTCTATATGCTGCCGCCGCAAGTGTCATGACTGTGCCAATAGAGGTTGGGACACGACATGTTACGGCAACTTTTGGTGGGCGGCGGTGTCAGTGTTGTTAACATCGCTATCCACGCATTGGTAATGACGTTACTGGTGTGGGTCGCGCGGGCTGTTAGCGCGGAGAATAAATCGCATCCTGCTGTATTTTTGATGGCTATTATGATTTCGACCGTGTCGGTATTGATGGCTGCACATGCGGTTGAAGTAATCGTTTGGTCTTTGGCGTATTTGATAGTCCATGCCGTGCCTGCCGGGGGTAATCTCGTTTATTTTGCATTCGTGAATTACACGACACTCGGCTACGGCGACATTGTTCCAGTGGAACGTTGGCGTCTGCTTGGCCCGATTACCGCGTTGAACGGTGTGTTGTTAATTGGGTGGTCGACCGCGGTTATCTTTGAAGTGCTACGGAGAGCATTGGAACGCACCGAGACATAGAGGTGACTAGCCGACTTGTTGCGGCGCGAATGTCCGCTTTTGATGCTGTGGACGGCTCTTGCCAACCCGGTGGAGTGCGCCCTTGATGGCGGACAGTTTCATGCTGCGGTTTTGACAGGCTGCTGGGCGTGGAGATCCTCGTATTGCGCGGGGCTCAGATAGCCGAGCGCGGAGTGGAGTCTACGGGTGTTGTAGACCTCATCGATAAAGCGTGGAAGATCGGTAGTGACGTCCTCTAATGTTTCGTAGGCCATCGGATACACGGCTTCGACCTTGAGCGTCTTCATGAAGCTCTCGGCTTTGGCGTTGTCATATGGATTGCCGCGCCGGCCCATGGAGCCTAGGAAGCCGTGCTCTCGTAAGACAGCGCGATAGGTTTCGGAGGCGTATTGCGACCCACGGTCAGAATGATGCACGCAACCCCTTGGTGGATCGCGGGCGTTGATGGCGGCCTTGAGCGCAGCAGCAGCCACGCGCGCATCGATCGAGCGACTGATGGCATAACCCACGACCCGACGTGACCAGGCATCGAGGATGACGGCCAGATAAACGAAGCCGTTCATGATTGCGACATAGGTGATATCGGCCACCCAAAGCTGGTTGGGGCCATTCAACGTCATGCCCGTCGCAAGATTGGGACAGATCGGATCGTTGTGATCGCTATCCGTTGTTGCGATGAAGCGCCTGCGCCGCTTCGGATTAAGCGCGTGCTCGCGCATGAGCCGGCGGACCTTCTTGGCGTTCACCACAAGGCCACGATGGCGGAGTTCGGCGCCAACACGCCGATAGCCATAGGTTTAAAACGCGTCGCAAATCGCTTTCATCTCCGCAATGACAGTCGCATCGTCCGCACTTGCATCGGGCACATCGCGGGACGATGGATGAGGTGAGACCGTATGTCCGCTTGGACCTGCCGTCACGTGACGGCAAGGCCGACCCAAAGATTGTTCCGCCTCGTTCTCGAATCCCATACTGGAAGGGCCTTTTGCGTCGAGTCCGAAGAGAAGCACGAGCCCGTAAGTGACATCGACACTGTACTGGTGGATGGCCTGAAAGCGCTTGACCTAAACCGGCCGATTAGAGAAGCGGACATGACCGACCTCCCACTGTGCGCCATGAGCCCCTGCGGTAG
>DATIWJ010000084.1:0-70977 GCA_035519415.1 Pseudolabrys sp.
TAAGCTCGTTGTCCTCCACGATCAGGACGGTCTTTGGCATTCGCTTACCGCCCTTTTGTCCCCAATGCGCAATCGGCTGCGCGTGCGCGTCCCTCCGCGCTCGGGCATGATCGTCACGGTAATGGCGATTTGTTACGGAAAGGCAAATTTAGCCGATGAAACATGGGGCTGCCCTGACACGGGAACAGGCAGAAGGGCTTGCGATTCAGGCCCTTACGTTCATTGCCGGAGATGGCGATCGGCTGGGCCGCTTTCTCGCCGTCACCGGCATAGGTCCGGCCGAGATTCGCTCTGCCGCGCGCGAGCCAGGATTTTTGACCGGCGTGCTCGAATACATGGCATCCGACGATCGGCTGATCGCGGCCTTCGCCAACGAAACCGGCCTCGACCCGGCCGACATCGACCGGAGCCGCGTCGCGCTTGCCGGCGGCACATGGGAGCGCGACGTGCCATGAATTTTTGCCGGGATTGTCTCACCGACACACAGGATCAGGCCGCGCGTTGCCCCGCTTGCGGCTCGCCGCGTTTGGTGCGTCATCCCGAAGCAAATTCGCTCAGCATCGCCCACGTCGATTGCGATGCCTTTTACGCGACCATCGAGAAGCGCGATGATCCTGCCTTGGCGGACAAGCCGGTGATCGTCGGTGGCGGCAAACGCGGCGTCGTGTCGGCCGCGTGCTACGTGGCGCGCACCTACGGTATCCGCTCGGCCATGCCGATGTTCGAGGCCAAACGCCGGTGCCCGAATGCCATCGTCGTCAGGCCTAATATGGCGAAATACGTCCAGGTTGGCCGCCAGGTCCGTAAAGCAATGTTTGCTCTGACGCCACTCGTCGAACCGCTGTCGATTGACGAAGCATTTCTGGATCTGACGGGCACCGAGCGGCTGCATGGCATGAAGGCCGCAAAAGTGCTGGCGCATTTCGCCGGAAAGGTCGAGCGTGATTTCGGCATCACGGTTTCGATCGGCCTGTCTGCAAACAAATTTCTCGCCAAGATCGCCTCGGATCTCGACAAGCCGCGCGGCTTCGCCGTGCTTGGACAGACAGAAGCTGTGGCATTTCTCGCCTCCAAGCCGGTCGGCTTCATCTTTGGGGTCGGCGCAGTGAACGCAAACAAGCTCGCAGCCGATGGCTTTCATACGATCGCCGATTTGCAGCGCGCGGACGAACGAGATCTCATGCGACGCTATGGCGAAGAAGGTGCGCGGTTGTGGCGTCTTGCGCGCGGGGTCGACAGCCGTACGGTCGATCCGGAGCGAGACACCAAAAGCATTTCGGCAGAAACCACGTTCGAGCAGGACATCAGCGAGTTTCGTCCGCTCGAACAACATCTATGGGATTTGACCGAACGGGTGTCCGCGCGGCTAAAGGCCAATGCGCTCGCAGGTTCAACGGTAACACTCAAGCTCAAAAGCGCTGACTTCAAGATCCGGACCCGTGCGCGCACGCTTGGGAGCGCGACACAGCTCGCCACACGCATTTTCGCTGCCGGCAGAGACCTGCTCACGCACGAAGTGGGAACGACCCGCTATCGATTGATCGGCATCGGGGTCAGCCATCTGGAAGATACCGTAGGCGACGACTTTGCCGATCTTATTGACCGCCGCGCGGCGGAGGCGGAACACGCGGTCGACAGGCTACGCTCAAAGTTCGGCCGCGACGCCGTGGTGAAAGGTCTGGCGTTCGACGACAACCAGGTCGCGTCTAGTGACAAGGCTTCGGTTTCTTCAACTCCAGCGAAGTCATCTCGCCGCTGATTGTGAAATCGGTATAGTCGAGAGTAAGAGCGCGCGAAATGCCGTTCTCGTAAAGCTCGAAACCGATGGAATAGACCGGAGTTTGTTCGCCGGCTTGCTCGGTCTTCTCGTCTTTTTTGTCGAAATAGCTGATCGTCACAGGCCAACGCGTGAGTTTGGCAAGCTCCGGAATTTTTGCCGCGGCATCGTCAGGCGTCTTTTGGCCTGGTGGAATTGGGCGGCCGATCACGGTCAGCGTGTTGTAGAGTTTCTCCCCGGTGTCTGAACCATCGTAGACCGGAAACTCGAGAACAGACTTGCCCTCTCGAGCCGCAACGATAATCCGCCGCATATGCTCGGTGGGAAATACCGCGCCGGCGGGCACGCTGAAATTTGTTTCCTTCGGCTTGCTCAGACTTACGGCCACTGTCTTCGTATTGCGCTCGGCCTGGCCATTGACGACATCGGTGCTGCGCTCATTGAACAAGTTTTCCGAGCTAAAACGAAACTTTTTGGCCTCGCCATCTTCCCAGGTGGTGGAACGCAAATCGCTTAAGGCCGCCCGGCCTTCACCGGAGTCAAGCTCCGACACCTGGCGAAATTGCAGGGCGTAGCCCTCGCAGGCGTTGCCGGAGAAATCGTAGAGAATGCGCCCGCGAACTGCTTCAATTCCACGGCTGCCGTGCGACTTGGATAATTTGAGATCGTAGACGGCCCGATGCGGCGCCAGTGACACGTGGTCGGCGGGCGGCGCTGCCGCCGGGCGATCGACCATCCCTGCTGTGATACCAAATGCCAGGACGGCCAGAGGCCACGTTTTGGTGCAGATAGACTTTTTCATCGATTTGGGCCTCTCCCCCTGCGGCTGGAGCACCGCTGGCGGGAGCAGAAAGATGCAAGATCTAGGCAAGATAGAGGCCGCGGCAGATTCCGGCAACCGCGATAAGGGCCAGCTTGCGCGACAACATGCAATGGGCCAAGGATCGCGTCCATTCCAACGCCCGCCGCGGAGGGCCGCATGGCCGGATCAGTCGAAAAGAGACTTTCAAGCCTCGGTGTCACCTTGCCGACACCCGCAACCCCCATCGCCAATTATGTGCCGTTCGTGCGCAGCGGCAACATGCTCGTGGTCTCGGGTCAAATTTGCTTTGGCGCCGATGGAAAACTGGTTGCAAAAGGCCAGCTCGGTGCGGCCGTCTCGCTCGAAGAGGGGCAGAAAGCGGCGCGCGCCTGCGCAATTAACCTGCTCGCGCAGATCAAGGCCGCGCTGGGCGATCTCGACAAAGTGGTACGCGTGTTACGTTTGGGCGGATTCATCAATTCGGCGCCCGGCTTCACCGAAGGGCCGAAAGTCATGAACGGCGCCTCGGATTTGATGGTCGAGGCCTTCGGCGACAAGGGTCGCCATGCACGCAGCACTGTCGGCGTCGCGGCACTCCCGGCGGATGCCGCGGTCGAAGTCGAAGGAATGTTCGAGGTCTCCTGATCTTCCAATGCCCAAGCTCGATTGGCTTATCGCTCGCCCGGTCGCCCATCGCGGCCTCCACGAGGCGTCGCATGGGATCATCGAAAATACGGCCGCGGCGTTTTCGGCGGCAATCGCCGGTGACTACGGCATCGAGACCGATCTGCAAATCAGCGCAGATGGCGAAGCCATGGTGCACCATGATGACTCCCTCGGCCGGCTGACCGAAGGCACCGGCTTGCTCGCCGAGATGAGCGCCGCGCAGATCGAAGCGGTCACCTTTAAGGCGAGCGCCGCACGCATTCTTACGCTTGGCAAACTCTGCGACCTTGTCGGCGGACGTGTCTCGCTGTTGTTGGAGCTCAAAAGCCACTTCGACGGCGACTTGCGGCTGGTCAAGCGCACTGCTGATGTGCTCTCGAGCTATACGGGACCGGTCGCAGTCATGTCATTCGATCCGGATTTGATCGAAGCCGTGCGACATGCGGCGCCGCGTCTGGCACGCGGTATCGTCGCTCAACGACATTACTTCGGCCCTGAATGGGACGAACTCCCGGTTTCAAGAAAGCGCAGGATGTCCTGGCTGCTCCACGCACCGCGAAGCCGGCCGCAATTTCTCGCCTATTCGGTCAAGGATCTGCCGGCGATGCCACCGGTGTTGGCTCGCATGATGTTCGGCCTGCCATTGCTGGCCTGGACGGTGCGGAACGAGGAGGATCGCGTCCTCGCCGGCCGCTGGGCCGACCAAATGATATTTGAGGGCTGGCGGCCGCAATAACCGTGGGAAACTGAACCCCGGGGAGACCGGCTTGGATCGCGAAAGTCGGGTGAATTTGGATCGAATTCGGGCGTAAAGTCGGTCTAGCAAAAGCCTTCTAATGACCGACACCGAGCTTCGCATCCGTATTGTCCAGTCCCTCGCCGAGGTTCCAGCCGCGGCCTGGAACGCCTGCGCCACCCAATCAACCGAATGTTCACTTAAAGAAAAACATGAGGATAACTCATCCCCGCAATTATCAACGCAAGGACAGCCTGGTAACCCTTTTGTTTCACACGAGTTTTTGTCCTCTCTGGAGGAGTCGGCTTCCGTCGGTGGTCGCACCGGGTGGCAGCCGCGCCATCTGCTGGCGGAGGACGCGACAGGAAGTCTCCGCGGTGCCGCGCCCTGTTATGTGAAAACCCATTCCCGGGGCGAATATGTCTTCGATCATGGCTGGGCCGAAGCGTTTGAGCGCGCCGGCGGCGATTATTATCCCAAGCTCCAGATCGCAGTGCCCTTCACCCCGGTAACCGGCCCTCGTTTGCTTGCCGCTCCTGGCGCGCTGGCAGACGCGGTCCGTGGCGCTCTCGGCGATGCCATCAAAGAACTCACGACAACGAGCAAACTCTCTTCTTCCCACGTCACTTTCCTGACCGAGCCGGAATGGCGCGCGCTTGGTCAACGCGGGTTCCTGCAACGCACCGACCAGCAATTCCATTGGGAAAACGGTGGTTACGCGAATTTCGATGACTTCCTCAATTGCCTCGCCTCGCGCAAGCGCAAGACCATCCGGCGCGAGCGCAAGGAGGCGCTGCACGCCGGAGTCGACGTATGCTGGCTGACCGGCGACGAATTGACGGAAGCCGTATGGGATGCCTTTTTCGCCTTTTATATGGAAACCGGCTCGCGCAAATGGGGCCGGCCCTATCTGACCCGCGATTTTTTTTCGATCATCGGGCAGAAAATGCGCGATCGCATTCTGCTTGTGATGGCACGCCGCGCCGGCCGCTGGATCGCTGGAGCCATTAATTTCATCGGAGCCGATACACTCTATGGCCGCAACTGGGGCGCGACCGAGCACCATCCATTTCTACATTTCGAACTTTGTTACTACCAGGCAATCGACTACGCGATCGCCAATGGGCTAAAGCGGGTCGAGGCCGGCGCACAGGGTGAGCACAAGCTCGCGCGCGGCTACTTGCCCCAGACCACCTATTCCGCACATTTTATTGCCAATCCGGCTCTACGGCGCGCAGTCGCCGACTATCTCGCGCGCGAGCGCGCTTATGTACAGGCCGCGGCAGAAGAGCTTGCGGCGGCGGCGCCATTCCGCAAGGATTTGGTAGAATAGAAGTTAGCGAACGAATCCGAAAAGCGGCTGCCAGTTTTCGGACAAGACCGTGTGCAAATGAACCGGGGGAGCCGATGCCGAGTTACGACCCAAATAATATCTTTGCCAAGATCCTGCGCGGCGAGCTGCCCTGTTACAAGGTTTACGAGGATGACAAGGTCCTCGCATTCCTCGACATCATGCCGCGCTCGCCCGGTCATACGCTGGTGCTACCGAAAGCACCTGCCCGCAATATTCTCGATATCGGTGCCGACGACCTCGCACACGTAATTACGGCCGCACAAAAGATCGCCAAAGCAGCGGTTAAGGCATTTTCCGCCGACGGCATCACCATCCAACAGTTTAACGAGGGCGCCGGCGGTCAAGTGGTGTTCCACCTGCATCTTCACGTCATTCCACGCAAGACCGGCGTTGCCATGAAGCCGCCTGCGAGTGAGAAGGAAAAACCGGATGTGCTGGCCGAGCATGCCAAAAAACTTGCTGCGGCAATCGATGGCTAGTGCACGAATAAGAATCCGCCAAATAAGAGTGCCACCTCCCCCGCGATAACGCCGGCGAATACCGAGCGCTTCATTAACAGATAAGCCACAAAAGCACACATCGCCGCACCAACGCGGACCAATATTGGTATGTTCGCGAGTTCGCCTGTCGAAAACAGGATCAGCTTGGCGATCACGCCGGCCAGGAGCGCAGTCGCCACTGTCCGAGACAGGATAACAAGCTCGGAATCCTCATTGAGGCCGCGCGCCGTCAACAGGCCAACGACACGCCACACTTCATTGGGCAGAAAGCCGACAATAATGAGTATCAGGTAAGGCCCAAATTCAACGACGGCTGCTTTCATTGTGTGGCCTCGCGCACACGATGAACAGCATAAGCAAGACCCCCGCCGATGATGCCGGTCCACAGCAAATCGAGCTGCACTCCCCAATAAGCGAGCAAAGGGCCAAGGGCGAGGCCGAACCCCAGCGCGAGCCTGTCAATCATCATTCGGGCGTTGCTCACGGTCGAAAGAAAAAATGACATGGGTGTCAAAAAAAGCAGTACGCCGGCCAACAAAGGAGGCAGCCCCGCCGCGAGGTAATAGCCAACAAAACCGAACGTCACGGCTGTCCCCATATATCCGCATGACAGTCCGTTGCAGAATGCGATGCGGTGCTCTCGCGCGACCGCCGGGAGCAAGCGCAGCGACTCCACCCACATGCTGATCGACGTAAAGTGAGTCGGGAGCAGCATGTCGCGAAGGCGCGTGCCGGGACTCCGTAGCAGCGGCAGCAGTGCCACCACCATCGGGAAAAGTCTTGTCGCACTCAGGGTAACGGCAAGCGCGACTTCAAGGAGGGTCCCGCCGGTACCGAGCGCAGATATCATGATCAGCTGCGCGGGCGCCGCCCAGACAAGCATGGTGGAGAGGGCGAGCCATCCCGACGAAACGCCGACGTCATGGGCGAGCGCGCCCATCCCGATATAGGTGCCCATCAGCACGAGGGAAAAAACCGACAGCAGAGCCGATTTCACCCCACCGAAATATGCGGCCACTGAGGATGGAAACGTCGTTGAGGTGGACATGGACCGCCACCTCTCCCATGGCGCCCTCGCCTTCGCAACAGGAAGCGCCCGGCGCGTGTGCATACGGCGCCTGCGAAATGCGAAGGCCGGGGGAAAGCCCGGCCTCTCTATTGTGAATTGCTCGGCTAAACTTTTGCCAACGGCACTTTCGGCACCGAGCCGCGCCTTGGCTTGGGCCGGGGCGAACTGCGACGCTTTGCTTTTGGCCGCACCACAGGCAACTTCTCCGGCTTCGGCGTGACCGGTCCTTCGAGAAACTGGAAGCCCAGTTTGTCCCGGCCCTGCTCGTCCTTGTCGACGATTACGCGCACATGCCCGCCAGCCTTCAAGTGGCCGAACAGCACCTCGTCGGCGAGCGGCTTCTTGATGTGCTCCTGAATGACGCGGGCCATCGGCCGGGCCCCCATCAATTCATCGTAGCCATTGGCGATCAGCCAGCGGCTCGCCTCTTCTGAAAGTTCGATCGTTACGTTGCGATCGCCAAGCTGCGCCTCGAGTTGAAGCACGAATTTCTCGACCACCTTGGCGATTATCTCCTGCGAGAGATGCGCGAAGGTAATGGTTGCGTCGAGCCGGTTCCGAAATTCCGGCGCGAACATCTTGCTGATCGCTTCCTGGTCGTCGCCTTCGCGTTTGGTGCGCGTGAAGCCGTAGGCTTGTTTGGCAAGGTCAGAGGCACCGGCATTGGTCGTCATGATCAGGATGACATTGCGGAAATCGACCTGTTTGCCGTTGTGGTCGGTCAGCTTGCCGTGATCCATGACCTGCAGCAGCACGTTGAACAAATCGGGGTGCGCCTTCTCGATCTCGTCGAGGAGCAGCACACAATGCGGATGTTGATCGACACCGTCCGTCAGCAGCCCGCCCTGATCGAAGCCGACATAGCCCGGAGGCGCGCCGATCAGGCGCGATACGGTATGCCGCTCCATGTATTCGGACATATCAAAGCGTATAAGCTCGACGCCAAGCGAGGCCGCAAGCTGTTTTGCCACTTCGGTCTTGCCAACGCCGGTCGGACCGGAAAACAGGTAACAGCCGATTGGCTTCTCCGGTTCACGCAAACCTGCGCGCGCCAGCTTGATCGAAGCCGACAGTGACTCGATTGCCTTATCCTGGCCATAGACGACCGTCTTCAGTGTCTGCTCGAGATGCTGGAGCACCGCGGCGTCGTCTTTGGAAACCGTCTTCGGCGGAATACGCGCCATCGTCGAGATTGTGGTCTCGATTTCCTTCAGGCCGATCGTCTTCTTGCGCCGGTTCTCCGGCAGCAACATCTGCGCCGCACCAGATTCATCGATCACATCGATGGCCTTGTCGGGCAGTTTGCGGTCGTGGATATAGCGCGAGGACAGCTCAACTGCCGCTTTGATCGCCTCATTCGTGTATTTGAGTTTGTGGTAGTCCTCGAAATAAGGTTTCAGGCCCTTCAGGATCTCGATCGCATCGGGGACTGACGGTTCATTGACATCGATCTTCTGAAACCGGCGGACCAACGCACGGTCCTTTTCGAAATATTGCCGGTATTCCTTGTAGGTGGTCGAACCGATGCAGCGGATCGTACCTGATGCAAGAGCGGGCTTGAGCAGATTCGACGCATCCATCGCGCCGCCCGATGTCGCACCGGCGCCAATGACCGTGTGTATTTCGTCGATGAACATGATCGCGCCGGGATAGGCTTCGATCTCTTTGATGACCTGCTTGAGTCGCTCTTCAAAATCGCCGCGATAGCGCGTGCCCGCGAGTAGCGTGCCCATGTCGAGCGCGAACACCGTGGCCCCCTTAAGCACGTCCGGGACTTCACCATGAATGATGCGGCGCGCCAAGCCTTCCGCAATTGCGGTCTTGCCGACGCCGGCATCGCCGACGAACAGCGGATTGTTCTTCTGCCTGCGGCAAAGTACCTGGATCGTACGGTTGATCTCGGCATCACGGCCGATGAGTGGATCGATCTTGCCGTCTTTGGCCTTCTTGTTGAGATTAACGCAATAGGCTTCGAGCGCATCGCCCTTTTTCTTTGGCTCGTCGCCGCCTTTCGTATCGGTTTCTTCCTCGACGCCGCGCACCGGGCGCGACTCCGATAGACCCGGGCGTTTGGCAATGCCATGACTGATGTAGTTGACAGCGTCGTAACGCGTCATGTCCTGCTCTTGCAGGAAATAAGCGGCGTGGCTTTCGCGCTCGGCGAAGATCGCGACCAGAACATTCGCCCCTGTCACCTCTTCGCGCCCCGAGGATTGCACATGAATGACTGCGCGCTGGATCACACGTTGGAATCCGGCCGTCGGCTTGGAATCCTCAGCGCCATCTGTGATCAGATTTTCGAGTTCCGACTCAAGATAGGCGGTCAGGCTGCGCCGCAGCTTGTCCAGATCGACATTGCACGCGCGCATCACCGCCGAGGCGTCCTGATCGTCAATCAGAGCCAGCAGCAAATGTTCAAGCGTTGCATACTCGTGGTGCCGCTCATTGGCGATCGCAAGCGCTCGGTGGAGCGACTGTTCGAGGCTGCGGGAAAAAGTTGGCATCAAGCTTTCCAGTTCATTTGTATTGGACGCTCCCGACTCACTTCTTTTCCATCACGCACTGCAAAGGATGCTGATGTTTGCGCGCAAAGTCCATGACCTGCGTCACCTTGGTTTCCGCCACTTCGTATGTATAGACGCCGCATTCGCCGATCCCGTGATGATGCACATGCAACATAATTCTTGTGGCAGCTTCGTGGTCCTTGCCGAAGAAGCGCTCCAAAACGTGCACCACGAACTCCATCGGCGTGTAATCATCATTGAGAATGAGTACACGATACATGTTCGGACGCTTGGTCTGCGGTTTGGTCTTGGTTATGACCGCAGTACCAGGGCCGCCGGGCTCATTCCGGCGCTTGCGATCATCGTCTGCCATCGAACGCGCATCGCCGCGCGGCTGAGCCGCGCGCATCGGTCGGTTCTTTCTATCCGGGGACATCATAGTAAGCCGAGGCAGTACATTCCTGGAGGTTGCACCCTGGCCGCGCCGGCACGAGGCCAGCCGCCATCATAGAGATTCGGGCACGGCTATTCCAATTTGGCAATTCGCCTAAGGCTGCCCCGTTCCGGGACTAGGGGCAAATCTCCCCGATTTTGCGTGCTCGAACACAGATAATCATTGCTTAAACGATCGCAACGCGTTTCCGGGCAATATTGAGGCGAGTTTCCCCCAAATTCGCGCTGAAGCTCTCACGCTTTTTCAAGGGGGGTACCCGCATATGGAGGAACTCTGCTGGTAGGTAGTTTTCACAACATTGGGTGAAGCCGCATGTTAGCCCGTTTTCTGACAAACGCCCGGGGCGGTGTAGCCCCACTCATGGCGGTCGTCGCCGTCCCGGTTATGGCCGCGGTCGGCATGGCCGTCGATTACTCGCGCGTCAACGCCGACCGCACCGCGTTCCAGGTCGCCCTGGACGCCACAGCGCTGATGCTTTCAAAGGACGCAGCAACCGAATCGGTTGAATCGCTCCAGACGGAAGCCACAAACACTTTTAATTCACTGTACAACCGACCTGAAGTCACCAACGTCACTGTAACGCCCACCTACACTTCATCCGGTGGATCAAAGTTGACGCTGAACGGCACCGCCGTTGTCCATACGAATTTTCTCGGCGTCATCGGCATCAGTCAGGTCGACATCAGCGCAATGTCGGTCTCGACCTGGGGCAACACGCGGCTGCGCGTTGCGTTGGTGCTCGACAACACCGGCTCCATGGCAAGTGATGGCAAGATAGACGCGCTCAAGACTGCTTCGCACAACCTGCTAACCCAACTCCAGCAGGCGGCGGTCCATCCCGAAGATGTCTATGTCTCGATCGTTCCGTTCGTCAAAGACGTTAATGTTGGTCCGCAAAACTACAATCAAAGCTGGATACGCTGGGATTTGTGGGAAGAGGTCAACGGACATTGCAGCAGCACAAGGTATACGACCAAGACCACCTGTCAGTCGCACAGCAAGACCTGGACGCCCGCGGCCCACGATACCTGGAATGGCTGCGTGACCGACCGTGACCAGAACTTTGACACCACCAATGCTGCGCCGGTCTCTGGAGGCACTTTGTATGCGGCCGAGCAATATTCATCTTGTCCGGCATCATCGGTCTTGGGGCTCAGCAATGACTGGACCGCACTGAACGCCAGTATCGACACCATGACGCCGGCAGGTAACACCAACCAGGCGATCGGACTGCAGCTCGGCTGGCAAACCTTGACAGCCGCGCCCTACACCGTCCCTGCGATCGATCTAGACTACAAGTACCAGACGGTCATCATCTTGCTGACCGATGGTCTCAATACTCAGGACCGCTGGTATACAACCGCTTCATCGATCGATGCACGCCAACAGAAGACCTGCGACAACATCAAAGCCGCGGGGATCACCCTGTACACTGTGCAGGTCAATACTGGTGGCGATCCGACGTCGACGTTGTTGCAGAACTGTGCGAGTGACGCAGGCAAGTTCTTCCTGCTTACCTCGTCAGGGCAAATTGTCACCACCTTCGGTCAGATCGGCACTTCGCTCTCCAAGCTGCGCTTGGCGATGTAACAATCTTGCCGCGGCGTGCCGGTGTCCCGACAAAGCACGGGGCCGTGGACGCCGCGGCAAAACCTTCTCGCCGGCGTGTTTTCAACCAACGCACCAACCGTGTGTTAACGACGGCTCATAAGAATGTCTGGCATTTGCGCGATCTGCTGCAAACGTCGTTTACCAACGAAGCTACTGAAACAACACGAACAAAGACGAATGAGCGGCTCGAAGTCTTACCATCACTGCCGGATTAAGACCCTTCTTATATACCGGCCTTTTAGTACCGGGCCTTATCACGGCAGCCGGGTTCAACCTTTTATTCTCGGTGGCTCGCCATGATGATCGCCTGGAAGAAACTTTGCCGCACGCTATCCGCGTTTCGATCGGCTCGCGCCGGCAATGTCGCCATCACTTTTGCTTTCGCAACGCTGCCAATTCTCGGCTTTGTCGGAGCCGCGGTTGACTATAGCCGCGCCAATTCGGTCAAGGCTGCGATGCAGACTGCGCTCGATTCCACGGCCCTGATGCTGGCGAAGGAAGCAGCCACCGACACCTCCGATCAGTTGAAGGATAACGCGCTCAAGTACTTCACCTCGCTGTTCGTGCGTCCGGAAGCGAAGGACATTCAGGTCACCGTGAATTACACCACGGAGGGCGGATCCAGGATCTACGTCAATGCAACAGCATCGATGCCCGCCGATTTCACGAAGCTTATCGGCTACGATACGTTCAATCTGGTTGCCTCCTCCACCGCCAAATGGGGCACGAATCGGCTGCGCGTGGCACTTGTGCTCGACAATACCGGATCGATGGCCGACGCCGGTAAAATGGCGGCGTTACAAACTGCAACCCAGGGCCTGCTCAGTCAGCTCCAGGGTGCGGTGACAATTCCGGGCGACGTTTACGTATCGATTGTTCCGTTCGTGAAGGACGTGAATCTCGGCGCTTCGAACTGGAATTCAGATTGGATCTATTGGGGAAGTAGCACCCAGGACCCGAGCGAGACCGACAACACCTCGTGGGAAGCTGTCCACGGAACCTGCACAACCAATACCAACTATAATAATAACCGAAGCAACTGTCGCACGCGTGGCGGCTCCTGCAGCAACAATACCTACACCACACAGAGCAATTGCCTGTCCCACGGCGTTTGCAGCGTCGGCGGCAACACCACGCAAACGACGTGTAACTCTAATGGCACCTGCAGTGTCGCAGGCCAGAATACGCAAAGCGGTTGCACGTCCTCCGGCACCTGCAGCAACAACAGCTACAGCACACAGAGCACCTGCCAAAATGCAGGAACTTGCACGATATCGGGCAAAACTTCGCAAAGCAGCTGCCAAAATGCCCATCATTGCTCGGTCGGCAATTGGAGCACCCAGGGCCAGTGCCAGAGTCATGGCGGCAGCTGGATTGCGGGGGTCTGGACTTCGACTCCCTTTACCTGGACCGCCGGTGTTTGGACGCCCGCCACCTTTACGGCCTACGTGTGGACGCCCGGCGTGTGGACGCCCTCGAACCACAACACATGGAATGGCTGCGTGATGGATCGTGGCTATCCGACCAGCCCCAGCACACTGGGCGGACTGAGCGGGCCGGACACGACGTACAATTTCGACACCACTGCCGACGCGCCGGATCCGGTCACGCCACGGTGGTCGTCGCTTTACGCGGCCGAGCAATACGGTTCCTGCCCGCAGGCCGTGAAGCCGCTGAGCTACGACTGGGCGGGCATGAATTCTCTTGTGAACGCCATGTCACCGGCCGGCAATACCAACCAGGCGATCGGATTGCAGGTTGGCTGGCTGTCACTGGTTGGCGGAGGGCCTTTCCCGGCGCCGCCAGCGTTCGACCCCCTATACCAATACACGCAGGTCATTATTTTGCTGACCGACGGCTTGAATACGCAAGATCGCTGGTACACTGACGAAAACTCGATAGACACGCGTCAGGCGCTGACCTGTGCCAACATCAAGGCAGCCAACATCACCTTGTACACGATTCAGGTCAACACGGGTGGTGATCCAACGTCGACCCTGCTGCAAAACTGCGCAAGCAGCTCAGACAAGTTTTACCTGCTGACATCGGCCGGTCAGATGACTGCGACATTCAATGAGATCGGCACCAACCTGACCAAGCTGCGCGTGGCTCAGTAACGGTCGGGCAGTATCGTTAAACAAAAAGCCCGGCTCGCGTGAGCCGGGCTTTGCATTTCAAAACGCTTACGCAACTGTACGCGATGAAAAACTAACGCGACTTACTTCGCCTTCGCCATCAAGGTTTCGAACGGCTTGTAGGTTTCCTTGGCCAGATCGGCGTAGAGTTCGCCAATCTTGGAGGCCTTGGCCACGAAACCTTCGTACGCGGTCTTGGCGTACTCGGTCTGCACCTCGACCGCCTTGTCGAGCGACTTGACGCCAAACATCTTCTCGAGCGCCGCGGTGCCTTCCTCGAACGCCTTCTTCGAATAATCCGCAACCTCTACCGCAATCGCCTGGGTACCCTTTGACAGCGCGCCCATGGCTTTCAGTGTTACGTCGACGTTGTCTTTGCTGACCTGCTGGAGGTCCTCGAAATTCTTGACCATGACATCCCTTCCCGGCCCGCAACGCGGCGCCAATGTACTGAATTCTCAACCCGGCCCTTGCCGGGAATGGAATCGCTTATACCGCACTGCACAATAAAGTCAAGCAAAATATTGCACTGCAAAAATTGCTTAAAAACCAGGGGATTGCCTTAACAATTTGTAAACCGCGTTCTCCTACGGTCGTAAATTCTTGCACTGCCGAGACGCTACAATATGGCCACGATGCCGGCCTAGGGGATTGTCAGCGTAAACAAGGGGTTGGGAGAGCGAATGCTGCGTGGGGGAGTTTTTGGCCATCGCGGCTTGCGCTGGAGCGCCGTAGGCCTGACGGCCTTCGTTTCCGTCGCAGTCCTCAACGAAAATGCAGAGGCCCGACGAGGACACAGGGTCAAGTCCGACTCGGCCGAAAGTTATCAGCCCTCCTACGCCTCGATCGTCGTGGATGCCAATTCCGGGGCTGTCATGCAGGCGAGCAACGCCGACAGTCCGCGCCATCCGGCTTCTCTGACCAAGATAATGACCCTCTACCTGCTGTTCGAACGGCTTGAGCAGGGCAAGATCAAACTCACCAATGAGCTGCCTGTGTCGGCTTATGCCGCCAGGCAAGCTCCGTCGAAACTTGACCTCAAGCCGGGAGAGACGATCCGCGTCGAAACGGCAATCCGCGCCATTGTTACAAAATCGGCCAACGACGTCGCGGTGATTGTGGCCGAAGCACTCGGCGGCGATGAAGCGGGCTTTGCCAAGCTGATGACAGCAAAGGCGCGAGCGCTCGGCATGACGCAGACCGTGTACCGCAACGCTTCGGGCCTGCCGGACGACCAGCAGATCACAACCGCGCGCGATCAGTCCATCCTCGGCCGCGCCATTCAGGATCGGTTTCCGAATTATTATCAGTACTTCGCCACCCGGACTTTCGACTTCCGCGGTAAGTCGATCAGGAACCACAATCATTTGCTCGGAGTCGTTGACGGCGTCGATGGCATCAAGACCGGCTACATTCACGACTCCGGATTTAACATTGTTACATCAGTCCGACGCGCCAACCACCATCTTGTGGCGGTCGTATTTGGCGGCCGCACCGCCGACGCTCGCGATGCGCGGGTGCGAAGCCTGATCGACAACAACATCAATATCGCGTCGGTCAAGCGAACTGCGCCGCCCGTCAGGGAGGGATGGGACACGGCGGTTGCAGCGCGAAAGGATAGCAAGGACGATGACCGTACCGCTTCGGCGGCGCCCGTCCGTGTTGCGACAGCGGCAGCGCCGGCTACAGACGCTCCGGCACCCGGTTCAACGGAACCGATAAAGCCGAACGCAGTGAAAACTGTCGCTGTGCATCCGGGTACTGCGTACACGGCTTCACTGTCGCCCCTACCCTCGGATAGCCGGCAGCTCGCACCGGCGCCCGCGGCCGCCAGTGCGACGAACATCACCACGATCACCACGGTCAGAAGCGAGCCGGCGACGATTGCCGCCCTGCCATTTGCCGCCGTGCCATCACCGCCGGCCGTTTCACCGCCGGTCGCAAAACCGAGTACGCCGCCGGAAAAGGTTGCGTCTGGAGGAAATGCCCCGCCGCCGGCCGGGGCTGTCGAGTCCACCGCCAAAACGCACAGTGGCTGGATTATTCAAGTGGGAGCCTTGCCGGACGAAAAGGAAGCCAGGCAGCGCCTGGATTCAGCGCAGAGCAAGGCCAAGGACTTACTTGGGAAGGCCGACGCTTTCACGGAACGCCTTGAGAAGGGCGACAAGGTTCTCTATCGCGCGCGTTTCGCCGGACTGGAGAAAGATCAAGCGGAAGCCGCCTGCAAACATCTAAAACGCAGCGAAATTCCGTGCATGCTGCTGAAGAATTGACAAACAAAAACAATATCAGGGAAGCGCAAGGTCAGGAGCCGCTGATGGTGAGTTTTGTGGAGTACATCAGCGATGTCGGCGAAGAAGGATTTCCTTAGCCTCATTGATGCGGGCCGCGAGATACGTCGAGCCCCCTTGGTCGGGATGCAGTTTCTTCATCAGCGTGCGATGCGCGCGGCTGATGTCCTCGGCGCTCGCGCCGGACTGCAAGCCAAGGATCTCATAGGCCTCTTGTTCGGACATTTTCCCGCTGCTCGACGCGCGCCGCCCCGGCGCCGCATCCGCCTCCGCGTGCTCACTCCAGCGGGGATCCCGGCGGTCAAGATAAGCCACAAGTAGCGCCCGGCTTTCTTCGTCGACTTCACCAAGCATCGCGGCCAGTGCCGTGACATCCAGGCGTTCGAGTTCAGCGCCCTGGTGGCGACCCGCCAGAACGTGCCCACGCATCACGCCGCTATCGTGATCGAGCTCCATCTCGAAATAGGCTGACCGCACACGTGACGTTTGCCCCGAGCTTTTTTGCGTACGTGCGGAAAAGCCAGCGGGTCCAAACGGTACCCAGCCAAGCAACCCCAGCCCAAACGCGCCGAGCGGGATGGCGATGGGAAGTTCGCCACGCAATCCGAGAAAGACGGCAAATCCGAGCGAGAGCAACCCGCCGCCAATCTTCATTACGCGCGCAGCAACTTTCGGGTCAACTTTGGAAATGACACTGAGTGCCCATAAAACAAGCACCAGCACAACAACGCCGAAGATGAGAGCGGGCATGACTACTTCAATTGGGCTAGCAACTTTGCGGCGCCAGAAGAACGCTTGGCCGAAAGATCAGCGAGCGCTTTGATGCCGCCGGCGGCATAAGCTGCAACGGCGCGCAATAGTTCACGAAGCTGATGAGCCGATCCCGCGTCGAACCTGCAATAGGCCCCCCGTGACAAGCGCGCGATCTCGCGATAGGCGCTTTCCGCCACCGCGTCGTTGCCTTCCTGGAACATGAAGACAGGAACTCCAAGCAACCCTAACTCGCCGGCCGACTGACATAGACTATCGATCGGTTCTTCCATGGCATCGCCGACGAACACCAGGGCCTGCACCTTCTGACGGGCATATTCATGACGCGCATGACTTAGCACTTTGCCGATCTGAGTCTGGCCACCACGGCAGTCGATACGCGACATCAGTTCGGCAAGCCGCTCGCTCCCTGCGACCCAACCGGAAGCGCGGCATTCACTCAAGCCGCGGAAATAAACAAGCTGAATGTCGAGCCCGCCAATGCTCGACGCCTCGCGAAACATGTCTGCCTGCAGCATACAAGCCGTATCCCAGGTTGGCTGACGGCTCATGGTGGCGTCGAGCGCAAAAATAAGACGACCGCGCCCGCTTCGCGCTGTTGAAGGTCCGAGCGAGCGGACCTGTTCAATGAAGTTCTCAATCTCCGGCTTGGGTGAAACTGGTGCCGGGGTCTGTTGCGGGTCCTTGCTCATTGCAAGATTCTACACCGAATCAATGGCAGCCGCGCGCCCTCTATGGCGCGCATTCATCAAATGGCGACATTCGACCCTGGATTCAAGTTCAGCGAGAGCTACGCGATAATGTCATGAACCTGCAGCGGTTGGTCCATGACTGAGTACCACTCCGCTCGGGCGGCGGCACGTCGTTTACCATTCTCGGAAAGGGGAAGGTTAAGCGCATTGAGCAGCGCGATCACTTCCTCTCGAGCGGTCACATGCGACAGATTCGGGCGAGTCCCGAGCGTTTCTTCGTCTAAATCATCGAGTGCAGTAAGTCCGCGCGGGAAGAATTCACGATACACAACACGCTCGGCAAAACCTTCGATGCTGCGGAAGCCCATCCGTTTTGACAATTCATTGATACCGTCTCCAACCAAACGCTTGTTGCGCGATGAAAGGCTGGAGAGACGATTGCGCACCACAACCCAATCCGTCAGTTGTCCGTCGACAAGCCGCCGCTGGCGCCGCGCTTCGCGGACCATCTCGGCATAATGACTTTCGCCTGTAACACCGAAATTGGTCGGATCGAGAGTGGCCAATACATCGAAATCAAGAAAACTGTCATTGAGCGGCGTCACCAGCGTGTCAGCCATCGAATGTGCGAGCCGCATCAGGTAAGTATCCGAGCCGGGCGTGTCGATCACCACCACATCATGAGTATGCTCGATCGCGCTGATCGCCGCCGAAAAGTTCGTGAACTCCTGGGTCTCGTTTGCTTCCAGAGAGTTGTTTTCCGCCCGCGCAATGCAATAGTGAGTGGGCAACTCGAGTGTAATGTGCGCACGTTCGGCCCAGGCGCGGCGGTTGTCGATATAGTGTGTAAAGCTTTGCTGGCGCGAATCGAGGTCGATGGTGGCGACACGTTGACCGGCTTTGAGCAGCGCAACCGCGATGTGCAACGCCGTGGTCGATTTTCCCGAGCCACCCTTCTCGTTGCCGAGCACGACCACGTGTGCCGATTGAGTTGTTTCCTGGATCGGTTGAATCAGCATCCGCCCCCCGCCGAACAATTCTCAAAATATTAGCTTGCGTTAGTCAAGTTAAACCCGATCTGACGGTGAATTAGCTTGGACGAATTCCACTTGCCTTGTAGGTCGTATTCCGGTTTTTCAACATGTCGTCGACAAGGCCACATTATGGCAAGCCACCTAAGAGTCGTACGGACACTCCCTTCGCTTCGGCGCGCCCTGGAGGCTTATCGCAAGCGGCACGAGCGCATTGCGCTTGTGCCGACAATGGGTGCGTTGCATCGCGGCCACATGGCGCTGGTGCGCGAGGCCCGCCGGCGCGCAAAACGCGTCGTGGTGTCGGTTTTCGTCAATCCCACACAATTTGCGCCGCATGAGGATTTTGCCAGCTATCCGCGCAGCTTTGCGACCGACGTCAAAGTTCTACGTGAGGCCAAGGTCGATCTGGTCTGGGCGCCATCTGTTGAAGTGATGTACCCGAACGGCTTTGCGACGCGCCTTGCACCGGAAGGTGCCGCCAAAGCCGGCCTTGAGGATGAGTTTCGCCCCCATTTCTTCGGCGGTGTAGCGACTGTGGTCGCGAAACTCTTTACGCAAGTCTCGCCTGATTTCGCGCTTTTCGGCCAAAAGGACTACCAGCAGCTGCGCGTGGTCAGCCAAATGGCCAAGGATCTCGATCTGCCGGTGAAGGTAGTGGGGATCCCGACCGTGCGGGAATCGGATGGTTTGGCGTTTTCCTCGCGCAATGCGTACCTGTCAGCGGCCGAACGGGCGGTGGCGCCGATGCTTCATCGGGTTCTCAGGGAATGCGCCATCCGCATAAAAAATGGCGAAAAGACTGATCATGTCCTCAACGTGGGACGGATCGAGATCGACGTTGCGGGTTTCATACTCGATTACCTTGAAGCCCGTCATGCCCTTACGCTCGCCCCGATTGCCTCGCCCAAAGATGGCCCGATCCGACTGCTCGTTGCCGCCAAGCTCGGGAAGACCCGTCTTATTGACAACATTGCGGTCTAAAGCAGCCCAAGTTGCTGCAATTCCCGACGCATGGCTTCCGGCATCCTAGCGGCGCCAGGCGCGGCGCGCGAGAGGTCGCGGGGCGCCTCGTTCGCTTGGAGATAACGCCAACCTTGAAACGCGCCGCGCGCTCGTGGCTCAACAAGCACCAGCTTACCGTCGAGGACGACCCGGCAGCGTCCGATGCCATCCTTATCGGTAAATGGGCGGACATCGAGAATGCGCTCGCGGCAGGTGATCTGCCCTCGAATCACCCAATAAAGGGAACCGCCGCTTATCAGCTCCTCGGCACGTTTGGGCACCATGCGGGTCGTGTGGATATGCTCGACTTTCTGCCCACGCCGTTTCTTCTCTTTCAGTTTCTGCTTAATCCAGTCCTCAAGGTCCGAGACCGAATCGCAACCGACACAGAGTTTGATGAGGTGGAGAGGCATCAGCGAATTCCAAACTATTCGCCAGATTTTTGCGTCTGGGCAATGCGCATGACCTTTGCGCCTTCAGCAACCTGCGCGTCTTGAACGACCGCAATATCGGCAACGAAGCCATCGGCCGGCGCCACAAGGGTATGTTCCATCTTCATTGCCTCGATAACGGCGACACGTTGGCCACGGGTGACCCGCGCGCCCTGCTCCACCAAGATCGTGAGCACCTTGCCATGCATCGGGGCCCGCACAACCCCGCTTCTGTCTTGATCCCCAGTCTCCTCAAGGGCGAGGTCACGTAGCGTCACTTTTGTCTGGCGCCCATTGCGCAGAACATAGGCCCCATCGTGATCGGTCACCACCAATGCGTCTTGCGCCGGAGCGTTGCCGTCGATGGTGACCAAATGGCCGTGCAGGCCATAGGTAACGAGCGCCACCAGCGTTTCATCCTCCGCAACGACCGGCACTTCAAGCTTTCGGGCACCTGACAATTGAAAGGCATCCAGCTCGTCCCAAGGTGATGATGCTTCGTCGCTTTCATTTCCGCGCGATGCCGTTACCCGGGCCAGTTCCTGCTCCAGCAACCGTTCCGCGCCGAGCGCGGCGGCGGATCGATCGAGCTCACGCGGAACCGCCCCCAGTTCGTTAAGACTGCGGTCGATAAAGCCGGTATCAAAATTGCCTTTGCGAAATTCCGGTGAACGGCAAAGCGCCGCCAGAAAGCCGGCGTTGCTGCGCGGTCCGATCACGACGGTTTGCTCAAGCGCGTCGGCGAGCCGATCAAGTGCCGCTTCTCGCGTCTTTTCATGGACGATGAGTTTGGCGATCATCGGATCATAAAATGGCGTCACGTCGCTGCCCGTTTCCACGCCACTATCGACACGAAGCGCTTCTGTTTCGGGAAACCGCAAGGCGATCAACCGGCCGGTCGACGGCAGGAAACCTCGCTCCGGATCCTCCGCATAAAGCCGCGCTTCAACGGCGTGGCCATCGAGACCCACCTGATGTTGCGCGAGCGGCAGCTTTTCTCCGGCGGAAATCCGGAACTGCCACTCCACCAGGTCAAATCCGGTGATTGCTTCCGTCACCGGATGTTCGACCTGCAACCGCGTATTCATTTCCATAAACCAGAACCGGCCCGATTTGAGGCCGTTCGTTCCATCGGCGATGAATTCAACCGTACCGGCGCCGACATAACCGGCGGCCTTCGCCGCTGCCACCGCCGCCGCGCCCATGGCAGCGCGCAATTCCTTGCCCATTCCGGGTGCCGGCGCCTCCTCGATCACCTTCTGGTGGCGCCGCTGCAAAGAACAGTCGCGTTCATTGAGATGGATCGCGTTACCGTGTCTGTCCGCAAAAATCTGCAACTCGATATGCCGGGGGCTCGCTATATATTTTTCAATCAATATGCGCCCTTCACCGAACGCAGCTTTGGCTTCGCGTTGCGCACCTTCCAACGCCGAATCGAAATCAGCGTGGCGTTCGACACGGCGCATGCCTTTGCCGCCGCCTCCGGCCACGGCCTTTATCAGCACCGGATAGCCGATCTCGTATGCTTTCTGTTTGAGGAATTTTGCCTCCTGCAAATCACCGTGATAGCCCGGCACGACCGGTACCCCAGCTTTTTCCAAAAGCGCCTTGGCGCGATCTTTCAGGCCCATGGCGCGAATCGCCTGAGGCGGTGGACCGACAAAGACAACGCCCGCGTCAAGGCAAGCTTGTGCGAAGTCCGCGTTCTCCGAAAGGAAGCCGTAGCCGGGATGAATACATTCCGCACGCGCGGCTTTGGCCGCCGCGATTATGTTCTCGATTAAAAGGTAACTTTGCGCTGCCGGTGACGGCCCGATCGCGTAGGCTTCGTCGCATAGCCGCACATGCAAGGCGCCGGCGTCAGCCTCCGAAAAGACCGCGATCGTGCGCAGGCCAAGTCGCCTGGCGGTGCGAGCAATGCGGCAGGCAATCTCGCCGCGATTGGCGATGAGGACGGATTTGAACATACAGGCCCGCGTCGGTCGGCCCGATATTAGCGCGCCGGAGGGGTTGCCGCCTGGGCCTGTGGCCTTTTGGGCGGCACTGGGGGATTGCCGCCAGACTTATCGCCAGCAGCCTGGGCATTGGCCGTCCCGGGTTGTTCTTTCGGCGGGCGCGGCTCGGCGTTCATGATGCTGACCGGCGGAATAGACGCGGAAGATGGAAAATCGTAGCGGCTGTCAACCGGATGAGGAGCCGGCGCCTCTCCGGCACTCGCGACGGAGGGCAACGCCGTAGCGGAGGTCTGCGGCAGCTTCTCGGCCGTGGGTTCCCCCTTCCAGGCCGATGCATAGCGGGCAACATAGGTGTCAAAGGCATGAACCTTCAGGTTGGCCTTCAGCGCGCTGGCATCCTGAAACATTTCAAGGGCCGCGCAACGCTCTGCGGTACAGCCATCCCGCACGGCCAAAACATGAGCGGCAATACCATAGCGGTCGAGTTCGATGGCCCGACGTGCAGTGGCAAATGTTGCCACTAAATCTTGGCTGCCGCGTTGAGCGGCTGCGAAAACGTCTGAAAGCAATGATAGCCGTGCGGTGACATAGGCTACCGCTCTGGCGGTGCTTTGCGCGTCCGCAAATACGGCTTGCTCGCACGCATTTTCGACCTGCTCACCGGCAACACCATCGAGGCATGCGAGGGGTGATCCGGGGGCAACCGCACTCATACTCAGCTGCGAATCACGTTGGAGAAGCGCTCGCTGCTCGGCTGCGCGTTCATTCGTCGCCATGCGGTTGAGTATGCTGATCGCCGTAATCGCACAAAGCGCAATGACCGGGAACGCAACCAACGGGCGCGGCCCGCCGCCGCGGGCGGCGCGCCGAACAGCGATCACGACCAATACGAGAAATAGCGCCGCGAGGGCACCGGCCACCGGAGCCGGTAACACCAGTGGCGTTGAAAGCAGTCCGTCCATGGACGCACTGTCGACGATTGGCATAAATCACCGATTTCCTTAGGAATGATCTTATCAGAAAACCGGTTTCCACGCCCTCGGATCGGTCAAATCCAAGGGCAGGTTTTCGGGATCATTCGCCTATTGGATCTTGGCTCCTGACACTTTTACCACATTGGCCCATTTTTCGATGTCCTTGCGAAGGTAAGCATCGAATTCTTCCGGCGTTTTCACCAGTGGAACCGCACCTTGCTGGAGCCAGGCCGCCTTAACTTCAGGACTATTGAGGACTTTGTTGATGTTCGTATTGAGGAAAGAGATGATCTCCTTGGGGGTGCCCTTGGGCGCCATGACACCAAGCCAGATCGTCGCCTCATACCCGGGAACTGTTTCGGCGATGGTCGGTAGATCCGGTGTCAGCTGCGAGCGCGTCAATCCGGTCGTACCTAGCGCGCGCACCTGCCCGCCCTTCGCCAGCGCCGACATGGTGGTCACCGCATCGAACATCATCTGAACAGTTCCGGAAATCACGCTATTGCGCGCATCTCCGGAAGCCTTATGCGGCACATGCACGATGTCGGTGTTGCTCATCGCCTTAAATAGCTCACCGGCCATATGATAGGGCGTGCCTGGGCCAGACGAAGCGTAGTTGAGCTTGCCCGGCTCTTTCTTCGCCAACTCAATAAACTCTTTGACAGTCTTGGCCGGAACCGATGGATGAACAACCATCAGCAGATCGGAATAGTTTATCGTCGCGACCGGAACGAAATCACGCATCAGCTGGAACGGTTTGTTCGGGAGCAGCGACTCGTTGGTCGTGTGCGTGTTGGACATCACCAGCAGCGTGTAGCCATCGGGCGCAGACTTGGCGACCGCATCGGTCCCAATAACCGATCCGGCGCCAGGACGATCCTCAACGACAAAGGTCTGCTTGGTTTCTTCAGAGAGATGCTGAGCGAGCACGCGCGCGTAGACGTCGGCGGGGCCTCCGGCTCCGAACGGAACTACGAATTTCACGGGGCGGCTCGGATAATTCTGTGCCGCGACCGGCAGACTCAAAAAAATTGGCAATATCAATGCGGCCAACCGCAAAAACGCATGCATAAATCCTCCCATGGTTCGTTCAGGTTGATTATAACGTCGTAGTTCTTTTGTTTATTCCCCGCGACGCTATGTGCCGCCAGCCGACTTGAAGCTCGGCGCGAGATCACTCGCCGCGGCGAAAGCGCCCTTGGCTTCAATCGACGTAAGCGCCACGGTCGTGCGCAAGCCGCTGACGCCGCCTCCACTACCCGCCGCCAGCAGCACCGCCGCCATCTGAACGTCATTCGGAGCTTCAGCGATAGTCAGAAAATCGTATTCGCCGAATGTGACATAGTAACCCAACAGCCTACCCCCAATTTTCGATAGCAAACGTGCTGCCGCATCGGCGCGGTCCTCGGGCCTGACGATCATTCCTTTGATCGCGTCACGGGTATATCGCCCCTGCGTGATATAGATCGGCATCCCTTGGTCTCCTGCTGCGCGACAACAGCGCCTCCAGAGCGCCATCCACGGCATGATAGGGAGATGCCGCGGCAAAATCGCGACAACGAACCTTCGACAATCAAGGGCGGTCGAGCTGGCTTTCCTTGGCGACGCGCTCGAACGCTTCGCCGGAACTTTTAATGCGGTACTGATAATCGTCGCCTTCCGATGGCAGCAGTTTGACCACGATATAGCTACCGGTCGCTGCTGTTCGGCCAAAGGTTGGCGAGGTGTAGTAAACTGTTTCGCCGACATGGTATTTGTGCAACCGCACCGGTACTTCATGTGCGGCCACCGGCTGAACCGGCGGACTTGGTGTGCGGATCATTTTGGCGGTCTTTATCGGACGGCTCGCCGTTCCGACCCCCACCGGCCGGGTGGTTTTACCGACCGGAAGCCGAGCCGATTTCGACGCCTTTTTTTCCGCGATGCTGGCGCCTTTCGTGGCTTTTTTCGTAGCCTGCCGTGTCGTCTTGGCGGATCGCCCGGCGGTTTTTGCTGAATGTCTGCTCATAACTTCAATATAGCAGCAAATTTTGTTTGCGGGCAAAGTTTTTTAGGCCAGAAAATCAGCAATTTCAATAAGTTAGAACGCGGCTGGTGAGCATGTAAAGTTAACGCCGCGTGACCCAAAATCGTCTGGTTTGCTGTCACAATTGCTCGCTAAGTCACCCAAACGGGACGGGAACTGCACCCGGTTTGCTGCGTTTGAGGTCGGGGAACGAGGAGTCTCACACCATGCGCGTCATCTTCGGAATACTTCTCGGCGTTATTCTAACAGTCGGCGGCGCCTACCTTTACGATTCCCACTATGCGGTCACGTCCGCGAATGCCACCAACCCGGACCGGCCGATGGTCAACTGGGACGTCGTCGGTAGCAACTGGAACCGCCTCACGGAACGAGCCCGTGCTGAATGGGTCCGGCTCGCCGGCTGACCCGCTTCTCCTCAAGAACTGCAGATCAGTCGTCGAGTTGCTCCCGCATACCAACTCTCAACGCATCGATGATGGCGTGGCGATCCATTCGCGTGCCGTCGTCGCCCTCGATCAACAGCGGAATTCGGCCGCGGCTTTCCAGGTGGCGCGCCCACGACAATGCGTCGTCGAGCATTGTAAATTCCTTGAACAGCGACTGCGATTTCTCCAGCGGTGGGATATCGGCTGACCCCTTGGGGCCACTATAGACACGGTAATGCATGTTGGACCTCGCGGTTTTTCGCCCCGCCGTCCCGTTTTTGCTTGGCCATTGGAAATAACGCCTGAGCTCTGTTCGGGTTCGCGGCTCGATTTCCTGCCTTTCCCATCATGCTATCGTGCCGGTTCCACGGGGGGCGGCAAATGCGAGCGGCTTTTTATGAACGGAATGGCACAGCGCGCGAAGTTCTGCGCGTCGGCGAGATAGAAACGCCACGTGCCGGTCCAGGAGAAGTGCGCGTCAAGCTCGCTGCCTCAGGCGTCAATCCTTCTGATGTCAAGTCGCGTCAAGGCTCCACCCGCAAAATAGCGTTCCCGCGTGTTATTCCGCACAGTGATGGAGCCGGGGTAATCGATGAAGCTGGCGATGGAGTGCCGAAATCCCGCATCAGCGAGCGGGTATGGGTATGGAACGGCCAATGGAAGCGCCCATTCGGTACGGCCGCCGAATTTATCGTTGTGCCGGCCGCTCACGCAGTGACCCTGCCAGGCAATGTGAGCTTTGAAGCCGGTGCATGTCTCGGCATCCCGGCTATGACAGCGATACACGCAGTCATCGTTGCCAATGTCTCCAAAGATACGACCCTCTTGGTCTCGGGCGGCGCCGGCGCCGTCAGTCAATATGTCATCCAATTTGCCAAGGCCAAAGGCGCCCGCGTCATCACCACCGTGTCCTCGCCCGCCAAGGGCGAGGCCGCGCGCGAAGCGGGCGCCGACCACGCCATCGACTACAAGCGCGAGAATGTTGGCGAGCGGGTCATGGAGATCACGGACAAGCGTGGGGTCGACGCAGTAATAGAGATGGACCTCAGCGCCAACGCCAAACTCATCCCAACAGTCCTGCGGCCGAAGGGCAGCGTCATCGTGTACGGCACCGGACCGGAAGCCGTGTTGCCGGCCGCCTTCTGCCTGGTCAATTCTATCCGGCTGCAATTCTTCCTGGTCTATGAGCTTGATGCGGCTGAGCGCGAACGTGCCCTTGCCGCTATCAATGACGCGCTCAAGGCGGGCGCCCTTCTCAACCGGGTGGCGCAGCCAACCTACGCGCTGGCAGATACCGTCGCTGCCCATGAAGCCGTGGAGCGAGGGACGATCGGCAATGTGATTGTAACGCTCTGAGCGCAAGTGACGGGTACGACAACGCATCGCTTCGGTTGGTACCTGGCAGTGCTCCAGTTGTTCTTCGCGTTGTGCTGGACTGTCTATGTCGTTTATCTCCCGAAACTCGCCGCAATAGCGGGTATCGCGCCAAAAGCCGTGATCCTGATCTTGATGCTCGATCAGGCCATTTTCACCGTGTGCGATTTTTTCACCGGAATTGCCGCAGACAAAGTGACCCGTGTGCTTGGCCGGCTTGGCGTGTGGGTTACCGCGGCAACGGCCCTCTCCTGTGCGGCATTTCTGATCATGCCGTCGATCGCAGGGCTCGGCATACCCGCATTGATTGCCGTCATCGTCGTCTGGACGATAACTTCTTCCGCATTGCGGGCACCGCCGCTGATGCTCCTCGGCAAATACGCCCGCAAGCCCTCGATCCCATACCTTTCAGCTCTTGCCTTGCTGGGTACCGGGGTCGCCGGGGCGCTCGGCCCTTATCTGACCATTGCGTTGCGCGACATCGACCCGCGCATTCCTTTCACGTTGGCTAGTGTCGTGCTGATGCTGGTGACGCTCGGCATGATCACGGCCGAACGTAGACTGGCGACGGCGCAGCACCGCAGCCCTCCGAGCCCCGCGGTTCGCTCTTTCGGCAGCATGACCAGACGCGCCGTCGTATTCGCACTGGCCATGATCACGCTCGCGCTGGGCTATCAGATGCATTTCGTACTTGATAGCGCGCCCCTCTTCCTGCGCTTTACCAATGCGGCTTCGCTGCAATGGCTGATGCCGGTGTTCTGGATTGGCTTCAACATTTCGATGTTCCCGGCCGGTATCATCACAAACCGTTTCGGTGGCTATGCGGTGATGGGTGGCGCCGCTTTGATCGGTGCCATCGCCATCCTCGCCGCACATTTGGCGCAAGATCTCGGGCAGATGGTGGCAGCGCAGTTTGCGGCGGGCGCGGCCTGGGGCGCTATTCTGATGAGTGCCTTAACGGTCGCGTTTGCGATTGGCGAGAATGGCGGTGAAGGGCGCATGTCGGGATTGCTGTTTTCGGCTCTGGCATTGGCAACGCTGACGCGCATGGCAACGGTTGCCACAGGATTCAACACCGATCCGGTGCTCAAGGCTGTGCTGCAATGGGTGCCGTCCATATGCTGGGCGGCGGCGGGCGCTGCGTTGCTCTACTGGGCGGCTGCGCGCGTGACGCGCTGGATCGCGCCCTAGGGCGCCACTGAGGCCTCAGGAAAGCCGGCGGCGTCGAGCGCGCGCCGCACCAGGCCGGATGTCTTCGCAACTTCGAGCAGTTCGCTCGCGATCTTCAGCGCAATCGGCCGTCCCTTTGGCACCGCGACGGCGATTCCTGTCTGCTGAAAATTGCCTGACAGCACGCGTGCGCCAGGCAGCTTGGGCAACAGCCCGGCGAACGAATCATGAGAAAGAGCGAAGGCATCGCCCTGCCCGTGCCGCGCCATCTCGGTCATCTGGTCTACGCTCGGGACTTCCTCGACGCTGGCCTGCGGCGCGGTGCGGCGCGCGCTGCGTGCGGTCGTCGTGTTGGAGATGGCAACGATCCGGCGGCCCGGACGATTGACCTCGTCGATGCTTTTGATCGTTGAACCTGCCGGCACAAGATAGGTGCTCTCGATGAAATAATAAGCCGGGCCGAAATCAACGCGCTTCGCACGTTCCGCGTCTTGCGGCATGAAAGCAATGTCGCATTCCCCTTTCGCGACAGCTTCCGTGACCTGGCCTGAATTTTCGTAGACCTGCAGGGCGAGCGGCAACTTCAGTGCCGTGGCGAAGCTGCGGATCAGATCGACGGTAACGCCTTTCACGTCGTCCTTGCCGTCCTTGATGGCGAAAAAGGCCGAAGCTGCCGGCGCCGCGACCACGCCGCCACGAAGTTTGCCCGTTGGGGCGAGCTGTTTGAGGTCTTCCGGGCTCGTCATTGCGTCGCATTTACCACGCGTCGAAGGCGTCGGCTACCGCGCGAGGCTAATGCGGCCGGTAGTCCTGATTGGTGAAGGCCGGCTGCGTTGGCCGTCTAATAACAATAAAACCATTTCCCGTCCCTTGATGGCAGGCATTGCAAGCGGCTGTGAGCTTGTCATAGCCGCCAGTGAAAGCTTTGTAGTCTTTGGCCTCGATGGATTTTTCGAGCGCGGCGATCTCCTTGGTGATGACCGCATCAACCATCTCTGCGAGAGGTAAATTCTTGAAGGTCGGGACGAAATCCTGCACGTCGCCCATAATCTCCTTGATTTCGCCGAGCTGATATTCGGCAAGCGGCCAGTTGCGCGCCTTGGCGGCGAACCAGAGCTTGTTGTGCTCAATCAGAATCACATTCATGAATTGCTCGAGGCCAGGCACAAAAGCCTTCGGCATATCCTTTCCCGCTTCCTTTGGCGCTTCCTTGGCCGGAGGCGTCGGCACTTGTGCGCCGACAGTGAGCGGCAACAGCGTTACGGCGAGCACGATCCCGATTGTTCGGCGTTGCATCGGCGGCCTCGTTTTGATGAGTGCGGCGAAATTTGTGTCACCGCACCGGCCGCGATGCAAGTCACGGAAACAACATTAGAATATGTCTAATGAAGCCGTATAGGATTATCATGCGTATGTCCTATGCGTGATCTTGCACTGATCTGAAATCAGAGGTGGCGGAATGAAATTTATTCTGGGAGTTTTCGTTGGCGCCGCATTGATGGTTAGCAGCGCCTATTTGCATGACACCGGCGTGGTGCGGGCCGGCCCGAAGCAGCCGCTTGTGAATTGGGACACGGTCATCGGAATGTGGCGGCGGTGAGCCGGTTTTCCCGCTACATCCTAAACACCCCGAATTTCGTTTCCGGCACCGGCGCATTGAGCGCGGCGGAAAATGCCAGCGCCAGCACCCGGCGCGTTTCCAACGGCGCGATAATGCCGTCGTCCCACAGCCGCGCAGTCGCATAATAAGGGTTGCCCTCTGTCTCAAACTGGTCGCGCAGCGGTTGTTTGAATTCTTCCTCCTCCACTTCCGACCATTTTCCGCCACCGGCCTCGATATTGTCGCGCTTGACGGTGGCGAGGACGCCCGCAGCTTGCTCGCCCCCCATGACGGAGATGCGCGCGTTAGGCCATGTGAACAGAAACCGGGGACCATAGGCACGGCCGCACATGCCGTAATTTCCGGCACCATATGACCCGCCGATGATTAGGGTGATCTTGGGAACCTGCGCGCAAGCGACCGCAGTCACCATCTTTGCGCCGTCCTTGGCAATGCCGCCGGCCTCATAGTCGCGTCCAACCATGAAACCAACGATATTTTGCAAGAACAGGAGTGGGATGCGGCGCTGGCAGCACAACTCGATAAAATGTGCGGCCTTGAGCGCACTCTCCGAAAAAAGAATCCCGTTGTTGCCAAGAACGCCTACCGGCATTCCGTGAATATGCGCAAAGCCCGCAACTAGTGTCGAACCGTAAAGCGCTTTGAATTCGTCAAACTCGGAAGCGTCCACGATTCGCGCAATAACCTCACGCACATCGTATTGTTTCTTCAGATCGACGGGTACAATCCCGTCCAACTCGGCCGCGTCGAGCAAAGGGTCGTGCGATTTTACCAGCTGAATGTCCACGGTTTTTTTCGTGTTCAAGTTGGCGACGATACGACGTGCCAAGCTCAATGCATGATGATCGTCCTGCGCATAATGGTCGGCCACACCGGATTTGCGCGCATGAACATCAGCGCCCCCAAGCTCTTCAGCGCTCACGACCTCACCGGTTGCAGCTTTCACCAGCGGCGGGCCGCCGAGAAAGATCGTACCCTGATTCTTGACGATGATCGTTTCGTCCGACATGGCCGGCACATAGGCGCCGCCGGCGGTACATGAGCCCATCACGACCGCTATTTGAGGAATTCCACGAGACGATAGGGTCGCCTGGTTATAGAAAATGCGACCGAAATGCTCGCGGTCGGGGAAAACCTCGGTTTGATGCGGCAGGTTGGCTCCGCCACTATCGACCAGATAGATGCAGGGCAACCGGTTTTCGCGCGCGATCTCCTGAGCGCGGATATGTTTTTTGACCGTCATGGGAAAATAGGTGCCGCCCTTGATGGTGGAATCGTTGCAGACCACCACGCATTCGCGGCCCTCGATGCGGCCGATGCCGGTGATCATCCCCGCTCCGTGGATCGGCTCGTCATACATGCCATTGGCGGCGAGAGGTGAAAGCTCGAGAAAAGGTGAGCCGGGATCGATTAGATTCATCACCCGGTCGCGCGGCAACAGCTTGCCCCGGCCGACATGACGTTCGCGCGCGCGCTCCGATCCGCCCAAGGCTGCTTCGGCGCGCCGCATCTGCAACTCCGACACCAGCGCGCGCATTCGTTCGGCGTTGGCGCGAAACTCGGTGGTGTTCTTATCGATTGATGACGACAGAATCGCCAAGGGCCCCTCCTGTGACAAGGAAAGTTGCCTTGATGGAACCGGGAACGCAATGGCGAACGTCCCATGTTTCAATTCGGTAATCAGCGGAACCCACCGTCCGCCCGGACGTTTTCTCACGAGGTCTCGACATCGTCGGGAAGTTCGAGGGGCATCCAGAGGAGGACTCCGTGAGGAACGCTAAATTGTTGTCGACCGTAGCAGTGGCGTTGTTAATGAGCGCCGGCGCCGCATCGGCACAGGGGATGGGTAAAGACACCCCGGAACGTGCGCCCGCAGCGCAGCAAAGTGCGCCGGCCGAAAAGGTCGCACCTTCACTGAAGGGTGGCGAACACAAAGCGCCGCAAACGACCGGACAGGCCGCGCCCGAGCTGAAATCCGGCAAGCCAAAAGAGACGACCGGTCAGTCGCCAAGGTCTGACGCTGACGAGAAGGCACAGGCCCCCACCCGGTCAATGGACACGAACCACAAGTCCGGTACGCCTGCAACCGGCAAGCCGGATATGAAGGTAGATAATGCCCGTTCCAAGACCGAGCAGAACGCCCAAAGTCCGAACGGCGCGGCGTCGAAATCAACTCAATCGACGACTGAGCAAAACCGGACCACGACCGGTCAGGGCGCAGCAAGCGGGTCGGCAAAGCTTTCGACCGAGCAACGCACCAAGATCACCTCGATCATCAAAGAGCAGAAGGTGGAACGGGTGAATCTGAACGTGTCAGTATCCGTCGGAACGCGCATCCCCGCGAGTGTCCGCGTGCATCCATTACCTCAGCAGGTCATCGTGATATATCCAGAGTGGCGTGGTTACGATTACATTCTGGTCGGCGAGGAAATCGTGATCATCAATCCGCGTACGCACGAGATCGTCGCTGTCATCGAAGCCTAGTCTAAAACACGATGGTAATTGGTTGGCGGCCGGGAACTTTCCCGGCCGCTCGCCATTTCGTCGCCTTGGGTTGAAATTTTTTTCCAAAATCAGGCCAGGTTCCGGGAACGCCATTCGTTTGCGTCCGTTGTTCCGAATGCCACAAGCCGGCATCACCCCAAAGGAGGCAGTCGATGAAATCGTTGACCACTCTCACCGCCATCGCCGCACTTGTCGCCGGTATTTCTTTTGCCCAGGCACAAGGTACGATGGGTTCGCCCTCTTCGGGCAGCAGCATGCAGAAATCGCAGACGATCGGCAGCTCGCCGTTCTGCATCGGTACCTCCGCAAGCGGCACGCTCAATTGCAAATATGCAAGCATGGCAGCATGCGAAAAAGATGCGAAGCCGCAGAACCTGAATTGCTCGCCCAATCCCAACAAGAGCACGACCGGTTCAAAACAGTAACAGTCAGTCAGTGAGTAGTCGCGTAGTTGCCCCGCGCCGATAATCGGCGCGGGGTTTCAGTTATTTATTCCTATCGAAATCCCGGTCGAAGCGCGCATGGAACGCGTTGCTATGTGCCAGCGTTTACCTTTTTGAGACAGTCAAACAGGAAAACGAGGAGCACAATGAATAAAGATCGCGTGCAAGGCAGTGTCGAACAGGCAAAAGGCAAAATAAAAGAGGTGGCCGGCAAGACGACCGGCGACACCAAGCTCGAAGCCGAAGGCAAGGCGCAGAAGGCCGCAGGCAAGCTGCAAAATACAATTGGCGGAATGAAGGATGCGGTAAAGCAAGCCGTCGACGATTGACGGCTGGCGGACCGCACGCTTTGAGCGAAGAAGCCCGGCAGTTCGCCGGGCTTCCCATTTTGGATGCTTCACCTCTGCGTCGGTCGCGACTAGGCTTGTCGTTTATCGATCGCGGAGGGACTCATGGACGCCCGGTTCGACAACTACAGGGACCTCAAACTGAAACTCGACGGCATCGTGCCGCCCGGCAATGGCTTTCACCGCAATCTGCTGTTCGACGCACTTTACAGCTCGTTGCCGCGTGATCCGCAAGTTAAGGTGCAGATCTACAATGCCGAGATCGTGCCGGGCGGTTACACAAATTGGCATTGCCATAACGGCGCGGCATTTTTTGTGGCGCTACAAGGCGTGTTCGAAGCACATTTTCAGGAAGGGGTGCTGGTGAAGGCAAAGGCCGGCGACTGCTATTCAGAGCCGATCGCCAAATTTCACCGCGGGCATAACCCACATCCCGAACTGCCGTATCTTTGCATCGGCGTCTGCTTCACGTCCCCCGACCGAGAGCACGTAACCAATTCGGTCGAGCGGCCCTGGTGAGCCAAAGTGTCTCGTAAGAATGAGGTCAGCGCCGGCATCCTGGTCTTCCGCCGCAAACGGCGGCTTGAATTGCTGCTTGCCCATCCCGGCGGCCCTTACTGGCGCAGTAAAGACGACGGCGCCTGGTCAATTCCCAAGGGAAACGTGGAATCCGGCGATTTGCTTGCCTGCGCCAAGCGCGAATTCAACGAGGAAACCGGCCTCGTGGCCGACGGAAAGTTCGTCGCGTTATCGCCGCTGCGTCAAAAGAGCGGGAAAACAGTACATGCATTTGCGCTCGAGGCTGATTTCGATATCGCCGCATTTTCCAGCAACATGTTCGAAATGGAATGGCCACCGCACTCAGGCAAACACCAAAGCTTTCCTGAAGTCGATCGTATCGCCTATTTCAGCCTTGCTACTGCCCGCAGAAAAATCTTGCCGGGGCAACGCGCTTTCATAGACGAATTGGTGACCCAGCTTAAGATCTAAACCCGTCGTACCATCGGCCAATCGACCTCATCTTCGGCGAGCACCCAGGTTTCTTTGAGCGCCGCTGCGTGCCATTCGCGCCATGCCGGCAATGCCATGACCGCATCCATATACACTCTCGTCGTGGGGGTAACCGCGACACCGTACGTATGGAGGCGCGCCACGACCGGCGCATACATGGCATCGGCCGCGCCGAAACGGCCGAACAAAAATGGTCCGCCGCTTTTCTGGCCGTGATGCGCGCGGCATTCAGCCCATATGGCCTCAATACGCTGCACGTTGGCCGCCGCCTCGGGAGTCAGTTCGCGCTTGATCACCGGGCGCCACATATTCATCGGCATGAGCCGGCGCAAAGGAAGAAAACCCGCATGCATCTCATTGGATATGGCGCGTGCAACCGCTCGTGCTGCGCTGTCTGCCGGCCAAAGCCCGGCGTCGGGAAGTTTTTCCGCGAGATATTCCAGGATTGCCAACGATTCCCATACCCGTACATCACCATCCACCAGCGCCGGCACCTTGCCGGTGCCGGACACCGGCCCGACAACTTGCTTGAAATTGGGGGCGTTGAGCGAAATCACGGTCTCTTCAAACGGAATGTTCGCGACTTTCATGGCGATCCACGGCCGCATCGACCAGGAAGAATAGTTCTTGTTGCCGATGATCAGTTTCAGAGCCATCACAGCCGCTCTCTATTTGCGCTCTTCGACAGGCCCGCCGGCCTTCTTCCAGGCACCAAAGCCGCCCTTGATATGCGCAACGGGTTTAAGTCCCATGCGCTGCGCGGTCTGAGCGGCAAGTGCGGAGCGCAAACCGCCGGCACAAAAGAATACGAATTTCTTGTCCTGCGCGAACACCGGCTTGTGATACGGGCTTTGTGGATCGATCCAGAACTCAAGCATGCCGCGCGGGCAATGGAAGGCGCCTGGTACCTGGCCGTCGCGTTGCAATTCACGAATATCGCGGATATCCACCAGGACCGTGTCGTCGCGGCCGGCAAGTTTGATGGCTTGTTCGACCGGCAGCGTTTCGATCTCCCGCTCGGCGGCATCACATAAGGCCCTGTATCCGACGGTGATGTTTTGCGGCATTGCAGTCTCCCTGAGCGCGTATGCTGGCAGAGCCCTCCCCCGCACTCAAGCCGAGCGGTTGAAGCCAGCCGCGCAAGAAGGCACCATTAGCCGCATCGAACATTTTGACGGACCATGACAGCCCTCACCTTGCCTGACCTTGCCGCCTGCGCCTGGTTCCTCAGCGCCTGGATTGTTTATTCGATTGTGATCGAAAGAAGCGCGAAAGGCCGTACCAGCCTTAACGCGCTGATGAATGACTATCGAAACGAATGGATGGAGCGTTTGCTGGAGCGCGACATGCGCATGGTCGATGCGCAAGTTACCGCAGCGCTACAAAATGGCACAGCGTTCTTCGCATCGACCAGTCTGATTGCCATAGGCGGCGCGCTGACACTGCTGCGCTCCAGCGACGAAGTCATGACTGTCATGTCGCTGTTGCCGTTCGGCGCCACGCCATCGCGCGGGTTGTGGGATATCAAGATGATGGGGCTGATTATCATTTTCGTCTATGCGTTTTTCAAATTTGCCTGGTCGTACCGGCTCTTCAATTATTTCGCCATCATGGTCGGCGCCGCACCCCTGGCCGCCGAAAAAGACACTCCGGCAGCGCAAGCTTTCGCGCACAGGGCGGCAAGGCTTTGCGCTGATGCGGGCCGGCATTTCAATCGTGGCCAGCGCGCCTTTTTCTTCGCACTCGGCTATCTCGGGTGGTTTCTCGGCCCGGTGCCTTTTGCGCTATCGACTGCCGGCATACTCGTCGTGATGTGGCAGCGGCAGTTTGCGTCCGACGCGCGCAAGGCATTCGATACGAATGTCGGGCTAATGGCGCCCGCACCGAAACAGCGTAATGTCAAGACATCCCCATCAAGACGGCGATAGAGGCGACGATCAGCACTGCCAGCAACGCAGCGAGTATCGTGACGAGCCGCTGATCGCTATCTCCGCCGATGTCCTGATGGCCGGATGATTCCGTCGACGCCGATGAATGGAAATCCGGTGACATGAGCGCCCCCTTTTTCAAACGCATCATTCGATGGTGCGCGAGCACGCCTACGCGGACTCGGGCGCACGAATCGCCCGGATTGATAAGGTTATCATTATTTTGATGTTCAACCCGCTGCCAGGTCCGCGAGCCGGAGTTGGACGCGCTCCTCGCCTTGCCAGCGGTCAACAGCAATTTGGCCGGCGGCATGCACGGCCCGGCCACGATTTTCCAAAAGCGCTTTGCCAAGAGGCTGACCAGCAGCGCGGAAGGCAATCGTATTCACGAATTTTCCATCGCTTGAACGAAGGCGCGCGCGGATATGGTTTTCGCCGACTGGATCGGCATACACAAGCGAATGCCCTGGCAGCGCCAGCAGCGGTTCCGGATTACCCGCGCCGTATGGGCCGGCGCGCGACAGCAGACCCGCAAGCGCCAGGTTGAAGCCCCCGGCTGCAACCGCGCCATCGATCAACAGTGCGCACTCCCGTCGTCGTGCGGCCTCGACTGGCGCCGCAAGCGCATCTTCGAGAAAGGCACGAAAGGCGCCGAGTGCGTCCTTCTTCAGGGTCACACCGGCGGCCATTGCATGGCCGCCGCCCTTGAGCAAAAGTCCTTCTTGCACTGCGCGGCGAACCGTGCGGCCAAGATCAACCCCGGGAATCGATCGCCCGGACCCCGTTCCGATGCCGCCGGGTTCTAACGCAATCGCAAATGCGGGCCGGCCATAGCGCTCCTTGAGGCGCGCGGCAACCAACCCGACCACGCCGGGGTGCCAGCCTTCCGCGGCGGTGACGACCACCGCGCCCTTCTCTTCGAGCCCAAGCGCGGCAAGCGCCTCGGCCTCTGCTTGTGCCAAGGTCGCCTGCTCAATTTGCTGGCGTTCACGATTCAATCGATCGAGCTCAGCGGCAATCCGCGCAGCTTCGCTCGGGTCTTCCTCAAGGAGAAGGCGCACGCCGAGGTCCGCCCGGCCAATGCGACCGCCGGCGTTGATGCGTGGACCGAGCAGAAATCCCAGATGCCAGGGATCTGGCGGACCACTCAGGCGTGCCGCGTCCATAAGCGCGGTGGCACCGGGATGCTCGCGCCGCCTGAGCGCGATGAGCCCCTTGGCCACGAAGGCTCGATTGAGGCCGTGCAGCGGAACTACGTCGGCGACTGTACCGAGCGCCACAAGATGCAAGAGCGAGAGGAGATCGGGCTCGACGCGCAAGTCCGTCCAAAAATTGCGCCGGCGCAGTTCGCGTGTGACGGCGGCCAATGTGAGGAACACCAGCCCGACCGCGGCCAGATGCCCAAGCCCGGACAGATCATCGGCCCGGTTCGGATCGACGATGGCGACAGCTTCGGGAAGTTTTTCGTCGGCCTGGTGATGGTCGATCACCACCGTATCAAGGCCAAGCTTCCTGGCTTCTGCGAGCGGTTCGATGCTGGTGATTCCGCAATCCACCGGAATGAGCAATTTGACGCCGCGTTCCGCCAAGGAACGGATGGCATCAACATTCGGTCCGTAACCTTCAAAAATGCGATCCGGGATATGAACGATCGGATCCAGCCCGCAATGCCTCAGGTAACGGCTTAGCAGCGCTGAGGCGGTGGCGCCGTCGACGTCATAATCACCGAAGATGGCGACACTCTCGCCACGCACAACGGCGTCGGCAATTCGTGTCGATGCGGCTTCCATATCGGTCAACGTGTGGGGGTCCGGCATCAGCCGCCTGATGGTCGGATCGAGGAAGCTCTCGACCTGGTCAACCTCCACATTCCTGCCAGCCAGGACACGCGCCAGCAATTCGTCCAGACCATGACGTTGCGCGATCGCCAGCGCACGCGCCGACCCCCGCTCGTCGAGACGGTCGCGCCATATCCGCCCGGTCAACGACTGTTCTACACCGAGGAACGTGCGGTCACCGAGATTGAACTGTACTGCTGGCAGCGCCATCGCTGGAGGACCATTACGGGAGCCCAAACACTCCGCCGAGAATCGTTTGCCGGAAGTCCAATATAGTGACCTACACAACGGCCCGCATCATCCGGCTACGTCGGCGTGGATACGCAGCAACTCCGGAATGGTTGCGGGGTTCCGCCGGCCAAAACCGCATTCTGTCGCGATCGAAAAGTTCTTTGCATGCCGCTCGGCGGTCGCCAGCCGTTTGCGCGTTCCGGCGACACCGTCGGTGTGATGCACCAGGCCGAGGCACAACTCGGTTTCAGGCCTGAGCCGCAGCCGTGCAAGCGGCGCAAAGTAGGCGTCGTCGCTGCGGTTGCGCGGCACCGGCATATGAATGAGATTGATCGGTCGTTTGATATCGGCCGACAGGCGGTTGGCGACGTCGACCATATCGGCCATGTCGATGGGTTCGACGACATGCTTGTGATTGGAATCGCCGTAACAGAAATGAAACAGCAACTCGATGTCAATCGGCACGCGCCCGGCCAGATCGGTGAGGATCGCGGAGAAGCGCGTCAGCATTTCCGCGCGGTTGTTGCCGTAGGCATTGGGTTCACCACGCTGCAATCGCGCGAACACGGCTGACGCCACGTCGAACTGGATGGCGATCTGGTCATGCGGCAGCGTCGCCGCAATCTTGTCGATCTCGCGCTTGAGGGCTTCGTTGAACAGAGGATCGAGCGGTTGATGCAGGTCGTCCTGCAGGAAAAGCCAAATCACCGAATGCGCCGGGACCAGATCAATCTGGAAGCGCACGTTTGGCGCGATCTTGCCGGCACGCTTGAGCGCGGCAAACTCGGCGTAAGACTGCTTCGCCACATCGGCATAAAACAAATTATCGAATACAACATCGCGCACCGTCTTGGCGGGCCTGAGCCGATAACGGATACGCGCAGTGCCGGTGGCGTGAATACGGAAAAGCTCATCGGATTTTTCCAGCGCTGGATTGTCGGCGAAGACCGGCTCGAGCCACGTGATCCAGTCGGAGCGCTCGCCGGTTTCGCCGTCGGGAATGCGCTTGAGGCGTGGGCCGAGTGCCGCACTCGTGGCTTCGAAGACTTCGCGCGCGCTGCCGAGTGGCACGCTGCCAACGAGATGAACATGGCGCATCAGACCCCCCCGCTTGCGATAACGCGAGACTAGCAGGGCGGCGATCGGAGATGACAAGAGAGCGCGCGAAGATTCCGCCCCGCATGGCGGGACAGACTTGGATAGGCTATCGCCCTTCTCTCAATCCAAATGAAATTTTTCGAACTGACGGTGCTCGGCCATCACTCGTCGCACGGTACCGGTAACCGAGCGCATCACCACCGTCTCCGTCTCGATCACGTCCTTGCCGAATTTGACCCCGCTCAACATCGCACCACTGGTGACACCGGTCGCCGCGAAAAGGCAGTCACCCCTCACCATGTCGTCAATCTCATATTTTCGCTTTGGATCCTTGATCCCCATCTTCAATGTTCGCTCACGCAGTTGCTCTGTGTCGATGATAAGCCGCGTCTGCATCTGGCCGCCGATGCAGCGCAAGGCCGCGGCCGCGAGCACGCCTTCCGGCGCGCCGCCAATGCCGAGATAGATATCGATGCCCGTCTTCGGGTCGGCGCAATGGATCACGCCCGCGACGTCACCATCGCTGATGAGGCTGACCGCGGCGCCCGTCTTGCGCACCGCCGCGATCATGTCTGCGTGGCGCGGCCGGTCGAGCAATATGGCGGTAATTTCGGACGGCTTGACGCCCTTCGCCTTGGCAAGGCGCACAATGTTCTCATCAGCCGCCGCGTCGAGATCGATGGTGCCCTTCGGGTAACCCGGGCCGATGGCAATCTTTTGCATATAGCAATCGGGGGCGTGCAACAGCGTGCCGGCATCGGCCATCGCGATCGTGGCGATCGCCCCTGGCATGTTCTTGGCGCAGAGTGTCGTACCTTCCAGTGGGTCAACCGCAATATCGACCTTCGGGCCGTGCTTGGTGCCGACTTTCTCGCCGATGAAAAGCATCGGAGCTTCGTCTATTTCCCCCTCGCCGATCACAACCGTACCGTCGATGGGCAGCTTGTTGAGCTCGCGCCGCATGGCGTCGACGGCCGCCTGATCGGAGGCCTTGTCCTTGCCGTGGCCGCGCAGACGCGCCGAGGATACCGCCGCGCGTTCGGTCACGCGGACGATCTCGAGACTGAGAATGCGCTCCAGCAACAATTCAGGCTGGACGGTAATACTCGCCATGTGACGCTCCCCTCACAAACGCAGGCCTTGCTCTGACTGGCGGCCGCTTAATTTTTCTCGATCCGGATCACCTGCGGCCGGCCTGAGATCACCCTATCGCGCCCCACCGCCGCAAGAGCCTTTCGTACCGCATCCTCGCTGGTGGCGTACGTAATGAGAATAACGGGGACGGAACCCGCCTTCGTGTCGCGGCCGAGATGTGCCGGATCGTGGCGCTGCACAATCGACTCCAGCGAAATTTCCTGTTCGGCAAGCCTTTTCGCAATGGTCGCCGCAGTCCCCGGCTTATCGCGCGCAACCAAGCGGATGTAATAGCCGCCTTCGTGGCGTTGCATTGGGGCCTTCCGAACGCTTGTGAGCCGCGCCGTCGGCCGGCCGAAGGGCGCCGTGCGTACGCCACGCGCAATATCGCCGATGTCAGAAAGCACGGCCGACGCGGTGGCCGCACCGCCGGCGCCCGGGCCAACGAGTGTCAACGGATTGATATCCGTCGCATCGATCGTTACCGCGTTCGTCACACCCATGACCTGGGCAATGGCGGAATCCTTGCGCACCATGGTCGGATGCACGCGCTGCTCGATGCCCTTCGGCGTTTTCATCGCGACGCCCAAAAGTTTCACGCGGTAACCAAGTTCGTCTGCAGCGGAAAGGTCGGCGGGAGTGATCGAGGAAATTCCCTCCACGTAGATCGCGCTTTGATCGACCTTTGTGCCGAAAGCCAGACTCGCCAGTATGGCGAGTTTCTGCGCGGTATCATGGCCCTCGATATCGAAGCTCGGATCGGCTTCCGCGTAACCCAGACGTTGCGCCTCCTTCAGACACTCGGCGAAGGGCATCTTGTCCTGCTCCATCCGCGTCAGGATGTAATTACAAGTGCCGTTCAGAATGCCATAGATGCGGTCGAACGAATTGCCGGCCATTCCTTCACGCAGTGTTTTGACGATTGGAATGGCGGCGCCGACCGCCGCTTCGAAATTGAGCGCGACATGTTTGCTCTCGGCGAGCGCAGCGAGCTTGACACCGTGACCGGCAAGCAGCGCCTTATTGGCCGTCACCACAGATTTGCCGGATGCAAGCGCGGCCTCGACGGCGCCTTTCGCCGGATTTCCGGCGCCCCCAATCAACTCAACGAATACATCGATGTCAGCTTCGCGCGCGAGCGCGACCGGGTCGGAAAACCATTTCATCTTCTTGAGATCAATCCCGCGATCTTTCGCCCGCGCGCGAGCGCATACCGCAACGATCTCGATGGCGCGTCCGCAGCGAGCGGCCAGGGCCTCGCGCTGTCGCGTGACCTGGGCAACCAGGGTAGCGCCGACCGTGCCCAATCCGGCGACACCCACTTTCAGGGCTGCGGCCATGAATATGTGTGCCTATGCCTAGCGTCGCGTAGCGAGGGGGACGACGTTGTGGAGCTGCTCCGGGGCATGGTCGAGAAAACGGCGCACATTGCGGGCGGCCTGGCGGATGCGTTGCTCATTTTCCACCAATGCAATGCGTACGAAGCCCTCGCCGTATTCGCCAAAACCGATGCCCGGAGACACCGCGATATCGGCTTTTTCCACCAGCAGCTTTGAAAACTCGACGCTCCCGAGCTCCTTGAATGGCTCGGGAATAGGCGCCCAAGCAAACATCGATGCACGGGGCGATGGCACGTGCCATCCCGCACGACTAAAACTTTCCACCAGAACGTCGCGCCTTCGCGTGTAGGTCTCGCGCATGTCCTTGATGCAATCTTCGGGACCATTGAGTGCGGCAGTGGCCGCGACCTGCACCGGCGTGAACGCACCGTAATCGAGGTAGGACTTCACCCGGCCAAGGGCGGCAATGATGCGTTCGTTGCCGACGGCAAATCCGATGCGCCAGCCTGGCATCGAGAATGTCTTGGACATCGACGTGAATTCAACGGCAACGTCGTTCGCACCCGGCACCTGCAGAAGTGAAGGCGGCGGATTATTGTCGAAGTAAATCTCCGCATAGGCGAGGTCAGACAGTACAAGGATCTCGTGCTTTTTCGCAAAAGTGATCAGATCTTTGTAAAAATCGAGTGTCGCGACATACGCTGTCGGGTTTGCGGGATAACAAACCACCACAGCAGTCGGCTTAGGAATTGAATGTACGATTGCCCGTTCGAGCGTGTGGAAGAAATTCGCCGTCGGTTCTGAAGGAACTGAGCGGATGGCGCCGCCCGCCATCAGGAAGCCGAAGGCATGGATCGGGTAACTTGGATTCGGCACCAGTATGACATCGCCAGGCGCCGTGATCGCTTGCGCAACATTGGCGAAGCCTTCCTTGGAGCCCAGCGTGGTTACAATCTGGGTGTCTGGATTGAGCTTCACGCCGAAACGGCGATCGTAGTATGCCGCCTGCGCGCGACGCAGTCCGGCAATGCCACGCGATGACGAATAGCGATCAGTGCGCGGCTTGCCTAAAGTCTCCTTGAGCTTTTCGATCACATGCGGAGGCGCAGGCAAATCGGGATTACCCATGCCGAGGTCAATAATGTCCGCCCCCGCGATACGGGCTTTCGCCTTAGCCTTGTTCACCTCTTCGAACACATAAGGCGGCAAGCGTCGAATACGATAAAACTCATCCATTGGCTCAAACCTTAAGGTCGGCTGCCCCTGCCCAGCCCGCAGGTATTACCCCGGCTGGCTTTTATCACGGGTTCGCCTTGGCGCCAGCGGTCTGCCCATTTTCTGCATCATTAGGCGGCTTTTTGGCCGTCGGAACGGCCTTCTTGTCGGGTCGTGGCCGCCCTTCCTGGCGGTCGCGAGCACTAGCCAGTTCCTTTTCGAGCCTAACCTGTTCTTCCTCGGTCATTGGCGAGGACGCGCGAGCCGGCGGCATGTCATGCACCGCCGGGTATTCGTAGGGCGTCTCCGGTCGCGCCGGGGCATTCGCAGGCAAACCCATGTCCGCCGGCAACTTGTCTATCAACGGACCAGGAGAGCAGCCCGCAAGGGCGGCGACGAGGCCCAATATGGCGGCCCATAGGGTCCGTTTGAACACGCGAGCCATGCTCCGTAGGCTACCGGACGTAGCGGAAATCCATGTAGACTCAATGAATTATAACATAGTCCTGCTACGGGACTAATATGGCCGTAGCAAGGTTATGCTTGGCTTTAGCGCTGGCGATACCATGCGAGGAAACGCAGCTTGCGAGAGGGCGCGGTCCGGGCCACTTCTGTCGGGCAGGGACACACGACATGCGGATGGATAAACCAAGCGCTGAGCCCGCCACGACCGGCAATGTCGATATCGAGGCACTCTCGCGGAACATTGCGCGCATGATCGAGGAAGGCGGCAAGGCACTTGCCGCCTATATGAAGCCGCGCGAGGAAGGCAAGATCAAAGGCGAGCACGCTGAAGACATTACAGACGCGATCAAGTCGGTCGGCCGGGTGGCCGAGTACTGGATGTCCGATCCTCGCCGCGCGCTCGAAATACAGACCAGCCTCGGCCGCGCCTATCTCGATCTCTGGGCCGGCGCTGTCAAACGGATGGTCGGTGAACAAACCGAACCGGTCGTCACTCCCGACCCGAAAGACAAACGCTTCGCCGATCCGGAATGGTCGCAAAATCAGTTCTTCGATTTTCTCAAGCAAGCCTATCTGCTCACTACCCAATGGGGCGAGCGGCTGGTCAAGGATGCCGTTGGTGTCGACGAACACACCCGGAAGAAAGCGGAATTTTACGTGAGGCAAATCGCCAACGCGATTTCACCGTCAAATTTCGTGTTCACCAATCCGGAATTGTTGCGCGAGACCCTTGCATCGAACGGCGAAAATCTCGTGCGCGGCATGCATATGCTTTCGGAAGATATCAAGGCCGGACACGGTACTCTCAAGATTCGGCAATCCGACCCCTCCACGTTCGATGTGGGTGCGAACCTCGCGGTTACGCCCGGCAAGGTCGTATTTCAGAATGAACTGATGCAGCTGATCCAATACGAGGCGACAACCAAAGAGGTGCTGAAGACGCCGCTATTAATTGTGCCGCCCTGGATCAATAAATTTTACATTCTCGATCTCACACCGGAAAAATCCTTCATCAAATGGTGCGTCGACCAGGGCATCACCGTCTTTGTGCTGTCGTGGGTCAATCCCGATGCCAGGCTTTCACAAAAAAGCTTCGAAGAGTACATGCGCGATGGGGTCATCGCGGCCCTTGATGCAGTCGAGGCCGCGACGGATGAAAAACAGGTCAATGCCGTCGGCTATTGTGTCGGCGGCACACTGCTCTCCGTTACCCTCGCCTATCTTGCGGCGAAAAAGCAGTACCGGATCAAATCGGCGACGCTATTTGCAGCGCAAGTTGACTTCACCTATGCCGGTGACCTGATGGTGTTTGTCGACGAAGAACGCATCAAACAGCTTGAATCGCACATGAAGGAGCAAGGCTATCTGGAAGCTTCGCGCATGGCGAATACCTTCAACATGCTGCGTTCGAACGACCTGATTTGGCCGTACATCGTCAACAACTACATGCTCGGCAAGAAACCGCTGCCGTTCGACATCCTTTATTGGAATTCCGACGCCACACGCATGCCGGCGGCAAATCATTCCTTTTATTTGCGCAACTGTTATCTCGACAACAAGCTTTCTAAAGGCGAAATGGAAATCGGTGGCGTTGCGCTTGACCTGCATAAAGTCACCACCCCGATCTATAATCTTGCCACTCGTGAGGACCACATCGCGCCGGCGAAGTCGGTTTTGTGGGGGTCGCAATACTTCGGTGGTCCGGTGAAGTACGTGCTCGCCGGGTCGGGCCACATCGCTGGCGTCATTAACCCGCCAGGCAAGCCGAAGTACCAATATTGGACCGGCGAAAAGCCGCGTGGTTCGAATGTCGAGAGCTGGCTGAAAAAAGCAAAAGAACATCCCGGCTCGTGGTGGCCGGATTGGCTGAAGTGGCTCAAAACGCAAGACGCGAAAAAAGTGCCCGCGCGCAAGATGGGCGGAGGCAAGCTCAAGCCGACGGAGGATGCCCCAGGCTCTTATGTCAAAGTGAAAAGCTGGACGTGACCCACCAAAGCTTTACCTCATCGATTTTAATACCATGCTCAGGCGACAAAAGCTGGTACATCGCCTAATCTTCAACCGCTGGAAATCGAGGGAGGGTTGGCAATGACCAAGGAACTGCTGTGGCTGACGCTGACGATCATCCTGACCGGCGTCTTGTGGGTGCCTTACATCATCGATCGCGCAATGGTGCGCGGACTGATGGCCACCATGGCCAACCCCTCGCGGCAGGACAAACCGCAGTCGGCCTGGGCCCAGCGGCTGTATTTCGCTCACACGAATGCGGTCGAAAACCTCGTGATCTTTGCGCCTCTGGTGCTGATCCTCGACGCCCAGGGCCACTCGAGTGCAGGAACCGTCCTGGCTTGCGCGGTCTATTTCTGGGCGCGGCTGGCGCATGCCATCGTCTATACGATGGGAGTTCCCGTTCTGCGCACACTCGCTTTCACGGTCGGATTCCTGGCCCAGGCGGCATTGGTGCTGGCGGTCTTCGGAAAGCTCTAATTCGCTGGTGCCGCGCGGTCGGCGATCGAACGCAAATCAACCCCACGCGGCAACTGGCCGAAAGCGGACCCGCCGTCGCTGTCAAGACGTGACACGCAGAACGCATCTGCCACCTTCGGTGGTGCGTGTTTGACAAGCAGGGCTGCCTGAAGCGCCAGCACAACTTCGCGCACAAGCGCGCGTGCTTGTGACTCGTCATTGCGGTCGCGCGCTGAGAGACGCTTCTCCAATCTGCCCACAAAGGCTTTGAGCCGCGGGTCCCTGGCATCGTCCAGCTGGCGCCGCAAGATATCAATCGCGTTCGCCGTGCGCTCGATCGCGCGCAGCACATCCAGGCACATGATGTTGCCTGAACCCTCCCAGATCGAGTTGACCGGCGCCTCGCGATAGAGCCGCGGCATGATGCTTTCTTCGATATAGCCAGAGCCGCCCAAGACCTCCATCGCTTCATAGGTCACATAGGGTGTACGCTTGCAGATCCAGAATTTTGCAGCCGGCGTAATCACGCGCCGGATCACCTGCGCCGTCTCGTGGTTTTCGTCATAGGCTCGTGCGAGCCACATGGTGAGCACGGTCGCAGCCTCGGACTCCAGCGCCAAATCGGCCAACACATTAGTCATCAACGGCTGGTCGATCAGTTTTTTCTGGAATGCCGTGCGATGCCGTGCGTGATGAATCGCCTGCGCAACCGCTTGCCGCATCAAACCGGAAGAGCCGATACAGCAGTCAAGCCGCGTATGGTTGCCCATCTCGATGATGGTCGGGATTCCACGTCCTTCCTCCCCCACGAGCTGCGCATAGGCGCCCTGGAATTCCACTTCGCTCGATGCATTGGAGCGATTGCCAAGCTTGTCCTTGAGGCGAAGAATTTGAATGACGTTGCGCTCGTCCCCAGGTGTCCAGCGCGGGATGAGAAAGCAACTCAAGCCTTTCGGCGACTGTGCGAGTACAAGAAAGGCGTCGCACATCGGCGCCGACATAAACCATTTGTGGCCGTAAAGCCTGAAAGTTCCGCCGCCGGACGGTTCTGCTCTTGTCGTATTGGTGCGCAGATCCGAGCCACCCTGGTTCTCGGTCATGCCCATGCCAACGAGCGCCGCTGTCTTCAGGCGCGCCGGCCAAAAGCGGCGGTCGTAATCCCGCGAGAAAACTCGCGGCAGCCATTCCTTGGCGATCTCGGGCGCGTGGCGCAGTGTCGGCACCGAGCCGTACGTCATCGCAATCGGGCAATAAACACCGCTTTCGATCTGCCCAAGCATGTAGGTGCCGGCCGCCCTCGCCACGTGGGCGCCGGGCTGGGGCTCTGCCCACGGGCTCGAATGGAGACCGGCTTTGAGTGCGATTCCGAGCAGCTCGTGCCAGGCCGGATGAAATTCGACCTCATCGAGGCGGTGACCGTAACGATCGAGTGTCCGCAGCTGCGGAGTAAATTTGTTGGCATCGAAACCAAGTTGAACGGTTTCTGGTTTGCCGAGCGTCTCGCCTAGCGCGCTCAACTCGGCTTCCGCCCAGCCGGCGGCCTCACGCCGCAGCGCCTCGCGCAACACGGCATCGCTTGTAAACAGATTATACGGCTCAAGAGGGGGCGGCTGGTTCTGGACCTCGAACATGGGTCGCGGTCTCCGGCAACAACCTCGTTATTCTAGCAGCCGATCAGGGGAACAACGCGACCTGCTCAAGCCCCATGGTCTCCGGCCAACCCATAATCAGGTTCATATTCTGGACGGCCTGACCAGAGGCACCTTTGACCAGATTGTCGAGTGCCGAGACGACAATTGCCCGCCCCGGCATGCGATCTTTGGCCACGCCGATAAAGGTCATGTTGGACCCACGCACGTGTCTTGTCTGTGGGGTTTCGCCGAATGGCAGGACGTGCACAAAGGGCTCCTTCATGTAGAACTTTAAAAGTAGCGCATGAAGATCTTCTGGCGCCCGGCCGCGCCGGCCACGCACATAAATGGTCGACAGAATGCCCCGGTTCATCGGCACCAGATGAGGCGTGAAGGTGACAACAACCTCCCGACCGGCGGCGGCCGAAAATTCTTGGTCGAGCTCCGCCATGTGCCGGTGGTGCCCCACACCATACGCGTGGAAGCCTTCCGAAACTTCCGAGAACAGCATGGCCTCTCTGGCGGCGCGCCCTGCCCCTGTCATGCCCGATTTGGCATCAATGACGATTTCGTCGAGTTCAATCGCTTTGTTCTTGATCAGCGGGATCAGCGGCAGCTGCGCGCAGGTGGTGTAGCAGCCCGGATTGGCGACCAGCCGTGCTTTTTTAATCTCGCGCCGGTGAATTTCCGTCAGCCCGTATACCGCTTCGTTCTGCAGCTCCGCCGCATGATGCTCATGGCCATACCATTTCGCGTAAGCCGCAGTGTCCGCCAGCCGAAAGTCCGCTGAAAGATCGACGACCCTGGTCGAAGGCGACTTCGCCAACAGCTCTTTGATCACCTTCTGCGTTGTCGCGTGCGGCAACGCGCAGAATGCAACATCAAGTGCCGCACGGCTCCAGTCGAGACCATCGATTGTAACGAGCTGCGGCAATGAAAACGGCGAGAATTGTGGAAACACATCACGCATTGCCCTCCCGGCGCTGCGCTCGGCGGTGAGCAGAACGATGTCAGCGCGCGGATGGCGCAGCAATACGCGAACGAGCTCGGCCCCGGTATATCCCGAGGCACCTAATACGCCGATCTTAGCTTTCGTGGCCATGAATCGATCCTTATCCAGAAGTCTTAAAGAACTACCGGAGGAAGGCCAACAGCGCGAATTTAGTTGAGAGACGGTGCCGCGACCCAAAATCCGGCGGCACGGGAGACGACGACGCTACGCCCGTGCCGAAGTAGTACGGCGGCGGAGCTTTTTCGCTGCAAAAAGTGTCGTCATGAACGGGGCATATAGGCCGCGCGCCCAGCCTCGTCAACTCTTCTCCCAACGAGCGGCAATGGTTGCTCGTTTAGCATCGCTTTAACCACGACTTCGCGCGCTACTGCCGGGTCGATCCGATAGGCCGCGAGCATGTCCATGCAGTCGGCAACAATGGCATCAGCATCCTGCATGATTTTCAGCCGCTTGAAATGGTCATCGTGCGCCAGACCCATACTGGCGCCCACGATGTCGAGAATGTTGATGATGCGGAATGGCCAGTCGCGCTCATGTGCGCACAATTCACGATGGTCGACATGATAGATCGCGACCAACGCATCAACACTCGCCGCCTCTGCGGCCTCAAGCTCGGCAAGCTGCAGACTGCGCTTGTAGTCCGGTAGCGCATTGAGCGAGTTGCTCATCAATCCCACGGCGGGCTGATGGAGATCGACAATCTCGATCCCTGGTACCATCCGCAATAGTTCGGTGCCGGCTTCGACCACGCCTTTCACACCCGGATGCTTGTGCAGCGCAATTCGCATATCGACCCTGTTTTTCAGCATTGACCGAAGATCTTCAAAACGAGTCTTCAAGAAAAGCATGAATGGCGTCATCTCGAACGGCCTCGATCCCCTCACCTTTTCGATGGTCGGAATTGTCGTTTCGGTGAACTGCACATGGCAGCTCGCGCACCAGGAAATGACGCCGGTTTTTCCTTCGGCCAGTTTGTCCAGCGAACCCGTGGCGACGCGACCGGAGATCTCAATATCGCCGGCACGCAACTGGATTACACCGCAGCAATGGGTCGGCCCACCCATGACTTTGTAAGTGACGCCAAGCATATCCATGATGTCGAGCGCGGTCAGCGCCATATGCGGCGTTTTGAGTACATTGCATCCCGTGTAGAAAACGAAATCCGGCCGCTCGCCCGGTTTTGCGGTCGAGCCGTTCTCAAGGCGCGCATTGACATGCTGACCGAGGCGCGACAGATCAGCCTCGCTGAGCTGCATGCGCGCGAGTACGTTCACTCCATCTGCAACCATCCGGAAATATTCAACGCCTTGTTTGCGCCGGTTCCGGAGCTCGGACGTGTGCTTGGCCATGGCAACGCGTGCCATCGCCAGCAGAAGGCGCGGATTGACGCCATCGCCGCACGCCGCGATGCAATCGCCAGTGAGCGCGCAACCTTTTGCCCAGGCTTTAGACGTCGCCGGTCCCTCGCCTGTCTGAACAATATCGAGGACGCCAGTAATCACACTTTCGGGCGCCGCGTTGCCTATGCCGGCCGGCTTCGCCATCGGACAGACTTCGACGCATTTGCCGCAGCGTGTGCAGGCCGCCAGCATTTCCGCTGTGCGCGCCGTCAGGGCAGCTTCGAAGACAGTTTCGGTCATAGCGATCGCCGGGCGGTCCCCAGGTTTTTGCCTCTTCGACCAACGTGACTGCCCCATATAGGCGAACGCCGGGCGGTTCGATAAGCTGCGCTTCGGGATAGTCCTGCGACACGCTGTGCAGGGCAAGAGCCCAGCCGGGTCAACCGGGAAAATCAATCACTTGGGAGGAAGTACGATGCGTTTGACTGTACTGGCGGGCGCCTTCGGCGCCGCGTTGTTGATAAGTTCGGGCGCTTTTGCGCAGGTTCCTGCCGACCCGAGCAATCCGAATGAAGCCATTCCGGATGCAATGGCTCCGCCGGCATACGGCGAGACGATTAACATCGAGAATGCCAAGAAAGCCGCCGCTGGCGCGATCGCTGAAGCCCAAAAGCGGAATTGGAACGGATTCTGTGTGGCGGTTGTCGGACCATCTGGCGATCTCGTCTATTTCGAGAAACAGGACAACTGCCAGTTTGCTTCGATCTCCATTTCACAACACAAGGCACGCACCGCGGCACGCTATCGCCGCCCGACGGTGGTGTTCGAACGTCTCCTCGGCAAAGGCGCGTTCTTCGCGTACTTGCCGACTCTTGATGATGTCATCGCGTCACGTGGCGGAAATCCGATAATGATTGGCGGCAAGGTCGTCGGTGCCGTCGGTGTAAGCGGCGGAACGGGGTCGCAAGACGACGTTGTCTCACAAGCTGGCGTCGCAGCATTAAAGTAGGATCGCAGCCATGAAATGACATCCGCCGGGATCCAGATCCCGGCGGATTCTTGTCTGGCATCGGGAGGGAAATCATGAACAGAGTAATTCTTGTGACAATGGCGTTTGGAAGTTTCGCGGCTTTTCAATTGGCGACGGCGCCTGGCGCATCCTCGAAAGACTTAAAGGTCATCTCGGACAAAACCGTAACCGGCTTCGGCCACGTTGAGTCTGTCGCGTACGACCCCAAAGAAAAGGTTTTTTACACCGGCGACTTCGGCCCCGATCTCAAGCCCGCCGACAAGGATGGGAAAGGCAAGATCACCAAGGTTTCGCTCGACGGAAAAATTCTCGAAGACGGATTTCTGCCGGCCAAGGGTCAGGTCCTCAACAAGCCAAAGGGAATCTGGATCTCGGGCAATCGGCTGTGGGTGACAGATATCGACTCTGTGTGGGTGTTCGATCTCAGGAGCAAGGAAGGCAAGAAACTGGAGTTGCCGAACGTTACGTTTGCCAACGATCCGGCAGTGATGGGTGGAGCGCTCTATATCAGCGACAACCGCTCAGATCAGGTCGTTCGGGTGGAACCGGCCGATTTTCTTAAATCAAAGACGGCGCCGAGAATCAGTGTGATGTTCAAGGACAAATCCATCAATCCAAACGGGCTTTATCCGGGTAAAGGCGGCACACTTTTGATGGTCGGTTTCAAGGATAAGGACAATCCGCGCGGCATCTATTCCATGGCGCGAGGCAAAGATCCGGTTGCCCTTGCTGACAAGGTCGGCATGCTCGATGGACTTTACCTGATGCAAAACGGCGACATCCTGGCCACCGACTGGACGTCCGGTTCCTTGTTTCGCTGGAACAAGAAGGACGGCATGCAGAAACTCGCGTCTGGCTTCAAAGGCCCCGCCGATTTTTGCGTGGTACCTAACAAGCAGGGGTTGCTCGTTGCAGTACCGGATCTTGTTAAGGGCGAGATCCGCCTGATCCAGCTTGGCATGTAACTTCAGAAAAAGAGCTTGGTGAATTTCCGCCGGGGGGCTAAACCCCGGCGGATTTTTTCACCACAGCCATCGCAAGATATGCGAGATCAAGTCGCCGATCGTGAGCAATGTCGCCGCCCACGCAAAGGCCGAGACGAAGTTGGCGATCTGAAATGGCCAGAACGGCATTTCAAAAATTCCGGCGATCAGCGGCACCGAAGCGCGCAGCGGCCCAAAAAAGCGGCCGATGAAAATGCCAAGAATGCCCCACTTCTTCATGAAGGCTTCGCCGCGCGGAATGAGCTCGGGATGGCGTGACAGCGGCCATATGTGCGCGACCGTATGTTCAAGCTTGAGCCCGATCCAGTAGGACAGCCAATCACCGAAGGCGGCACCGAGCGAAGCCGAAACCCAAATCGGCCAGAAGCTGATGCCGCTTGAGCCTATTAGCGCGCCGATCGCCACCAGCGCACCCCAGGCGGGAATCAGCAGCGAGATAAAGGCGAGCGACTCCCCAAACGCCAGTGCAAAAACGATGGGTACCGCCCACCCGCCGTTATTGTGGACGAATTCAACGACCTGCTGTGCAATGGCCTGGAGGTCCATCGGAGGATCGGCTGACCGCGTTGTCTTTCGTGTCTAGCCCGGAGCGGGCACGGCACCAGCACGCTAGGCCGGTAATTCCGGTTCATCTTTGGGGAAAACATGGCCGACCGCAACCAGTGCCATAATCAATAATGGCACCGCCAGGAAAGCGCCAACCGGCCCCCAAAGCCAGGTCCAGAAAACCAGTGACAAAAATACGGTGAGCGGATTGAGCGTGAGCCTGCGACCCATGATGCTCGGCGTAATGAAATGGCCCTCCAATGTCGCAAGCGCCAAGAACAGCAATGGTGCAAGCAACGCATGTGTGAGGGTAGGAAAAGTCACGAGCCCGACCATAAACAGTCCGGCTTCCATGATCAGCGCCCCAATATAAGGGATGAAGTTGAGAATAAAGCCAAGCACCGCCCAGGCGACCGGGTCCGGGAGACCTGCGACCGCTGCGGCGATTCCACCGCAAATTCCCACCGCAATGTTGATCAATGCCACGATGCTTAGATAACCGGTCAGGTTTTGTTCAATGTCGTTCATGATCTTGAGCATGCGCAGGCGTGATTCACGTTCGTCGAAAAACGCGACCAGCACGCGACGCAGCTGCGAGCGGCCGAGCAGCATGAAGAACAAGGCGCCAAAGAATATGAAAGTCTGACCGATCGCTGGTGTCACGACGAGGAGCGCGGGCTGGACGAAACTCATAATGTCGACGCCAATACTGCCCTTTTTTTCGGATGGCAGCAGCGTATCGCGCAGCGCTTGTAGTGATGCCAACGGGCGATCAAGCACGTGAAGTTTTTCTTGAATGTTGCGGCCAATATCCGGTGCTTTGCCGATCCAATCCACGACCGGGGATGCCAGAAGGACAATCACGCCGTAGAACACCGCAATCACAAGCAGCCAAAGAACGATGGCCGACACCAAAGATGGAATGCGGTATCGCTCGGCGCGCGCCGACAATGGCCCGAGCATCATGGTCACCACGAATGCCGATGCCACGGGTAGCAGTACCGATCGCGCGAGACTAAGCGCCACAATCAGAAGAATCACAAACATACCGATGGTCGCCGCCTGGGCTGCAGTACGCCAGAACCGCGCAACCTCGGTCATCGGCTGGGGGTCGCTGACCGCAAGGGCAAAACGTGGCTGACTCGCGCTGCGGGAGGTATCCAGCTTCTCGACGCGTCGAAGGTTCGCCCTGGTGGCGCCCGGTTCCATGGCCTTGATAACGGGCGAGAGACTGTTTGGTTGCCACGGACCCCATCCACAGGGCATTTGCACTGCTGGCGCCAAGCCAGGCTCGCCTTTAAACCTTCCCTTAAGCGGCGCGGCGCAGGTTGTGCCGGTCTAAGCAGCGCAACCATGGCATAGTGGGTGGCAACCGAATCGCCGAGACCCTATTTGAAAGCTTCAATGGCCAAATCAGCAACCAAGAAAAAGCCCACAAAACAAGCCGACCTTTTCGATCTGCCGCGGGCCAGAAAATCACCGGCCCGCAAGGCACCGAAGGCGTCGGCCCGTGCCAAAACCAGTGGTCGGACAAAACCTGCCGCGCGGGGTACGAGTGCGGAAGCCGGTTATACCGCCAAACACATCGAGGTCCTGGAGGGACTGGAGCCGGTCCGCCGCCGGCCCGGCATGTATATCGGCGGCACCGATGAAAAAGCGCTGCATCACTTGTTTGCGGAAGTCATCGACAACGCCATGGACGAGGCGTTGGCCGGCCACGCCGACTGGATCGAAGTCGAGATGGAGGCGAACGGTTTCGTCAGCGTGACCGACAATGGTCGCGGCATTCCGGTCGACCCGCATCCCAAGTTCAAGAGCAAGTCGGCGCTGGAAGTCATCATGTGCACGCTGCATGCCGGCGGCAAATTCGACTCCAAAGTCTATGAAACGTCAGGCGGTCTGCATGGCGTCGGCGTCTCGGTCGCCAATGCACTCTCCGAGCGTATGGAAGTCGAGGTCGCGCGCGAACAGCAGCTCTACCGGATGGCCTTCGAACGCGGCAAACCGAAAGGCAAACTGGAAAAAGCCGGTCGCGCGCCCAATCGGCGCGGCACTCGCGTCCGCTTCAAGCCCGATCCCGATATTTTCGGACTCAAGGCCGCGTTCAAGCCCGAGCGCGTTTTCAAGATGGCGCGCTCGAAGGCCTATCTGTATGGCGGCGTCGAGATCCGCTGGCACTGCGACAAGGCGCTACTCAAGGGCGTTGAGGACGTGCCTGAGAAAGCGACGTTCCATTTCGCCGACGGACTAAAAGATTATCTCGCTTCCAATCTCACCGGCGCCACCCTGGTGCATCCCGACATCTTCACGGGCTCGGCCGGCAAGACCGGCCGCCACGGCGCTGTCGAATGGGCCGTGGCCTGGACCGCCGACACAGACGGTTTCCTCAACTCCTACTGCAACACAATCCCGACCCCGGATGGCGGCACGCACGAATCAGGTTTGCGCACTGCCCTGCTGCGCGGATTAAAAGATCACGCCGAACGCGTCGGACAGGAAAAGCGCGCCGCGCCCGTCACCAGTGACGATGTCATGACGGGTGCCGGCTGTATGCTTTCTGTCTTCGTGCGAGAGCCCGAATTCCAAGGTCAGACCAAGGATCGCCTCGCTACCGCCGAAGCCCAACGCATCGTCGAGCAGGCGATCAAGGATCCTTTCGACCACTGGCTTGCGGGCAATCCGATGCAGGCCAACAAGCTGCTCGACTTCGTCGTCGAACGCGCTGAAGAGCGTATACGTCGTCGGCAAGAAAAGGACATTGCGCGCAAAACCGCCGTGCGCAAATTGCGTCTCCCGGGCAAGCTCGCCGATTGCAGTTCATCGGCGTCGGAAGGCTCCGAAATTTTCATCGTAGAGGGCGACAGCGCCGGCGGTTCCGCCAAACAGGCGCGCGACCGGCGCACGCAAGCCGTACTGCCGTTACGCGGCAAGATCTTGAATGTCGCGTCGGCCGGCAAAGACAAGCTTGCGCAGAACGCACAGCTCGCAGATCTGATCCAGGCGCTCGGTTGCGGCACCGGGTCGCACTTTCATGAAAAGGATTTGCGCTACGAGAAGGTCATCGTCATGACCGACGCTGACGTAGACGGCGCGCATATCGCCTCGCTGCTGATAACGTTCTTTTACCGGCAGATGCCGAAGCTCATCGAAGGCGGGAGACTTTATCTGGCTGTACCGCCCCTTTACCGATTGTCGCATGGGGGTAAGATTTTTTACGCTCGCGACGACAAGCACAAAGAGACTCTGCTGAAAAAGGAATTTCATGCCAATGCCAAGGTGGAAGTCAGCCGCTTCAAGGGCCTTGGCGAAATGATGGCAGCACAACTGAAAGAAACCACCATGGACCGGAGCAAGCGTACGCTGCTCCGCGTGGTCCTGGCGGACAAAGAGATGAAACCAACGGCGCGGACCGTTGAGCGCCTGATGGGGACCAAGGCCGAGGCACGCTTTGAGTTCATCCAGGAAAAGGCCGAGTTCGCAAACGCGGAATTGCTGGACGTATGATCAGTGGCTGACGCTGCTTTCGTGGCATTTCTGCAACAATGGCGTCCTTTTGCCGCGCGCGAGAGCGACGCCGTCCTTAACTCGTATCGCACCGCCATCGGTCTGATTGAATAGCGTCCGTCGCGTATGGTCGCGCACCGAGAAAACGAGTTTCTGCCGCTCTTCGATCTCGGTGCCAGGCTGGAAAATCACATCGACCGAAAGACTGGTCGCTGACACTCGTTCGGCCGAGAGAACGCTATAGCGGTTGACCGTAAAATCGGGGCCTAGGTTGTGGTCTTCAAGGACCAATCCTGTGCTCGGCATCGTGATGCTGACGTGCGGATTGCCCGGTGTAGCGGGCTTGTTGCACTCGGTCGCCCAGGATCCGAATAAGCCAAACTGTTGGAACAGTTCTTCGACCGACGCGGCATATGCCTCATTGAACAGGATCAACGACGCAACCAGAACTGCTACCAACTGCATGTCACCGCCACTCCACGATCTGGCAACAATAGCAGCGGCGCGCGCGGCGGCAATTGGTCTACGGTAGGGGCATCGCGTGCTGTCGAAATACGGCCGATGGCTACTTAAAGATGGCTACTTAAAGGTGAGGTTGGCCGCCTTCACCACTTCAGCAAAACTCTTGATATCGGCTTCGATGCGCGTCCTGAAAGCCTCGCCAGTGGGCCCGCCCGGTTTGACGGCCATTTTTTGCAGACCCTCTTTCACCCCCGGATCGGCAAGTGCCTTGCCGAGTTCTGCCGTGAGTTTGGCAACGATCGGAGCTGGAGTACCGGCAGGAACAAAAAAACCGCTCCATAGCTGGGTGTTGACTTCCGGGAAGCCCGCTTCGGCCATGCTCGGCACGTCCGGCAGCTCGGGCGAGCGCTCAGAGCCGGTAACTGCCAATGCACGGATTTTGCCGCCATTGACCAGCGGGATCACCGGAGGGCCGTCGGAGATAGTGAACAGACATTGCCCAGCGACGACGCTGAGGTTCGATTCATTGCTGCTCTTGTAAGGAATTGCCACTCCCGGCATTCCGGTTTTGAGCTTGAGCAATTCGCTCGCGATCGTAAACGCCGGCGAGGACGTGCCATAGTTCGACTTATCAGGATTGGCTTTTGCCCACGCGACGAGTTCTTTCACATTCTTCGCAGGATGGTCAGCCGGCACGACCAGAACCAACGGGAACGAAGCGATCATGTTGAGCGGGATGAAGCTGTTGCTGGCGTGATAGCCAAGATCGGGGAAAATCGCGGTAGCGATCGACATCTGCCCGGTGGCGCCGACCAGAACCGTGTAGCCATCGGCCGGCTGACGCGCCGCGAATTCGGCAGCGATCCGGCCGCCGGCACCCACGCGATTTTCGATCACCGCGGTTGCACCAGTATTCTCCTGAAACTTTTGCACCACCAGACGAGCGAACAAATCATTGCCGCCGCCGGCGGCGAAGCCGACGATGAAATGGATCGTTCGGTTCGGATACTCGGCCTGGGCGAGCGCATTTCCGGCGAATAAGGCCGCACACACCATCGCTAGTCCGAAAACTATGCCGCTGCGAATCTTCGTCATCACATTGCAGTCCCCTGTTTGCGCGCCGTCACTCCCCGGTCACGCTAGTTAAAAGCGTACACTGAGCGCCGCCCGTTGGAAAACGTCTTTGTCGTGATGTGTTATTGTTTCGCTCCTCAAGGATCGCATCCGCAGTACCCATGACCTCAGCACGGGCGTTTCAAGCATACAACCAAAGCGCGAGTCGAGAAGTTTTCGGTCATCCACGGGGGCTCGCCTATCTCTTCGCGACCGAAATGTGGGAGCGCTTTTCGTATTACGGGATGCGGGCACTCCTTGTGCTCTACATGCTCAAACATTTGTTTGCAGCACAACACACGGGCGAGGTATTCGGCCTTGCTGGCTTCCAAACCGTGCTGGAATCGGTGTTCGGACCGCTCGCGCCGCAACCGCTCGCCTCGCAAATCTACGGCTTTTACACAGGGCTGGTCTATTTGACGCCGGTCCTCGGGGGGCTGTTGGCCGATCGTGTGCTCGGCCAGCGTCGCACTGTCATCGTCGGCGCCACGTTGATGGCTATTGGCCATTTCATGATGGCATTCGAACAACTTTTTCTGTTTGCGCTTGGTTTTCTCATTCTCGGCAACGGCGCATTTAAACCGAACATCTCGACCCAGGTCGGCGCACTTTATGCACCGGGCGACCGGCGGCGTGACCGTGCCTTTTCAATTTTTTATGTCGGCATCAATCTTGGCGCGTTTCTCGCCCCGTTGATCTGCGGCACGCTTGGCGAACGGGTCGGTTGGCATTACGGATTTGCTGCCGCCGGTGTCGGCATGACGCTTGGCCTCTTTATATATTTGGCGGCGACGCCACACCTGCCCAAGGACGCTTTCGAAAAACGTGCGGCCCCAAAGGCGCCGCTCGATCGAACCGCGTGGCGGTCAATCATCGCCATTTTCCTGTTGTTTGCACCGGTCAGCCTGTTTTGGGCGACCTACGAGCAGCAGGGCAACACGATCACGCTCTGGGCTGATCAGTTTACCGACCGCCATTTTTTGGGTGGCGAAATTCCCGTGACCTGGTTTCAGGCTTTCAACCCCTTCATGATTTTTGCATTCACACCATTCGTTGTCGCGTTATGGCGCCGCCAGAAAAATAACGAACCGTCGACCGCCACAAAGCTTGCAATTGGCTGCCTGATCAACGCCCTCGCCTATCTTATTATGGTGACGGCGGCCTGGAGCGCTGGCGATGGAAAGGCGAGCTGGCTGTGGCTGCTCGCCTTTTTCGTCGTCATTACAATCGGTGAACTCTATGTCTCGCCGACGAGCCTCTCGCTGGTGACCAAGATCGCGCCGACATCGCTGCTATCGATGATGATGGGCGTGTGGCTTTCGACCAGTTTTGTCGGCGGATTCCTTGCCGGGTACCTGGGCACATTCTGGTCGACAATGGAAAAACCATACTTTTTCCTGATGCTTGCGCTTATCTCGACCTTATCCGCAATCATCATCGCTATTTTGCGCCGCCCGCTTCGCTCCGTCCTGAGCGATTAATCCAGCGGCAGCCCGACATATTGTTCTGCCAGTGAAGTAGCTGCGGCTTTCGAACTGGTCAGATAATCAAGATCGGAGAGCTGACGCCGGCGATCGAAGGCCGATTCATTCGGGAAGCGGTGCATGATTTGAGTCATCCACCAGGAGAAGCGCTGCGCATACCAGACTCGCCGCAAACAGGTCTTCGAATAGTTATCCAGCCGATCATTCCGCTTAGGTTTGTAGAAGTCTTCCAGCGCGCGCGACAGCATCATCACATCGGCAAAGGCAAGGTTCATACCTTTGGCACCCGTCGGCGGCACGATATGTGCGCTGTCACCGGCGAGAAATAGCCGTCCATACTGCATTGGCTCGACCACGAAGCTGCGCATCGGTGTAATCCCTTTTTGCAGGATTTTGCCTTCAGCGAGTTTGCGCGCCCCGCCAAGCCGTTTGTGCAATTCGTCCCAGATACGGCTGTCGGGCCAGCTCTCGATATCCTCGTCATGATCACATTGCAGATAGAGTCGGGCCAAAGTCGGCGAACGCATTGTGTAAAGGGCAAAGCCGCGGTCGGTATAAGAATAAATCAATTCGTGATCCGGTGGCGGGCTCTCTGACAATATGCCGAGCCAGCCGAATGGATAATCGCGTTCGAACACGCTGAGCACCCCGTCTGGAATGATCGGCCGGCAGATTCCATGAAAGCCGTCACATCCAGCAATGAAATCGCAATCGATCTCCTTTGTGTCACCGTCGTGTTTGAATTTTATCTTTGGCTTTTGCGATTTCAGGTCAGCGACGGCGACGTTATCGACCTCGAACAGCAACGGGCCGCCGTCAGCGAGCCGGCGCTCAACCAGGTCCTTCACAACCTCTTGCTGGCCGTAAATCGTAACTCGTTTGTTCACCAGCGACTTGAAGTCGATGCGGTGGAGGTTGCCGCTGATCCCGATATTGATGCCCCAATGCAGCATGCCTTCGCGTTTCAGTCGCCCGCCCACGCCAACATCGGTGAGCAGATCGGCGGCCCAGTGCTCGATCAAGCCGGCTCGAATGCGGTTTTCGATATAATCACGGCTACGATTTTCGATGATGATGGATTCGATGCCCTGCAGGTGCAGAAGCCGCCCCAGCATGAGGCCGGCGGGGCCCGCTCCAATAATTCCGACCTGCGTACGCATAGCTTATTCCCGCAATATTTTCGATGCCTGCTATAGGCGTCCGTCCGTGTGAACGCAAAGGGACGAAGCCCGGAAAGCATTGCACAATTCATTTGCTTCCGCGCGCAGACCGTTCAGGTGGAGAGCCATTCGGCGAGCGCCGCATTCACCGCGTCGGGTTTATCGACGGTGGATAGATGTCCGCAGCCCGGCACAACGACGAGGCGCGCGCCCGCAATACCGGCACAGATTTCTTTCGACAGTTCGGGCGGCGTGAGTTCGTCGCCGTCACCAACCAGCACCAGCGTCGGGCAACGGACTGTTGTGAGCAACGGTCGGGAATCCTGCCGCGACATGATAGCCCTTTCCTGACGCACAAAAGCCTGCGGTCCCGTATCGGCGGCCATATTTCGTACAGTGCGCTTGAATGTCTCATCGTTGTGCTTGCTGCGGTGCAGGAAACGCAATGCAAGAGTCTCCACCACATCATCGAACTTGCCGGCCTGCACCATCGCGATCAATTTTTCACGTCCTGCGGATTGTTCTGCCCTATCCGGTCGCGCTGAGGTATCGAGAAGCGCAAGTTTGGCGATGCGCTCGGGCGCCAGCCGCAACATAGCGAAGGCGATGTGACCGCCCATGGAGAGACCGGCGAGTGCGAACCGTGGCGGCGCGTCGGCAAGAATGCGGGCGGCAATCGCGCTCATCTCCGCATCACGGCGGTGATCTGCCACCATAATCGGCCCGAATGGCCAGAGCGCTGCTATTTGCGGCGCATAAAGCCGGGCACTGCACAACAACCCGGGTACAAGGACGAGCGGCAAAACAGGTGCCATCATGCGCTCCAGTGCCAAAAGATTAAGAATTAATAAGGCTTAAGGGATGCAGAAGCATTGACTTTAGCCCTTCGCACCCTATGTTCCCGAGCAACCGATCAGACTTTAAGATTCGGTCGCCCCCCGCGCAAAGCAATCGGTTTTATCTAGTCCGGCGCGATCTGGGCGGCTTCTGAGGTTATATGCCTTTTTCTCATCTCGGCTTATCCGCCAAGGTTCTCACGGCCATCGGAGCGGCCGGCTACAAGACCCCCACCCCCATTCAGGACCAGGCTATCCCGCACGTGCTTGCGCGGCGCGATGTGCTCGGTATTGCGCAAACCGGGACCGGCAAGACCGCTGCGTTCGTATTTCCAATGCTCACGATGTTGGAAAAAGGGCGCGCACGCGCGCGTATGCCGCGCACGCTTATTCTCGAGCCGACGCGCGAACTTGCCGCACAGGTCGCCGAGCATTTCGAGAAATATGGCAAGAACCACAAACTCAACGTCGCGCTGATCATCGGCGGAGTTTCGTACGACGACCAGGATGCCAAGTTGTTACGTGGCGTCGATGTGCTGATCGCCACTCCTGGTCGCCTGCTCGACCACTTTGAACGCGGACGGCTGCTTCTGTCCGGCTGCGAGCTTCTCATTATCGATGAAGCCGACCGCATGCTCGACATGGGTTTCATTCCCGATATCGAGCGCATCGGCAAGCTCGTTCCGTTCACGCGCCAGACTCTTTTCTTCACCGCGACGATGCCCCCCGAGATCCAGCGTATCGCCGATAATTTTCTGCACAATCCGGTTCGCGTCGAAGTGACCAAGCCCGCGACAGCGGCCACGACTATCACGCAGTTGCTGGTGCCGACCGGCCGCGATCCCCACGAGAAACGTGAGACGCTGCGTCAGCTGATCCGTTCTGCCGCCGGCTTCAAGAACGCCATCATCTTTTGCAATCGCAAACGCGAGGTTGCCAACTTACATCGTTCCCTGCGGCGTCATCAATTCAACGCGGTCGCTTTGCACGGCGATATGGACCAACCCGCACGCATGGCGGCACTCGACAGTTTCCGCCGCGGCGAAGTCGAATTGCTGATTGCATCGGATGTCGCCGCACGCGGTCTCGATATTCCTGAAGTCAGCCACGTATTCAATTTTGATGTGCCGCATCATCCTGACGACTACGTTCATCGCATCGGGCGTACCGGGCGCGCCGGGCGAAGCGGCACGGCAATCACCATCGTCGCCCCGATCGACGGCAAATCGGTCGGCGCCATCGAGCGTCTGATCGGCCAGACTATCCCGTGGATGGGCAAGCCTGCATCCACCAAAACACCGCAGCACGCGCCGTCGCAAAACAGCGAACGACCAAGCACCGCCGGCCCGCGTCATCGGCAGCGTGACCGCAAACCGGCGCGCCGGACGAAAAAGGAAATGCCCGCCCGCAACTTGCCCTCGCATCCTCCGCGGACGGAAGAAACCGAAAGCGGCCATTTGCCGGCCTTTTTGCTGCGACCCGTCAAAGCCTGACGGCTCGCCTAGCCTGCGCAACTGTAAGTTGCATAGTTAGTTCCAAATTTACCCCCTATTCACCTCCGTCACATACGTTCGCAACGAGGCGCCTTATGTGTCCTCCGCAAGCGCAGGCTTGCAGCTGGGGGGTATTGGCTATGACCGGGCGTGCCGAAGATTACGAACGCACGATCGCGTTCGCGGACATTGCGCTCGGACAAATGAAGGCGCTGCGCCAGGCCGCGACCCCGCGAAATTATGAAATCTGGTACGCCTACGCGACTGGTTATCATCCTGCGCTGAACCAGCAGGTCAATGCGATCCTCAAGGCCAAGCGGACAATTTCCGAAGCCGATCTGGCGCAAATCTACGAAAACTTCCTGTCGCCCGCACGACTGACAGAACGGATCGACCAGGTCGGCAGTCTCGTCAAAGGCGAGATCGAACAGGTCATGGCGATGATAGACGCCGCGGTCGGCTCCACCACCAGCTATACTGAAAGCCTCGTGGGCGCGACCGAACAACTCGACCGGTCAAAGGATCGCGAGGGCTTGCGCGCGATCGTCGAAAGTCTGGTGCAGACCACGAAAACGATGGAGGCATCCAACCGGCAACTGGAGCAACGCCTCTCCGCGTCAAAGCGGGAAATCGATGAATTACAGGAAAATCTCGAAGCGGTTCGCACCGAAAGCCTCACCGATCCGTTGACCCAACTCGCCAACAGAAAGTTTTTCGATATTGCCCTGGATAAAGCGATTGCGAATGCGGTTATTGCGGACGAGCCGCTCTCGCTGATGCTCACCGACATCGACCACTTCAAAAACTTCAACGACAGCTTCGGTCATCTTACCGGCGACCAGGTCCTGCGCCTGGTGGCGATGTCCGTGAAACACAACGTCAAGGGTAAAGACACCGCGGCGCGGTACGGCGGTGAGGAATTTGCCATCGTTCTTCCGAATACCGTTTTGCGCGCGGCAGTCACGGTTGCCGACCACATTCGACGCGCGATTATGGCGAAAGAACTGATGAAGCGTTCGACCGGCGAGCATCTGGGCAGCGTAACAATTTCGATCGGGGTTGCCTCACTGCACAACGGCGATGATGCCCAGTCGCTCATTGAGCGCGCCGATGAATGCCTTTATGCCGCCAAGCGTCATGGCCGCAACCGCGTGATGTGTGAGACGGACCCGGAAGTCGCGGCCGACAATGCCGCCACGGAAGTGGCCTGATCGCGCTACTCTGCGCCTTTCGCCGGGGTAAGCTGCACCGACTCGCCGCATCCGCAAGCACTGGTCTGGTTCGGATTGTTGAAGATGAATTGGGCCGACAGCTTCTCGGTCTTGTAATCCATCTCGGTACCGAGCAGGAACAAGACTGCCTTCGGGTCGATCAGGATCTTGACGCCCTTGTCCTCGACGACCTCATCGGTGGGCTTGATCGCGTCGGCGTATTCCATGGTGTATTCTTGGCCGGCGCAGCCGCCATTCTTGACACCGACGCGTACACCGGCGACCGGTTTGCTGGCCCGCGCCATCACGTCCTTGATGCGCGCTGCGGCGGCATCGGTGAGCCGCATCACTTGGGGTCGGGGTCGCGCAGTCGCCATGGCCGTCCTCTTGCTTCTCGCCTTTATCTAGTGTCTTCGTTCAAAAAATGTAACTCACCACATATTGAGCACTAACCGGGCCTCGTCCGACATCCGACTGGGGTCCCAGGGCGGATCCCATACAATCGCGACTTTGGTCTCTTTCACACCCGGCACGCTCGATACGGCATTCTCCACCATGACCGGCAGTTCCTGTGCGGCAGGACAATTGGGGGACGTCAATGACATGTCGATTTTCACCGTTCGGTCGTCGCCGATATCGATTTTATAGATCAGGCCCAGTTCATAGATGTCAGCCGGTATTTCCGGGTCATAGACTGTTTTCAGCCCTGCGATGATGTCATCGGTGAGCTTGTTGAGTTCGTCGGGCGGCAGCGCCGGCGAGCCGACCACCGCAGCATTTTCCGGGGCCTTCTCCGCCACAGGTGCACTGTCAGACGTATCATCGGTCATGCAAGAATTCCTGCGCCTTGACGAGTGAGGCGGCGAGGATATCCACCTCATCCTTCGTATTATACAAGCCGAACGAGGCGCGGCAGGTGGCTGTCAGTCCGTACCGCGCCAACAGCGGCATCACGCAATGAGTTCCGGCGCGCACGGCAACACCTCCACGGTCAATGATTGTTGCCACGTCGTGCGGGTGCGCGCCTTTCATTTCGAATGACACGACGGGTCCCTTGTCCGGCGCATTGCCAATAATGCGAAGCGAGTTGATCTGGCCGAGCCGCTCGTGCGCGTACTTGATCAGCCCGCTCTCATGCTTGCGAATGCGCGGCTTGCCAAGTGAATTGACGTAGTCGATTGCCGCAGCAAGCCCGATGGCCTGCACGATTGCCGGCGTACCAGCCTCGAACTTGTAGGGCGGCTGGCCATAAGTAACGCGGTCCTCAAACACCTCGTGAATCATTTCACCGCCGCCATTAAATGGTGGCATCGCGGCAAGATGTTCATACTTTCCGTAGAGCGCGCCGATTCCGGTCGGCCCGTACACCTTGTGTCCGGTAAACACGTAGAAATCGCAACCGATGTCGCGTACGTCGACATCCAGGTGAACAGCTGCCTGCGCTCCGTCGATCAGCACAGGAATCCCACGCGCATGCGCAAGCCTTACAACATCTTTCACCGGCACGACGGTGCCAAGCGCATTCGACATGTGCGTAATCGCCACCATCTTGGTGCGAGGCGTCAGCAATTTCTCATATTCGTCGAGGAGGAAATTTCCGTCGTCATCGATCGGCGCCCACTTTATCACCGCGCCTTGACGCTCGCGCAGAAAATGCCAGGGCACGATATTGGAATGATGCTCCATGATCGAGAGCACGATTTCATCGCCGGCCTTGATGCGCTCGCGGCCAAAGGTATAGGCAACCAGATTAATCGCTTCGGTGGCGTTTCGCGTGAAGATAATTTCTTCCTTGCTCTCGGCATTTAGAAAAGCGCGTACAGTCTCCCGGGCCGCCTCATAAGCCTCGGTCGCCTCGTTGGCGAGATAGTGCAGCCCGCGATGCACGTTGGCATATTGCTGGGTATAAACCTTCTGCAGCCGGTCGAGCACTTGCTTTGGCTTTTGTGCCGAGGCCGCGTTGTCGAGATAAACCAGCGGCTTGCCGTAGACCTGCATCGCCAGCGCGGGAAAATCCTCGCGGATGCGGGCGACATCATAGGATCCATTGCTCACCGCGGGATGCATTGTCATGCCCGTGCGTCCAGCCATTTGACTGATGCCTGTAAGAGCGCTTCACGGACATCTTCATACGCGATGTCTTCGATCGCTTCACCCACGAAAGCCTGGATCAACAAAGCTTCCGCCTGCTTCTCGGGAATGCCGCGCGACATCAGGTAGAACTTGAGCCCGCTGTCGAGTGCTCCCGCGGTCGCGCCATGTCCGCACTGCACGTCGTCGGCGAAGATTTCCAGTTCCGGTTTGTTGTCGGCTTCCGCCTCATCAGACAGAAGCAATGCATGACTCGCCATCTTGGCATCGGTCTTTTGTGCGCGCGGCTCGACCACGATCTTGCCCTGGAATACGCCGTGGCTTTCGCCGTCGAGAACCGATCTGAATCGTTCACGGCTGGTGCACCCGCCCGCCGCATGCTCGATGACCAAGGTATTGTCGACATGCTGGCGATTCTTGATCAGCGTCGCGCCGCTGATCGAGGCCTCAGTCCCTTCGCGGCCAAAACGCACGAAAGTCTGGTTGCGCACCACGGCGCCACCGGTCGTGAAGGCAAAATCCCGGTAGTTGGCTTTTCCATCGACCGTCACGCCCAAAGTCGAAATTCGCAGCGCAGCGTCGCCGTCTCGACCAACCTTGATATGATCGACATGGGCACCTTCCCCTATAACAAGCTCGAGCGCCGAATTAACCTGATAGTCGATGCGATCGGGACCATCGAAACTTTCAATCAGCGTCAGCCGTGCACCAGCCTCGACGATCACCACGGACCGCGGATACGTGGCGGCTCCTGCACCGCCAGCGAATACATGAGCGATATGGACCGGCTTTTCGATGCGGGCGCCTTTCTTGACGCGCAAGACAACGCCACCGGTCATGAAGGCAGTGTTGAGTGAGACCGCGGTATCGTCTTTGCCAGGCACATTGCCGAGACGGTAGCTGGCTTCCTCGGCTGCAAAAGCGAAAAGCTCGGTCAGCGTCATGCCGGGATCGTGCGCGTTGAAATCGCTCCAACCCGGCTCGTAACGGCCGTTGACGATGGCGATGCGGCCAGCCTCAACACCGGAAAGCCCTGGCACCTTGCCTGTCGTCTTGGCAGGCTCTGCCAATGGCTTCGCTTCGCGCATGAGTGCGCGCAAATCGGTGTATTTCCATTCCTCAATGCGACGATGCGGCAAGCCACTGGCATCGAAGCGCCTGAAGGCATCCTCGCGCAACGCAACAACCGAACCTTTGCCCGGCAGCTTGTTGCGTGCCGCCGCAAAAGCAGCGCTCAGCGCCTGTTCGGCCGGGGTCTTAACGGCGCGCACGTCCGCGTTCATCAGGCCGCCTCGCCTTGGAATTGGGCATACCCCTTGGCTTCCAGCTCAAGCGCGAGCTCCTTGCCACCCGATTTCGCCACCCGGCCCTTGGCGAGCACATGCACGACGTCAGGCACGATATAATTCAGCAGGCGCTGATAGTGCGTTATCACCACCATCGAGCGCTCGGGCGAGCGCAGCCGATTGACGCCGTCTGCGACAATCTTGAGCGCGTCGATATCAAGGCCGGAATCGGTTTCATCGAGCACCGCGAGACGCGGCTGCAGCACCGCCATCTGCAAAATCTCGTTGCGTTTCTTCTCGCCGCCCGAAAAGCCGACATTGACCGCACGTCGCAGCATGTCCTGGCTAATACCGAGATGGCCGGCTGTGTCGCGCACCAGCTTCATAAACTCCGGTGTTGACAATTCGTCCTGCCCCCGCGTTTTGCGCTGCGCGTTGAGCGCGGTGCGCAGGAACGTCATCGTGGCAACTCCGGGGACTTCCACCGGATACTGGAACGCAAGAAACATACCTTTGGCGGCGCGTTCATCGGGCGCCATGTCGAGGATGCTTTCGCCGTCGAGCAACACGTCGCCTTCGGTGACCTTGTAGTTGTCCTTGCCGGCCAGCACATAGGCGAGAGTCGACTTTCCAGAGCCATTCGGGCCCATGATGGCCGCGACCTGGCCTTTATCAACAGACAATGTCAGGCCGTTGAGGATCTTCTTGTCCTCGACCTCGACATGCAGATTTTTAACTTCAAGAAACGCCATTCGACTAACCCACGCTTCCTTCCAGAGAGATCGAAATCAGTTTTTGCGCTTCAACCGCAAATTCCATCGGCAACTGCTGAAGCACATCCTTGACGAAACCGTTGACCACGAGCGCGGTCGCCTCCTCCGCCGACATGCCGCGCTGCCGGCAGTAGAACAGCATGTCCTCGGAAATTTTCGATGTCGTCGCCTCGTGCTCGAAAATCGCCGAGGAATTCTTCGCCTCGATATAGGGCACGGTATGTGCGCCGCAGTCATGGCCTATCAGCAGAGAGTCGCAATTGGTGAAGTTGCGCGCACCCTTGGCTTTGCGATGTGCAGAGACAAGCCCACGATAAGTGTTATTCGATTTTCCCGCCGCAATACCCTTGGAAATGATGCGGCTGGTCGTGTTCTTGCCCAGATGCAGCATCTTGGTGCCGCTGTCGACCTGCTGATGGCCGTTCGAAATTGCGATTGAATAGAATTCGCCGCGGGAATGATCGCCGCGCAGGATGCAGCTCGGATATTTCCACGTGATCGCCGAGCCGGTCTCAACCTGCGTCCAGGAAATCTTCGACCGCGTGCCGCGGCAGTCGCCACGCTTGGTGACGAAGTTGAAGATGCCGCCTTTGCCATCGGCATCGCCGGGATACCAGTTCTGCACGGTTGAATACTTGATCTCGGCATCGTCGAGCGCGACCAGCTCGACCACCGCGGCATGAAGCTGGTTCTCGTCGCGCATCGGCGCAGTACAGCCTTCGAGGTAACTGACATACGCGCCCTTGTCGGCAATGATCAGCGTGCGCTCGAACTGACCGGTGTTTGCCTCATTGATTCGAAAATAGGTGGAGAGTTCCATCGGGCAACGCACCCCCGGCGGCACATAGACGAACGAGCCGTCCGAGAACACGGCGGAATTCAGGGTCGCGAAGAAATTGTCGGAGGTCGGCACCACTGAACCCAGATACTTTTTCACCAGCTCGGGATGTTCGCGGATCGCTTCCGACATCGGCATGAAGATCACGCCGGCTTTTTTCAGCTCTTCCTTGAAGGTTGTGGCGACTGACACGGAATCGAACACCGCATCCACTGCCACGCGCCGCTCTCCCTCCGGGCGCACGACGCCGGCGAGGATTTCCTGCTCGCGCAGCGGGATGCCCAGCTTCTCGTACGTCTTGAGGATCTCCGGATCGACCTCGTCGAGAGAGGCCAGCGACTTCTTCTTCGGTGCCGAATAATAGTAGGCGTTCTGGTAATCGATCTTCGGATAGTTCACGCGCGCCCAGGTCGGCTCGCGCATGGTCAGCCAGCGCTTGAAAGCTTGCAGTCGCCAATCGAGCATCCATTGCGGCTCGTTCTTCTTGGCCGAAATGAATCGAACGGTATCTTCCGAAAGACCCTTGGGAGCCTTCTCGGATTCGATATCGGTGACGAACCCGTATTTGTATTGATCAACGTCGATACGGCGAACCTGTTCGACGGTCTCTTGGACGGCCGGCATTCTTCCCTCCGCTCACGGTTGCAAGGACCGCGGGTTGGATTTGTCGGTTATGGTATTCGCGCTATTCCGGTGCGCTGTTTCCCATGGTTGATGATGTGGATCGCATGTCGCACGCGCTCAGGCGGCGATACCACGTTTCTCCTTAAGTAATGACCCGGTAAGCGTTTTCCAAGTTTTCAGGAACTGATCGACCTCGGCCTCGCTGGTACTCCAACCAAGGCTGGCGCGCACGGCACTGCGGGTCATTGCCGGGTCGACACCCATGGCGGTCAACACAGTCGAAGCCTGGACCTTGCCGGATGAGCAGGCGGAGCCCGACGAAACCGCTATCCCGTTGAGATCGAAAGCAATTATTGCCGTTTCCGCCTTCAGGCCGGGGACCGCGAAGAGCGTTGTGTTCGGAAGGCGCGGGGCGGACTTGCCGAATATCACGGCACCCGGCGTGGCAGCCGCGATGCCTTCTTCCAACCGATCGCGCAGAAGTTCGGTGCGCTCGGTCTCGGTGTTCTTTGCGGCCGTGCAAGCCGCGCCGAAGCCGGCAATGGCCGCAACATTCTCGGTTCCCGCGCGCTGACCGCGCTCTTGACCGCCGCCCTTTATCAGAGGCTCGGCGATATGGATGTCGCCGCGGCTGATCAATGCCCCGGCGCCCTGCGGGCCGCCGAGTTTATGTGAAGACAAGCTCACAAGATCAGCGCCGAGTGTCGCGACGTTGCAGTCGATGCGGCCAGCGCCCTGTACCGCATCTACGTGCAGCACACCGGAAGCCGCGTGCACGATGTCGGCGATTTGTGCGATGGGCTGAATCACGCCTGTTTCGTTGTTGGCGAGCATGATCGACACCAGCGGACGTTCGGAGCTTTCGAGGGCCTTCGCGAGCGCGACGAGATCGACAACGCCGTCGCCGGTGACCGGCAACTCCTCGACATCCTCGACAGCAAAACGCCCACCGCCGCGCACCGAAGGATGTTCGATCGCGGACACGAACAGACGATCACGCAAAGCTCTTCGGCCGCCGATCTCGATCGCGGGCGCCAGTGCCATCGTGTTCGCTTCGGTGGCGCCGCTCGTGAACGTGACGTTCTTGGCTTCCGCCCCTACCAGGTTGGCAACGTGTGAACGGGCCTCCTCCACCAACCGGCGGACAGCGCGCCCCTCCGCATGCACCGAAGAGGCATTGCCGGTGTGCTCCAAGGCGTCGCGCATAGCCTCGCGAGCCTCTGCCCGCAGAGGCGCGGTGGCATTCCAATCGAAATACGCTCGCTCCGCCATAACTTTTGCCAATACCTAATTACCGTTCAGCTTTAGGCCCTGCAAAAAGCTTGCTTTTTGCCCCGGGGATCGTGTTAGAAGCCCCGAAATCGTCCGGCCCTTATAGCGTGTGTTACGGCTGGAAACAGCGGAATTCCTATAATTAGAATAATTCTAAACTAAATGGCCGATTTGCTCAGTTCCATCAGGCTGCACCACATCGAGATGCCACCAGCTAAGGCGGCAAGCCCGGTTCGAGGTCGATAGCAATGCCCGAGATTATCTTCGCCGGCCCTGCCGGACGCATTGAGGGGCGATATCACCCTGCACGGCAGAAAAACGCGCCGATTGCCATCATCCTGCACCCGCACCCGCAGTTCGGCGGGACGATGAACCACCCGATCATCTACCAGCTCTACTACGCCTTCGTTCACCGCGGATTTTCGGCGCTGCGCTTTAATTTCCGTGGCGTGGGGCGCAGTCAGGGTTCGTTCGATCATGGCCAGGGCGAATTGTCCGACGCGGCGTCGGCGCTCGACTGGGCGCAAACCATCAATCCCGAGGCGAAGAGCTGCTGGATCGCAGGTTTCTCATTCGGCGCCTGGATCGGCATGCAGTTGTTGATGCGCCGACCGGAGATCGAGGGATTTATTTCGATTTGCCCACCCGCGAATCTTTATGACTTCTCGTTCCTGGCACCCTGCCCGTCGTCGGGCCTGATCATTCATGGCGACAAGGATGCCGTGGTGCCACACAAGGATGTCACCACCCTGGTCGACAAGCTCAAGACCCAAAAGGGCATCGTGATCGAGCAAAAGGTTGTGCAAGGCGCCAACCATTTCTTTGACGGAAAGGTGGAAGCGCTGCTTACTTCGATCAGCGCCTATCTCGAC
>DATIWJ010000085.1:0-90744 GCA_035519415.1 Pseudolabrys sp.
CACCGGTGCAATATCAAAGTGCGGCGACGATATGATGCGGGCCATGCTCTATGAGGCGGCCCAGATCATGCTCACCCGCACCGTCAAGTGGTCCTGGCTCAAGGCCTGGGCGATGCAGATCGCCAGGCGCCGCGGCATGAAAAGGGCGATCGTGGCGCTGGCGCGCCGCCTGGCCGTGATCATGCACCGCATCTGGGTTGACGGCACCGAGTTCCGCTGGACTCGAGAGGTCACAGCAGCATGAGAACCGCACCCGATCTAACCTGACAGGAGAACACGCGAGCTCCACCGCGCGGTGGAATGATGTCCCTCGCGGGACGATGGATGAGGTGAGATCGTATGTCCGCCTGGACCTGCCGTCAGGTGACGGCAAGGCCGACCCAAAGATGGTTCCGCCTCGTTCTCGAATCCCATACTGGAAGGGCCTTTTGCGCCGAGTCCGAAGAGAAGCACGAGCCCGTGAGTGACATCGACACTGTACTGGTGGATAGCCTGAAAGCGCTTGACCTAAACCGGCCGATTAGAGAAGCGGACATCCAATTGACGTTTCAAGATGAGGTTGCGCGGGCCAACGCCGCAAGGTCGGCGCGAGTGTCGCGTGCAGGCTTCCACCCGGCTTGCATAAGTTTGTTGGGGTCAGCAACTAACATTCCTCCGAGGCGCTGCCATTCTTCGGCACGACCGAGGGCCCTTGCGCCAAGCGCAATTAAGGCCGGGGGGACAGGCAGCAATCGCGGGCCCCGCCCATCCCCTTCACGTAAAGCTGTGACAATCTCGGTCAAGGTCAACGGCGTAGGATCCGCCACGATGTATGTCTCCCCCTTTGTACGGGGCGACGCCAATGCGACGTGAATGGCGTCGATAAGGTTCCGCCGGGCCAGCAGCGATCGACGGTTGCGGCAAAGACCCAGCGGCAGCGGCCATGGAGTTCGGGCAAGCCCCATCAGACGCGCGAAATTGCCCTTAGCGCCGGCGCCATAGACCAATACCGGCCGCAGAATCGTGAACGGTACGCCAGCGGCGCGCACGGCATCTTCTGCTGCGAGTTTGGAGCGCCCGTAGGCGTCGGTTGGTTGTGGCGCATCGGTTTCGCGTAGAACCTGAGTGGAAACCGGTCCACTCTGCGCGCGGATCGACGACATGAAGATGAGTTGGCCAATGCCGGTGGTTTTCGCCGCGCTTGCAAGTTCAGCGGTCGCCAGACGGTTGACTCGGTCATAGGCTTGCTCGGCAATTTCCGGCCCGGCATGTGCGATGCCGGCAAGGTGAACCACGGTCTCGACGTTCTTAAGCAGTGGGCGCCATTCGAGCGGGCGCGTCAAATCCGATACCGCGATCACCTCGACCGAGCGGGGGAAAACATCCGCTGGTTGCCGCATTGCCGCTCGCACGGAATGCCCCGCGCTGGCGAGTTCGGTAACCAGGGCGCGCCCAATGAAGCCCGATGCGCCGGTCACAAGTATGCGTGTCACGATTTTAACCCAAGCAGCTTTTCCAGAGCCTGACAGAAATATCGGATAGGAGACCCAGCCAAGGGCGTTGGATTTGTCATTATCGGCTTCGGCAGAATGCGGGGCCGGTGTCTGCGATGGTTAGGCATTACTCGCGATCCTCGTCAGGACGCCAGATGAGGCGCAGTTGACCAACATGGTATCCCTCCCGTGCAAACAATTTCCTGTCGCACAGGACGCATTTAAAAGGTTGTGGTTCCTTGGAGGGATCTTTGCTTTCGATCACCTCGTAGATCGCTCCGCAGATGCACGTAGCTCTGAGGTTGGCCATGCGCGTAAATATGCGCCCATTTGCCATGCGCTGCTAGCAGGTGCTCGCCGCCAATCGCGACTTTCGCAATCGGAACCCGTACTTCGTCGTCCAACCAACTGAGGGTACGCAATTCCGGAAACATCGCGTCGCGCTCCCGGGCCCACTACACAGTGAGAGCACCACCCGCGGCGGGCTATTTCACGTTGTCAGGATGCCGCCGTCGACTGGAATGACAGTACCGCTGATGAAGCTGGCGCGGTCGGAGGCGAGAAAGACCGCCAGATCGGCAATGTCGGAAGGGGTGGTCAGACGCCCGAGCGGAATTCGCGCCAGTACTTTCTTCCGTATCTCGTCGGTGAGTACTGCACGCGTCATTGCCGTATCGGCAATGGCGGGCGCAATTGCGTTGACAGTAATGCCGTGCGGACCGAGCTCGCGTGCGAGCCCCATGGTCAAGGCGACAACGCCGGCTTTGGTCGCGCCGTAAAGTGCATTGCCAACCGTGCCACCACCACGCATGGCGGCGACCGAGGCAATATTGATAATGCGTCCTGAACGCTGCTTGCTCATGATCGGGATTGCGGCCTTGGCGCAATAGACAACGCCAGCGAGATTGACCTCGCTCACCCTTTGCCATTCCGCGACGGGTAAATCGGCGGTCGGGCCGCTCGAGAGCAGGCCCGCGGCATTGACGAGAATGTCGACGCGCTTTGCGCTTACAGTAAACTGCTCAAACACGCGCGTAACCGCAGCCGCATCACCCACATCGGCCGCGGCAGACATCGCCGACTTGCCGCTTGCTTCGATTGCCGACGCGGCTCGCTGCGCCGCGTCGGCGTTTTTGTCGAGAATGCATATCTTGCAGCCCTCCGCCGCCAGGGCACGGGCGATCGCCTCGCCGATACCGGCGGCCCCGCCGGTCACCACCGCGACGCGACCTTTTAGGTTGAGGTCCATGACTATCGCGTCGCGGTGTCGGCGTGACTCATTTGCTGTCGGTCGCCATGTCGCGCTTGTGGGCCTCGGTCATTGCGAAGACCGAGAGCGCGCTGATGACGCTGACCGCGAGAATATAGAGGCAGATCAGCCAGGGCTTATTGCCGCCCATCGGCAGCAGCGCGGTGGCTATGATCGGCGTCAGGCCGCTCGCGTAGATACCGGAGAATTGGTAGACGAATGATATTCCGGTATAGCGAACGCGTGTATCGAACAGTTCCGAAAACAAGGCCGCCTGCGGGCCGTACACCGCCGGATAAACCAATGCAAACGGAACCGTGATCGCGATCCAGATCAGCAGCGGTTCTTTGGTCTGCATCAGCCAGAAAGCGGGAAACGACAATAGGCCGATCAGCAACCCGGCGACACCGAACATACGACGCCGGCCGATCTTATCGGACAGGTTGCCATAGATCGGCAGCATGATGATCATGATCGCCGATGAAATCATCACGCCTGCCAACGCAGTTTGTCGTGGTAGCCCTAACGTACTGGCGACATAGCCAACGATGAACACGCCGAAAATATTAAACGTCACGCCTTCGATATAACGGGCGCCGAGACCAAGCAGGGTGTTCTTTCCGTGCGTTCGCCACAGCTCGAAGAACGGCACGTGCACGACTTTCTTGGACTCCTGGATGCGCGTAAAGGCCGGGGTCTCCATGATTTTCAAGCGAATATAAAGACCGACTGCGACCAAGATCGCGCTGATCAGGAAGGCGATGCGCCAACCCCAGGCGAAGAAGTCGTTCTCTGGGAGGTACGACAGCAGATAGACCATCCCGGAGCTCAACAGCAGACCGGCGGGCACGCCGATCTGCGGCCAGCTGCCATAAAAGCCGCGTTTGCCTGCAGGAGAATGCTCGACCGCCATCAGCACCGCGCCGCCCCATTCGCCGCCGATCCCGATACCCTGAAAAATCCGCAGGAAGAGCAGCATGATCGGCGCCCAAATCCCGACCGCAGCGTAGGTCGGCAGCAGTCCGATCAAGAATGTTGCAACACCCATGATGAGGATGGTGAGAACCAGTACGGTCTTGCGCCCGATGCGGTCGCCGTAATGGCCAAAAATGATGCCGCCAATCGGTCGCGAGATGAATCCGACGAAGAACGTTGTGTAGGCAAGCAATGTGCCCACCAGCGGATCGAAATTCGGGAAAAAGAGCTTGTTGAACACCAGCGGTGTCACCACGCCAAATAAGAAAAAGTCGTACCATTCGATCGTCGTGCCGATAGCGCTTGCGAACGCTATCGTACCTATCGACGCGCCGAAGCCGCCGGTTCTTGTCTGCATTTTTTCCCCCTCTGTTTTGCCGGTCAGGTTCTATCCTGCCAGCCGTTGCAATATGTCACGCGCGCGCCGCCAACGGTGGCCGCTGCGGCGACGGGCCAAGATGCATCAGCTCCCGGGCTTCTTCCGGGCTGGCGATCTCGCGCCCAAGCTCGCGCACGATGCGAGCGGCGCGCTCAACGAGCTGCGCATTGCTGACCGCCAGCACACCGTGGCTGAAATAGACGTTGTCTTCCATGCCGACCCGGATATTGCCCCCCAAGGCCAACGCCATGGTGCTCAGTGGCAATTGATATTTGCCGATGCTCACCACCTGCCAGGAGGATCCATCCGGAATAGCATCGAGCATGGCGAGCAAATTTGCCGGTGTCGCCGGGATTGCACCTTTGATACCGAGCACGAAGCTGAAGTGTAGCGGCGGCTCAAGCGCACCGCGCTCCATCAGGTCGATGGCGTTCTGGATGTGGCTGAGATCGTAAACCTCAAGCTCGTTGCGAATGCCGCGCTTCTTGCAGCCGGCGACAAATTCGGCGTTCCACCTTTTCGAGTTGGGAAACAAGAATTCGGTATTCTTGTGCTCAAAATGAAAGGTCCCGAGGTTGAGTGTGAGCTGATCCGGCTGCGGCCGAATATTGAGGAGGTTCATTCGTTGTTCTAGCGTAAACGGCTCACCCTCTGCCTTCGGATTTTCATAGCGCAGGCCGATACCATTGCCGACCTGGGTGATCATGCCTGGACAAAGCGACATGACGCCCTCGATCACCTCGCCATAGACAGCAGGATCAGCCGTGGTCACGCCGCGTTTGTCGCGCACATGCATATGGGCAACCGTCGCACCGGCATTATAGCAATCGCGGAAATTCTGGATGATATCTTTTGGTTGCTCGGGCAATGCCGGATTTGATTCCCTGCCATGCAGGCCGCCGGTTGTTGCGATCGTAATGACAACTTTGCCGGGGTTGGTCAGGTTGGGTTTCATGGGTTTCCCTCTACGCGCGGTTGTGCTCGATTAGTCAGGTATAATCACGAACAGCATTTGTCCGTATTCCACCAGGGTCGCGTTTTCGGCACCGACTTCAGTAACCGTGCCACCCCATTCGGCATGGATCGTGGTGAACAATTTCATCACTTCGATAATGCCAATAGGATCACCGGCTTTGACCTTTCCTCCGACCTCGACAAAAGGCGGCGCGCCGGGTGACGGCGAGCGATAAAAGGTACCGACCATTGGTGCGGCAACCACATTTGCCGCCGCCGCTGCTTGCTTTGCTATTGGCCGCGTCGCCTGAACGGGCGCCGCTACCGGCGTCGACGGCCCTGCAGTAGCTGACAAAGACTCAATGGATGACTCTGCGGCACCGCGGCGGCGAACGACCAGCCGAATGTCGCCGGTCTCAAGCACGAACTCATCGCACGTGCTCTCATCGATAATTTTAAAAATCTCGCTGATCTCGTCGTAGCTCAGCGTCATTGTCCCAACCTTAAATCCCCGTGAGGTTAGTCCTGACCCAGATGCGCGGCGAGTTGTTCGGCTGCCGCAAACAATGCCGGCAAATGGCCGACCGCTTCCTCGACCGACATGCGCGCGTGCGGTGCCGACAGGGCGACGCCAGCGCAGATCACACCTTTGCTGTCGCGCACCGGTACCGCCAGGCACACGACGCCGGCGAGGAACTCTTGGTTGTCTATCGAATAACCGCGTTTGCGGATGTCCTCGAGTTCAATATGCAACTTTTTAGGATCGGTGATGGTGTTTTCCGTGTAGCGCGCGAGCGGTATGGCGCGAATGAGCTGATCGCGGCGGCGACGAGGCAGCACGCTGAGCAGCAATTTGCCGACCGAGGTACAGTGCAACGGCACACGCGATCCCGGTTCGAAACGCAGACCAAACGGCCAAGATGCTTCGACGCGATCGAGATAGAGGACGGCATTGCCGGCGATCATGCCGAAGTTGCAAGTCTCTCCTACCTTCTCCGAAAGCGCCTGCAGGACGGCGTGGCGTGGTGCCGAGCGCATCGAGGAACGAACGGTGCCGAGTGCAAAACTCAACAGGCGCGGGCCAGGGCTATAGAGGCGGCTGTGCGGCTCACGTTGCAGCAGGCCCTCGGCGTCGAGTTGGCGCACAATGCGATGCATGGTGGGTTTGGGCACGGCGAGCATGGCCGCCAATTCCGCGATCGCCAGCGGACGCTGTGCTGAAGCGATACACTCGAGCACCGCGAAGACCTTAAGCGCGGCGCCGCCGGTGACGCTTTGTGTCGGTGGTGGCGATGACCCGCGACGCGTCGCACTGCGCCGGCCGGCGGGGCCCTGCAGCGCAAGCGGTTGGGGGCTCGTCATGCAGATTATCAAAAACTGAAAAAAAGAGTGTTGCAAGATGATTTTTTGTTCGGCCAAATGGCATGCGGCCCCGGGTCTGACGTTATCGAGGCAGAACGATGCAGCGCGTACTCGTGGCCAACCGGGGGGAGATCGCGCTGCGCGCTGTGCGGGCGGCGCGCAAGCTTGGCTTGCAGACGGTTGCTGCCTTTTCCGACGCCGACCGTAATTCGCCGCATGTCTGGGCGGCCGATCACAGCGTGTGTATCGGGCCGCCGGCCGCGTACTTGAGCTATCTCAACGGGTCGGCGCTGATCGAGGCCGCGCGCGGTACTGGCTGCGATGCGGTTTATCCGGGCTATGGTTTTCTCTCCGAGAAAAGTGCCTTTGCCGCGGCCTGCCGGGAAGCGGGCCTCATTTTTATTGGCCCGAGCCCCGAAGCCATTGCTGTCATGGGTGACAAGGTGGCAGCCCGCCGCGCCGCCGAACGCAATGGCGTGCCGGTGGTGCCCGGCTCGCACCAGGGCTTTGCCGATGCGACGCTCGCAGCCGCCGTTGCCTCCGACGTCGGCTTCCCGTTGTTGTTGAAAGCTTCTGGTGGCGGGGGCGGGCGCGGCATGCGCGTTGTGACCGATGCGTCAGAGTTCGCTACGCAATTTGCCCAGGCCTCAGCGGAAGCATTGTCGGCCTTCGGCAATGCAGAGATTTACCTCGAGCGGTTTTTTGCGCGGGTACGCCACATCGAAATTCAAGTTTTTGGCGACCGGTACGGCAATGCGGTGCATCTTTGGGAACGCGATTGCAGCATCCAGCGCCGTCACCAGAAGTTGGTCGAGGAGGCGCCATCGCCTGTTCTTGACGCGCGCGTGCGTGCGCAGATAGCGGAAGCGGCGACTGCACTCGTCCGCAACATCAAATACCAAGGTGCCGGTACCGTCGAATTTATTTACGATCTCGACAGTGGACGATGGTTTTTCATCGAGATGAACACGCGCATTCAAGTCGAGCACCCGGTCACCGAAGAAGTTTTCAACGTCGATTTGGTGGTTGAACAGATGCGGGTGGCGGCAGGCGACGCTATCTCATTTTCGCAACCGGCGGCGCCAAATGGACGGTGTGCCGTTGAGTTCCGCATTAATGCGGAGGATCCGGCGAATAATTTCCGCCCATCGCCCGGCATGGTGACGGTGTGGTTGCCGCCGAGCGGGAAGGGGGTTCGTCTCGACAGCCATGTTTACACAAACTACGTCGTGCCGCCCTACTACGACTCGTTGCTGGGCAAGTTGATCATTGGTGGATCCAATCGAACCGACGTGCTGGCAACGGCAAAATCCGCGCTGACGCGTTTCAAAATCGCCGGCGTCATGACCACGCTTCCGTTTCATGCGCGTCTGATTGACTGTACGCCCTTTATCGATGCAACGGCGCACACCCGCTGGGTGGAACAAGAGATGTTGGCATGACGCGAAATATCTCCTTGATCGATGTCACGCTGCGCGATGCGCATCAATGCCTTTGGGCGACGCGCATGACTACGGCGATGATGGCGGAAACGGCGCCGATGCTCGACCGCGCCGGATTCGAAGCGATCGATCTCGTGGGCGGGGCTGTGTTCGATGTCTGTGTGCGTTATCTACGTGAGGATCCGTGGGAGCGGATGCGCATCTTGAGTTCCTGGGTCAAGAAAACGCCGCTCATCGTGATGACGCGCGGGCAAAGCCTGTTCACCTTTGAGTTCTTTCCCGACGATATCGTCGCACTCACAGCCGAACGCATTTTCGCGAATGGAATTCGCTATCACACGCCCTACGACGCGCTCAACGACATGCGCAACATGGAAGTACCCATACGCGCAGCCAAAAAGGTCGGGCTCTATGTTGATGCCGGCGTCGTTTATACAGTAAGCCCGGTTCACACCGACCAATATTACGCGCGCAAAATCAAGGAATTGGTTGCGCTTGGTGCCGACGCCGTCTTTATAAAAGATCCGAGCGGGCTTTTGACGCCCGAACGCGCCGCTACACTCATCCCAGTCGCCAAAGCTGCCTGCGGCAAGTTGCCGTTGCAGCTGCATTCGCATTGTCTCACCGGTTTGGCGCCTTACGTCGCAATTGAGGCGGTCAAGCTCGGCATCGATGCGGTGCACACCGCTACGTCGACGCTCGCCAATGGCGCTTCGCATCCTTCGACCGAGCAGTTCATCCACAATATCGGCCGGCAAGGTTTTACGACCGATGTCGACCTCAGTGTCATCGAGCTAGTCGCGGAAAGATTGCGTTACATTGCCAAGCGAGAGAAGAAGCCGCTCGGCGCCATCGTTGAACACGATGCGTTCCATTACGAGCACCAGATGCCCGGCGGTATGATCTCGAACCTGAAATCGCAGCTCGCGACTCTGGGCATTAGCGACAAACTCCCGGAGATTCTCGAGGAAGCGGCTCGCGTTCGTCGCGATCTTGGTTATCCAATCATTGTCAGCCCGTTCGCGCAATTTGTGATGACGCAGGCGGTCCTCAACGTCATGGGCAAGGAGCGCTACGCAACCGTGCCCGACGAAGTGCGCAAATATGTACTGGGGCACTACGGCGAGATCGCTGGGCCGATCGAACAGAACATCTTCGACCGCATCAGCAAGGGCGCCGAAACGGTCAAAGTGCGCCCTGGCGATCTGCTTGAGCCGGGCATCGCCCGTTTGCGCCGCGAGCGCGGACCGTTCAAGTCTGACGAGGATCTGCTATTGGCCGCGTTCTATCCGGACTCCGAATATAAAGCCCTTAAAGCGGCAGGGCCGATAGAAATCGATTATCCTCTGGCGTCGACCCCGCTCATCACGTTGGCTAAAGAGATTAAACTGCGTCCAGATATCAAGTCTTTCCATCTCGTCCAGCGGCGCATGGAGCAACGGAGTGTTGTGTCATGACGCAACCGACCATTATCACTGCCGCGATCACCGGGGCGCTGCCGCGCAAAGCGCAGACGCCCGCTTTGCCGGTGACACCCACTGAACAGATCGAGTCGACGCACGAAGCTTACGAGGCCGGTTGCGCGCTTGTGCATATCCATGTGCGCAACAAGGACGAAAGCCCATCCTCAGATCCGGACCTGTTTGCACAAGTGCAGGCCGGTGTGAAAAAACACTGTCCAGGGATGATCATTCAATTTTCCACCGGAGGACGTGGACGCAGCCAAAACGAGCGCGGGCGCGCCCTCAACTTGCGGCCGGACATGGCCTCTCTCACCACCGGCTCGGTGAATTTTCCCAATCAGATTTATGAAAACCCGCCTCAATTAATTGAGGACCTGGCACATTCGATGCTCGAATATGACGTGAAGCCGGAGATCGAAGTATTCGACTTGGCAATGCTTTACAATGCACGCGATTTGGCTGAGCGGGGGCTGATAAAGAAGCCACTGCACGTTCAATTCGTTCTCGGCGTGCCCAATGCGCTACCGACAAGGCGCCGCGTCCTGGAATTTCTCGTGTCAGAGCTCAAGGAAATCATGCCTGACGCCACCTGGGCTGCTGCCGGAATTGGTCGCCATCAGTTGGAGGTCAATCGCTGGACATTAGAGCTCGGTGGTCATTTGCGCACCGGCCTCGAAGACAACATCAAATTCGACCGCGATCGATTGGCCAGGAGCAATGCCGAGTTGGTGGCACGATTGCGAGACATGTGCGGAGAGTTCGGCCGCCACGCGGCAAGCCCACAGGAGGCACGCAGCATTCTCAAGTTGGCATCCGCGTGACCACCGCGCACAGTCGATGTTTCACATGCATCACTATTGTGACGACGGCGTCGTTTGAAAAATTTTGCCGAGGCCGTGCCAGTAAATGCGCGCGGACGGGGCACCGATAATGACCGAAATCGCCGTCGTTGTGGTTATTACCCTCGCTGGATTCATACGCGGCGTCACCGGATTCGGCGGTAGCATGCTGATGGCGCCGCCGCTCAGCCTGCTCATCGGCGCGGTGCCGACGGTCGTGACAGCACTGATGCTTGAGGCCGCCGCTGCGCTGGTGATGTTTCCCGACGCGCTGCCGAAAATCAATAAACGCGTGTTGTTCTACCTGATCCTGCCGGCGTGCTTCACAGTTCCGATTGGTGGCTACATGCTGGTGACACTCGATCCGTTGCTTGCGCGGAGGACGATCTCTGCAGTGGTAGCTGTATTCAGTCTGATCTTGCTGGGCGGGTTGCGTTATTCAGGTCCTCACCGGCCCGCGACTTCGCTTGTGCTGGGCAGCATCGTTGGTGTGTTGCTAGGCGCAACCAGCGTCGGTGCGCCGCCGGTGATTCTTTACCTGCTATCGGGCCCTGATCCGCAGGCGGTGACGCGCGCCAACCTCACGGTCTTCGTCACCGCAATCTCCGTGATAGGTCTCGTCATGCTGCTCGTCGCCGGCGTGTTCACCACACAGCTGACGATATCCGCATTCTTGCTTTGTATTCCCTATCTCGCCGCAACTTGGCTGGGGGGAACGCTATTCTCGCGCATGAGCGATCTCGGCGTTAGGCGCCTCGCGCTCGGCTTCATGTTTGCAATGAGTGTGGTGGGCTTGCTGGCTTGATCGGGCAGTGCTCCGCAATCGGTTGCAATCATTCTGTCCACGCTGTGAGATTGCAGGTTCCAACTCAGAAAGCGCGTATTTCCCATGGCCTGAGACTGGCCGTCTTGACCCCTGGATTTGGACTGACGATGATTTCAGTCCAAGAACAATAAGGAACGCGTCGAGGGGAAGCCCGCCGTTATCAATTGCACTTTGCCGGCCCGGGCAGAGCTTTCCGCCATCGATCAAACCGTGGGAGGACATGGCCATGTCAGGTGCGAACATCTATCGAAGAAATTTTCTCGCTGGAATCCTTGGCGGTGCCGGGCTGCTAATGGCCGGCGGCTTGGCGCAGGCCCAAAGCGGCAAGTTCACGGAATGGGGCTGGCCGCAGCCCTACGAGAAGGTATCGGATAAATCGATCGAGTGGCTAAAGCAGAAGGGCTGGTGGCCGCTGCAGGTTGCGTTCCAGTCACCGTGGTCGGGCCAGAACAACATCAGCATCGTGATGGATAAAGAGGGCCTGCTTGCCAAGCGCGGCATTGAGATGAAGCTCACTGCGTTCGGTTCCGGCCCGGCCGTCAATGAAGTGCTGGTATCTGGCAAAGTCCAGGTCGCTAGTGCCGGTAACTTCCCCTACACGTCGCTGCTCGACAAACAGATTCCGGTGAAGGTGATTGCACTGATCACGCCAAACATCCTGCACGCGACCATCGTTCCGCTCGACAGCAAGATCAACAGTCTCGCCGATTTGAAAGGGGCCAATCCGCCGGCAACGGTCGGAATCGTTACCGGCTCGTCGGCCGAGTTCTATTTCCAGATGGCCGCCCAGGTCGCCGACCTCAAGATCGGCAAGGACGTGATTTTGAAGAACATGCCAATTGGCGAGCAGATGGCATTGCCCAAGGGTATCGACGCTGTGGTCCCATGGGACGCCGGCGCCAGTATGATCGTGCAGGATCGCAAGAATGGGAGGATCGTCGACTCGATCTATCCGTATAACATGTACGAGGGCAATTTCGTCGTACGCCAGGAACTGATCGATAACGTGCCTGACGTCGTGCAGGCTCTCGCCGACGCCTACGTTGAATCGCTGCTCTGGGCGCGGCACGATCCCGGCGGTACGGTGAAACATCTGCAGGCTGATCCAAGTCTGAAGAATTTCAGCAAAGACATCCTGGTTCAGCAGACCCACGTCTATAATGACCTCTACAAGCCGACCTTCGTTTATCCGCACGCCAGATTCTGGGGCGAGGCAAACGAGCCGATCTTCAATTGGCTTTACGAGCTCAAGCGTATCCAGCACCCGCTCAAGGCCGCCGATTTTGAAAAGTCGGTCGACTCGAGCTTCATGGACAAAACCTTTGCCAAGCTCGGCTGGAAAGTGCCCAAGACCCCGCCCTTTATCCCGGCCGACTGGAAAGGTTCGCTCGATAAATTCCCTTATCCGGAATACGTGACGCCACTTAATCTCAAGGAGCCGCAGCCGTTTCCGGAGAAGGGCGACCTAACCAAGGCCTGGTCCTTTGGTGGGAAAACCTACAGTCCGTAAGCCAGGAAAACGCATGCCCCGGAGCGGGTGAAATGCTAACCTGCCGCACAGGCCGGGAAACGGCAGAAATGGAATGAGCACGGTCGCAACTGCTCGAATCGGCAAACCGGCCGAGGCGCGTTCGCGCTGGCTGACGGGCATCAGGCGGCTGAAGAATCTGAGCCTGGTGGCCGTCTTGCTGCTGTCGTGGCAGTTCACGAGTACTTACATCCTCGACAAGACGACGGCCGTCCTGCTGCCACCGCCGACTGCAATCGCCCGCGCCGCCTGGGACATGATCCAATCCGGTGAGCTATTCGTTCATTTGCGCGATAGTCTCAGCCGCGAAATTGTCGCCTTCATTTGGGCGACGTCGGCAATCCCTCTCGCGATCGCCATGGGCTGGTCGAAAACCATCAATGATCAGATCGACCCGCTGATCGAGGTGTTGCGGCCCGTTCCGCCGCTGGCCTGGATTCCGTTATCGATCCTGTGGTTCGGCATTGGTGATGTGCAGAACCAGTTCATCATCTTCCTCGGCATGTTCTTCCCAATCTTGCTGAACACCATGGCGGGGGTAAAAAACATTGAGCCAAACATCATTCGCGCGGCACGCTGCCTGGGCGCGAGTGAGTCGCGCATCCTGCGCCGGATCGTCCTGCGCGCGGCGCTGCCGCAGATCATCACCGGCATCCGTGTCGGACTTGGCGTTGGTTGGATGGCACTGGTAGCCGCCGAATTGGTTGGTGCCAACTCAGGTCTCGGCTTTCTAATAAACGATGCACGTACGTTGCTGCGTACCGATGTCGTCATTGTCGGCATGATCACGATCGGTATTGTTGGACTGATCATCGATCGGACGATCCGTGTGGTCGGACGCCGTACAATGCCCTGGTCGCGCGTGCTCGCGGCCTAGCGGATCGGTCTGCGCAATGGCAACTCTAACCGCAACCGGTGTAGCGAAGGAATTTCCTGGGCACAGCAGCGACGACCCGGCGGTCGTCGCGTTGCGCGGGGTAAATTTCACCGTCAATCACAATGAGTTCTGTTCAGTACTCGGACATTCGGGCTGTGGGAAAACTACGTTGCTGACACTCGTTGCCGGTTTCGAGGAGCCAACCGACGGCCAGCTTTTGCTCGACGGTGAGCCGATCGGAAAGCCAGGCTGGGAACGCAGCATGATCTTCCAAGATTACGCGCTGTTTCATTGGCTCACTGTCGAAGACAACATCGCCTTCGGCTTGCAGATGAAGAATGTCGCGCGTGACAAGCAAAAAAGCATTGTCAACAACTACGTCCAATTGGTTGGCTTGTCCGGCTTCGAGAAACGCTACCCGCATCAGCTCTCCGGCGGTATGCGTCAACGCGTCTCGATCGCACGCGCGCTGGCGGTTGAGCCGGAAATCTTGTTGATGGATGAGCCATTTGCTGCGCTCGATGCGCAGAACAGAGGCCTCATGCAGCAAGAAATGCTGCGTATTTGGCAACATGCGCGCAAGACCTGCCTGCTGGTGACCCATAGTATCGAGGAGGCGATCTTTTTGTCCGACCGCATCCTGGTGATGACCCGACGGCCCGGCACAATAAAGGCCGACCTCTGTGTGGATCTGCCGCGGCCGCGTGATGAGGACGATCCAAAGGTCATCGCGCTGAAGAAGCAGATTCGAATTCTGATCCACAATGAATTTGAAATCGAGCGCTGATCAACCCGACAAGCTGTAAGACGAGCCGCAATGGCAGTGGACTGCCTGTCGCCACCAATGAAGCGGTGGTGAGTGCTGAGCCTATCGACGCGCCGAGGCCGAATTATTAGTTCCGGCGGTCTTGCCGGCGGGCCGATTGTTCGTGAGGCCGGCGGCAACGGCTCCAGCGATTTGCGCGGGCGTATCGACGACAACAACGCCGGCTGCCTCCAGTGCCTGGCGCTTGGACGCATAGCTGCCCGCATTGCCAGTGACGATCGCTCCGGCATGGCCCATTTTCTTGCCGGCTGGTGCCGCAGCGCCAGCGATGAAAGCCACCAAAGGCTTCCTCATACGTTGGGCATAGTCGGCCGCGCTTTCCTCCATCGCACCGCCTATCTCGCCGACGATAACAGCGGCATCGGTCCCGCTGTCATTATCGAGTGCTTCAAGCGCGTCGCGCGTTGTGGTGCCGAGCATCGGGTCGCCGCCAATGCCAATAAAAGCCGATTGACCAAGGCCGGTCCTCGTCAGATTAAGACACACCAGCGTGCCAAGGCTGCCGCTGCGCGAGATCACACCGACGCGGCCGGGTTTGAACACACTCGGCACAAATGCCGGCATAATCCCGACGAAGCATTGACCAGGCGTGACCAGACCCGCGGTATTGGGCCCGACGATACGCGTGCCGTGGCTGGCTGCCACCGCATGCATTGCCATAACATCCTGTGCCGGGATGTGCTCCGTCAGGACGACCAGCAATTTGATACTGGCCTGCGCCGCCGATATTGCGGCATCCTTCGCCATTGGTGGCGGGATGAACATGACGGCGACATCAGCGCCGACTTTGGCGACTGCTTCAGCGGTAGTGGCGAAAATCGGGACGCCGACATGGGTTTCGCCAGAACGCTTAGGATTGACGCCAGCCACTACATTGGTGCCATAGCCAAGCATCTTCTCGGTCCAGAAGGTGCCTTGCTTACCGGTGATGCCGAGCACGACGACGCGATCTTTTTTACGTACGATCATTGCGCTGCCTTCACCGCCGCCTGGATGGCATCTTCCATGAAGTCGTAAGGCTCGATGCCAAGCTCGCTACGCACCAGACTGACGGCCTCCACCTCACCAGTACCGTGGATCGAGAAAAACACCGGGATCTTCGGTTTTAGCTTGTGCCAGGCCTTGACTACGCCATCGGCCATCACGTCCGTGCGCGCGAAAGCGCCGCAGAAATTGATGACGAGGCTTTTCACGCCTGGATTTGATAGAACGAGATCGAGCGCAATCTCGGATTTGGTGTAAGCCTCGCCGCCGATTTCAAGAAAGTTCGCCGGCCGCCCGCCATAATATCGAATCACATCCATGGTGGTCATGGTGAGGCCGGCGCCGTTTGCCAGTACGCCGACGTTGCCGTCGAGCTGGATCAGCTTGAGGCCCGCGTCGGCCGCACGTTTTTCCAGACCCGTCATCGCGGCAGGCGCGCCGCTTCTCGCAATCTCCGGCTGACGATAAATCGCTGCATCATCGAGAACGAATTTGCAGTCGAGCGCGACCACGCGTCCGTCGTTCAAAAGTGCTAGCGGATTGACTTCTAGAAGCTCGGCGTCGTGTGCGCGGTAGGCGGCGTATAACCGGTCAAGAACGCGTATAATTTGTTCGTCCGCCACGCCGAGTTTGACGCCCTCGAGCATTTGGGCAATGTCTGTCAACGAAGGTTCGCTGCCGATATCGACCAGCAATCGGCGGATTGCTGCAGGCTTGGCTGTGGCGACATCCTCGATGTCCATTCCGCCTTCGGTAGAGAACAGGATCAGTGGCTTGCGTGCGCTGGTGTCGTGCAGCACAGCCGCATAGAACTCGCGATCAATTTCGGCCTGCTCTTCAACCAGCAGTCGCTCGACCGTGTAGTCACCGATACGCATGCCGAGGATTTCGCCGGCAACCTTCCTGGCATCGTCTGGCGAATGGGCAACCTTGATGCCGCCGGCCTTGCCGCGCTTGCCGGCCGGCACCTGCGCCTTGATCACGCAGGGGCCGATTTTCGCAGCTGCCACCGAAGCCTCGGCGGCGCTGACGCAGAGGATGCTGCGCGGGACCGGAATGCCCGCGGCGGACAGGATTAGCGTTTTCGCCGCGTACTCCTCGAAGTTCATGCAAACGGACTCTACTTCCCGTACTTCGTCCAATACGCGCCGAACAATGCTTCCTCACTTGGTTTGTCTTCTGGAATGGTGGTGACGAGGTGCGTGATGTTGAGGAAGTGCTTGTAGTTCAGATTATCTGTGATGCTGTTGCCGCCCCAGGTGCCGCAACCCATGCTGAGGGTGAAATTCAGACCATTGTCGAAACCGCCGCCATTTCCGAAGGTGTGGGCCTGGTTGATCAGCACGCGCACGACGTCGGTCTCTTCGGCAAGCTTGCGCCCCCGCGCCATGTTCGTGGTATGCAGCCCGACTGAATGCCCACGTCCTTGATGATCGAGTATCTCGCGTGCACGCCTGGCGGCATCATCGAAATCTTTGGCCCGGTACACTGCGAGCACCAGTGATAGTTTCTCGCCTGAAAACGGGAAGCCGCGGCCAACTCCGGTTTCTTCCACCATAAAGAATTTCTTTGATTCCGCCTCAGGAGGCAGTCCACATCCGCGCGCGAAAACGTCGGCATCTCTTGCAATGAGTGTCCGGCTCAATTTGCTGTCCGGCCAGAGTGCGGCCTGGATCTTCGCCTTCTCGGATACGGAAGCCATGTACCCGCCAACCCGTTCGAGTGAGGCAATCGCCTTGTCGTATATCGCGTCGACGAGAATGACCGAGTTTTCTGACGAACAGGACGTGGAATTGTCGAAAATCTTGGAAGCGCAGATCTTCTTCGCGGCATCGTCGAGATCGGCGGTCTCGTCCACAATTACTGGCACATTGCCCGTGCCAACGCCGATTGCTGGCGTTCCGCTGCTGTACGCGCGCCGCACATTGTCCTGCGAACCGGTGGCGACCACCAAATCGGCAGCCTGCATCAGCGCTTGCGTCATATCCTTCGACGCCGGCGGCGGCAAAATCTGCACCAGATCCTCCGGCAGGCCGATCTTTTTTAGTTCCGCGCGCATGTAGTCGACAGTCTTGCCGGTTGTCTTCATACCGGCGGGTGAGGAGGCGATGATGACGGCGTTGCGGCCCTTGATTGCCATCATCGCCTTGTTGACCGGCGTGGCACCCGGATTGGTCGAGGGCGTAATCGCGCAAACGAGGCCAACAGGTTTGGCATATTTGATGATTCCGAGCTGCTTGTCTTCTTCGATGATGCCGACTGACTTCACGCGAAGCAGGTCACGCAACGTGCCGAAGGTCTTGCGCTGCTTCTTGATGATCTTGTCGGGTACATTCCCAAGCTGAGTGTCTTTGACCGCCAGTTCAGCAAGGTCCTTTGCGTGCGCCGGCGCGTAGAGTGACCATGCCAATGCAGTCACCGCTTCATCAACACGGGCCTGATCGGCCTTGGCGAAGGCCGTCTGTGCAGCACGGCCGCGCCGCACCAGCTCGTCGACTACGGTGACAGCCGTCGGATCGGCGCCCGGTTTCACTGCGACAGTCATCTCATAGCTCCATTAGGCGACGCGTTGGGGACGCATGTCCTCGCGCTTGATGCCGGCCACCACCACCGGTTTTTTCATTGCGTCCCGACGGAATGGCTCACCGAGTTCTTGATTGAGCACCACTTCGATGAAGGTCGTGACGCGCTTTTTCTGGGCCTCACAGGAGGCACGGAGAGCCTCGGTCAGTTCGGTTTGCGTTTTGGCTATTACGCCCTTGAGGCCACAGCCTTCAGCGACCTTTGCATAGCTGAGGTGTGGATCGAGTTCGGTACCAACGAAGTTGTTGTCGTACCAAAGGATTGAATTGCGTTTTTCGGCGCCCCACTGGTAGTTGCGGAAAATCACCATCGTAATGCCTGGCCATTCTTCGCGGCCAATCGAACTCATTTCACTCATGGAAATGCCGAACGCGCCGTCGCCGGCGAAGCCGACGCAAGGCGTGTCTGGATTGCCGATTTTCGCGCCAATGATCGCAGGAAAACCATACCCGCAAGGTCCGAACAGACCCGGTGCCAGGTACTTGCGGCCCTTGTCAAACATTGGATAGGCGTTGCCGATGGCGCAGTTATTTCCAATGTCGCTGGAGATGATTGCATCTTTCGGCAAGCCGGCTTGGATCGCGCGCCACGCCTGCCGCGGTGACATGCGGTCGGCATCCCGCTTGCGGGCATCTTCATTCCATGTGGTTCCTGGATCGTCCTCCTCGTGATCCATGCTGGAAAGCGTTTGTAGCCATTTAGATTTTGTTGTGTGGATCAGCGCTTTCCGCTCCTCGCGGCCGGCGTTTCCGGCTGATGGGGAAAGCTGCGTGAGAATACTTTGGGTGACGAGCTTGGCGTCTCCGCAAATGCCAACGGTGACGGGCTTGGTCAGACCGATCCGGTCGGCGTTGATATCAACCTGGATGATTTTAGCCGTCTTCGGCCAGTAGTCGATACCGTAGCCAGGCAGGGTCGAGAATGGATTGAGCCTTGTGCCGAGCGCCAGAACCACATCGGCCTTGGCGACGAGCTCCATCGCTGCCTTCGAGCCATTGTAACCAAGCGGTCCGACGGCAAGGCGGTGGCTACCCGGAAAGCTATCGTTGTGCTGATAGTTGTTGCAAACTGGCGCATCGAGCTTTTCGGCCAGCGCGACGCATTCGGCAATTGCGTTGCCGAGAACGACACCTGCACCTGACAATATGACGGGGAATTTCGCTCCCGACAGTAGTTTTGCCGCCTCTGCGACGGCTTGCGCACCACCGGCCGGGCGTTCGAATTCGACAATCGCCGGTAGGTTGATGTCGATGACCTGGGTCCAATAGTCACGCGGGATGTTGATTTGCGCGGGCGCCGACAGACGCTTTGCTTTGGTGATAACGCGATTCAAAACTTCTGCGACCCGTGAAGGATCACGCACCTCTTCTTGGTAGCAGACCATGTCACGAAACAGCGCCATCTGCTCCACCTCCTGGAAACCGCCTTGCCCAATCGTCTTGTTCGCGGCTTGCGGTGTCACGAGCAGCATTGGCGTGTGGTTCCAATAGGCCGTCTTTATTGCTGTTACAAAGTTCGTAATTCCTGGGCCGTTTTGAGCGATTGCCATCGCGATCTTGCCGGTTGACCGCGTGTAGCCATCGCAAATCAAACCGCCATTAGTCTCGTGAGCAACGTCCCAAAATGTGATGCCAGCCTGCGGAAAAAGATCTGAGATTGGCATGAACGCCGAACCAATAATTCCGAAGGCATGCTCGATGCCGTGCATCTGCAGGACTTTTACAAAGGCTTCTTCCGTGGTCATTTTCATAGCTGCGCCCTTTACAAAACCTAGCCTCACGAGTTGTCAGTTCTTATCCTGAAATATTTCGGCAAGTTCGCTGGCGGCACTCCGAAGAGTTGGCAGATGCCGACGCGCGTTCTGCACATTCATGCGTGCTTCCGGCGCCTGGATAGCAAGCGCGGCGAGTATCTCGCCGTTCTTGCCGATGACCGGCACTGCCATGCAAACAACCCCGACGAGATATTCTTCGCGATCGAAGGACACCTGCTCCTTACGAATCTGCCGCAGTTCGATATCGAGTCGCGCGCAATCGGTAATCGTGCTGTCTGTGAAGCGGCGTAACTCCAGGCTCTGCAAAAGCCGGCGGCGACGAGACGAGGCAGCCAGCGCCAGAAACAACTTGCCGATTGCGCTGCAGTGCAGCGGGACGCGGGAGCCGATTGTGTAATGTAACCGCAAAGGCCAATGCTCGGCTTCGACGCGGTCGAGATAGATCACCTCACCATTGAGCAGCGTGCCGATATTGCAAGTCTCGTTGAGCGTGTGCACAAGCCTCTGGAGCACGACATGTGGCGTGTCATTACGCATCGAGGACGACAACGCGCCGAATGCCAGCTTGGTCAGCTTGGGTCCGACGATCAGTCTCCGCCGTCCGGGTTCCCGTGACAAATAGCCTTGCGTAACGAACCAGTCGACCATCCGATAGGCCGTTGCCTTCGGCAATTTCAGCGAGGCGATGATGTCGAGTACGTCAACCGGAGCTCGCGAGCCTGCGACATGCTCGAGGATAGCAAAGGAGCGCCCCGTAGCGCCGAGCTTTTGGTCGTGGTCGTTGGCGGATTTGGTCGATCGTAGAGGCGGTTTGAGTTCGCCCGGGCGTCGGGGGGCGGTTGGCGCACGATCTGCAGGACGGGGATCAATTCCAAGATTGGCACGCATGTTTCACCTAACCGCGGTCACGCCGTCACTAGGCGGCTTCGGAACAGCCGTTGGATGAACGGCAACAGTAGAACGATAACAGTAAAGGCCACGATCGTTCCGGAGATCGGCCGCGTGAAAAAAACGGTCCAGTCATTCGAGAAACTGATCATTGTATTCATAAAGGCCTCCTCGGCGATCGGGCCGAGGATCACACCGAGCACGAGCGGCGCGACCGGAAACTTCAGTCGTTCGAAGCCGTAACCGAGCACCCCGAACCCGATGATCAGCCACAAATCCGTGACGTTATTGCGGATGGACAAGGCACCGATGAAGCAGAGGATCAGCACATAGGCCGATACTACCGGTTCGGGAAAATCGAGGATCTTTACTAACGGGCGGATGGCGAAATAGCCGATCGCACACATCAGAATGAGGCCGAGGAAAAGCGAGGCGAACACCGTGTAGACCAGCGGTGCCGAGCTCACCAGGACCTGGGGACCCGGCTGGATGCCGTGCAGCATGAAGGCGCCGAGAATGACGGCAGTCGCGCCACTTCCAGGAATGCCGAGCGCGAGTAGATGAACCATCGCGCCACCGACCGAAGCGGTTGCCGCTGCCTGCGGCGCCACGATGCCTTCGGCGACGCCGGTGCCCATCTGATTCTTACGCTTGCCGAAGCGGGCTTCGATGCCGTAGCTGACGAACGACGCGATCGTCGCGCCGGCGCCGGGCAGGAGACCGATGAGATCACCAACCACCGAGGCGCGCAGGAACATGCCTTTGACGTTATTAAGCTCCTTGAGTGTCGGCAATTCGGTGCGTGCGTTTGAGATTTTGTCGAGCGGCTTCGTGGCAAAGCCGGTCTCGAGGCGAGTCAGCACCTCGCCGACGCCGTAAGCCCCGACCATGACCACGAGGAATTCGATGCCGTCGGCGAGAAGCGGTGAGCCGAAAGTGAAACGGTAAGCGCCATAAATCGGGTCGGTACCGACCGACGAAATCAATATCCCGACGCTCATGCTGATGAAGGCGTTGGCGAGGGAGCCCTTGCCGATGGCCACCACGCTGAGCAGACCAAAAAGTACGATCACGAAGTACTCTGGTGAAGAAAAGCGCAGCGCGAATTTTGCCAGCGGCTGTGTCAGCGCGACCATGACCACCGCGGACAGCAACCCGCCGCCGAGTGCAGCAACCAGGGTCCAGCCCAGCGCCTTGGCCGGTTTACCCTTGCGTCCCATGGTGTAGCCGTCCCACAGCATGGGGACGTCGATAGGCTCACCCGGAATCTTGAATAAAATTGCTGTAAAAGCACCCCCATAAGTGCCGGAGACGTACATCGCGGTCAGCAGCACAATGGAGGCAGTGACGTCCATCTTGTAGGTGAATGGTAACGCCAACGCGACACCCATCACCAATGTCAGACCGGGCAACACTCCGATCAGCAATCCAATGACGATCCCGACCAGCAGCATCGTCATATTGAGCGGCGTCAAACAGTGAATGAAGCCGGCACCGAGTTGGGTGAGTATATCAATCATGACTCACCACAAGCTCGGAATTGCAAAAAAGATGTCTGCCGCGCGATCAAACGGAGCGATGCCGCGCGGAAGCGATACATAAGCAATACGCAGAAACAAAATGCCGCAAAAGATTGTCACTAAAGCACTGGCGCCCCAGATCGTACCATGTGCTCGATAGCGACCGACATACATGAACGCGGCTAGAAACAGAAACGTACCGAGGATGAAGCCGAGCACCGGTACCATTACCGCATAGATACCCATCAAAACGATGCCCCCGATGAGAAGTTGCGGAAAAACCGGCTGCTTGTCCTCGACCTCGGGCTCTCTGTCGAACGCTTCCAAGAAGCCGCTCGCGTCCTGATTACCTGCGATGAGTCGACGGGAGATCTCAAACGCGCAAGAGGCACCCATCAGCAGAATAGCCAGGCGGGGCCACACGTCGGGCCCGAGTTGTCCGGGCCGAGGCGTATAGACGAACGTGCCCGCGTAGAAATAGAGCGCAACGGCAATCGTGAGGCCAACCGCATAGGGCAAGATCGAACGAAACAGCGCCTTGTCCATGATTGTGGTCCAGCGATCAGTTCGTCGCCATTGTCTTCTTCATGTCATTGAGTTGCTCGTCAACGAAAGCAGGCGCTTTGGACGCATCCTCAAAGCTGTTCGGATCGGCATATTGCTCTTCGAGGAATTTCTTGTACTCGGGCAAGGCGTAGACCTTTGCCAGTGCGTCCGACAGCTTTTTGACGATTTCTGGAGGTGTGCCAGCGCGCACGACGATGGCGCGGAATTGCGGTAGTGCCACCTTGTAGCCAAGTTCGTAAGACGTCGGAACGTCTTTGAACGCCGCCAGGCGCTTTTCACCAAACAACAAGATCGGCCGCATCTGCTTGCCGTTCAAGAACTGCGCGACGTCACCGGCCTGTTCGTAGAGTGCATCCGCATGGCCGCCAAGGATCGAAACATAGCGCTCGCTCGGCTTGGCGAACGGTACCTGCACGATTTTGATACCACCGCGGTCAAGCACAGTAAGCGAAAAATCGTCGACGCTACCAAAGCCGAGCGTGGCCACCTTAAGCTTGCCCGGGTTCGCCTTGGCCTGTTTGGCGAAATCCTCCCAGCTCTTGAAAGGGCTGTCCTCCTTCACAAAGATGAAGGACGGCCCTTTTATCATCACAGCCACCGGCGTGATGTCGTTCATGGTCCATCGGGGACTTTGGCCGGCGAGCAGTGCATGACTGTCAGCTATATAAATGGCCATTGAGTAGCCGTCGGCAGGCGCTGACATGAGTTTCGCCATTCCGGTGGCGCCAGTGCCGCCCGGAACATTTACGACCGGGATACCCTGACCGAGCATCGGCTCCATCAGCTTGCTGACCAGACGCGCCAATTGATCGGCGCCGCCACCGGGACCCCACGGAACAATCAATTCGATCGGCCGTTCGGGGTAACCTGCGGCCAAGGCTTTGTCGACGAATGGCGCTATGCCGAGTGCCACCAAGAACATTGCGAAGCTGCGGGTCAAACGCATGGACTTAATCCTCCCTGCCAGCGGCCGATTTTTTCATTGCCCCTTCCGCGGCCGTGCCCGGCAAGGGCCATGCCCGGCTTATCGTGCCGGTTGCATAGTCTCGTTTGGTGAGACTGATATTCTCAGTACGATGACAGATGCCCCTTTTGCCCGCAACGATGAAATCCGAGGCGTAGCGACCCGCACTATGAGAATCCGATTGCAGGAGCCTCAGGGCGCAGCTACCTCGATCGGCGGGATCGGCTGATTCAGCCGTCGCGCTGCGCTAGCGGCACATAAGCGCGTGCGTCCGGCCCGTTGTAGAGCGTGAGCGGGCGAAGCAGGATATTGTTCTCGAGTTGCTCCAGCACCTGCACAGCCCAACCCGGCACACGGCCTATGGCAAAAATCGGCACAAACAGATCGCGCTTGATTCCGAGCAGGTGATAGACCACGCCCGAATAAAAATCGACGTTCACATTGACCCCGTGGCGAGCATAGGGCGCCATTGCCGTCACGACCGCTTGCAAGATCTCGAACCATTTCGGTTCGCCCATCTCCTTCGATAGACGTTCGACTCCGGCGCGCATGTGGCGCGCCCGCGGATCCTCTGCGCGATAGACGCGGTGGCCAAAGCCGGTGACGGCGATGCCGGCTTTGCGTTTCTCCTTCACATAGTCGGCGGCGCGTGAAGGCTCGCCGATCTCTTCGGCCATCTTCATCACGTCCTCGGCCGCGCCGCCGTGCGCGGGACCCGAGAGTGCTGCGATTGCCGCCGTCATGGCAGCATGCAGATTAGCCTCGGTGCCGATGACCACCCGCGCGGCAAAGGACGAGGCGTTGGAGCCGTGCTCGGCGTGGATGATAAGATCGCGGTCGATCAGTTGTGCAGCGTCGGTACTCGGCTTCTTGGCGGTCAACATCCAGAGCAGATTCGCGGCGTGGCTGAGCGTCGCGTCGGGTGGCACGGGTTGCTCGCCGGAGCGGATGCGTGAATGGGCGGCAACGATCATCGGCACTTGCGACGTCAGCCGCACGGCCTTGCGCACCGTCGCCTCGTTTGAATTGTCAGCGGTTTCTGGGTCGAAAGCAGCCAGCGCGGAGGTCGCTGTACGCAGCACATCCATTGGATGCGCGTCTTTGATGGAGCGGATGATATCGATCACCGGGGAGGGCAGCTTGCGTGAGGCCTTGAACTCCGCGTCGAAATCAGCGAGCTGCTTTTTGGTCGGCAGCTCGCCGTTGAGCAGGAGCCAGGCGGTTTCTTCGAAGCTCGATTGCTCGGCCAGATCATGGATCGAATAGCCACGGTAACGCAGCTCTCCGGCCTTGCCGTCGATAAACGTACAAGGCGACCGGTCGAAGTAGACACCTCTGAGGCCGCGTTGAATCTTGATCGGCTCGGCTGTTTCCGTCATTGATGTGCTCTTCTGTTGCGCATGATCTTACTCGAAGAACCGGTGTCGGCTTTCTGTGATCATGCCCTCGGCTGTTGGCGTTTTCTCACGCGGTGAGAAACATGGAATTGCTTGATCGGCTGTTTGATATCGCACGCCGGCGCAACCGTAAAATTGTTTTGCCGGAGGGGGACGACCCACGCGTTGTTTACGCCGCAGCGCGTCTTGTCGATGAGGGGATTGCTCGACCAATCCTGCTCGGTAGCGCTGGTGTACTCGACAAGATTGCCGCCAATCTGCATGTCTCCCTCAAAGGGGTCGAGATTGCGGATCCGGGCAGCGATCCGCGTGTGCAAAGTTACGGAACAACACTTGCGAGCCTGCGCGAGTCAATGACGCTGGCCATGGCGCGACGGCTTGCAAGCAAACCCCTTTATTTTGGTGGCATGATGGTCCGCGAGGGCGACGCTGATGCAATGGTGGCAGGCTGCGCCAACCCGACCCGGCGCGTGATCGAAGCGGGCCTGATGACGACGGGACTTGCCTCTGGCATCGCATTGCCGTCGAGCTATTTCTTAATGATCGTTCCGGATTTTCTCGGGGGAGGACCCAAGCCGTTCGTGTTCGCCGACTGCGCGGTCAATGCTGATCCTACAGCCAGCGAGCTTGCCGATATTGCCATCGCCTCGGCGCGCAGTGCTCAGGCCTTGTTCGGCGAGGTTCCACGCGTTGCAATGTTGTCATTTTCAACTAAAGGCAGCGCGCAGCACACACGCATTGATAAGGTGCGCGAAGCGCTTGATATTGTGCATCACCGCGAACCACAACTTGCTATCGACGGTGAGTTTCAGGCTGATGCGGCGCTGGTGCCCAGCGTCGCGCAGAAGAAGTTAAAGGAATCAAGCACCGTCGCCGGGCAGGCGAACGTGTTGATTTTTCCCGACCTCGACTCGGGCAATATCGCCTACAAGCTCACGCAATGGCTAGGCGGTGCCCAAGCAGTTGGTCCGTTTCTGCAAGGCTTCGCGAGACCGATTAGCGATTTGTCGCGCGGCGCGAGTGTGGGAGACATCGTTACCACTTGCGCCGTCATGGCGGCCGGTTGATCTGCAAGGTCGCAGTAAGGTCTTAATAGCGATCGAGGTGGCAAACTTTCACCATCAACGCGGACGGAGTGCGCGCGTTTCCCAACACAATTGTCGTCTTTGGGCCGGAAGACTGCAGCAGTCCCGCAAGTCACAGCCTTCGCAATTGAAACGGGACATGCGACGCTGCGTTGCAATTTTGTTGGCGAATTTTGTGATTAATTTGCGGAGCGAGCGCATCGTGATTCTTCCCATTCATTCAGCATTGTTGAATAAATCTAAGAGCGCTAATTTTGCGAGGCCTTGATCTGAGTCAAAAGAAAGCCACTGAGGACAGCTGCGAGTCTGGTCGAGAACTCAGGCACAATAGATGACGTCAATTCTAATACTAAGAAAACCTTCGATTTTCCGCGCGGACCGGATACAAGGAGCTAGCGTCTCTGAGGCGATTGCCGATCTAACGCCTCACGTTTTGTAGCGTGCAAAAATGGATTTTTTCACACCGGTTCGGCTTACGGGAACACGCGTCGCGCTCGAGCCGCTGGCGGTGCGACATCTCAACGATTTGGCGACGGCAGGCACTGATGAATCGATCTGGCGATGGCTGCCGACGGCGCACCATGAGCCAGGCACGATGCTCTCTTTCATCGAATCAGCAATTACGGCCCAACAAGTACGAGCGGCGCTGCCGTTTGCAACAATCGATCTTCCATCGAAAAAGGCCGTCGGTTCGACACGCTACCATCATATCGACACTGAGCACCGCAGGTTGGAAATCGGGGTGACCTGGATCGGCGCGACGCACCAGCGCTCGCATATTAATACTGAGGCCAAGCTGCTGCAGCTCTGGTACGCGATCGAGGTTTTGAAATGCCGCCGCGTTGAGCTCAAGGCCGACGTCGAAAATGCGAAATCACGCGCTGCGATTTTGCGGCTCGGCGCGACGGAAGAGGGAGTTTTCCGCAAGCACATGCTTTATGCTGACGGGCGAAATCGCGACAACGTCTACTTCTCGATAATTGATGACGACTGGCCGGCGGTGCGTACGCACCTTGAGAATAAGCTTGGTTATCTCGTCACGCCTACTTACGCCGAAGTCGCGCTGGACTGAATGGAAATGCGGCTTGCGTTTAAATTTTCTTATTTTTTGTTCATGCGCTTTGAGTAGGCGTCAATGAAGTCGGCCGCGGCTTTGCTGCCCTTGGCAAACGACTTCATCGCTTCTTCGTGCAGCAAGCTAAGCGCCTGCATCTTGATCGCGTTAGCTTCGTCGCTCTCAGTAATGTTCTCGACGTGACGCGGTCGTGGAAGATTGACATCAATAACTGCGCGGACCTGTGTTGGGATGTTTGTCATGATCAATATACGATCGGCGAGATAAATTGCCTCGTCGATGTCCGTTGTGACAAAAAATGTTGTACGGCGAAATTCGTCGTATAGGTTCGCGTAATATTCCTGCATCAGGCGCTTGGTCATGGCATCGAGGCCGCGGAACGGTTCGTCGAGTATCATGACGTTGGGTCGATTGATCATCGAGCGCGCCAACTCGGCACGACGCTGCATGCCACCGGAGAGCTGTGCAGGATATTTTTCGCGGAACGCGGAGAGGCCGACTTTCTGCAGCAGTGCTTCCGCGAAGTCGCGCATCTCCTTCGTATCTTCATGGCGCGCACGCGGGCCGTACATAATATTGTCGTAGGTTGTCATCCAAGGAAACAGGGCGGTCTCCTGGAAAACGACGAGCCGATCGACGCCGGGCCCGATCACCGGCTTATCGTCGACCGTAACGGTGCCGCTGATCGGACGCTCGAAGCCGGCGATCAGTCGGATCAAAGTGCTCTTTCCGCAGCCGGACGGGCCAATCATCACGGTCAGCTTGCCGCGCTCAATGGTGAAGGAGCAGTTATGGACGACCTGCTTCGCGAAGGCGTCTGCGCCGTAGGACTTGCTTACGTTGTTGACGATGATCCGGCTGCCGAGCGAGGTCGGCGTGCCGGCGTCGGAACGTACGGACGCATGCGCTTGAGACACATGTTGCATTGTCGTTTCCGCTTTTACTCAGCTTTCCGCAAGCCAGGGAGTCATCCATTCCCCGATCTTGCGCAGGATGGCGCTCGACATGTAACCGGCGATGCCGATACTGATCATGCCGGCAACGATCTGCGTGTAGGAGCCGCCAACATAAGAGTTCCAAATAAAGAAGCCTAATCCGCCGCCGGCCGCGCCGCCCATCGAGCCAGCGCTGCCCCCGCCAGAGATCATTTCCGCTGCGACGACCACTGCCCAGGTGATGCCGATACCGACCGTCGCGCCAACGACGATTGATGGTAGTACGCCGGGAAGGATTATGCGGCGGAAGATGTCGAAGGTCGACGAGCCCATCGATCGCGCAGCCTGAAAGTAACGCACGTCAATCGACTGCGCGCCGCCGATCACATTGATAACGATCGTGAAGAACGCGCCGAGGAAGGTAACGAATGCGATCGAAAGCTCCTGCGTCGGCCAGAAGATGATGGCGGCGGGTACCCAGGCGAGCGGCGGGATCGGCCGCAGCACTTCGAAGACCGGGAAGGTGATGCCGTAAAACGTGCGGCTTACCGCCATCGCGAGGCCGAGCGGGATCCCAACCAGCATTGCAGCGAAGAAGCCTTCGAGGACGCGAAAAGTGCTCAAATACGCGCTGTGCCAGAAACTCGGCTCCTGGATCAGTCGGTAGATCTCCTTGAGTACGGCAGAGGGCGCCGGCACCTGCCCAACCCAAGGGAACGCAAAACCGAATAATGCCTCAGAGCGTGAACCGATTTCCCAGAAGAACAAGAAGACGGCGATGGCGACGATGCCGCGCCAAAGATCCTCGCCCGCGATGAAGGACGTTACCTTGAAAGGCCATTTACTCAACGCACCCATAATCAGCGTTCCTTTTCGCCGGCGGCGAAGGCTTTGGTGGCCTCCTCGTGAACGGCCGCGGCAGTTTCTTCCATGAATTCACGGAAGCGCTTGGTCGTTAGCACGCTGTAGTCACGCGGATGCGGGATATCGATGTCGAGAATCTTCTTCGGCTTGCATGGCCGTGTTGTCATGATCACCAGACGATGCCCAAGGAAAATCGCTTCCTCAAGATCATGGGTGATGAAAAAAATCGTGACGCGGTTTTTGTAGAAGATCTCCAGTAGTGCCTCGTGCATCACTGATTTAGTCAACGAATCGAGAGCACGATAAGGTTCATCGAGCAGCAGGATCTTTGGGTCAGTCATCAGAGCCCGCACTATTTCGACGCGCCGGCGCACGCCTGAGGAAATTTCGCCGGGAAAGTTGCTTTCGATTCCGTGCAAGCCGGCATCTGCCATCATGCCACGCGCCTTTTCAAAAGCCTCCTTGCGCGTCATGTAGCCCTGCATGATGGGTCCAAACGCGACGTTCTCAATATTTGTTTTCCAAGGGAACAACGCGCCATTCTGAAACACGACAATACGATCCGGTCCGGGCTCGGCCTTGAGCTTGCCGGGGCCACAAAGCATCTCATTGTCAAGATAGATGCTCCCAGACGAGAGACTATGAAAGCCTGCGATGGCATTGAGCAGGGTTGTCTTGCCGCAGCCTGACGGACCTACCACGACCGTAATCTCCCCGGCTGGCACGTCGAAGGTGCAGTGATCGACGGCAAGAACGCCTGTGTCTTGCGTGCCGTACATCTTCACCACGTCGATGATGCGAACGCCGCCCTCGCGGTTTGCCTGGGTGGACGTGCCTGCGATCGGCATCGGAGCCCGCGTGTACAGAGGCTGCGTGCTCACCGGTCGCCCCCCAACGCAAGCTCACGCGTACGCCATTGCATCATGTAATCGCCCAGCAATCGGATCGCGGCGCTGGTGACATAGCCAACGATACCGAGGGTCACCATGCCAATGATGATGGTGGGGTAGCGTACCATCGTGTAGGAGGTGTTGATAACGTATCCGAGGCCATATTGGCCGGACACCATTTCCCCGGCTACCAGCGAGAACCAAGCGACGCCGACGGAGATCTGCAAGCCGGTAAAGATGAAAGGCAGCGCGCCCGGCACGATAATATGACGGAACACCTGCCAGCGTTTGGCCCCAAGACAGCTGGCTGCGCGAATGTACGAGACGTCGATCGACTCAACACCAAGCATGGTATTGAGCGCCGTCGCGTAAAAAGACGCCAGGAAGGTGAGGAAGATCACCGGCGTCTCAGAGCCGTGAAACATTACGATGGCGAGCGGCACCCAAGCGAGTGGCGGCACAGGCCGAAGCAATTCGAACACCGGGAAGACGTATTGCTTAAAACGCCTTGACCAGCCGAGGAACAAGCCGAGTGGAACGCCTATTGCGGTGGCGAGGAAGAATGCGATTGCGATGCGGCGAGTGCTGACCCAGATGTGGAGGTAGTACTCCTCCATGAAAATGGACAGGCCGTAAGTCGGATTTTTGCTGAGCCATTCGGAGACGACCGCTGTCAGGCCGGGCATTTCCGCAAAGCGCGGCAGCTTCCAGACCTCAACGGCTAAATACCAGAAGCCGAGGAACAGGGAGAAACCGATGAACATCAAATATGGCCGCGGGCTTTGCAGCCATTGCAACACGCGATGTGTCGTCAGTGCGAGTGTGGAGACATGGCCGCCGGTATTTTCCCGTGCCGAAGCGATGACGCGAGAATGAGTCAGTTCTGTTTCGCTCATCGCATGACTTTTGATTTTCAGTTTGTTTTGTGCGCGGTAGTAGCCCCGCGCCCAATCGGGCTCGGGGCTGTCGCGCGCTATCAATTCCCGGCGTAGGCCGAATCCGGTTGCGCCTTCACCTGGCCGATCGGCGCCGTGAGCCCTCGTGCCTTGAGAATATCGGCGGTGAATTGCGGCTGGACCGCTTCCGGGCGGATCTCGGTCGGGATGCTCTTTATCTCAACAAGGAAGGTGGAAGCCTTCTTGATGAGGTCAAGTGCCTCCGGCGTGAAGCCGTAAGCGAGATTGATCCGAACGTCAGTGCCACCTTCGGCCTTCGGCGTAGTGCCAAACGCCGAAGCCCATAGCGATTTCTCCTGGAAGCCAGTGGTCTGACCAACCGCCATTTTGGCAATTTCCATCGCGTTTTTCGGATCCGCGAAGAATAGCTCGGCGTCGAGTTCGGCCTGGAGCCAACCCTTAACGATGTCGGGTCGCTGCTCGATCAGCGCTTGCGGCATCACCATGAAGCCACCGTCGAGTTCATTGACGGAGGCGCCAGTGGCAACTTTGCGCGCAAGGCCTTCCTGGATCAGGCGCGATGCAGTCGGCTCCCAGATCACCGCAGCATCGAGTTTCTTGGCTCGGAAGCCACTGGTGATGACCTCTATGCTCTGATTGAGATACTCCGACGGCTTGAGGCCTTTGGCTTTGAACACGGCTTGCGCGAAACGGTCGGTGCAGCTGCCTTTCGGCACGGCGACCGTCTTGCCGTCAAGCCATTTGAGCGCCTCCTCGGCTGAACCAAACTTTGGCGCGTCAGTGCGAACGAGGAAGACGTTGCACTGGTCGTAGCCAAGGCCGAGCACCGAAACGAGGCGTATGTCGCGCACGTCCGGATGGCTGGTCGACACAATACCCGGCATGTCACCGACGTAACCGACGTCGACTTTACCGGCGAGCATGCCGTTCACGATGATCGCACCCTGAAGACCGACCTGGAAACTGACGTTCGATCCCTTTGGAAGATATTTTTCGTAAAATTTCTTGTCGCGCATGATCACGCCCGACCATGATTCGGTGTAGTAAGGCTGGTAGCCGATCACGAGTTCGATCGGTTCACCCGGCTTGCCATATTCTTTTACGGCCGCCGCTTGGGCTGTAGTTGTAGAGAAGCCTGTCGCCAAAGCTGAGAAGGTAATCAGTGCGCCGAATGTCAGTGATTTGACGCGGCTCTCCGCGCGTTGTCGGTACTGCATCGCAACCTCCCTCTTTTGATTGCTTCTGTTGATGCGGATTGGAAACTCTTCGGTTTCATTGGCCGCTTTTCACCGCGTTATTCTTAGGGTCCTGTTCTTCGCCTGACTTGAATCGGGTCGTTTTCGGGCACTTGTGAGGCGTACCCGCAAGTAACTCATCCCATCTTTTGCCGCGTCGCTGAACCTTCCCTCACTGGCCCATTTTGTTGTCGTTATCTCCAAATCGTTGTGAATTCTGACGACAGCATCCAGCATGATTTATTTGTGAGAAAATCGTTCTTCCTAATGGATCAATAGAGGCACACTATAACTCGTCTTTTAAGTAATAGCGGGGGTTTTTGGTCCCCTGTCGCGAAACGGCCCATTTTTGCGGCATTTTCTGCATGACGTGCGACCATTAGCCATTGCTCAATCTATCGTAAGATAAGAACCTTCGATTTCGAGCTTCTGGCGATACCGGCGCGCAAACTGATATTATCCATCGAACCTGGGACTCACGGGCGAATGCCCCGAGGTCCGCCACTGTTTCCCGCAGGAGCAAAGCTCGTGGCTGCCAAAAATCACCGTCAATGGACCGCCGAACCGCCTCTGAAGCAAGGCGAGTGGATCGATAGTCGAATTTATTCGGACCCGCAGATTTTTGAGGAGGAGTTGGAGAAGATTTTCAAGAAGGCCTGGATTCCGGTCTGCCACGAGTCCGAGCTGCCCAATGCCTACGATTTCCGCACAACCTCGATCGCGCGTGAGCCGATTATCGTTTGCCGCGGTCCAGACAATGAAGTCCGCGCGTTTCTCAACGTGTGCCCGCATCGCGGGATGATCATAGAGCGCCGGCCGTCGGGGAGCTTCCTAGAAGGCCAGCCGTCCGGGAACCCGAAACGCATGACCTGCATGTTTCATGCTTGGCAGTACGATTTGCGCGGCAACTGCGTCTACATTAGCCGGGAGAAGGAGGGTTACCAGGACCGCTTGTGCAAGGAAGACGTCGGACTGCGTCGGCTGCGTTGCGAAGTGAAATTCGGCGGCTTTGTCTGGGTCAATCTCGAAGACAATCCCAAGGTGTCGCTCGAGGAGTGGGGCGCGCCTGCTTTCGCGTGCTTACGAAAGACGCTCGATGCCGAGCCGCTTGACGTGTTCCATTATCACAAGGCGATCGTGAACGCGAACTACAAGCTTTGGCACGACACGAATTGCGAATTTTACCACGACTTCATGCACTACCATAACCGCGTCACCGGTTTTAACGACGCATATTTCGCGCGCAAGAATGAGGCATTCGAGCACGGCCACGTTGTGGTCGGTACGTTCGAGGTGAATTACGAGAAGTACGAAGGCTTCGACAGCCGTGCTGCTTTGTCGTTCCCACACCTTCCGCCGAACCAGTGGTACATGATCGATATGTTCCCCGGCATGAATTTCAACCTGCGCGGCTCAGCCCTGCGTTGCGACATCGTGACGCCGCTCGGGCCCGATAAGGTGATGATCGAGTTTCGCGGGCTTGGCCTCAAGCGCGACACGGCGGAAGAACGCCAGACGCGCGTCAATCATCACAATTCGATCTGGGGGCCTTTCGGCCGTAACCTACACGAGGACCTGATTGGCGTGCAGGGCCAGGGCACAACTACGCGAACCGGTTCCGAACCGCGCCACATCTTGCACGGCCGTCACGAGAACCAGACGATCCACGACGAGAATGGAATGCGCCACTATTATGAAGAGTGGGGCCGCTGGATGAACCGGATGCCGAGCAAGCCAGAGCAACCGTTCATCGAACCGATGTCGGTCGCCGCGGAATAGAGAAGAGCGAAAGCGTTCGGCCGCGCCGAGCAAGTGGCCATTCAGTCTAGTGGGGAATAGCAGTGGACGCGCATTCTCTGGTCCGAGAAACGATCTATCGTTCGACGATTTTGCTCGACGCGCAGGACTGGAATGGCTGGCTGGAGCATTGCGATCCTGCTTTCCAGTATGCGATTCGAGCCTGGAGCCCGGAAATCAACAAGGACCTGACGTATCTTGCGCTCGACCGCAAAGGGCTCGAGAGCATGATCAAACTCCTACCCAAGCACAATACAGATCACTCGCCGTTAACGAGGCATACATCAGTCTACACGATCGACATCGATCGCGGCGAGACTGCCAAAGCAGTGAGCTCGGTTATTGTTTATCAGAATCTACTCGACGGTATTAATTCGCACCTAGATGCCGGTGAAAGCCGTTTGTTTCTGGTTGGCAAGTATCACGACACGTTCAAGATCGAAAACAACAAGGCGGCGTTCTTGAGCCGCGAAGTCCGCATTCAAAACCGCAGGCTGGACAAGGGTTCGCACTGGCCCATCTGATTCACGACCGGCGTAAGGCTAAGCAAAAAAATGGCGTGGAAACGCATCTGCGGGGCTGATGAGGTTGCCGAAAACACGGTCAAGAAGTTTGACGTTGACGGCATCCCTGTCCTGGTTGTGAACTATGGTGAAGGGTATCGCGCCATTCCGCCGATCTGCCCGCACATGGAAGAACCCCTCGAAGAGTCCGGCGTGATCGTGCGCTGCGTCCTCACCTGTACGAAACATCTCTGGGCATGGGATCTCAAGACGCTCGAGATGAAGGGCGATACCGAAAAACCGCTCAAAATGTATGACGTCAAACAAGAAGACGGGTCGATTCTCGCGGATATTGAGGAAGAGCTTGCTTACGAATTTGAGGATGCAGAAGAAGAGGACGACGATTTCTTCAAATAAAGTCCTTGTCACGCGGATGAAGGTAACGATCGAAAACAAGAGCGGTACGTGCGCCTTCGATTGCGGCGACAAGGAGATGATCCTCTACGCCGGTTTACGGCAACACCTCAATCTTCCCTACGAATGCGCGACCGGAACCTGCGGCACCTGCCGTGCTCGAGTCATGAGCGGGCAAGTCGAGGTGCGTTGGAAAGACGCGCCCGGCAGCAAGAAGCTCAAGCCTGACAAAGGCGACATTCTGATGTGCCAAACACGTGCGCTCTCCGACTGCGTGCTACGTGTGCCATCTGAGATCTCCACTCGTGATGAAATGCGACCGGCGCCGCGCCGTGGCGTTATTCGCAATATCCGCAAGCTGACGAGCGATGTGGCGCATTTCGATCTGCATCTGTCGGATCCAATGGATTTCGAGGCGGGCCAATTTGTTGTGTTGGAAACAGGCGACTTGTCAGGCGGCCGCGCGTATTCGATGGTCAATTTCGACAGTGACGCGGCCCAGGTCGCGCTTGTCTTAAAGCGGAAACCTGGTGGCGGCTTCAGCGACTGGCTGTTTACGCGTGAAGGCGATGAAGCAACGGTTGAGGTGTTCGGACCGCTCGGTCGCGCGGTATTTCGGCCGGAAGAGGACAGGAACATCGTCTGCATCGCCGGCGGCTCAGGGATCGCCGGGATGATGTCGATCCTTGAGCGTGCCGTCCGCGCGGACCACTTCCGCAATCATAAGGGTGCAGTGTTCTTTGGAGTAAGGACGTTGGGCGATGCGTTTTATCTTGAGGCGTTGGCGCGTTACGTAGCCGCGTCCCACGGCAATTTGGAGGTGACAATCGCACTTTCCCATGAAGCCGCGGCCACAGCGATCCATCCGGGCTATCCTTCTCTAAAACTCGCTAGCGGCATGGTGCATGAAGTCGCTGGGCGCATGATGGAAGGCCACTACAGCAACGTGATTGCATATGTTGCCGGCCCGCCAATCATGGTCGACTGCACTATTCGCGCACTGATCATGGGAGGCGTCCCAAGTTTGGACATTCGTTATGACAAATTCAGCTGAGTTCTCCGCCCATCCGGCTTGGCCCACGTTAGCGTCGCATAGTGACGACAAGGAGATGTTCGAGAGAGCTCGCGAGCAGATGCTTAATCTCATCCAGTGGCCAGCACGCGTTGCCAATAGTTATGTCGTAGCGACCGAGCCTGAGGATCGTGTCGCACTGAATTTCCGTGAAAATGGAACTTTCGTAACTAAAACATTCGACCGCGATATCGCCCTTCAAATGCGCCTGCCCAGTCTCGAAATGCAGTTCGAGGAGCGCAGTAAACCAATGCCACATATTCTCGATCCCGATGAGCGTTCGCCCGCTGAGGTAGAGGCCTGGATTCTCGTCGAGCTGCTGCATCGCGGAATAGACCGCGACAAGTTCTCCAAGTCATTGCCTTACAGGATCAAGAATCTTATGAGTGGCGATGCTGAAGATTATGCCCCACGTGCTTGCGCATCGGGGCTCATGCAGTTGATGGCTTGGTTTCGTGCAGCCGCGTCGGTGTTGTCGAATAGCGGCGTCGTCGTGTGTGTGCCACAGACCTTGATGCTTGTCGTCGCGCCGGGACGTGGAACGCCAGCGGCTGGATTCTCGCCAGGAGATGCTGAGCAAGGTGAGCCCCATTTCTTCGTTGGCGAGGGGCAAAAACGCCGGCTACTGACGGCGTCTGAACTGGCCAATGAACCTCAACCAGCTGCCGCCGCGGCGCAATTCATTAGAAGTGCGAATGATCTCAGGCGCGCTTAAGTTTCTTCGCGAGCTGGAGATCGATGTGATCGCCGGCAAGCCGCTTGCGCATTTTTCCCGACTTATTTAGCTCCTGCACGATGGAAACGAATGCGTTCGCCATCGGCAAAACGATCTCGCCTTCAGTCCAGAATAACCCGACCTCCTGACTGACGACCGGGTCGACGAGTGGCAGTGCCCGAGTTCCTTGATGGAGCCCCGGCGCATGAGCAAAATGCGACGGGATAATCGTGCAAAGGTCGGTAAACTGCACCTGGAACATTAAGTGCAGGATCGATTCTGATTCCACGCGCGCTTCCGGCGAGCAGCCGACGCTCTTGAATACCTGATCGACAAAGCGCCGTTCGTGCATCGACGGACGCAGCATCGCGAGCGGTAGTTCGGCCGCCTCGCGCCATGTGATCGTCGTGCGGTTCTGAAACTCGGAAGTATCAGGAACCAAAAGGCTCAGTTGTTCGGTGTAGATCGGCAGAGTATTTTTACGCCCAAGATCGGCCTTGTCGAGGTAAGTCAGCGCAACGTCAAGGGCAAAATTGTTAAGTCCAAGCTTCATCGCCTCTGTTCCGACAAACTGGACATCGATGTGCACGCCCGGGTGCCGATCGCGAAAGGTTTTTAGCACCGACGGCAGCACGGGCGACATCGACGGCATTGCGCCGAGCCGAAGTTTGCCCGTCAGATCCTTCTTCATGATCGCAATTTCTTTGCGCATCGCATCGCAGTACGCGAGAACGCCGCGCGACCAGTTAGCGACACGCTCACCTTCCGCGGTCAGACCGTGAAAACGCTGACCGCGGCCACGCAAAAAGATTGGCACGCCAAGTTCGAGTTCAAGCTGCTTGATACCGCTCGACAGCGACGGCTGGGTGACATTGCACCGCTGCGCCGCGCGGCCAAAATGGCGCTCTTCTGCCACGGCCACCAAATATCGAAACTGCCTGATAAACATTGTCAAAACCAAGCGAGAGAGGCGACGCTAGGATAGTAATAGATCAAATCTAAATAGGCGACGTCTAAGAATATCTACGACAACATTGATGCCATTTTAGGTGCAGTGCGGCATAGGCCTTAGGGCTTCTGAACCGCCATCAAGCGAAGGTTGGGGATGACGTCCATAGAACTGATCGGAATTGCTGCGCTGGGGATCACCTCCGGCTTGATGATCGGCTGCATTGGGATTGGCGGGGTCATCCTGGTCCCCGCGTTGGTCTTTCTCGTCGGTATTCCGATCAAAATCGGCATACCCGCAGCGATGCTTGCCTATATTGTTTCCGGTCTCGTCGCGAGCTTTGTGTTCGCCCGCAATAAGTCAATCCGTTGGGGCCTGGCGACGTGGCTCTGCGCAGGCGCGACTCCGACCGCTTTCGCCGGGGCCTGGGCGGTGAGTGTGGTAAATCCGCGCGTGCTCGAAGTTGGACTGGGTTTGCTCACGTTCTTTTCGGGCGTCAACTCATTGCGCGTGCGGCAAACGGCCGATGAATTCGGTGAGCGCGGCGTGTCGAGTACCACGCTGTTAGGTGTTGGCGCGGTGACAGGGTTCTTGTCGTCAGTGAGCGGCACTGGCGGCCCCCTTGTGCTGGTTCCCATCCTCATAGCGATGAGATTGCCGGTGCTTACTGCCGTAGGATTGAGTCAGGTCATCCAATTGCCGGTTGCGATTGCTTCGACAGTTGGCAATGTTCTTTATGGCGAACTCGATCTTGTGCTCGCGGTGATACTGGCGGCATCTCTGACCGTCGGCTCATGGTATGGCGCAAAGCTGGCGCACATCCTTCCACGCGAGACACTACGTCGGATTGTTGCCGCAGTCCTCGTCGTCATCGGTCTCTTTATTCTCGGCAACATTGCCTTGAGACTAGTGCGGTGACCATCGTTCATGGCGTTTGAACCATCCGCGTTAAAGAACGATTTTGGCGATCCCGCCGGTGAAGCGCGTGCCTGTCGCGAAGAAAGCGCATTGTTCGATTTCTCGTTTCTGGAGTGCGCCCGCATACAGGGCCCTGGTGCGTGGCCGGTTGTGGAAGCCTATGCGCAGCGTCCTTTGGATAAGTTGACGCAAGGTGCGATCGCCTATGCTGTACGAACCGGTTCTTCCGGAGCGGCATTGTCCGACTTGACAGTGTGGCGGACCGGCGTGGACTCCTTCGAAGTGATGAGTGGGCGAAGCGAGGACGTGACGACCCTTATCAAGCGTGCCTCGGCTCGGGTCGAAACCACCGATATCGGACACACCCGAGCCGTGTTTGCGGTGCAAGGACCAGGTGCGCTCGACACGCTGCGCAGCCTTGGCAAGGTAGACACAGTAGCGGACCTCACGTACTTCCGATTTGCCCAGGTGGAACTCGCTGGTGCTCCCTGTACGGTAGGACGACTCGGTTATACGGGTGAGGCGGGCTTCGAGATCATTGTCCCGCGCAGTGAATCACCACGCATCTGGCGCCAGCTGGCTCGGCACTCAAGGCCAGCGGGCTTTATCGCCTTGGACGCATTGCGGATCGAAGCGGGGTTTGTTTTGTTCGCCAATGAGTTCAGACTGCCGGTATCTCCGGCGGAGGCAGGCCTCCGGCAATTTCACCCCGAGCAGAACGCAGAAAAAACCGCGCTTAAGCTGGTGTGTTTTCAAGCCGAGACCAACTACATTACATTACCTTGGATACGAAGCTCCCCGCTCGATCGCCCGGTCGATCCAGGCGTTATCGCGATCACGTCCGTATGCAACAGCGTCGTAGCGAACGGGATTCTCGGGCTTGGCTTTGTCGCCGCATCGACAGCTGACAATGCAAGCCTGCACGATCCGTCAGGCGAATTCCGCAAAATCCGACAATCGTCGCTACCCTTTTATGACGCATTTAAGCGCCGGCCACGACTGCCTTGGCGCTAGCCCAGCAAATTTGCCTGTCTAGCCTCATAGCCGACGGCGAATATACGATAGCCCACGCATATTTGACTACCTTTGCGCCAAAGCGCCCCATGCCCGCGCACAAAACGTAGACCAGGGACGGGCGGTTTGTAATTGGGGTACTTTCACGTCCCATGTGATCAATCGGTCATGAGAGGAACACGTTATGGCTGACATGCCGGCGAGAAAAAAAGTCACCATTCCGATGCTGATGGCGAAAATGAAAAAAGGCGAGCCCATCACCCAGCTCGCGGCCTATGACTATCGGACAGCGGTGATCTCTGATCGTCTCGGCATGGACATCCTCTGCGTTTCCGACACCGGCGGTATGATTTTGTTCGGACACAAGAGCACAGTCTCTGTCAGCTTCGATGAAGTGATGATGATGTCAAAAGCGATCGACCGCGGGTCGAAATATGGCCTACGTATGGTCGACATGCCTTACTGGAGTTTTCACGTTTCCAAAGAACAGGCCGTCGAGAATGCAGGCCGTTTCGTTCACGAAGCCAACGCTGAGGTGATGAAATGCGAAGGTAACAGGTACCACGTGCCGAACATCGAGGCGATCGTGCGCGCCGGCATTCCGGTGCAGGGCCACATAGGCATCACGCCGATGCGCATGCCGCAACTTGGCGGCTTTGTCGCGCAGGGCAAAACGGCCAAGCGCGCGAAGGAAATGGTCGAAGACGCCAAAGCGATGGTGGACGCCGGATGCTTTTCCATCCTGTGTGAAGTGACGACGTCGGAAGTCGCCGAATATTTGGCGCAGACCTTGCCGGTACCGGTGATCAGCCTGGGCGCTGGCAATTGCGCGCATGGGGTGCATATCATTTCATCTGATCTTTTCCATCTATGGGAAGAGCACGTACCTCGCCACTCGCGCATTTACACCGACCTTATTCCGATTATGGAAGACGTAATTTCGCGCTACATGAAGGATGTCGTGAGCCGCGCCTATCCTGCGGAAAAGGAAACCGTCTTTATGGCACCGGAAGAGGCATTGGCGTTTGCGCAAGACATGAAATGGGAGCGCAAAATCGACGAGCTGCGTTCGGCAAAAAAGAAATCCGCATGACGCTTTGTGCGGTGATCCGGTCACTGCACATTTCTTGCAATACTCCGGCGAGCGGCGGGCGTCATCGAGAGATGATGGCCTTTGCGCTCGTCTTTCAACATGCAATCGGAATTATCAATTGCTGATCTATCTGCCAATCGCTGATCTGCCCATAAATATCTTCCTCCTATTGGCGATGGGGCTGGCAGTCGGTTTCGTATCGGGAATGTTTGGCGTGGGCGGCGGGTTTCTGATGACGCCGTTCCTGATCTTTCTTGGAATAGCACCGGGCGTGGCGGTCGCCACGGTCGCAAGTCATATTACGGCGTCCTCATTCTCCGGTGCGCTGACCTATTGGCGGCGTCGCGCTGTGGACGTCGAAATGGTTTTCGTATTGCTCCTGGGTGGCTTGCTCGGGACGTCAAGCGGCGTTTGGCTCTTCACCAAACTTCGTGCGATCGGACAGCTCGAATTACTGATTGGGTTCTCATATCTCATTATGCTCAGCGCAGTCGGCGGCCTGATGTTGATCGAAAGCATACGCGCGATTGTACGCGTCCGACAGAAGAAGCCCAGTCTGTTACGGCGGCCGGGTGCGCACACTTGGGTGCATGGATTGCCGCTCAAAATGCGTTTCAAGCGCTCGACACTCTACGTCTCAGTTATTCCAGTTTGGGGCATCGGCTATTTCATTGGCGTGGTCGGTGCTGTGATGGGGATAGGCGGCGGCTTTCTTCTGGTGCCTATGTTGATCTATTTTCTTCGCATGCCGACGGCGACGGTAATCGGTAGTGCCGCCGTACTCACCACCGCAACGATGGCATTGGCCACAGTTATGCACGCTCTCACCAATCACCTGGTTGATGCGGTTCTTGCACTTGTGCTGATGGCAGGTGGCGTAGTTGGCGCCCAATTTGGGGCGCGCAGTGCGCAGAACATGCCAGCAGAAAGGCTGCGTCTGCTGCTCGGACTTCTGATCCTCGGAGTTGGATTCCGTTTTGGATACGGGCTGATATCGCGGCCGGACAATCTTTATTCGATCCGTGCACTGGGAGTTGACACTTGAGCGTGCTTGCAAGGGTCATCGCAACATTTTTGCTCCTCATGCTCTGTGTTCCTGCGCGATCGGAGGGACTAATTGCGACAGTCGCGCCGGGCCAGATTGCCGTCTCATCGAGCTACAGCGGCGGCACGGTCGTGGTATTTGGCGCTGTAGAAAAAAACACTTTGCCGTCACATCCATACGACGTCGCGGTGATTGTTACCGGACCCCGCCAGACAGTGGTGACGCGGCGCAAGGGCAGGATCGGCGGCGTTTGGATCAATCAAGATAGCCGCACTTTTCACAATGTGCCGTCGTTTCTTGTCGTTGGCGCCACTCGGCCGCTCAATGCAATCGCGAGCGCGGACGTGTTACGGCGGCAGGGAATTGGTATAAAGAACGCATTGTTTGACGCGGGGGTTACGCCCGATGATAACGATCCCTTTTTGATCAATTTTGTAAACGTCCGGCTCCAAGAAGGCCTCTTCAATGAACGGTCGGGCGGGGTGACTTTCTTAAGTCGGACAGCATTTCGTGCCGAAATTCCATTGCCCGACAACGTCCCGGTAGGTGATTACGAGGTTAATCTCAAGTTGCTCCAACAAGGCGAAATAGTGGGAGAAACCCTGTCGTCTTTCACAGTCGTAAAAGTCGGTGTCGAGGATTTCGTCGTCAAAGCGGCCACAAATTACAGCCTAATTTACGGGCTGGCGGTCATGTCGATGGCGCTGTTCACGGGCTGGCTTGCGTCGATTGCATTCCGGCGTGACTGACCATGATCGTTCCGGTGAATGAGTATATTGAGAAGATGACTGATCCCTTGGAGTTTTTAATTTTGCAGGCAGGAGTCCCGTTGGCTATCGTGACGCCCGGGCCTGGACCACATCGGGGGGATCTCAACTAATGTTCACAAGTAATCCTTTCGCCGAACTTTCGGTGTCCATACCGCCCGCCCTAATGCAAATATACGTCATCGTAATGATACTTCTGGTCGTGGGTGGCACGCTGTTCGACATCGTGCATAAGAAAAGCGCTAGGTATTTTTTCAACAGCTGGCGCGATTCCACAAATACGGCGACGCAGCGCGTTGGCGCCGGTGAGCTGGTGGCGATCGCGGTACAGACGGCGGTCGTCGACGTCGCGCTGTCGGGCGAATTCTGCACCGCGCGGCGCAGGATTGCGCACTTGCTCGGCATGTACGGCTTCGTGATCTACGTCGTGACCACCGCGATCATGGTCTTCGCCTATCCGACGCCCGCGACGCCGACGCCCCACGCGCTGGCGGCGCTTTGGTACATCGGCGCGCTGATGGTCTGCCTCGGCGGCTACTGGTTCTGGTTCTTCATCCGCGTCGACGTCGCGGCCGAAGGCAACTCGCCGTTCCGGTTCATGCGCGCTGACCTGTTCATCGTTACGCTGGTCCTGGGCACGACCTTCGGTCTGATTTGGGCCTGGCTGCAGGCAGCCGGTCACAGCGGTTGGGCGACTCTGTTCCTCGCGCTCTATCTGATTGACACGACGGTGCTGTTCGCTTCGATCCCATGGTCGAAGTTCTCGCACATGTTCTTCAAGCCGGCTGCGGCCTTCGAGAAGAGAATGTCCAAGGCCAATGGTTCAGCCCAGAATTTGCCGACACTGACGCGCGACGATCCTGAACAGCAGAAACGACACTCCATGGAGCTGCTGCAGAAAGCTCCGATGCATATGGGACTTGGCATTAAACGCGAAGCGCCGCGCCACTATTAAAAACCTGCGAGTTTTGTCGGAACAGATTGAGGAGCCGGAGTCATGCCTACCTTCGTTTACATGACAAGGTGCGACGGATGCGGACACTGCGTCGACATCTGTCCCTCCGATATCATGCACATCGATCCCACCTATCGGCGCGCCTACAACATCGAGCCCAGCATGTGCTGGGAATGCTACTCCTGCGTCAAGGCTTGCCCGCAGAATGCGATCGACGTGCGCGGATATGCCGACTTCGCGCCGCTCGGTCATAGCGTTCGCGTCATCCGCGACGAAGAAAAAGGCACGATCGCTTGGAAGGTCAAATATCGGAACGGCACGGAAAAAAATTTCCTCTCGCCGATCACGACCAAGCCCTGGGGCACGGCGATCCCCAAGCTCGCCGACGTTCCCCCGCCGAGCAAGGAAATGCGCGACAGCCAGCTGCTTTACAATGAGCCAAAGTGGATCCGCATGGATGAAGGTGGTTTGCATACCCTTCAGGCAGCCGGCCTCAAGTTGAAGAAAGGCGTGTATTACTGATGGCTTACAAAACGATCGTCGAAGACGGCATAGATATTCTGGTCGTCGGTTCCGGCCTCGGCGGCAGCGGTGCCGCCTGGGAGGCAAGGTTTTGGGGTCAGAACAAGAAGATCGTTATCGCCGAAAAAGCGAATATCGATCGCTCCGGCGCAGTCGCTCAGGGCCTGTACGCCATCAATTGCTACATGGGCACCCGGTGGGGTGAAAATAAACCGGAGGACCATGTCCGCTATGCCCGCATCGATCTAATGGGGCTGGTACGCGAAGATCTGCTTTTCGATATGGCCCGTCACGTCGACTCGACGGTGCACCAGTTCGAAGAGTGGGGCCTGCCCATCATGAAGGACCCGAAAACCGGGCGCTATCTGCGTGAGGGGCGGTGGCAGATCATGATTCATGGCGAGTCCTACAAGCCGATCGTGGCCGAGGCCGCCAAGAAATCCGCGGACAAGGTGTTCAACCGCATCTGCGTTACGCACCTGCTGATGGATGACAGCAAGGAGAACCGGGTCGCCGGTGCCGTTGGCTTTAATGTGCGCACAGGCAACTATCACGTCTTCAAGTCCAAAACCGTGATCTGCGGTGCGGGCGGGGCTTCCAATATCTTCAAGCCGCGTTCGGTCGGCGAAGGTTCCGGACGTACCTGGTATGCGCCCTGGTCGTCCGCGTCCGCCTACGGGCTCATGATCGAAGCCGGCGCAAAGATGACGCAGATGGAAAACCGCATCGTGCTGGCGCGTTTCAAGGACGGTTACGGCCCGGTCGGTGCCTACTTCCTGCACCTCAAGACCTATACGCAAAATTGCCTCGGCGAGGAGTATGAATCCAAGTGGTTCCCCGAACTTCAGAAAATGGTCGGCAAGGAATATCTGGATCCGGAAGTTTCGCACCTAACGCACAGGCCGATCCCGACGTGTCTGCGCAACCACTGCATTATCAGTGAAGTGAATGCCGGCCGCGGCCCCATCTACATGGTGACCATGAAAGCCTTCCAGGATCCTCACCTGGAAGAAGTTGGCTGGGAAAACTTTCTCGGCATGACCATCGGCCAGGCGGTCCTCTGGGCTGCGACGGACGTGGACCCCAAGAACGAGAATCCGGAACTGACGACGTCCGAACCGTACGTCATGGGCTCGCACGCGACCTGCTCCGGCGCGTGGTGCTCGGGTCCCGAGGACGTTTCTCCGCCCGAGTATTTCTGGGGCTACAACCGCATGACGACGATCGAAGGTCTGTTCGGCGCCGGTGACGCGGTCGGCGGCACGCCACACGCCTTCTCGTCCGGCTCGTTCACCGAGGGCCGTCTCGCCGCGAAGGCCGCCTGCAAATATATCGACGACGGCAAGGGCGAAGGCATCGTTGTCTCCGAGGAGCAGATCAATCGCCGCAAGAAAGAGATCTTTAAGCCACTGGAGCACTACAAGATCTACCGCAACGAAATCGTGGCTGGCGACGTCAACCCGCATTACATCAATCCGAAGCAGGGCCTCGATCGCCTGCAGAAGCTGATGGATGAGTATTGCGGCGGCGTCACCGTCAGCTACATGACCAACGAGAAGCTCCTGAACATTGCGCTCAAGAAGCTCAAGGTGATGGAGGAAGATCTCGAAAGCCTGGCCGCGAAAGATATCCACGAATTGCTGCGCGCGTGGGAACTCAAGCACAGGCATCGCGCCGCTGAGTGCGTTACTCAGCACACGCTGTTCCGAAAAGAGACGCGCTGGCCGGGCTACTACTATCGCGGCGACGCCATGAAGGTGGACGACGCAAACTGGCACGTGCTGACCGTTTCGCGCCGCGATCCGAAGACCGGCGAATACACCATGGAGAAGGCACCCTGTTATCACCTGGTCGAAGAAGGCGCGTAGTGGCTAAAGTAGCAGAAAGACGCGCGTGAATATTGTTGAAAAAACGGATGAGGAAATAAAGGCGATAGCCGACCTCTTATGGCGCGACCTTGTGAAAAATTCCAACGAAGGCAAATACGGCGATTTCGTAAAGAATTTTTCCAATGATCTTGCGCGTGCCATGAATCAAGTTGAGGCCGGCCATCAGTTCGCAAACAGTGAGCTGGCCAGAAACCTGTCGGGGCACGTCGACTTTCTTGGCATTATCCGCAGGGGTGAACACGTAACGGTTCTTTATCGGCAACGGAGCACCAAAAAACCTGGCGAATGGCTTGGCAGACTTGTGCTCGGCTATGAAGACGGAACGGTCAAAATTTTCGGTGCGTCAATCTTCTGACAGGCTGGTTCGGATTTGACATGAGTGAAACCATCCAGGAGGGCAAGTTTGTCGGGCTGACCTACAAGGTCACCGACAAAAAGACGGGCCACGTCCTCACCAGGGTCGAATTCCCGTTGGGCTATATTCACGGGCATAATGAAATTTTGGCCCCTTCCGTGCATATGGAACTGGAGGGCAAGTCCGCGGGCGATGTCATCGAGGTGCCGATTGATGGCAATCAGATCTTCGGTCCCAGAGATGAAGCGCTGGTCTTTACCGATCACATCGAGAATGTTCCCGAGGAGTATCGGCAAGTCGGCACCTCCATCCTTATGGAAAATGACAAGGGCCAGACCCGCAGCTTTCTCGTGACGCGGGTGGACGACGAGACACTGACCGTCGACGGCAACAATCCGCTTTGCGGCAGGCAGGTCGTCTTTACGCTCGAGATACTGACGGTGCGCGATGCAACCGAAGAAGAGACCAAGGCGGGCGGGTCGGTCGCCGCGGAGGTGGATGTCAACCCGTCACTCATGCGATCTGTTTAAATGGCATTGGACGCACTTCGGCTTCTGTGACTGCACTTGCAATTCCGGGTTCACGGCGAAAGGTGACCTATGAGCGAGACAAAACCCACCACCCCTACCAAAGTCCCTGACGGACATTCGCGCTATGTGACCACGCGTCAGAAAGCGCCAAATGAAAAGGGGTTTGTCGGGTACGAAACCGTCTGGGAGCCGTTTCAGAAAGAGGCCGAATACAAGACCCCGAAGAAGCCGTAGGCTGTCATGTCGAAGCTTGTCCCGCCGCACGGCTCCCAATCCGTGAAGCCGCTCTTGCTGCCGGAGACGGAGCGGGCGGACGAACGCAAGCGCGCGGAGAAGCTCAAGAGGGTTCCTCTCGACTCCCGTGCGGTCTCCGACGTGTTCATGCTGGCGATGGGCGCCTATACGCCGCTCGATGGCTTCATGGGGCAGGACGACTGGCGCGGTTCGTGCCAGGACATGAAGCTCACCAGCGGCCTGTTTTGGCCGATCCCCATCACGCTTCCCGTCAGCAAAGACCTCACCGACAGCATCCATGCCGAGGAGGAGGTCACGCTTGTCGACGGAGAAAGCGGCGAGATCCTTGCGGTCATGCAGGTCCGCGAGAAATATTCGATCGACAAGAAATTCGAGGCCGAGCACGTCTATCGCACCGCCGATCCGAAGCATCCGGGCGTGGCGAAGGTGCTCGAGCAGGGCGAGGTCAATCTTGCCGGCCGTGTCACGGCGCTGAGCGAGGGCGAATATCCTGCGAAGTACCCGGACCTCTATATCCGCCCTGCCAAGTCGCGGGCCATGTTTCTTGAGAGAGGTTGGTCGAATGTTGCTGCGTTCCAAACGCGCAATCCTATGCACCGTAGCCACGAATATTTGGTGAAAATCGCGGTGGAGGTATCCGACGGTGTTTTCATCCATCAAGTGCTTGGGAAATTGAAAGCAGGCGACATTCCAGCCGATGTTCGCACCCGAGCAATCCAGGCGATGATCGATAATTATTTCCGCCCCGGAACGGTAATTCAGGCAGGTTATCCGATCGAGATGCGTTATGCGGGTCCGCGCGAGGCCCTGCTGCATGCCCTTATTCGCCAGAACTTCGGATGCTCGCACCTTATCGTCGGACGCGACCATGCCGGTGTCGGCGACTACTACGGTCCCTTCGATGCGCACCACATCTTCGATCAACTGTGGGCCGGCGCGCTTCTTACCAAGCCGCTGAAGATCGACGTTACTTTTTACTGCCGCAAGTGTTACGGGATGGCAACGGCGAGGACCTGTCCGCACGACCCGAAGTATCACATTTCTATCTCCGGCACGCAGCAGCGTGAAATGCTCTCGACCGACGCGGACATACCACCCGAGTTCAGTCGGCCGGAGGTGGTGGCGATCCTGAAGGAATATTACGCAAGTCTGCGATCGACAGACTTGAGCCCGGCATCATGATTATCGCGCAGATTTCGGATACCCACATAGACCTGGATGCACGCGACGCCGATCAGAGAATTCGAGATTTCGCGCTTACGGTTGCCGACATTAACGCACTCGATCCGGCCCCTGATGTGATCGTTCATACCGGGGACATCGTTCATAATGGACGGCAAGACGAATATGCTCAGGCGGTGGCTACACTCGCGCGAGCGCGTGCCCCTGTATTTGTCCTGGCCGGCAACAAGGATGACAGGACGAATTTACGTGCGGCCTTTTCAGCAAGCGGATATCTTGCCACCGATTCCGACTTTATCGACTATGCGATTAACGACTACCCGGTAAAACTGATTGGGCTGGATACCTTGAGCTCTGTCAGCAACAAGGGCGACTTTTGCCGCGAGCGGGTAGGGCGTTTAATTGACATGATCGACGCCGACGCCACCAAACCAATTGCGGTCTTCACGCATCATCCGCCTTTTGAGGTTACGGTGGGACCGGATCCGCTCCACTTCGAAACGCCGGAGATAATGTCGGGCCTGCGCCGGGCTTTGCAGCACTCGGGGCGGGTCGTCGCGGTTTTCAGCGGCCATGTTCATCGTGCCGCCGAGGGTTATGTCGAGCGCATCCGGGCGACTGTAACGCCATGCATAGCGACGACACTGCGCAAGGGTGAGTACCCGGCTTTAATGAAAGTGCGTCCGGTCTATCACGTCCACCGGTTTGATCCGGCTTGGGGTTTCTCCACCGAAACAAGAATTGTCCCGACAAGACCACTGTCGTAAATCCGTCCTTAGGTCGTCTCCTGCGATTGATCCGCTGCGTGGTGAGTTGCTGAGCGAGCGCTGGGGAGACACACTGTCACACTCCACCTACCGCAGCAGGTTCGACCGCGACTAACCGCGCAAAACGCGCGATTGTGCAGTGCGGCGAGATCGCGAATTAGGCTGGGTCGATTATCTCATAGACGACAGAGAGTGAGATTTATCTTCGCTTCCGGCTAGGCTACTTGCAATAATCATCCCACGGGCGCTCTCGATGGATTGCGTCCCGTGCGGTTGCCAGGGAGGCGACTATGGACAAGCCGAAATCCGACGCCGTCATCTACGATCAAAAATCGCGACGCTTGGCCGATGAGATGATCCGGGCAGAAGCGCGCCACATCGCACAACGCAGAGCCGAAGATCTCGACTGCGATTGCAAAGACGGGATGTTCCCGCGGGCAGGCCTCTCTAATCGCCGTAGATTTCTTTTCGCGGCAGGGTCTTTGGCAGTCAGCACGCCCGCACTGGCGCAAGGGGTTAAGACGCCTCCAGGCGCGATCCAGTTTCCTGTGCCCAATGATCCTACCAGGGAGCAGGGCCGCCCGGTCGCAGCCGACGGTGGCTATGGCTCACGATCCCAATTTGAGTCGGAAGTGCGCTGGCGTTTCCCGACGGCAAATGAGAACACGTCCTGGAGCATGACGCCGCTCGACAAGATGCTTGGAAACCTGACTCCGTCGGGTCTGCATTTCGAGCGTCATCATGGCGGAATTCCAACGATTGATCCGGCCAAGCACAACATGATTGTGCACGGTATGGTCAACACGCCGAAGAAATTCACGATGGCGGACATTAAGCGTTTCCCGTCGGTTACGCGGAAACATTTCATCGAATGCTCGGGCAATGGGTTGACGGAATGGAACAAGCCGACGCTGAAAACTGTCCAGGGTACACACGGTCTGCTTAGTACCTCAGAGTGGACCGGGGTGCAGTTCGCAACATTCGCGCGCGAAGTCGGTCTCAAGGAAGGCTCGACCTGGGTGTTGGCCGAAGGCGCCGACGCGGCGGTCATGACGCGCAGCATCCCAATGGAAAAAATGTTGAAGGACGCGCTCATAGTGTACGGGCAAAACGGAGAAGCATTGCGGCCCGAGCAGGGCTATCCACTGCGCCTCCTATTGCCCGGCTATGAAGGCAATACGCACATCAAATGGTTGCGCCGTCTCGAAGTAAGCGACAAGCCGTTTATGACGCGAGAGGAAACGTCGAAATACACGGACCTGCTCGCCGACGGCAAGGCGCGCCAGTTCAGCATGGACATGGAAGCGAAGTCGGTAATCACTTTCCCTTCCGGCGATATGAAGCTGCCGGGCGCCGGCTTCTACAACATCCAGGGTTTGGCGTGGACTGGTCGTGGTCGTGTACAGTCGGTTGACGTTTCGGTCGACGGCGGCAAGACTTGGTACCCAGCGCAACTTGGCTCAACTCCTGAACCGATCTGCACCGTGCGCTTTAGTTTCCCGTGGATTTGGGACGGCAAAGCTGCGGTGTTGCAGAGTCGATGTACGGATGAGACCGGGTATGTTCAGCCGACCTTGCAACAATTGATCGCGATCCGCGGATCGAATGGCCCGTTCGGATCCATCTATCACCTCAATGCCATCCAGAGTTGGGGCGTCAGTGAAACCGGGGATGTCAGCAATGTTCACGCCTAACGATATGCTCACAGGTACTGGCGCGTTGGTCGCCATTTTCTTGTCCACCGCTGTGTTGGCGCAAACTGCACCGCCGCATTACGGCTTCGGATCGACGGTCGATGCCGCCGAGCTGGCAAAATATTTCTCCATTCCGGCCGATGGCACGGGCCTGCCGCCCGGTAGCGGCACCGCAACAGCGGGCGCCAAGGTCTATGCGGACAACTGCGCCGCCTGTCACGGCGACAAGCTCCAAGGTAATCCCGAAAAAGGCATCGGCGGTGACCGACTAGTGGGCGGTCGCGGGTCGCTTGCGACCAAAACACCGATCAAAACAGTCGAGAGCTATTGGCCATACGCAACGACGTTATTTGACTATGTGAAGCGGGCAATGCCGTTCAGCGCGCCAGGTTCACTCAAAGATGACGACGTTTACGCGGTCGTTGCTTATGTCCTGTCGGAGGCCAAGATCATCAAGCCGGCGGAAATAATGAATGCACAGACCCTGCCGAAGGTCGCGATGCCAAATAAAGATGGGTTTATTCCTGACAGTCGGCCGGAGCTTTCACTTTACCGATAGTGGATGTTTGAACGTTTTGCGGCTGACCTCGGGGCTCGAGGTCGGCTGCCTGTTGTCCGCTTTTGGAGGTAAAGTCGACATCAGGCAGACAGGCCCCGGTCACCCAAAGCACTGCCTGGCCCGCCTCGTTACAGATTACAAAGCCCAAGCCTCGGCCATCGTGGCACCCATGGCGTAACTATTTGAACATAGATGCGATCTCCAATTGCACGCGACGCCGAGCCGTCGACTCAGGTCGCATCAATGAAATCGATTGATCCGAAATGGCTTTATACGGGCGGGTGCACAACACCAGGCTCGAAAAGCAGAAAAGATACGAAACAGTTGTTGCCGCAGCCTTTTCGATCGCGATTGCACGTTGGTTTCATAGCTCCGCCGACATGCTTCCACCTTGACAATGGATTTCGTTGTTGTCCTTGCGGAACTATTGATTTTGTCTTGAGAGGAAATTGATTTTGTATCGACCGCTCATCCGATTTCAAATTTCGCGACCATCCTGGCAGTCAAGTCGAAAGCCGATTTGAATACCAAGACTTTTCCGTGAGTATTGTCAGCTATATGCTGAACGATCAAGAACGCCGCAACGAGTAGGGTTATTACGGCAGCAAAAAAAATGCGATGCATGCGCGCGTAACATTTCGTCCGCGGCCGGCAATCGCCCCAACGAGCAGAAAAAGTCCGACCGGCAAGCAGGTGATGGTCGTATAGAAGACGGGGACGTAAGAAAATCCGTCTTCGTTCGGATTGCCCCAGTTCTCGATTGGCGGGACAAGGCTCCAGCCCCAGAGAGCGAACATGATAGCGGCGGCAACGACGAACATGGCGCGCAGCCTGGGCGACACTGTAATTTCCGTCTTATCACCCACGTCCCGCCCCCCCAACGTGATAACGTTGCGGTCACCCTATCAGATGCTTCGTTCGACGTCCGCGGGCGGGCTATGTCGTCATTTGGCCTTCAGCGGACGCAGCCGTGAGGGCGGTCTTCCGTTCGATCTCCGCTTCCAGAGTCTGACCTCTACTTTATTCCGTAATTCGCGTATTCCTCTGCGATGTCGGCCTTGATGGTCTTGGCTCTGTTTATATCGGCGTTGCCGCCGGCGGTGTCGCCCTTTCTCAATTTGGTCACGCCGCGCCCATAGAGCCAATCGGCATGGTCGGGGATTTTCGTCAATGAGAACGCTGCATCGTAGTCGGCAAGCGCCTTTTCGAATTGCCCGAGCTTCAAATAGACGAATCCGCGATAGGCAAAGATTTGGGGAATAGTCGGGCTCAGACTGCTGGCCCTGTTACAGTCATCAAGCGCCTCCCGCAATTGTTTGCCGACAACAGCGCGCGACCAGCAGCGTTGACCCCAAAGGCGTGATTTGTTGGCGTCCAGTTCGATCCCTTTTGTGTAATCCGCAACCGCCCGCTCATGGTCACTCTTATTGCTGTACGTATAACCTCGATTATAAAAAGCATCGGCATCCTTGGGGGCGAGCCGGATCGCTTCTGAGTGATCAGCAATAGCCCGATCGAATTCGCCATGGCGGGCGTAAGCATTGCCACGATGCATGAAACCAGCGGCGTAAGTCGGATCGGTTCGGATCGCCTCGTTATGATCCGCGATGGCTCTCTCGTAGTCACCCATGCGCTCCCGCTGGTTGCCGCGATTGCTGTAGATGATTGCCAGATTGTGCTGATCAAATCGGTCCGAGTTAAGGGCACGTGTGCAAGCATCGATTGCAGTGCTGCCGGATCCTCTTACACATTGCTCGCCGTCGTCGGCTGCTGCGGCGCTAACAACGCAAAAAGCGGCAATGCCGATTAATGCGCCGTAAGTCCGATTTCGGATGTTCCCTCCGATCCGCATGAATACCCCGTTAGCTGGTCTGGACTGTTTTGCCGCGGAAAAGCGAAGCATAACCTTCGACATATTCTGCCAAACGTAAAGGTGTATAGTGCTTGTCCTAACCCACGTCGTGTAAGGACGGAGCCATGGTAGAAACGATGGATGGCTCTCCAGCAAAATCGACGAAACCAGATCCTGCTGCGCAGATCGCCTCTGAATTTCACGAGTTCAATTCTTCCAAAAACGGGTTGAGTTCGGACGAGGCGAAGCGGCGTCTGGCGCAGTACGGGCCAAACGCACTCGAAGACCGGACGGAGAGCAAGTGGCACAAGCTCTTGTCGTATTTCTGGGGACCGCTCCCATTCCTCATTGAAGCCGCTGCAGTCATCTCAGCACTCCGTCGCGATTGGCCGGATTTCTTCGTCGTCGCTGGTCTCTTGCTATACAACGCTGCTGTCGGCTTCTGGCAGGACAACAAGGCGGCGAATGCTCTCGCGGCACTGAAGAAAGGTCTCGCGCCCCGCGCTCGTGTCGTGAGGGACAATAAATGGGATACTTGCGACGCCGCCAGCCTTGTTCCGGGTGACGTCGTTAGCATCGCCGCGGGACAGATCGTTCCGGCAGACCTCATCCTGATTGATGGCAAGTATCTCAGTTGCGATCAGGCATCGCTGACCGGTGAATCTTTGCCAGTTGCAAAGAAGGTCGGCGACACGGCTTATTCTGGCAGCATCGCCAAGCAAGGCACGATGACCGGCCTTGTTATCGCAACGGGGGCGAAAACCTTTTTCGGCCGGACAGCGAAGCTGGTCGGCTCGGCTGGCGCGGTTTCCCATTCACAGCGCGCGGTGACGCAAGTCGGTGACTTTCTGCTGCTGCTGGCCTTCATTCTCGCGACGATCCTGGTCGGGGTCGAATGCTACCGCCGACTGACCGTGATGGACGCCTGGAGCTGGGACGAATTCGGCAGCATTGCCCAGTACGTTCTCGTCTTGCTGATTGCGTCGATCCCGGTCGCTCTTCCGGCGGTCATGTCTGTCACGATGGCGATCGGCGCTTACGCGCTGTCGTTGAAAAAGGCTATCGTATCGCGCCTTTCGGCTATCGAAGAACTTGCTGGGGTCGACGTCCTGTGCAGCGACAAGACCGGGACGCTGACAATGAACCAGCTCACGGTCGCGGCTGAAATTCCCTTCGGATCATTTAAAGCGGACGACGTTTTGCTTGACGCTGCGTTAGCGACCCAAAAGAGCAGCGAAGACGCGATTGATGTTGCAATTCTTTCAGCTGCCGGGGCGCGAGCCGATATCGAACATGCGAAACAGACCGACTTCGTCCCGTTCAATCCAGTCGATAAACGCACCCTTGCGACCGTCGTCGATCCCTCAGGCAAGACACGGCACTATGCCAAGGGCGCTCCGCAGGCAATTTCGGGTTTGGCCAAGCCGGATGCCGACGTGCTTCACCGTTATGAGAGCACCGTTGCCGAACTCGCCGGCAAGGGCTATCGCGCGCTGGGGGTTGCCCAATCCGATGATGGAAAAAACTGGGAGATCGTCGGGCTTGTTTCTCTGATGGACCCGCCACGTCCAGATGCCAAGTCGACAATCGCCGCAGCGAAGGCACTCGGCCTCAACGTCAAGATGGTCACGGGTGACGACGTCGCGATCGGAGACCAGATTGCCGCGCAACTCGGGATCGGCAGCCATCTGCTCGTCGCGAGCGATGTCTTCAAGGACGGCGGGACATCGGGCACTGTCAGCGATGCCGTCATGGACGCGGTCGAACGCGCGGACGGTTTCGGCCGTGTATTCCCCGAACACAAGTACGAGATCGTTAAAACCCTGCAGGCCCGTGGGCACATCGTCGGCATGACAGGCGATGGCGTGAACGACGCTCCGGCGCTCAAGCAGGCGGACTGCGGTATTGCCGTCAGCGGGGCTACCGATGCTGCAAGAAGCGCTGCCGCGCTGATCCTGACGGCGCCCGGGCTATCGACAATCATCAATGCAATCGGCGTATCGCGACAAATCTTCGACCGGATCGAGAGCTATGTTTACTATCGCGTCGCGATGACGCTCGACATTATGATTCTGGTCGTAGCTTCAATCGTGCTTTTCCAATTCCAGCCAATCACCGCCATCATGATCGTCGCACTGGCTCTTCTTGACGACATTCCGATCATGACCATCGCCTATGACAACGTGCCGACGGCGGAGCGACCAGTTCGCTGGAATATGCAGCACATTCTTTTGTTCGCCTCGATTATGGGCCTGTTGTCGGTCGCGGAAACCTTTGGCCTGCTGCTGATCGGCATGCGCTGGGTCGCCGATGTGCAACTCCAGGGCATGGTCGAGCTCAATTCCGCTCAATTACAAACCGTGATGTTTTTACAACTCGCAGTCGGCGGCCATTTGTTACTGTTCGTTGTACGCACAAAGCGATCGCTGTTTCAGCCGCCTTATCCGAGCGTGCGGCTGTTCTGGGCCATTGTCGCGACCCAGGTCGTCGCAGTCTCAATCTGCCTGCTAGGTATCGGTGTTAGCGCAATACCGCCTGCAGCGATTGTCGCCGTTTGGATCTATTGCCTTATCTGGATGGTCATGCTCGATGCGCTCAAGCTTGTTTGCTGGCACTTCATAACCGAACGCGAACGGTTCATTGCGCTACAGCGTACCACCCTCTCGGCCTGACCGGTTCGAAACCGCGGGAGATCCCCGACATGAATTTGACCAAGCGGCTAAGGGTAGAGCCCGGCGCGCAGATCGATCTTGCTGGAATGGACGCGTCCTTCCACGGCAAATGGGCCTCCGCTGAGGCGGCCAAGGCCGAACTCGAGAGCAATCTCTCGCGCATCAGCGTGCTGCAGCGCAAGCTCTACGCAGACCGGAGCCACTGCCTGCTTATCGTACTGCAGGGAATTGACGGTGCCGGAAAGGACGGCACGTGCTGGCACGTGATCAGCGCTATGGATCCCCAGGGTGTCGACGTCCATGGCTTCAAGCAGCCCACCGCAGAGGAAAAGGACCACGACTTTCTATGGCGGGTTCACCCGCACGCGCCCGGGCGCGGCCGCGTGGCGATTTTCAATCGCTCGCATTATGAGGACGTGCTCGTCGCGCGTGTCCACGAGCTTGTGCCGAAAGACGTTTGGAAACCACGTTATGACATCATCAATGAATGGGAAAAATTGCTCGCAACGGAAAACAATACGACCATTCTGAAATTTTTCCTCTACATTTCAAAGGAAGAGCAATTGTCGCGATTTAAGGAGCGTCTCGACGATCCGGCAAGGCAATGGAAGATCAGCCAGAGTGACTACAAGGAACGTGATTTGTGGAAAGAATACATCCGCGCGTTCGAGACCGCGCTCTCCCGTTGCTCGACGAAATACGCACCGTGGTTTGTTGTTCCGTCGAATCACAAATGGTTCCGAAATCTCGCCGTATCGCAGATCGTTGCCGATGCTTTGGATGATATGAAGCTGAAGCTCCCAAAACCGACGGTCGACCTCAAAGAAATCCAGCGTCTTTATCACAAGGATGCCGCCGCGGAGGGCGCCAAGAAACGGTGAGGCGATGCCAAGAACATGCCATTTGCATGCGATTGACATAAATCAGAATGGCGGTGCGTTAGGGAGCGCTTAGTCAGTGACCGCCTCGAGTCTGAAAACCATATCATCAAAGGCGTCCATCTTCGGTGCGCTCGACGATGCGCCGATGACGCTGGCCCGTTATCTATATTGGCTGTTGGCTAGCGGCGGCACTTTTCTCGACGGCTTTTCCGTTGTCTCCCTTGGCATCGCGGTGCCACTGCTAAAACGGGACTTGGCCATCACTCCGACGATGGTGGGTTTGATTGGTTCGGCCCTCGTTCTCGGGGCTGTGCTTGGGGCGGCGCTGGGCGGCGTCGCGGCGGACAGGATTGGCCGCAAGCGCGCCTTTATCGTGGACATGGGAATTCTGGCCATTGGCTCGGCGATTTGTGCCATAGCGCCAAGCGCCGAGCTCATTATTGCGGGCCAGTTTTTGCTCGGTATCGGAATCGGTATCGACTTTCCGACGAGTAGCTCCTACGTCGCCGAGATCATGCCCAAGGTTGCGCGCAGCCGTATGACTGTGGCGACCATCGCCCTGCAGTCCGTCGGAATGATCGCGGCAGCGCTGGTTGGTATCGCCGTTCTCAAGGTGCATCCTTTGATAACGGACTGGCGGATACTGCTCGGGGTGGTTGGCATTCTCGCAGTCCTTTATATGCTTGCGCGCCTGCACCTGCCGGAGAGCCCGCGCTGGCTGGCGGAAAAAGGCCGGATCGTCGAGGCTGCCGTAGTTCTGTCCCGAATAGCGGGTGTCTCCTTTGCTCCGGTTGGCGCGGAAATTGCTACGGGCGCCGGGAATCGCCTCGCGGCAACGGCTAGCGCAAAGAGTAAAGCGCTCGCGACGCTTTTTGACCCGCGCTACAGGACGCGGACTTTCCTGGTGTCACTCCCTTGGCTGATGATGGATGTGGCCACCTACGGCGTCGGGCTTTTCACCCCGGTCATTCTTGGCGCGATCCATTTCGCATCATCCGGCTTTGGCACGATCGCTTCCGTTTTCGCCGATGCGGAAGGTAGCGGACTGGTTGATCTATTTCTGCTCGTTGGCTTCATCGCGGGAATGTGGGCGGTGCCACGGTTCGGCCGGATTCCGATGCAGGTTGCCGGCTTCGCGGGCATGACAATCGGAATGTTGCTGCTAATGCTGGCCACATTGGCGGGTGACGGCCCGCATATGCATCTGGGGCTGGTCATTGGTGGGTTTGTAATTTTTAATTTCGCAATGAACGCAGGCCCCAATGCAACCACATTCACGCTCGCGCCTATCCTCTTCCCGACAGCGATCCGGGCGTCGGCAAGCGGCTTCGCCGCAGCGGCAGCCAAGGTCGGCGCGACGTTCGGTACGTTCGCCGTTCCCCAGCTTCAAGCTGCATGGGGCCTTATGGGCGTGTTGGCGCTGATGGTGTTTGTCAGTATAGGCGGGCTGGTCGCAACAGCCGCATTCGCGCACGAAGTGAGAAAAGAGGACGAGATCGAAGAATCTCTGGAGGACGATTCGGGACCGCAGAGCGCTCATCAAGGCGGCTAGAGAAGGACACGTCGAAGTGTGGAAGTCCAATTCTGGCATGAAGCGGCAAGCAAAGGTGGCGCTCAGCGGACATATCGCTCGCTCGCCGAATGTCCGCTAAGGTCTATTTGTATCCTGCTGCCACTCTTGCCAGTGGGTCGGAATGACCTCGACTAATTGTCCGGTTTTGGCATTCGCCCAGGTTTTTCCGTGGCGCCGGCAGGGGAACACCAGCGCGTGCACGGCATCCCCATCCAAAACCGCGAGGCGTAAATCGCGGTCAGTGGGAATTTCCGACATGTCACGAACCGGGCACCACATTGTGTCTTTTTGCCATGGGAGAGAATAGGCGTATTGATCTAGCGCAATTTTGCTGTAGGTTTTTATGGGGGGCGACAGGGCCATGGAGACCGGGCCGTGGACCGTTTTATCAGGCGTGAGAACGTTAAGCATTATCGAGAGTTGTTAAAGTCGGCAAAAGACGATGCCGAGCGGCAACGCATTTCCAAGCTGCTCGCCGAAGAGGAAAAAAAGCAAAAGGACGCCGGCGACAAGATCGAAAGAGAATAAACTCTCTTCTTGATAGGTTCTTCCCCCAGCAGTCAGCGCTATTATAGCTTCAGATCGGCGGCTTGAATGGCCGCAGCCCACTGCTTGATATCCTCCGCAATCGTCACCTTGAATTCCTCCGGCGTCGATCCGATTGCATCAACGCCATAGTTTTCAAGCGCGCGAAGAATCTTCTCGTCCCTGAGGGCGGCTTTCACCTCCTTGGCGAGAGTCTGGATGATCGCATCCGGCGTCTTGGCGGGCGCGATCAATCCGTTCCATGTCTCCGACCGGAAACCGTCGAAGCCGCTTTCCGCGACAGTGGGCACATCGGGCAATTTCGCCGCGCGCTTTGCGCTCGATACGGCAAGCGCGCGCAGTTCGCGTCCCGCGTAAGGCAGTGCTTCCGATAGATTTCCGAAATAGACCGGCGCTTGATTGCCGATGACATCGGCGATGGCCGGGCCGCCGCCCTTGTACGGCACATGAATCATATCGAGTTGCGCCCGCTTGCAGAGCAGAGCCATCGTCAGATGGCCCAGACTGCCGGTGCCGCCCGAGGCATAGATCACCTTACCCGGGCGTCCCTTCACGTAGGCGATGAAATCCTTGAACGTCTTCGGCTCGAACCGGGGATTGGCGACCAGACAGAACGGGTTGCTGGCCACATTGCTGATCGGGGCAAAGTCGTTGACCGGGTCATAGCTGGTCTTCCGCATCGTCGGCAGGATGGCAATCTGCGGGAGCGCAGCCATCATCAGGCTGTAGCCATCTGGCTCCGCACGCGCGATGGCCTCAGCCGCAACAATGCCGCCTCCGCCGGCGCGATTCTCGACGACGAACGCCTCGCCCAGCTTTTCGGTGAGAGACTGGCCGATCAGCCGCGCAATCCCGTCAGTATTGCCGCCCGCCGCGAATGGCACCAGGATCTTGACCGGACGCTGCGGCCATTTGTCTGCCGCAAGCACCTTGAGCGAAGATGCCGCCAGCGCGCCGGCGGCCAATGACTTTAGGACACTTCTTCGCGTTGTCATTTGCAACTCCACCGGTGAAATCACTATTCATGATCCTACAGCTTCATATTTCCACTAGTTGATCTTCTCCGCAGCCAGCAGTCCCTCGAACATCGACGTGCGCATCAGGAAGGCGCGGGAGCGTTTGCGGTCAGCCGCAATTGCGCGCATTTCGTCGAGACGATCGCGCCGCTGCGCCAGATCCTTTTCCTCCAGGACGCGCTTGTTCTGGATCGTCATCGCCTGGAGAAATTCATTGGCGACAAAGCGCCGTTGCCGATCATACAAGTCGAGCAGACTATCAGGCTCACCACCGAGCACACGGACCAGCTTGCCGGCCAGACTGACCGCATCGTGGATGCCAAAATTCATGCCCATTCCGCCAAGCGGATTATTGACGTGCGCGGCATCGCCGACCAGCAGAACGCGACCGCGGCGGTAAGTGGTCGCAACCCGCTGATGCACGGTGTACAGATTGGTATGCAGGATCCGATGTGGTGTGGGCTGCGGGATAAATGCCTGCAGCCGGCGTTCCGCATCATCGTGATCGAGCAGTTGTTCCGCTGCAGTCTCCGCCGCGACCGGAAAAACGACCCGCCACACGCCCGGCGGACCCGATCCGGGCACCTTGAATGTGGCGCACCACTCATTCGGATCAGACACATAAGCGCTATAGGCAAAGCCGCGCGCCCCCAGATCGGTTGCCGTGGTAATGACGAGAAAGCGCTCAGGATAGGTGAACCCCTCAAAGCCGATGTCCTGGGATTTCCGCACCACGCTGCGGCCGCCATCGGCACCGATCACATAGCAACCTTTATAAACCGATCCCTCCGCCGTCGTCACCGTCACACCAGTGGCACTTTGCGATACAGTCTCGACCGTCGCGCCATGGTTCAACTGAAATTTCGGATTCCCTGCTAGCTTCTCGGTGAGGATCGCGACCAGCTTGTGCTGCTCGCACATAAGCCGATAGGGATAACGCGTAATGTCGGCAAGCACGCCGAGATCGAACTCCGCGACCACACCTTCGGCGCGACCACGAAACTGCCATTGCCGGCAAACGATGCCAAGCTCATGCAGCCGCTCGGTCACACCGCTTGGCGCGAACATCTCCATGGTCGGCGGATGAAACGTCGCAGCGCGCGGATCCTCATACGGTTCCGCACGGCTTTCGAGCAAGGTGACAGCCACTCCGGCCGAAACGAGGAACAGGGCCGCGGTCAATCCGGATGGCCCAGCTCCAACAATGATGACGCGGCTATCGGGCATGAGACGGCCTAGAACTCCTCGAGGATGCGGCCGCGACCAAGGACGCGGTCCTTTATGCCGCAGCGGCGCAGGGCATCCCAATAGGTCACGACGTTCATCGCCAGCACCGGCTTGTCCAGCCATCGCTCGGCTTCAGCGGCCACGACGCCATTCGCAAGATTGGTGCCAACCTGCAAAATTGCGTCGACATCGTCGCCGTCGATATCACCCAATGTTTTTCGCAACGTCGCCGGCGAAACCTCTGCAATCGCACGCGGCGACGCGCATTTGAGCCCGACCAGCCGCACGATCTCGAAGCCCGCTTCCGCAAGATAGGTGCGCACGATCTCATCGCCTTTCGGCTGATGCGGTGTGAGCAGAGCGATCCGCTTGGCCTTGAACGAACGCAGCGCTGCCACCGCCGCTGTCGAGCCCATCGATACGCCGACCCCAGCGCGTTCAGAAAGCTCCTTCTGCAAGACATCAGCTCCCGCGACGCCCCCGCTGAAAGCCTCGATCGCGACCGCCATGATGACGTGATCGGGGCCGCAGGTCATGACCTGATCGATCGCCGGTCCGATGCCGTCCCGCATCGCCTGGACGTGAGAGACAAATCCCTGATCGCTAGACTGGATCGGGCGGTCCTGAATCGTCAGGCGCGCGACGTGATTGGTCACGCCCGGCGGCCGTAATGTTTCGCTCTCGGGCTCGACAATGGTATTGGTCGATGGAACGACGATCCCGATCTTCTTGCGATAACCAAGCGCATCCACGTCGCTTACTCCCAGAAAGGTTCATTCGGCTGCAGCCTTTGAGAATGTATTTGAAGCCCGCGCAGGTTGATATGCTTAAGTGTGCCATCTCGGTTTTTCTTGTCCCAGCAAGTCACAAATAAAATGACCTTGCGGTTTCACGATTGGACGGCACTTGATGCCTCGGAGCGCGCGCGATGTTCTGCAACCGCACACGATTTTGCACGTCGGCTTGAGCCACGGCTCAATGCGTTTGCCGCGTTCGAAAGCATAATAACGACCCCTGCGCGCGGCGTGCTCGAGGCAATGCCGTATGCGGCAAAGGACATCTTTTTTTCCGCCACACGCACGCCGCATGGTGGGCTTGCTCAGCCGCTGCCGATGACAAAAAGCGAGCACGCCATAGCACTCGATCTCCTCGATCGCGCCGGCGGACGGCGCATTGGCTATACAGCCATGACCGAGCTCGCCTATGAGCCTTCTGGCTATAACGCGGTGCACGGCCGGGTCAGGAATCCGTGGAATTTCGATTTTATCTGCGGCGGCTCGTCGTCGGGCTCGGCGGCTGCGGTCGCGAGCGGTTCGGTGGTCTTCGCCCTCGGCTCTGATACCGGTGGCTCTTTGCGTATACCAGCGCATTGTTGCGGCGTGACCGCGTGGAAGCCGAGCTATGGCGCGGTGCCGGCCACTGGCGCCATGCCACTCGCGCCAACGCTCGACACCATTGGCATCCTGGCCCGCAGCGCCTTGGATATGCGGGCCGCCGCACAAGTACTGTTTGAGCCAGGAGAAAACGAACCGATCACGAAGGCCCTTGTCGTCAGCGATGTGCTTGATCTTGCGGAGGCACCGATTGTCAAAGCATGCCGCGAGGCCATCGATGTCATCGCCGACTGCGGGGTTGCCATTGGCCAAACCAATGGGGTTACGGCCATTGAAGCGCTCGACCCGCACGTCTTCACGATCATGCAGGCGGAAGCCGCACGCGCACATAGACAGCTGATGACAAGTGGATCGCTGGATGCGGTGCTGACAAAACGGCTGGCCAAGGGACTGACAATCGACGACGTAACGCTCGCTGCCAGTGTCTCGGCGCGCCGACAACTCGCCATGGAATTCATCGCCCACATCTTCCAGAATGCTGCGGTGATCGTCCTGCCAACGCTCTCGATCCGCACGCCACTGGCACTCGAATGCGACCCACGCTCGCCCTCATTCAATGCGAGAACGCTTTACCAACTCAGCCGCTGGACGCGTTTCGTTAATTTGCTTGGCTTTCCGGCGGTCGCTGTTCCTGCCGGATTCGACGATCGCGCCATGCCGATTGCTTTGCAAATCGTCGGCAAACCAAAATCCGACCATGCATTGATTGCGCTGGCTGCGGCAGTGCAAAATCGCAGCGATTGGCATGCGCGTGTACCCGCCGCGGTGTCCGATCTGGTGATGGTTTCATATGAGGAACGGTTGCTATGAGCGCTTCGCAACCTTCGAGCGTGCTGCAGGTTGCCGAGTGTCGGCGCGGCGGTCATAGTCGCGCTGTTGTAGTTTTTTAGGGATAGCGCCTATGGACTTAAATCTCATCGGCAAGACCGCTTTGATCACCGGCGGCTCCAAGGGGATCGGTCGCGCCGCCGCCGAGGTTTTGGCTGGCGAAGGCTGCAACGTCATTATCGTATCGCGCAACACTGATGCGCTCGCCGCGGCGAAGTCGGCGATCGTGCAGAAGACCAATGTGCGCGTTGACACCGTCGCCGCTGATTTATCCGACAGCGCCAATGTCATTAAGCTCGCTCGCGATTATCCAGACATCGATATTCTTGTGAATAATGCCGGCGCCATTCCTGGTGGCACCTTGCTCAATGTTGACGAGGCAACCTGGCGCAAAGCCTGGGATCTTAAAGTGTTCGGCTACGTCAATATGTGCCGCGCCTTCTACGCATTGATGCAGAAACGCAAACATGGCGTGATCGTCAATGTCGTCGGCAACGCAGCTGATACTCATGATCCCGAATATATCTGCGGTGTGGCAGGAAACGCCGCGCTCACCGCATTCACCCAGTCGCTGGGCAGCGTCAGTGCGAAGGACGGTGTTCGCGTTGTCGCCATCAGTCCGGGTCCTGTGGCAACTGAGCGCCTGGTGGGCCTGATGAAAAAGAAGGCACTCGATCGTACTGGCAGCGCCGACAACTGGCAGGACTTGTTCAAGCCGTTGCCGTTCGGTCGTGGGGCTACAGCCGAGGAAATCGGCGCCGCGATTGCGTTTATTGCCTCTGAACGTTCGGCCTATACCAGCGGTTCGGTGGTCACCATCGACGCCGGCCTGTCCGCGCGCGCACAAGCATTCTGAGCGGGGAATTCATGCCACATCTGATGACAGACGACGGGATCAAGCTTTATTACGAAGAAACCGGCAAAGGCATTCCAATCGTTTTCGTACACGAATTTGCCGGCGACTGCCGCTCTTATGAACAGCAAGTCCGCCATTTTTCAAAATACTATCGTTGCATCACCTTCAATGCCCGCGGCTATCCGCCTTCGGATGTGCCAAAGGACGGCGAGCGCTATTCGCAGGACCGTGCACGCGATGACATTCGTTCTGTCCTCGATGCGCTCAAGATTGATAAGGCGCACATCGTCGGCCTGTCGATGGGCGGTTTCGCGGCACTTCATTTCGGCTTTACTTACCCGATGAGCTGTCGCTCGATCGTTATCGCAGGTTGCGGTTATGGGGCGGCGCCTGGCGAGCGTGCCAAATTCGCTGAAGAGGCGGAGGCCTCGGCCAAGCGTTTCGAAGAGCTGACGATGAAAAAGGCAGCGGAAGCCTATGCGCTCGGCCCCACTCGCGTGCAGCACCAAAACAAGGATCCGCGCGGCTGGCGAGAATTCGCCGATCAGCTCGCCGAACATTCAACCGAAGGCGCCGCGCTGACAATGCGGGGCGTGCAGAAACGCCGTCCGTCACTGTTCGATCTTGTCGATAAGATGAAGACCATAACGGTACCGACTCTGATCATGACTGGCGACGAGGACTGGCCCTGCCTTGAGCCCGGTATATTGATGAAGAGGAACATTCAGACCGCTGCATTGGTTGTGATGGCGAATTCCGGCCACAACATCAATCTGGAAGAACCCGCGCTGTTCAATATGCACTTGTCTGATCTGTTCCAGGCGGCGGACGCCGGCACGTGGCCAGCGCGCGATCCACGGGCCATGGCGGGCAGTATTCTTGGACGCTAAGCGCAAGCGCTTAAGTAGCGTTATAGCCACCATCGACCAAAAGGTCCGCGCCGGTCATGAAGCTTGACGCGTCGCTCGCCAAAAATACGGCAGCGCGTGCGATTTCCTCTGGTTGACCCAGTCTTTGCAGCAAATGCTTCGGGCCCGCTATGCGTCGCGCTGTGTCCATGTCACCGAAACGTTTGATCAGACGCTCGGTTTCGACCGCGCCTGGTGACAATGCGTTGACCCGAATATTCTGCGGGGCGTGATCGGTTGCCATCGCCTTGGCAAGTTGAATGAGCGCGCCCTTGGTCGCGCAGTAAGCCGCGCGCCGCGCGGCGGCGACGCTGCCGAGCTGCGAGGCAATGTGAATGATGCTGCCACCACCTTCACTGATCATCGCAGGTAATATGGCGCGGCTCATCAAAAACGCACCGCCAACATTGACCGCAAATACCCGGTTCCACTCGGACAACGTAAGGTCAAGTACAGTGCCATTCGGGTCATAGCCGGCGGCGCCGTTTACCAGAATACGAACGCCTGCTAATTCAGCGACGATCGTCTTGGCGGTGCGTTCAACATCGGCCTCGACGGCGACGTCGCACTGCAGGGGCAGAGCTCGTCCACCCTTTTTCGTAATCGCCGTAGCCGTTGCATCAGCGGACTTCACATCAAGATCGACGCAGGCGACGGCAGCTCCAGCCTCAGCAAAAGCGAGTGAAATTGCGCGTCCGATACCATTGCCGGCGCCAGTGACCACCGCAGATTTCCTCGCCAGGGAGAAGTTGTCGTTTGGTGCCATCGCTCGCCGCCCTAAGAAACGGCCGGGGTCGCGACCCGGCCGAGGTAAGCTTCTTGAACACGCGGATTTTGCTTGAGTTCAGCGCAACTGCCACTCGCGATCACCGAGCCGGTTTGCAGCACATAGCCACGGCTCGCCGTCTCCAATGCGTAACGGGCGTTTTGTTCGACCAGGAGCACGCTGGTGCCGGCCGCGTTGATCGCGCGGATATTACGAAATATGTCCTGAACGATAATTGGTGCGAGACCGAGTGACGGTTCATCGAGGCAAAGCAATTGTGGCTCGGACATCATCGCGCGACCGAGTACCAGCATTTGCTGTTCGCCGCCGCTCAGCGTGCCGGCGTTCTGCGCACGCCGCTCGGATAGCTGGGGAAACATGTCGAATATCCCGCCAATCATGCGACGGACTTTTGCGCTGTCCCGGCGGCTTTTGAAGCCGCCGAGTTCAAGGTTTTCTCTCACTGTAAGAAATGGAAAAACATGGCGGCCTTCGGGAACAAGCGCGATGCCGAGGTTGCTGCGCTCGTGCGAGGCCATTGCAGTCACATCACGCCCGCAAAACGTGATTGCGCCGCGCCGCGGAGATAGCACGCCCGCGATCGCGCGCAAGGTCGTGGATTTCCCCGCACCGTTCGCGCCAATCAGAGCGACGATCTCGCCTCTGTCGATACATAGCGAAATGTCGCGACACACAGGTACCTGTCCATAGGCGAGTTCGAGTCTGTCGGCAGACAACAGGGCGTTCACAGCAACTCTCCCCCGAGATAGGCTGCGATAACGGCGGGATTTCTTTGCACCTCGGTCGGCGCGCCCTGGAATAAGTGCCGGCCGTATTCCATCACCATGATGCGGTCGGCGACATTCATCACCAGATCCATATTATGCTCGACAATAATGACGGTAATGCCCTCGCTGCGCAGGGCGCGAATGCGGTCGAGCAGGACATCAACTTCTGCAGCGTTTAAACCTGCGGCCGGCTCATCAATCAGCAATAGCTTCGGGCTGGTCGCAAGCGCGCGCGCGATCTCGAGCATCCGCTGTTCGCCGTAAGACAACGCTCCGGCGAGTACATGCAGACGGCTTGTCATGCCGACGAATTCAAGCAGGCGCAGCGCCTCCTTGCGGCAGTGCTTTTGATCACGAGCGAAGGCCGCACCATGCAGAACATATTGCCAGGCTGGAATTCTATGATGGACATGAAAACCGGCAATCACGTTGTCGAGAACGCTGAGCTGCTTGAACAAACGTATTTTTTGGAATGTGCGGGCAAGGCCAAGGCGCACACGCCTATGCGATGGCATTCCGGAGAGGTCGTGGCCGTTGAACGACAACGATCCGGAATCAGGCTGATAGACGCCGCTAATCAGATTGAGCAGCGTTGATTTTCCAGCGCCGTTCGGACCGATGATGGCGAAGATGGAGCCGTGCGCGACGTCGAGCGAAATATCGGAAACGGCATGGACACCACCGAAGCTCTTGTGCAAACCGTAGGCGCGCAATAGCGGCGCACCTTCGGTTGACGCGCGGTTTTCTGCTATTGTGGGTATGGCCATCATGCCATCCCGCCAAACTTGAGCTTTTCCCGCACGATACGTGCGGCCTGCACGAGGCCGCCGGGCATAAACAGAACGACAAAAGTGAGCGCGGCGCCATAGACGACGAGGCGCAGGTCGCCAATCCCGCGCAGTACTTCCGGCAGCAGCGTCAAGAGGATCGCGCCGAATACGGGACCGATCAGCGTGCCCATGCCGCCGACGATGACCATGGCCAAGATATTGAAGGCCTCAGTCACAAAAAACGCGTCTGGCACTAACGTGCCGACGAAACTCGCATAAAAGCAGCCTGCTGCACCGGCAACGGCGGCGCCAACACCGAACGCAAAAACCTTCCAAGCGGCGCCGTTAATGCCGAGCGAAGCGGCGGACACCTCATCCTCGCGGATAGCAGTGAGCGTTTCGCCAACCGGCGAACGCGCCAACTGGTTGAGCAGCAGATAGACGATAAACGTGAAGCCAGACACCAGATAAAAAAACGCCGCCAGGTTTCGAAAGTCGGCGACCGCCGTTCCGGCGATGACGAGAGCCGGCGGCGGTGCAATGCCGTATATCCCAAGCGGCCCCTGCGTCAGGCTTATCCAGTTAAGCAAAATTTGATAGATGATGACCGCAAAGCCAAGCGAGGCGATCGCAAGATAGTGGCCGCGCAGGCGCACCGCGAACAACGAAAGAAACATGCCCGCCAAGCCAGAAAAGGCAACGCCGGCGACAAACGCACCCCAGAACGGGATCCCAAGTTTGACGATCAGCAGCGTCGAGACGTAGGCGCCCAACCCGTAGAAGGCCGAATGGCCAAGATTGAGCTGCCCCGCATAGCCGATAATGAAATCAAGACCGAGTGCAAGCAGTACGTTTATGGCACAAATCGTTAAATTGGTGCGCCAGTAGGTGTCGTTGAAAATGAGCGGCAGCGCGATGATAGCAAGCGCCGCAAGCAATACACCAATGCGCCGAGACAGCGGCCCGGCCCGTCGATCTGCCAGATATTGCGAGACCGTCGGATCAGACATTTTCTTCGCGTCTTTCTGAGATCAGACCGGTCGGCTTGATTGCCAGCATCAACAACAGCAGAGCGAAAACCACGATATCGATCAAACCGGGATCGAGATACTGCGTCGTGTAACTCTCGACGAGGCCGACAATGAGGCCTGCGAGAATTGTCCCTTCGACATTTCCGAAACCGCCGATGATCACGATAGCGAAGGCTTTAACGATGACCGAAGTTCCGGCAAACGGGGTAAGGACGAGGACAGGCGCGAGCATTGCACCCGCCATCCCGGCAAGCGCCGATGCGATTACGAATGTCAACATGATGAGCAGATTGGGATTGATACCCATCAGGCCTGCGGTCTCGCGGTCTTGCGACACGGCGCGCAACGCCTTGCCCAGAAATGTGAATTTCATGAACGCGTAGAGCAGCGCGATGGTTACGGACGACACCGCGATGATGATGACATTTTGCCAGGATACGAAGATGCCAGAAAAGCGGATAACCTGGCTGCTGTATTGAGTTTCAAAAGCGTAAGGGATCGGCCCGAACCACGTCAGCATGAGGTTCTGCATCATGACCGAAACGCCGATCGTTGCGATGAGCGGCAATAGTTCATTGCTCTTGTGACGCAACGGCGTGAAAATTGACGCGTTGATGAGCCATCCCAGCGCGGCGCCGACGACAAATGCAAAGCCAATGCTGACGATATAGCCGCCGCCAACCAGGTGCATGAAGAAATAGGCGGCGAAGGCACCGAGGGTGACAAAGTCGGCGTGCGCAAAATTTATCTGCACGAGCACGCCGTAAATCAGCGTCAGGCCTAACGCCACCAGAACATAAAGACTGCCGAGAACGACACCATTGATCGCCTGTTGGAGGACGATCGTTGTTGTCATCGTCGCGTTAGTTCCACTTCAGGCTTGTCCACGACATATCGGGCTTGGTCTCCATGTAATGGACAGTATCCATCTTGGTGTTCTGGTTCGTTTTGTCGAATTCCACGCTACCGGTCACGCCGGAATAGTTCTTGGTAGCAGCGAGTCCATCACGGATTGATTGGGGATCCTTGCCGCCCCGCTTGACTACATCCGCGATCAGCATGATCTGGTCATATGCGTGGGCATTCAGATGCGTCGGATCCGCGTTGTATTTGGCCTTGAATGCGGCGGCGAAATTTTTCGCGACATCGCGGGCGTCGGTTGGATCGAACTGAACAATCCGTATGTAGCCCAAAGCGGCTTTGCCAGCTTTTTGCTCGAAGCCGAACGGCAGCCAGATCGTGCCAATCTGAATGGCATTGCCGCCGCCGCCTTTGGTGATGCCGGCCTGGGCCAGCGCTTGAGTGATCTTGAGGCCTTGGCCTTCCAGCGTATACGTGGGAATCACGTCGATCTTCCCGAGGCCTGCGACCCGCGTCGCGATTGAGGTAAAGTCGTTGACGTCACGGCCAAAGCCGATTTCGGCAAGGACCTGGCCACCAAGCTTGGTGAAAGTGTCCTTGAATACTTGCGCATTGCCAATTCCGGCGTTGGTATTTTCGAATAGCAAGACAGCCGTGCGCGCACTGAGCCGCTTGTAAGCGTTGTCCGCCAAGTTGATGCCTTGCATCACTTCGTTCGGCATGATGCGGAACGTCCACGGATTACCGGGCTCGGTAACCTTTATCGAGGAAGAACCTGCATTAAGCAGAGGAACCTTGGCCTGCTCGACGATCGGCATGACGGCGAGCGTCGCGTCGGAACATTCCTCGCCGATGATGACGTCGGGCTTAAATTGCTCAATGAGGCGCTTCGCCGCCTGCGTCGCAGGCAACGGCCCGCAACTCGAATCTTCGTACTGGACCGCGAATTTGTAGCCATTCACGCCAGTCTTATTGAGCTGCTCGAGCGCGAGCTCGACGCCTTGTTTGTCCTGCGCTCCGAAATAAGAGCCAGGCCCCGACATGGGAAACAGCGCGCCGATCTTGATAGTTTTATCTTGCGCGTGCGCAGCTTGGCCAAATGCCAAGAGGCCGATCGCCGCAACGCCCGCAAAGAGAGCACGAAATGCCGTAATCATTTCTTTATCCTCCCCGGAACAATTTTCGTTGGTGCGAAAAGCCTACCAATGATTGCCCGGTAGGGTAAAGCGAGGTTGCACCTTCCGCGAGTAGCCTATCCAGGAGCGTTGGCGCAGGTCGCGACTATGAATACAGGCCTGCCATAAGCTCGCTACGCGATTTTGTCCGGAATTACATGCCAATACAGGCGCCGGCCAAGTACGAGCTGGTGATCAACCTCAAGACCGCCAAGGCGCTTGGCCTCACAGTGCCGCCTTCGCTGCTCGCGCGCGCTGAGGTCATCGAATAGCTGAAGCTGAGGTTGTCCCGATGTCCGCTTCGGCCCTTAGCAGACGTTTCAACCGCGAAGCTGAATGTCTCCTTTCGAGGGGTCAAGCGGACATCGCTCTACAATGTCCACCAACGACCCTAAGCAGACGGATACGCTTCAACGGATTAGGTCGGCACTTATGACCCAATCTCAAAGGCGGACATTCTCATCTGTTCGACGGTTTAACGTTACATTCTGTCAATTGTTTCCCGCGCTTGAGCGTGGTGGCTGTCTCCGTGATCCTTAATGTAGTGCCGCCTTTCGCATAGCGTGATCCTGACATGGATATACGTTTGGGAAGCGTTACGGCCTTTCCGTCGAGTTGCAAATGCGCCCGTCTGTCGCCCTCAAAGAAAGCAGCGATAAATTCAGAGCCGTCGCGACAGTGGTACGTAAAGAATGTTTGCGCGCACGCGGGTAACTGACCGACTAAAATACCTGCGGTGCCGAAAAGGGTTATGAATATATGCCGTCGCATTCGGTTAACTCGTACCGATTACCCCAAACAACCTCAAACGGCGAAAGCGTCGGCTTGAATATTCCGCCTTGCATGCTCGCGCCTGCCACTGAGGTGATTGAATAGCGATTTTGCGTGTTGTGTTGCGTCCGCCGCACCCACGCTTTACGCATGATGGACGGCACGACTATCGCTGGGGACCTGGTCGCGCTCCTGCATACCGTAATCTCTGATCACGCCGGCTACCCGCAGCCGATAATTGGAAAAAATGTCACGGCGGCCTTTCGCCTGCGCCACCCGGTGTTCGTTCGTTGTTCGCCAAGCCTGCACCGCGGCTTCATCTCGGAAAAACGATAGTGATAGGATTTTGCCAGGCTCGTACAGGCTTTCAAACCGTTCGATAGAAATAAAGCCATCGATTTTTTCGAGCAGCGGCTTCAGATCGGCGGCAATGTTTAAATAGTCTTGCTTGCGATCCGCCTTCGGCCAGACCTCAAAGATAACTGCGATCATTTCCCTGCCTCCCCAGCTAGCCAAATTAACGGAACCGCCATTGCCGCGCTGGCGCCGGCGAAAGTTATCAGCGAACCGCGGCCATCCACAAATCGGTCAGTAAACTGCTGCAGCGCGAGCGGTGCCGCGAGGACGGCGAGTCCACCGCCGATGACAGCGGCGTACCACGGGATCAACCGCCAAGCAGCGAAGAAAGCCGCCAGCAGGCTCAAGCACGCGACTACAATTGTGCAGTAAAGAATAGCCGCGCCGGCGCCCGATGCCAGGGCAGGGGCTCGGTGCTCGCGGGGAAATTGGCCGCTCGCCGCCAGCACGTACAAAGAAACAAACAGCAGGAGGGCTGCAAACAACGCGAGCGGGATCAGAACGGCGTCGACCAGCATGGAGCCGCTTTCCCTTGACCGACGAAAACGATTGTCCGTAACATACGAGACATATATCAGCGGTTTGCGCAATAGCGCGCAACGCGGGGAGGCAAATGTTGACAGCAAAGACGATGAGCAAGCCGCCTTCAACCGAGAATAAGCCGGTGGAGACAAAAAAGGCGGACGGCAAGCGAGAGAAGCGCACGATCACGGAAATCCGCGAGTCGAAATTGACCGGGGAGAAGATGGTTTACATGTCGGTGCCGGACTACACATCCGCGCAATGGGCGGAGATGGCCGGTGTTGATGTCACGGTACTGGGTGACAGTCTGGCGATGATCGCGCATGGTCATCGCAACACTGTTCCTGCGACCATGGACATGATGGTGATGCACGGGCAGGCAGTGCGGCGCGGCGCACCGAACACCTTTATGCTCGGTTGCATGCCGTATCAAAGCTACAATACGGTTGACCGTGCGCTCGTAAACGCCACCCGCTTCATGCAGGAATCACTGTGCGACGCGGTGAAGCCGCAAGGCGGCAAATCGCAAGCGCACATTTTGCGCGCGCTGGTCGACGCCGGGATTCCGACTGCTTCGCATATCGGTCTGACGCCGCACACCATCGCCATGTTTGGCGGATTCAAAATTCAGGGCCGCACCGCGGAAGCGGCCATGAAAATTCTTGAGGACGCGCTTGCCATCGAGGATGCCGGTTGCTTCATGCTGGAGTTCGAGGCGGTGCCTGCCAAAATCGCGAAACTCATCTCCGAGCAACTCTCCATACCGACCATCGGCATCGGCGCCGGAGCCGGTTGCGACGGGCAAATCCTGCTCTGTTACGACCTGCTCGGTGTGTTCACTGACTTCAAGCCGAAATTCACGAAACGCTTCGCAAAGCTGACGGAAGTCGCGGTGACCGGCATCCAGCAATACGTGAAAGAGGTCAAGGACGGCTCCTTCCCGGACGATGAGCACTCCTACACGGTCAACGAGACCGAATACGAGAAATTCGCGGCGATGGTTGCGAAGCGAAGGCAGGTCTGACGTGGCGCGGCCGCAAGCCAACGCATTGCGCCGCCCGCGTGCAGCAGGCGCGGCGAAGGCAGGCAAAGATGCCCTGCCGCACGGCGACACGCTCACGGAGCGAGCCTATCGGCTAATCGAAGAACAGATCGTCACCCTGCGGCTCAAACCGGGGAATGTCCTGTCCGAACAGATATTGTCCACGACTTTCGATATTGGGCGCACGCCAATCCGCGAAGCCCTGCAGCGGCTCGCCCGCGAGGGGCTCATTACCATTCTGCCGCGCAAGGGCATTTTGGTGTCGGACATCAACCCGCGCAATCAGCTGCTGGTACTTGAGGTCCGCCGTGAAATCGAGCGGCTGCTCAGTCGCGCCGGTGCCGAGCGCGCGACCAAGGACCAGCGTGCGCACTTACAGCAAATCGCGCAGGGGATGGACCGGGCTGCCAGGGCGAATGACGATCTGGCCTTTATGCGACTCGACCGCGAGTTCAACCGGCTGATGGTCGAATCTGCGCACAATGATTTTGCCGCGCGTTCAATGAAGTTGCTGCAAGGCCTGTCGCGGCGGTTTTGGTACATGCACTACCGCGAGGCGGCCGATCTGCCGCTTTGCGCCAGGCTGCACGCCAATCAGGCGCGCGCCATCGCGCAAGGCAATGGCGAGGCAGCTGCACGTGCCAGCGACAAGCTGATGGATTATGTGGAAAACTTCACACGCGCGACGGTCACGGTGTGACGCCATGAAAACCTATGAGGGAAAGCGCACGATCGACGGCCTGGTCGTGACGGTCGATGGCAGCCGCCTCGACGAGCACTATGATGTACAGCGGTTCACAAAATACGGCTTCGAGTGGACCTATGAGGGCGAGAGCCCTCAGCAATTGGCGCTTGCGATCCTTTACGATCATCTCGGCGATAAGGGCCGCGCCATCGCACTGTCGGAACCGTTTATGAAAAGCGTGGTTGCCAATTTGGACAATGACTGGGTGCTGACTGACGAGGATATCAACGGCTTTCTGCGCTCCACCGCCGCGGTTTGAAGAAGGGCTGCAAGCGAGAGACACAATGGCCAAGCTTGTTGCTGACATGCGTCTGATATATCATCGTGCAAAATCAAAACAGTAACGGGGTGGCCTACTAACGGCCACAAGGGAGGATGGGATGGCAATTTCTCGCCGCAAGGTGCTTACATCCGCAGCTGCACTCGGTGCCCTGTCGGTGTCGAACAACGTATTCGCCCCCGCGATCGCCCAGAACAAGCCGTTGCGGGTCGGTGTCCTCGCGCCTCGCGCCGGTATCGCCGCAGCGCCGGGCGTCAACGGCATTCGCGCCACGCAATGGGCGGTCGATCGCTTCAACGCCGCGGACGGTATCGGTGGCCGCAAGATCGAGCTGGTAATCGAGGACGAATCCTCGCCGAAGGATACGATCGAGCGGTTCAGCAAGCTTGTGCAGCAAGAAAAGGTCGACTGCGTGCAGGGCATCATTTCCACCGGCGTCGGTCTTGCGCTTGGTCCTGTGGTTGAGGAGGCGCGCGCCCTCACGATTTACTGGGATGGCACGACGCAAGATGGAGTGGACGAGAAGATTCCAAATCCGCGTTATCTGTTCCGTTCAACCGACAACGAATGCGAAGCGGTGATGTCCTCGCTGCTCGCGATCAAGTATTGGAAGGGCAAGTTCGTCAACATCGCCGGCATCAATCCGGACTACTCCTACGGGCGCAACAACATGGCGGCATTCATCGCGATGTTGAAGCGGTTCAACATCGACCACAACGTCGTGACCGAGCAATGGCCCAAGGTTGGCACCATGGACCTCACCAGTCATGTGGCCGCGCTCAAGGCGGCCAAGCCGGACCTGATCTTTTCGTCGCTGTTGTTCGCCGATTTGCCGGTGTTCATGAAGCAGGCACACGCGGCGGGTTTGACCGAAGGAACCAAACTCGTGTTCCCGGCCGCCGGTTGGCAGCACACGCTGATGAAGAAGGAATTCACGCCGGAAGGCATGCTGTTTGGCCACAACACGCTGTATTTTGCGAATCCGAATGCGTCCCCTTTGGCCAAGGAATTCGTCAGTTGGTATGAGAAGACCCATCAGGACTATCCCGAGTGGGAAGCGGACCGAGCCTATTTCGCCATTGCCTCTTACAAGGCGGCGGTCGAGAAGGCGATGAAGGCAAAGAGCGGATCCTGGCCTTCACAGGACGACGTGATCGACGCGTTAGTCGGCCTCTCAATCGAAAGCCTCGGTGGCAAGAGCTCGTGGCGCAAGGATCACATTGCTGACCAGACCTTTGTGCAAGGTCTGACGACCCACAAGAACAGTTACGACTTCGTCACCCTCGGTACGTTCGAGACAATGTACTCGACCGAATTGCAAAAGCCGCCGGGAGCAAACTTCTGGGAGTGGATCAAGTCCGCCCAGTTCAAAGTCTGACGCGGCAAACCGGATTGGATGTCCGCGTTTGCAAACATTCTAGTCGGCGGCGTATTTCACGCCGCCGTTTTGTTCTTGGTCGCCGCTGGTCTTCAGCTGGTGTTCGGCGTTCAGAAGATTGTCAACCTTGCTTGCGGATCTTTTTATGCGTTGGGTGCCTATTTCGGCATTACCTTTATCAGCTATGCGACCCAGTTCGGCATCTCTCCTTGGCTCATATTTCCGGGGCTTATCGTCTCCGGCATTTTGCTGGGATTTATCGGCCCGCCAATCGAACGGGTATTGCGGAGCGTCTATGGGCGCGACGAGAGCTTTCAACTGTTGCTGACCTTTGCGCTGGTCCTCGTGTTCCAGGACGTCTTCAAGTTCATTTGGGGTGCGAATCCACGGTCGCTTGATAGCGCTTATCTCATTTACGGCACTCTGACGGCCGGTGACTTCAGCGTGCCGGTTTACAATCTGCTGGTGATCCTGGCGGCGATCGCGAGCGCGGTTGGGCTTGGCCTTTTCCTGCAACGTACCAATTACGGCCGTCTCCTGCGCGCAACCGCCGAAAACCGAGGTATGGCGGAGGCGCTCGGTGTCGACGTACGACGTATTTATTCGACTGTGTTCACGCTTGGCGCGGTGCTTGGAACCACGGCCGGTGCGCTGGTGGTGCCAACTGCCGCGGCCTCGCTCGACATGGCAATCGAGTTCGTTATCGAGGCCTTCGCCGTCGTCGTCATCGGCGGCCTTGGCTCGATGCGCGGCGCTCTCGTCGGGGCGCTAATCGTTGGGCTGATCCGGGCGCTCTCGATCGTATATTTCCCCGAACTTGAAGTGCTCGCAATTTATATCATCGTAATTGGCGTCCTGATCTTCCGTCCCGTCGGACTGTTCGGGAGATCGGTCGCATGACGTTCAATTCGGCGGCAATAACAGCATTGATCGGCACGGTGGCCTTAGCGCTGCTGCCGTCAGTCGCGCCGCCTTACTATGCCGGGCTTATGATCCCGTTCTTCGGCTATGCCATTGCATTGCTCGGCTTCAATCTTCTGTTCGGCTATACGGGCCTTTTATCATTCGGCCACGCCATGTTTCTGGGCCTTGGTGCGTACGGCGCCGCAGTGATGTCCGGCGTTTTCGGCGTCAAATCGTTCGAGCTTGTGTTGACCGCGGTGATACTTGGCTCCGCCTTGGTCGCGCTGCCTATCGCGTTTCTTTGCGCGCGGTACGTCGGGATCTTTTTCGGCATGCTGACCCTCGCCTTTGGCATGCTGTTCTATTCGTTTCTGTTCAAATTTTATCACGTCACTGGCGGGGACAGCGGAATGCGCGTGCCGCGCATGAATATCCTGGGGCTTGCATTCGAGCGTTACAACAAGATCGAGTTTCTTGCTGGTCCGTTTTACTACTATTGCCTCGCGTTGCTGATCATTGCCGGCCTTCTGATGTGGCGGATCGTGCATTCGCCGTTTGGGTTGCACCTGAAAACTATTCGCGACAACTCGCGCAAGGCGGAATATCTCGGCGTGCACGTTCATCGCTTCCGCCTGGCGGCCTTCGTCATCTCCGCCGCTTTCGGCGCCGTGGGAGGTGCGATTCTCGGGTTCCGGGTCGGGTTGGCGGATCCCGAATTGGTCTATTGGACACAATCCGGTCAGCTCGTCTTTATGGCAGTGCTGGGCGGGTTCTCGAATTTCTTTGGGCCAATCATTGGCGTACTGACCTACATCTTGTTGCAGGATCAACTGCAATCTTTGACCGAATATTGGCGGTCTATGCTCGGTGTTATTCTGGCCCTCGTCGTCATTGGCTTTCCAGAGGGTATTGCGGGTCTGGCCATCGTCTTGCGGCGCCGCTTCGCGCGGAGGCCCGCATGACCCTGCTTCTCGAGACTCGTAATGTCAGCAAATCCTACGGCGTCTTCCGAGCGCTCGAAAACGTCAGTATGACCGTTCGCGAGGATGAATTGGTTTCTGTGGTTGGCCCGAACGGGGCGGGCAAAACCACGCTGGTCAATCTGCTCACCGGTTTGGTACGGCCGACCTCCGGCGACGTGCTGTTCATGGGCAACAATATCGCCGGCGTTGGCCCGGTCGCGCTCGCTGATCAAGGGCTGGCGCGCGCTTTTCAGCTGATTCAGATTTTTCCCAAGCTAACCGTGGCGGAAACGATAGCTGCAGCGGTTGTGTCACGCCAGAAAAAGCGGTGGCACTTGCTCGCGCGCCTGTCCAACGACTCACAGGTCACTCGGCGAGTCCGCGAGGTTGCCGAGATTTTTGGACTGAGCCACCGACTCGACACCATCTCCGCCTCGCTTTCCCAAGGCGAGAAAAAATTGCTCGATGTTGCGTCCGCTTTCGCCCTCGATCCGCAGGTTATCCTGTTCGATGAGCCAACATCTGGCGTGTCCACTGCTGACAAGCACGGTATCATGAAGACCTTGATCGCCGCCGCGAAATTTGCGGGAGTGAAGGGTATTGTTCTGGTCGAGCACGACATGGATTTGGTGGCGGCCTATTCCAGTCGCATCATTGCATTGACCGCAGGCCGTGTGCTGGCCGATCTGCCCCCGGATCAATTCTTCGCCGATCCGCACCTGATAGAGACGGTAGTCGGCAAGCGGAGGGGTCACTGATGCTTGCCGTTCACGACCTCGTCATCGACATCGAGGGCAGTCGGGTGCTGCGCGGCATTTCGTTCGAGGTGAGGGAAGGCGAGCTCGTATGCCTGGTCGGACGCAACGGCGCCGGTAAAACCACCGCTTTCCGCAGCATCATGGGATTCCACAAGCCCGTGTCCGGTTCGATCAGGTTCAGGGACCAGAGCCTGGTCGGATTGCGACCTTTTCAAATAGCGCGGCTGGGCATCGGCTTCGCGCCGGAAGAGAGTGAAGTGTTCGGCGAGCTGACGGTGGCCGAAAACATCACCATGCCGACGTGGGTCTGTCCGCATGAGCGGACCGCCGCTGAGCGTATCGACGAGGCCTACAACGTGTTCCCCAATCTGCGGCGGTATATGGATCGCAGCGGCCAGGCTCTCTCCGGCGGTGAGCGCAAAATGCTGTCGATCGCCCGCGCGTTGGCGTTGGGACCAAAAATGTTGCTGTTGGACGAGCCGACGGAAGGACTGTCGCCGGCAATCATTCCGTCGATCATTGAAGGACTATCGAATATCCGGGCCTTCGGCCACGCGGTGTTCATAGCCGAATCGAACATTCATCATGTGCCTGATTTCGCCGATAGGCTCTATGTCATTGAACGTGGCGAATTTATCTTTGCCGGCAAGCCGGACGCGGCCCGCCGCAACCCGGCAGTCGTGCGCGTCATTGAGGGCGTGAACCAGGTCCCAGCGGCTGATTGAATGACCCCCAGGTCTGTGATAGATGTGTGATATATCAGATAGGCGAGGCGCGCGACCAGGCGAGGACGCCGGCAGGCCGATCAGGCGCCAACTGAGGAGGATGACATGATCAGCCAACGGCAGATCGAGTTTCGACGGGAATACCGATCCCGGATCATCGGCTGGTATGATGGTTATTTCCACATCGCCATTATCTATGCGATGGGAGCGGCGGCGTTCTATGTATATGTCCAGCACATTCACAACGTATCATGGGTAGAGTGGCTGACAGTCCCGCTGACCTTCCTCTTTACTAATGTGTTTGAGTGGGCCGTGCACAAATACATCATGCACCGGCCGGTCAACATAAAAGGTCTGCGCGCGGTCTATGAGCGACATACGCTCAATCACCATCAGTTTTTCACCGACGACGAAATGCGCTTCCGCGACCATAAGGACTGGCGGGTAACCGTCTTCCCGCCTTATGCACTGGTAGTTTTCATCTTGATGTCACTGCCGGTGGCCGCCGTTCTCGGAACGATTTTTTCACCGAATGTCGGCTGGCTCTTCATGTCGGTCACCACCGGGATGTATCTGATCTACGAGTTCATGCACTTCTGTTGCCATGTCGATGAGAACTGGTTTGTGCGCAATTGCCCGTTCGTAAACACGCTGCGCCGCCATCATACCGCCCATCATAACGCCAGACTAATGATGGAAACCAACATGAACCTGACATTCCCGATTGCCGACTGGTTGTTCGGAACATCCGATCTCGACCGCGGTCTAATCGGCACCTTGCTCAACGGATACGACACAAGCCATCTTAAAAGGGGTTTGCGCGGGCATCCGCGCCGACCAGATGAGGCGGCGATGGCGCCGATGGGCTCGTACTGACCAAAAAACCTTCGCGGGCGGAATTTCCTGCGAACTGAGGCTGTCATGCCGAACGATGTCAAAGCGATCGTCTCTGCCGTCACGCTGATTGTCGCCGCAATCCTCGCCTATTGGAGCGGATCGCCCATTCGGCCGGATTTTTCGACTTTCATTATGGTGACAGCCGCCTTCATGGTGATCGCTATGTGGATCTTCCCCGAGGCCGGGGTAAAGAAGGGCGACCTGAAAGGTGTGAAATAAGGTCACGCCTGAAGGCATTCCTGCGCAACAAGTCGCTGGTTGCTTCCGAATATTCCCTGTTTTTCATAATCCCCCCTCCGATAGGCGCTGGGAGACGAATACGACTGGGACTGCGGCCGCAACCACGCAAGAGCGACGAGTTGCTTGAGGCCCACGACTGCTGGCGCGCGGGTCATGCATCATTTAGGGTTACGCGTAATCGAGTGAGAGGGAGTGGCGGCAATGCAGGCGATGGTACCGGGCGTCACCAAGGCCAATTCAGGTCTGGATGGAATCGTTTGGAATATTCTGGGACAAACCTACGTGCCCAAGCAGCTCACCGAAGCGTCGTTCGCCTGGCACGCGACGCTGCCGCCGACCACGTTCGTGCCGCCGCATATTCATCCGACGCAAGACGAATTCGTCTACATGCTGGAAGGGCGCATGGATGCTTTGATCGATGGCAAGGAATTTATTGCGACAGCCGGCGATCTGATCAAATTGCCGATGGGAATCCCGCACGGGCTATTCAACAAGTCTGACCAGGTCCTTAAGTGTTTGTTCTGGGTGACGCCAACGCGCAAGCTTTACGACCTGTTTTGGGCGATCCATTCGATGAAAGAGCAAAATCCTCCGGATGTCGTCGCCCTGTCGGCCAAGCACGAAGTCAACTTCCTGCCGCCGCCTCCAAGCGCCTAGGCGACTTTGCCTGGTTTGTTGACCTGCTCCTTGGCGAAGCCCGCCTTGGCGGCATAACCGCGCACGATCGCCTTGCGCTCCTCATACGACAGCACGTTGTCGATATTGTCGAAACCGTCGGGTGCGCGCTGTTCGACCGCGTCAATCACGCCCTCGGGTCCGCCGGAGCGGTTCGACTGCACGATCTGCGCCGTCATCGGCAGTCGCTCGCGCTCATAGGCCCATAATGCCTGTCCGGCATGGTCGGCCTCGCAAAGCCGATCGGCGAGGCAGCGCGCATCGAGGATCGCCTGCGAAGCGCCGTTCGAGCCGACCGGATACATCGGATGCGCGGCGTCGCCGAGCAACGTCACACGGCCGTGCGACCAGTGCGGCAGCGGATCGCGGTCGCACATCGGATATTCCCAGAACTCCGGCGTCGATTCGATCAGCGCCTTGGCATCGACGAATGGAATACTGAAGCGTTGCACGTGCGGCATCAGGTCTTCGAACCTGCCGGCGCGCGACCAGTCTTCTTTGCGCGGCGGTGCACCGCCTTCGCCGACTTTCACCAGCACGGCCCAGTTAGTGAGTGGCTTGTCCTCGCGCGCGCCTTCGCCGATCGGATATACGACCAGCTTGCCGGCCATGCCGCCAGCGATCACCATCGAGCGTCCGGTCAGGAATTTCGGCCAGTCGGTTGCGCCCCGCCAGAGCATCGAGCCGTTCCAGCGGGCCGGGCCCTCGTTCGGATAAAGCGTCTCGCGCACGATTGAATGGATGCCATCGGCTCCAACCAGAATGTCGCCGCGCACGGTCGAGCGATGCGAGCCGTCGCGGCCGAAGAAATAACAAGTGACGCCGCCTTCGTCCTGCGTGAACGAACCGAGCCGGTGCCCGGTATGGATGCGGGATTCGCCGAGACGCGCGCGTGTGGTCTGGTAGATGACCGCCTGCAAACGACCCCGATGAATGGAGAATTGCGGATATTCGAAACCGGCATCGGTGCCGCGCGGCTCGCGCCAGATCTCCTGGCCGATGCGGTTCATATAGAACAGCTCGTGGGTCCGGATTCCGACCTGGTCGAGCTTCGAAAGGAGCCCGAGCTGCGCCAGCTCCTTGATCGCATGCGGCAGGGTGTTAATGCCGACGCCGAGTTCCCGTATGGTATCGGCCTGCTCGAAGATCTCGCAGTCGATACCGCGCGCGTGCAGCATCAGGGCCGTGGTGAGCCCGCCAATGCCACCGCCAACGATGATCGCTTTCATAGCTTACGCCTGACGCCAAAAACTGCCGGCATATTGCGGCTTACCGGCCGCCGAGGCAATCAGGGTGTAGGGGGCGGCGATTGACTCTCTTGAGCTTTATTGGACCAATAGGCGCCACAAAGGCCGCCGTTTTGGGAGGAATTTGATCATGCGGGCATTCGTACGCGGATTGGCTGCTACCGTGGCACTTCTATTCGTCGTTAACGCGGCGGCGGCACAGGACAAGATCCGCATTGGCCTCATCTATACGCTGTCGGGTCCGCCCTCGGTGCTCGGCCAGCAATCGAAGAACGGCTTCGAGCTCGCGTTGAAGGACCTCGGCGGCAAAATGGGCGGGAAAGACGTCGAACTCGTCGTCGTCGATGATGAACTCAAGCCCGATGTCGCGATCCAGAAAGTGCAGGGCATGATTGAGCGCGACAAGGTCGATTTCGTGGTCGGCCCGATCTTCTCGAACATCCTGGTCGCGATCCACAAGCCGGTGATCGATGCTGGCAAGATCCTTATCAGCACCAATGCCGGTGCGTCTTCGTTTGCCGGCGCGGGTTGCGGCCCCAATTTCTTCGTGACGTCGTATCAGAACGACCAGATTTACGAAGCGATCGGTGAGGCGGCAAACAAGCTCGGTTACAAGCGCGTCTACGCCTTGGTGCCAAACTATCCGGCTGGCAAAGACGCGATCGCTGGTTTCAAGCGTACCTACAAAGGTGAGATCGTCGAGGAATCGCTGGTACCGCTCAACACCACCGATTTTGCGCCGGAGGTTTCCAAAATCTCGGCAGCGAAGCCCGATGCACTGTTCACCTTCATGCCGGGCGGCCTCGGCATCAATCTGCTCAATACGTATATTCAAGCAGGGCTCAAGGACAAAATCCCGGTGATTTCCGCATTCACGGCCGACGAGGCGACGCTACCGGTGCTCAAGGACAACGCCGTCGGCATCTACGGCGTGCTGACCTGGGCGCCGAACATGGACAGTCCCGCAAACAAGAAGTTCGTTTCCGAGTACGAAGCCGCCTACAATGCAGTGCCCGGATCCTATGCCATGCAGGCCTATGATGCGGCGATGCTGATCAATAGTGCGGTGGCCGCGGTGAAAGGTAATCTGGCCGACCAGAACGCAGTGCGCGCCGAACTCAAGAAGGGCGCCTTTACGTCCGTGCGTGGGCCATTCAAGTTCAATATCAACGGCTATCCGATTGAGGATTTCTATCTCACGAAAGTGGCAAAGCGCGCCGACGGCAAATACGAGACGCAGATTGTCGAGAAAATCTTCTCGAACCACGCCGACGGTTACGCCAAGGACTGCAAGACCCAGTAGGCCGTGCTTTTCTGCGATTCCCTCTTTGTCCCTGGGAGGGGCTTGCGTTTTCACGGCAAAATGCTTTAAGTTTAAAAATTATAGGTTTATAATATTGACACTGAAAATTGCGGCCTAAGGATCGGATCGGCTGATGCGCGCGGTTTGTCTCGGTGGTGGCCCCGGCGGGCTCTACTTCGCGATCTCGATGAAACGTCGGGATCCCGCGCACGAGGTCGTGGTTGTCGAGCGCAATCGGCCGGACGACACTTTCGGCTGGGGCGTGGTGCTGTCCGACGAGACGCTCGGCAATCTCCAGGCGAACGATGCGGAAAGCGCGGCGCGCATTCGCGAGTCTTTCGTCTATTGGGACGATATCGCGGTGCACTATCGCGGTACGACCGTCCGCTCTGGTGGTCACGGCTTTTCCGGCATCGGCCGCAAGCGTCTGTTGAACATTCTTCAGGAGCGTGCGCTGTCTCTCGGGGTCAAGCTCGAATTCGAGACCGAGGCCAAAGATGTCTCCGCCTACGCCGATTACGACCTGATCGTCGGCTCCGATGGCGTGAATTCGCGGGTGCGCACCGCTTACGCCGACGTGTTCAAGCCCAACATTGACGTGCGCGCGTGCAAGTACATCTGGCTTGGCACGCAGCAGAAATTCGACGACGCCTTCACTTTCATCTTTGAGCAGACCGAGCACGGCTGGATCTGGGTGCACGCCTACCAGTTCGACAGCGGTACTGCGACCTTTATCGTCGAATGTTCGGAGGAGACCTGGCGTCGCGCCGGCTTCGATCGCATGAGCACCGACGAGACGATTGCAGCTTGCGAGAAAATCTTCGCTCGCAATCTTGGCGGCCACAAGTTGATGTCTAATGCGCGCCATCTGCGTGGCTCGGCCTGGCTCAATTTCAACCGCGTTTTGTGCGAGCGCTGGAGCCACAAGAACATCGTGTTGCTCGGCGATGCCGCCGCCACCGCGCATTTTTCTGTGGGCTCCGGTTCGAAACTTGCGCTCGAAAGCGCCATCACCCTGGCCGATTATCTGCACCGCGAGCCGACCATGGCGCACGCGTTTCGGCGCTACGAGGATGAGCGCCGCCTGGAGGTATTGCGGCTGCAAAGCGCGGCGCGCAATTCAACCGAATGGTTCGAGGATGTCGAGCGCTATCTGAACCTGGACCCGGTGCAGTTCAATTATTCGCTGCTCACGCGCTCGCAGCGCATCAGTCACGAGAACCTGCGCGCGCGCGATGAGATTTGGCTCGGCAATGCGGAGCGCTGGTTCGAGCGCCAGGCCACCGGTCGTGAGCCGCAGGCGAGGCGGGCTCCGATGTTCGTGCCGTTCCGCGTGCGTGGCGCCGAATTGAAGAATCGCGTCGTGGTGTCGCCGATGGCACAGTATCGCGCCGTCGACGGCATGCCGACCGACTGGCATTTGGTCCATTACGCCGAGCGCGCGAAAGGAGGGGCAGGGCTTGTCTTTACAGAGATGACCTGCGTGTCGCCGGAGGGCCGTATTTCGCCCGGGTGTACCGGGCTTTATCGCCCCGAGCATGAAGCCGCGTGGAAGCGGATCGTCGATTTCGTCCACGCCGAGACTGACGCCAAGATCGCCATTCAGCTTGGCCATTCCGGCGCCAAAGGCTCAACCCAGCTCGGTTGGGAAACGATGGATGCGCCGTTGCCGTCCGGTAATTGGAAAGTGATGGCGCCCTCGGCGGTGGCGTGGAGCGCGGAAAACCAGACGCCGCGAGAGATGACGCGCTCCGACATGGATAAAGTTCGCGAGGAGTTCGTGCGTTCGGCGCAGATGGCGCAGCGGATCGGCTTCGACTGGCTCGAGCTGCATTACGCGCACGGCTATCTGATGTCGGCCTTCATTACGCCGCTCACAAACAAGCGCACTGACGACTACGGCGGCAGCCTTGAGAACCGCATGCGGTTTCCGCTCGAGGTGTTTCGTGCGGTACGAGCCGTGTGGCCGGACGACAAGCCGATCTCGGTGCGCATCTCCGCCAACGATTGGGTGCCGGGCGGAATTTCGCCGCAGGACGCGGTCGAGGTTGCCCGGATCCTGACCGATGCCGGTGTCGACATGATCGACGTTTCGGCCGGGCAGACGACGAAGCAGGCGAAGCCGGTCTATGGACGTATGTTCCAGACGCCATTCTCCGATCGTATCCGCAATGAGGCCGGCATCGCGACACTCGCAGTCGGCAACATCTACGACGCCGACCATGTCAATTCGATTTTGATGGCAGGCCGCGCCGATCTCGTTTGCCTGGCGCGGCCTCACCTAGCCGATCCGTACTGGACGCTGCACGCCGCAGCCGATCTCGGTTACGAGGGCTCGATCTGGCCGAAGCCTTATTGGGCCGGCCGCGACCAGCTGCATCGATTGAAGTCGCGGCCCGACGTGATGACGGGGAAGGTGTGATGGGGACGCTCGACGGCTTGCACGCCCTGATCACCGGCGGCGGCAGCGGCATCGGTGCTGCGACCGCGCGGGCGTTGGCGAGAGAAGGTGCCGCAGTCTCCCTTGTTGGGCGGCGTAAGGCGCCGCTCGACGAGGTTGCAAGCAATTTGCCGAAGGCGACCGCGATCACCGCCGATGTGACGAATGCCACGGATTGTGCGGCGATGGTTCAGTCCGCGCGTGCCGCACATGGGCCGATCGATATTGTTATCGCCAATGCCGGCGCGGCTGAGAGCGCGCCCGCCGCGAAAATCTCGGCCGAGCACTGGCAGCGGATGATTGCCGTCAATCTGACCGGGGCGTTTTTGACGGTGCAAGCAGCGTTGGGCGACGTCATGCGCGAAGGCGAGGGGATGCGGCGGATCGTGTTCATCGCCTCGACCGCGGGGCAGAAGGGCTATCCATATGTGGCGGCCTATTGCGCCGCCAAGCATGGAGTCGTTGGTCTCGCACGCGCTTTGGCCGCGGAACTTCAGCCCGCCGGCGTGACCGTGAATGCAGTGTGCCCTGGCTTTACCGATACGCCGCTTTTGGACGCTTCGGCGGCCGCGATTGCCGGCAAGACCGGTCGCACCATGGTCGAGGCGCGCGCTGCGCTTGCCAAAGACAATGCCCATGGCCGGTTGATTTCGCCGGATGAGGTCGCCGCCAAGGTGCTGTGGCTGTGCTCGCCGGCCGCCACCGCGATCAATGGCGAAGCCATTGTCATTGCCGGGAACGCGGCATGACAACCGCTACCAAGACAAAACCGCGTCAAACCGCGCCGTCGCTGAGTAAACAACGGTTGCGGTTGTGGCTCCGCATTTTGCGCACCGCGCGTGCAATCGAGGCAGAGGTGCGTGAACGGCTTCGCGTCGAGTTCGAGGTAACACTGCCGCAATTCGACGTGATGGCGGCACTCGAGCGGGAGCCCGACGGCATGACCATGACCGAGCTGTCGCGCTTCCTGATGGTGTCGAATGGCAATGTCACCGGCATCATCGATCGACTCGTGTCGGACAGACTGGTCGCACGCCAGGCGCCGGCCGATGACCGCCGCGCTATTATCGTACGGCTGACGCCGCGTGGCCTGAAAGAATTCACGGCAATGGCCAAGGCGCACGAAGCTTGGGTCGACGGCTTGCTGTCGGAGTTCGACGCGGCGGAAGCAGGCACTTTGATCCGTCATCTCGACGGATTGTCCGGCCGTATTCGCAACGGAGGTTCGCGCGCATGAACATGAGCGGCTTCAAACCGGAGCATTTCAATTGGCGGGCGCAGAATGGCGTTGCCGTGATCACTCTCAAGGGCACCGAACGGAAGAACCCGATTACCTTCGAGAGTTACGCTGAACTGGGGAAGACCTTCCGCGCACTCTCGCAGGCCCGCGATATCAAGGTCGTTATATTCGGCTCGAACGGCGGCAATTTCTGCTCCGGCGGAGACGTCCACGACATCATCGGACCGCTGTTAAGCCGCGATATGAAAGGACTTCTCGAGTTTACCCGAATGACCGGAGAACTCGTGAAGGCAATGCGCGCCTGCCCGCAGCCGATTATCGCTGGCATTGATGGTGTGTGCGTCGGGGCTGGCGCGATGATCGCGCTGTTCTGCGATATCCGCCTCGGTACACCACAAGCCAAAACTGCGTTTTTGTTCACTCGCGTCGGTCTCGCCGGTTGCGACATGGGCGCCTGTGCCCTGCTGCCGCGCGTCATCGGTCACGGTCGCGCGTCGGAACTGCTTTACACCGGCCGCGTGATGACAGCGGAGGAGGGCGAGCGTTGGGGTTTTTTCAATCGTATTGTCGGCGCGGACAAGCTTGAAGCAGAAGCGATGACGTTGGCGCAGCAGCTGGCCAGCGGGCCGACGTTCGCCCATGCAATGACGAAGACCATGTTGCATCAGGAATTTGCCATGCCGCTCGACGCGGCGATCGAGGCGGAGGCGCTTGCGCAGGCGGCCTGCATGCAGACACGGGATTTTCGCCGCGCTTATGAAGCCTTTGTTGCCAGGCAGAAACCGCAATTCGCTGGAAATTGAGCGATGCTTGACCGCAGTTTTCTCAATTGGCCGTTTTTCGAGGAGCGCCACCGGGCGCTGGCTGAACGGCTGGAAAGCTGGGCGGCGGAGCATTGCGGACATGTCGATCACCGCAACGTTGATGCCGTTTGCCGCGAACTGGTGCTCAAGCTCGGACGCGATGGCTGGCTCAAGCACAGCGCACCCGGCGACGACCCGTCGGAGAAAATCGACGTTCGCACACTGGCATTGATCCGCGAGACGCTGGCGCGTCATTCCGGCCTCGCCGATTTTGCCTTCGCGATGCAGGGTCTTGGCGCCGGCCCGATTTCACTGTTCGGCACGGCCGCTCAAAAAGCCCAATGGCTGCCGAAAACCCGCAGCGGCGCGGCGATTGCGGCATTTGCGTTGAGCGAGCCGGCTTCTGGATCTGACGTCGCCAATATTTCAACGACGGCGCGGCGCGACGGCGACGGCTACGCCCTCGACGGCGAGAAAACCTGGATCTCGAACGGCGGCATCGCCGATCTTTATGTCGTATTTGCCCGCACTGGCGAGGCTCGCGGAGCGAAAGGGCTTTCGGCGTTCGTCGTGCGCGGCGACAACCCCGGCCTGTTGGTCGCCGAGCGCATCGAAACGATCGCGCCGCATCCTCTTGCACGCCTCGCGTTTAAGAACTGCCGGGTCGGTGCCGCCGATCTGATCGGGGCGAACGGCGACGGCTTCAAGATAGCGATGGCGACGCTCGACGTGTTCCGCACCTCGGTCGGCGCCGCCGCGCTCGGTTTTGCGCGACGCGCGTTTGCTGAAACACTCAAACGCGCCAAAAGCCGCGAATTGTTCGGTGCACCGCTATCGGAATTGCAGATGGTGCAGGGGCATGTCGCCGATATGGCGCTGGAGATCGATGCCGCGGCGCTCCTCGTCTATCGCGCCGCCTGGACCAAGGACACGGGTGCGGCGCGCGTGACGCGCGAGGCGGCGATGGCGAAGCTTTACGCTACCGAATCGGCGCAGCGCGTGATCGACGCGGCCGTGCAGATCCACGGCGGCGACGGCGTGCGGGCTGGGCATCCGGTCGAGACGCTCTATCGTGAAATTCGCGCGTTGCGCATTTATGAGGGTGCTTCCGACGTCCAGAAAATCATCATCGCCCGATCCGCGCTTTCATCTGCCGCAGGCCACTGACATGACTCGAAACATCAAGCTTGGACCGACCGCGCATGTCGATACCTTCGCCCGTGACAATCTTCCGCCGTTCGATCAGTGGCCGGACATCCTGCTCGACCGTCCGGAATTTCAGTATCCAGAGCGCTTGAATGCCGCCGTCGAATTGACGGATCGCATGGTCGAGCGGGGTTTCGGCGATCGTATTGCGCTGATCGGCAACGGCCGCCGGCGCACCTACAAGGAACTGACCGACTGGTCAAACCGGCTGGCACACGCGCTCGTCGAGAACTACGGGGTCAAGCCAGGCAATCGCGTCTTGATCCGCTCAGGCAACAACCCGGCGCTTGTCGCGGCCTGGCTCGCCGCCACGAAAGCGGGTGCGGTTGTCGTCAACACCATGCCGATGCTTCGCGCCGGCGAACTCGGCAAGATTGTCGACAAGGCCGAGATTGCGCTGGCCTTGACCGACAGCCGCATCGCCGACGAATTGGTGGCCTGCGCCAAGGCGAGCAAATTCCTCAAGCAGGTCGTCAATTTCGATGGTACGTCCAATCATGACGCCGAACTTGACCGCATCGCGCTTGACAAGCCGGTGAAGTTCGACGCGGTGGCGACGGGGCGCGACGACGTCGCGTTGCTCGGCTTCACTTCCGGCACCACTGGCGAACCCAAGGCCACGATGCATTTCCATCGCGACTTGCTGATCATCGCCGATGGCTACGCCAAGGAAGTTCTCAATGTGACGCCGGAGGACGTGTTCGTTGGCTCGCCGCCTTTGGCCTTCACCTTCGGTCTCGGCGGCCTGGCGATTTTCCCGCTTCGCTTTGGCGCCACCGCGACGCTACTCGAAAACGCATCACCGGCCAACATGGTGCAGATCATCGAGACCTATAAGGCGACGATCTCGTTCACCGCCCCGACCGCATATCGCGCGATGATGGCAGCGATGGACCAGGGCGCCAATCTGTCGTCGTTGCGGCTCGCCGTTTCAGCTGGCGAGACCTTGCCGGCGCCGGTGTTCGAGGATTGGACTCGCCGGACCGGCAAGCCGATCCTCGACGGCATTGGTTCGACAGAGATGCTGCACATCTTTATTACGAGCCGGGTCGGAGATGCGTTGCCCGGTGCGACCGGGCGGCCGGTTGCTGGATATGAAGCCAAGATTGTCGATGCCAACATGAACGAGATGCCAGCCGGGACGGTCGGACGGTTGGCGGTGCGCGGTCCGACCGGCTGCCGCTATCTCGCGGACAAACGGCAGAAGAACTACGTCAGCGATGGCTGGAATGTCACCGGTGACGCGTTTATTCGGGACGAAGACGGACGATTCCATTTCGCAGCCCGCAACGACGACATGATCGTCTCGGCCGGCTACAACATCGCCGGCCCGGAAGTCGAGGCGGCGCTGTTATCGCATCCTGATGTTGCGGAATGTGCCGTGATTGGCGCCGCCGATGTCGATCGGGGGCAGGTGGTGTCGGCCTTTGTTGTGCTCAAGGCCGGAGTCGTGGCCGACAATCTGCGCATCAAGATCCTGCAGGACCACGTCAAGGCAACCATTGCGCCGTATAAATATCCGCGCTTGGTGAAATTCGTCGACGGCTTGCCGAAGACGCAGACCGGAAAAATTCAACGTTTCAAATTGCGAGAACAGTCACAATGAGCAAAAGCGCGTTTGAAATTTTGCAGCCGACGCACTGGGCGGCGCCGAGAGGCTATGTGAACGGCATTGCTGCGCAAGGCCGGCAGGTTTTCATTGCCGGCCAGGTCGGCTGGAACGCGTTGGCGCAATTCGAAAGCGATGATTTTGTCGCTCAGGTTGAGCAGGCACTGAAAAATATCGTCGACGTCCTCGCAGTTGCGGGTGGCGAGCCGCGTCATCTGGTGCGGCTTAACTGGTACGTGACCGACAAGGCCGAATATGCCGCCCGCAGACAAGAGATCGGGGAGGCCTATCGTCGGACAATCGGCCGGCATTTTCCGGCAATGACCCTGTTGGTGGTTGCCGGGCTGCTGGAGCCCCGCGCCAAGGTCGAAATTGAAGGCACAGCGGTTGTCGCGGATTAGCTGACGTGGCGCTGGTGCGCCGACCTGGCGAGACGGACTCACGACGAGGACAGTCGCGAGAGGTACGAGCAACTGTGGCGCACGTATTGTCAGCTTGCCGAGACGGAAGAGCGAACCGGGGATTTGAACGCATCCTCCCGCGATTCCGAACACAGGCCGGCCGCCTAGCCGCGCCTTTCAAGTGTGTGCGGTGCCGCGGCTGTGGCGCCTGCAATTGGTGACCGTACGGCT